>NZ_JBIAVS010000006.1:193327-496599 GCF_042894545.1 Streptomyces sp. NPDC001530
GCCGTCGTCCCCGCCGGATATCGCGTGTGGCCGATCATCAATGGCTGTACAGGCGACAGCCCGGACAGCGCTGGTGTGACCCGTGAGCGTGGCACGGGCAGTGCCGTCGGTCAGGTCCCACACACGAACGGAGTGGTCGTCGCTGACAGTGATCGCGTGTGGCCGATCATCAATGGCCGTACAGGCGACAGCCCGGACAGCGCTGGTGTGACCCGTGAGCGTGGCACGGGCAGTGCCGTCGGTCAGGTCCCACACACGAACGGAGTGGTCGTAGCTTCCGGATATCGCGTGTGGCCGATCATCAATGGCCGTACAGGCGACAGCCCGGACAGCGCTGGTGTGACCCGTGAGCGTGGCACGGGCACTGCCGTCGGTCAGGTCCCACGCACGAACGGTGAGGTCGCCGCTGACAGTGATCGCATGCGGGTGATCATCAATGACAGTGCAGGCAACAGCCCAGATACCGCCGAGGTGGCCGGCCAGAATGGCACGCACGGTGCCATCCGCCACGTCCCACACACGAGCGAATCGGTCGTCGCTGACAGTGATCACATGCGGGCGATCGTCAATGCTCGTACAAGCGACCGCCTGTACTACGTCGGTGTGGCCGGTAAGCGTGGCACGGGCAGTGCCGTCAGTCAGGTCCCACACACGAACGGAGTGGTCATCGCTTCCGGTGATCACATGCGGCCGATCATCGATGCTCGTACAGGCAACAGCCTGTACTACGCCGGTGTGGCCAGTAAGGTTGCTGTATAAAGCGGGGTGCACAAGGGATCCAGTCGCCCAGCGAGGGCGCCAAGTCTGTCCCTTGGTCAGCTCTTCTACAAGGTCGTGGTCCGCATAGCGCGCGGCGTCGATGGCGAGGATGTCGCGGCGCTGCTCGGGGGCGGCCAGGGAATGGACACCGGCTGAGGCGCGGTAGACGGCGCAGCGCACCCGGCACTCGTCGGAGTTCGTTGCGTGAAGCGCACCGAGCAGGGGGGCAGGTGTCGCGTGGACGAGGAAGTCGCTGTCGTGCAGCGCTCTGTCGAGACAATCGCCTGCTGCTGAGTGTGTGGCGAGGTAGTCGCGGACATACGGGTGAGCGGCCGGCCAGTCCCGGCGGCCTGTGCGCGAATCGTAGGGGACTCGTGCCAGGAGGGTTGAGGAGATCACCTGGTGTGCGGCAGTGTCGTCGCCCCGTTCTCGCAGATGCTCGGCCATCGTCTCGTGGAAGAGGCGGTAGGCCGATCCCGCCATGGTCGAGGTCTCGACCAGGTAGGCTCCTGCGTGCTCGTGGAGCCAGTGCAAATCCTCCTGGGGGCAGGGGATTTCGGACAGGGCCTCAGCCAGCGGTGCCCACACGGTGGACCAGGGCAGTCCCGAGCCCTGGGCGTAGGCCAGAGGACGCAGCAAGCGCTCCACCTTCGGCCGGTCGGGACCGAATCGAGCAAGGTACGCGGCGAAGGCCTGTCCAGCGTCACTCGGCAGATCCGCTTCCCAATTTGGCCGAGTGGTGTCCACGGTGATTTGGCCATGGACAAGGGCACGTGCCGTCATTCGTGCAACCAGGAACGACGTGCCCGCCTGGGACGCGATGCCCGTGGCGACCCTGGCAGCTACCTTGGTCAGCCCCGCGTACGGGGAGCAGGTGTCCGGGTCTTGGGCGTCGAGGAGGAGCGCGCAGGCGTAGTCGGAAACGTCCTGGCTGGTGATGTGTTCAGGCAGGTCCAGGTCGAGGGTCACCACGGCGCGGCCCAGCGCGGGGATCAGGGGCCGCCGGGTGCCAACGATCAGACGTATCGCAGGCAGCGTGCTCAGGGGCTGCAGGAGTTCACGAGCGATGCGGTTGCCCTCGGTGGTATCGCCCGCGGTGCCGGCTTCATCGAGCGCGTCGACCACAACGACGATCGGCTGGCTCCGCGCACCCAGCGCGTCCAATAGATCGTCACGGTCGCTGCCCTCGGGCAGATTGACTGCCGCGACCAGGTCGGTCGCCAGATCTTCCAGTACGGCGCGCCGGGCGTGAAGCCGCACGACCGTCAGGCCCGTGGGGGGCAAGGTTCGTTCAGGAGTATGGGCTCGCTTCGGGTCATCTACGTCGGCGAGCATCAGGAAACGGCCGAGTAGCGCGGACTTCCCCGACCCCGGGTTGCCGGTGATCACTCGTGCCCTGCGGTCGTGCCGTGATCCACTCAGCCACGAGGCCAGCGCGGCGAGGGCGGCCATCCGTCCCGTGAAGTAGTCACCTCGGTCGCTGGTGTGCTCCACGCCTCGGCCGCGAGCCTCGAAGTGGCCACGGGTCTGCTTGCGGAGACGGGTCAGTGTGTCGACGTCAAGGTCATCGGCTGGCAGGCCTGGAATGTGGGCCCTGTTGTGAAAGAAGGGGGCGTGGCCATCACTGTCGATGGTGGAGTGGCGGGCGTGCTGTGCCGGGTGTTTGTCACGGAAGTACTCGTTGATGCGCTCCGTGACCTCCCGGACACCCAGGTACTCCTGGTGGGCGCCTGCCCGCGGCTGCTCCAGGACATGGGCCAAGGCCTCCACGAAGGCGTTCTCTCGGGCCCGTTCCTTCCCCCGGGCGGCAGCCATCATCCAGCGCCCGGCCGTGCCACGCTGCAAGGACGCCAGCTCCGCAGCGAGCTTCGCAATGTCCTCGGTGCCCGCGCCGGCGTAACAGGCGTCGAGGACGACCAAGAGGTGCCCGACTGGGCTGGTCATCAACGGACGGCACAGATCCTCGCTGGCCAGTGCTGTCGTGTAGCGGCCCAACCTGCTGTCGGCGCACAGCAGGTAGTGGCGGTCTGCCGCTTTCACCCCGTGACCGGCGAAGTAGACAACCACCACATCATTTGGGCCCAGGTCAGTCTCCAGCACCCATTCCTCGATGCGTTCTGCCAGGTCCTTGCGGGGGTTAGCGGCCAGTTCGGGCAGAGCCAGCGTGTATTCCATCGGCTCCAGCAGTTCGCGAACGCGCGTGACGTCCTGCGGCGCTCCCGGCAGATCGTCGATCCCTGCGTCCCCGTACGCCCCGACGCCCACCGCGATCAGGAACCTGCGACCTTGCGCTGCCACGTGGTCAGCCCTCCAAACCCCGAGCGACGGCCCTGCCCGTTCGGGGGGCGGTGAGGTAGCGCAACAGATCGTGCATCCGCATGCCATTGGTGACCCAGGCGTCTTGAACCTGGCCACCGAACCGTGGTGCCAGTTGGCCGGCAAGTGCCACGATGTCGCCGCGATCGGCCATGTTCGTCCACCGTGCGATCCCACCGGGCCAGCTGCCGACGTCGTTCGTCGGCTGCGGCTGCAGCCGGTCGAAAATCACGCTGCGCATCCCCAACGGGGACCCCAGCGTGACGAAATCGGTGACCGGCCATTCGGGGTGGGCACACAGTCCCTCGTAGGCGACGACCGAGCCGAGAGAGTGCGCGACCAGTACCCTCGTCTCCTCGGTGATCTCCCCAGCGATGCGGGCCTGGGCATCGCGCCTCAGCTCGGGTTCCGTCATGTACCGGCGCACCTGCTTCAGGGCGAAGATGAGCAGACGGTCGGACACTTTGGCGAAGAATCGCGAACTACTCAGGGCGTCAAGGGCCGCCCGCACTCGCTCCGAGAGGAGCAGTCGGGATGCGCCGAAACCGACGGGCCCGCGGGAAGCGGCCGCATCGGGGCCAAGGACTTCCGGGTCGATCCGTGCGGCCTGCTCCCACCAGGCCTGTAGTAGCTCAGACTCCAGCCCCTCATCGACGTCGGTCTCGTCCCACGGAGGGACGTCCAAGGAGCGTGTCCCCTGCTCGAAAAACAGGTGCCCATAGAAGGCGCATGCCACATCCTCCGGCTCCAACCGTGGCCCGCCAGCCAGCCGCACACCGTCGCGGAGCGCCGGTCCCACATCCCGTCCCATGAGTTCGGGCCCCAGGAACTCCTGTCCGATGCCGTGAACGACGACCACCCGTGCCATGGCACAACTCCCCCGTGCTGCAATGCCAGCTTGCGTCATTCCGGTCTACAGGACAACGGGCAACGAGTGCAGCTCAGTTCATCGAATCCGTAGGGAGTGAGCTGGGCGGGAACAGCTCGAACGGCTGCTAGCCGGTAGCGACGAGGCATCCGCGGCCGCTCTGGCCGCGCTCCGCAGAGGTTCTTCTTACGTTGTCTGGGACGGGACGACTCCTGCCGAGTCACACGCCCGGATCTACGGGCGTCGACTTGGGCACACGCGCCGGAAGGGCATCGAGGCCACGGGCCTGGAACGCGCCGTGCAGCTCCTCGGCCGACACAACCAACCGGTACTCCTCGGCCAGATCTAGGCTGCTGATGGGTGCTGGGTCTTCATGCTCTTCCTCGCCGAAGACGGCAACGGGGTGGCATGCGCCGGTGTGCGGCAGGCCGGTGAGTGATCACAGCCAATCGGCAATCTCGCGTCAGCGGTCGACTCGGCGAACGCAAAGCCACCAGCGAAAGCCACCAGCTTGGGAAGGCCCCCTCCAATATCGACCGTTGGCAGCTCGTTGGCGATCAGGGCTGGTCTTTCAATGCCGCGTATGCTCGCTCGACCTCGCCCAGGTACTGCCCCAGGCGGAAGCGAACCTCCTCGATGGCCCTACCATCGAGGTCCGGGTACATCAGGTCGGACCAGATGACCGTCTCGCCCCGGAGCCGGACCTGGATGGTCAGCCTGTTCGGCCCTGGCTCGGGCTGCTCCTGGGCTGCCACATCCACCTTGCACGGCATATCCGTCGGGTAGAGCGGTCCGCCTGGGCGGAGCAGGCGCCTCGGATCGAGGCCGGCCATTCTGCTATCACTGCGCGCGACCACGTCGAGGCCATCGGCGAAGAGGTACGCGTGCACCGCAGCACATGCTGGCGGCCCCGGACACGTCGGATGGTGGCCTCGTAGCATGAGCCCACGTAGCTGCCACCAGCGAGGTTTCGGCTCGCGCGGCTCAGGACTTGGACCGGCCGACTCGGGGGGGGCTGACGCAGTGTCCGGGGTGAGGGTGCGCAGGGCGGTGCGGACGCGGTCAGAGGTTGCGATCGGGTGATGGCCGTCGCCGGACAGCGCCACCCCGACGCAGACCAGCTTGAAGCTGTTCTCGCCGGGGCCGACGCCGATGAATACCGGTGCACCGACACACCCGTGCGGCAGAACCCTTGTCTAGGGGCAGCTGATGCGGGTGTCGCCGGTGTCTGTCGTGCAGGTGTCCGTGTTGGGGCCGCCGTTGGCGGTGTCGTTGCCGGAGATGTTGTCGACGGTGTTGAGGTTGTCGGTGCCGTAGTTGCCGATCAGGTTGTCGTTGCCGGGGCCGCCGTTCAGGGTGTCGTTGCCGTAGCCGCCGTCGAGGCGGTCGTTGCCGTATCCGCCGTACAGGGTGTCGTTGCCGTAGCTCGCGTTGACGTTGTCGTCTCCGCCGAGGGCGCAGATCACGTCGTTGCCGAAGGTGCCGTTGAGGGTGTCGTTGCCGCTGGTGCCGATGATCGTGCAGCCGCGGGAGTTGTTGACCGTGGTGATCGCTGTGGCGGTGTTGTTGCCGGAGGCCGGGTCGGTCTGCGTGGCGCTGACTGTGGCCCGGTCGGAGAGAGTGCCGGTGGCCCGGGGTTCAGCGGCGATGGTCACCGTGGCACTGGCTCCGGGGGCGAGGGTGCCCAGGGAACAACTCGCGCTGGTGGCGGTGATGGTGCAGGTGCCTGTGCTGGGGGTCGCCGAGGTGACCGAGGCGGCGGGTCCGCTGAGCGTGTCGGACAGGGAGACGCCGGTGGCGGAGGTGGTGGTGCTGTTGTTGGTCACGGTCACGCTGTAGGTGGGCCGGTCGCCGATGCTGACCGTGGTGGGACCGGTCTTTTTGGCCGACATGTCCACGCCGGGCGGTGGCGGAGGTGTGCCGGTCACCTGGTACCGGACCAGGCCGCGGTCGTCGCCGGTGTTGCCGGAGGCGACGATCTTTCCGTCGGGCTGCAGTGCCACTGCGCTGGCTGTGTCGAAGAAGCCGTTGGCGACATCGGTGGTCACCTTGCCGCCGGTTCCGAAGCCGCCGTCCAGGTTGCCGTCGAGGTTGTAACGGGCCACCGCGAAATCTGCCTGGCTGATGCCCGCGACGACGATCTTCCCGTCGGACTGCAACGCCAGGTCGGAACTCCCGTCCAGGGTTCCGCTTCCGAAGTCGGTGGTGACTTTGCCGTCGCCGCTGAAGCCGCTGTCAAGAGTGCCGGTGGGGTTGTAACGGGCCAGGGCGAAGTCGAAGTCGCTGGATCCTGAGACGACGATCTTGCCGTCGGACTGCACCGTCACCCCGCCGATCACGTCGGCATCGGCGAAGGCGGTGGTCACCCTGCCATCGCCGTCAAAGCCGGTGTCGAGGCTCCCGTCGCCGTTGTAGCGGGCGAGCGCGAAATCGGAGGCGTTAGCCGGATAGTTGTACCCTGCGCGACCGGCAGCGACGATCTTTCCGTCGGACTGCAACGCCACGTCGAAGGCGGTCGCCGCCCCGCCCGCAAAGTCGGTGGTGACCTTGCCGTCGCCGGCGAAGCCGGTGTCGAGGCTGCCGTCGACGTTGTAGCGGGCGAGCGCGAAGTCGGCGCCGCTCCTGCCGACGGCGACAATCCCGCCGTTGGCCTGCACTTTTACGGAGAATGCCTCGGACGGCCCACCAGTTCCGAAGTCCGTGACCACCGTACCGCCGGTCCCGAAACCGGTGTCCAGGGTCCCATCGGGGTTGTAGCGGATCACCGTGAACTCGGGATTGAGGGTCTGGGGGTCCGATGTGCGGCCGACCACGACGATCTTGCCGTCGGCCTGCACCGCCACCCCGTTGGCGTAGTCCTCGCCGCCGCGAACGTCGGTGATCACCTTGCCGCCGGTCCCGAATCCGGGGTCCAGACCCCCGTCGGGGTTGTAACGGGCGAGGGCGAAGTCGATCTCTCCGCTTTCGTAGGGCTGGTCGAGACCTACAGTGACGATCTTGCCGTCGGCCTGCAGCGCCATGTCGCGGCTCTCGTCGTAGCCGCCGAAGTCGGTGACGACTCTGCCGTCACCGTCGAAGCTCGGATCGAGGTCGCCCGGTGCGGCGAGCGCGGCTCCGGGCACGGTCAGCACGAGCGCCAGTCCAGTGGCCGCCGCGATGCCGGTTCGCCCCAGTGTTCTTCGCAGACAAGGCGTGAATGCGTACATATGGGCTTTCTACCTCTCGTTGCCGCGCAGCGGATCGCTGCGTCCAGTGACAGCCCAGAGCCTGTGGGAACCGTTGTGGCAAGATCCTTACGGCGGGCTGAGCTGCGCTTACTGGACGTCGAGATCCATCCCCACGGGTGAGAGCCGCGCAGGCGCTCGGAGCGCGCGCAGGCCGTGCCGCTGACCAGTGCGGTGGTCGGCGGAACGGTCCGTCGGGCGGACGTGAGCTCGACGGACTACCGCTCCGCACCTTCTGGCGCGGACGCGGCACCCGTCGCGCACAACGCTCCAGGTTCGCTTCGAACGGGTCCCCAGCTCGAAGCCCGCATCGGCGAGCCTGGGCCGCGATGTGACCTCTGGCGTACCGGGCCTGATGTCCACCCTCCGGAGCCTGGTACTCGAGCCACGGAAAGGGGTTGTGAGCGCGGCTTGATGACCCAAGTCAAGCCGTGCTCACAGACCTTTCGTGAGTCGGCACCACGCATCCCTGGCCACGCACGAAGCCCGATGCCAGATCTTGAGCGTCCGTCGTAGCCTTTGCCTCGTGACCAGCGAGAACCAGCAGACTGACAATCTGACGCCCGATGAACTGCCTGATCATCAGTCGTTGTTGGACGGCACGGCTTGGTCCTCACTCGGCACCGCGAGAGGGAACGGCGGATTTCTGTCGGCCACGCTGCCTCGCCTCCTCGACGCCGACCCGACGATTCAGATCAGGGCCATCAGCGAACTGGAGCCGATATGCCATCAGAACAGCTTCTACGAAGCCACGCTCCCCGTAGCGCTGTATGTGGCCGCGATCCTAGCCCACCCCGCAACGGCGACCGTCGGGCCCGGCCGTCGCGCTGACTCGGAAAGAGACTGTCCGGTGAGGGCGGCTCTGCTGGACTGGCTTGGATCACTCGCCTACGACGCCGACGACGAGCGCCTTGCCGTCGTCGAGCGTCACTTCAACAGTGACGACCTCGACGATTATCCAGAAATGCGCGTCTTCCTGGACCACCGCCCCACGTTCTACCGTGCCGTTTCAGCTTTCCTGGGCCACGAAAACACTGCTGTTCGTGAGGCCGCGGTCGTTGCCGCCATCCCCTTGATCGAGCATCCCGCCCTCATTTGTCACAGAGACGAACTCGGACGCCGCGTCCATCGCCTCCTCGCCACCAGTACCAATCGCTACAACCGCAACCGCTGTCTGGACGCACTCAAGAACTGGGGCTACGACATCGCTGCCCTGGAGAGCTCCGCCGACATTGCAGCACGCGCTCGATATATCCGTGATGTCTGGACCGGCGGCTGCGCGGAGGAACCTCCGTTCTGACTCCGGACGCTACTTGGCCCGCACGGGCGACTGCCTGCCGCCCGCGGCCGGCGTGGTCCGTCGCGTTGCGCAACGGTCGAAAATCGGTGGTCAACAGAGTTGGCCGAGCCCACGCTGTACGCCATGGAAGAACCGCACCGCAGGATCCGCGCGCTCCACACGGCGTCCACGATCACCGTCTACCAGGCGTACCGCCCGGAGATCGGCGGACCCGCCGCCCGCAAGGGCCGTTTCCCCGCCGCGTGGAAACCTGGCCGCATGACGTGGATTAAACCCAGTTTCATGTGGATGATGTACCGCTCCGGCTGGGGCACGAAGGAGGGTCAGGAGACCGTCCTCGCCGTTGAGATCACTCGCGACGGCTTCGACTGGGCGCTGCGCCATGCCTGCCTGTCGCATTACGTTCGCGGACTGCATCCCGATCGCGACACCTGGCAGCGTGACCTCAAGCGCGCACCGGCCCGTGTCCAGTGGGATCCCGAACGCGATCTGCACCTGCGTCCCCTGCCGTACCGCTCGCTGCAACTGGGGCTCTCGGGTGAGGCATCGTCGCGTTACGCGGACGAGTGGATCGTGTCCATCAGCGACGTGACCCCGCTCGCCAACGAGATCCACGCACTCGTCAGGGACGGTGAACTGGACGCAGCTGCCCGACTGCTCCCCCAGGAACAGGAGTACCCCGCCAGTGCAGAACTCCTGGCCCACCTGTGTCCCTGACCGGCAATCCGGGCACAGCCGCCAGCATCACCCACGGGTCACATGGCGGCAAAGGTCTGTGAACGCTGCTTGATGATCCACGTCATGCGGTCCCGCTTCCAGGCAGCGGGGGTACGGATGAGGAGCAAACCGTGGCCAATCCAATGAGGACGGTGAAGGCTGGGGGCGCGACGCAAGAGGTTACTTTCATCGAGGTGTTGCGAGCAGCGCGCCGCTGACCAGACCGCGGGCCGTGCGCACGGCGGCCACGGACCAGGCGGCCACCAGCAGCACGTACAGGGCGACCGCGAGCACGTCGAAGGCGACCAGACCGGTGTGCCGGGCCAGCCCCTCGGCGCCGGTCACACAGGTCCCCACCGGGAAGGTGAACGCCCACCAGGTCATCGCGAAGCCCATGCCCTGGCGGCGGGCCCGCAGCACCATCGCGGCGGCAAGACCCAGCCACAGCAGCGCGAAGCCCATCACGGGGACGCCGTAGAGGACGGCGAGCATCCCAAAACCCTGGTCGTACGGGGCGGGCACCACGCCCGGCGCGAAGTCCGCGAACTTGCCGACCGCGGTCGTCGACTGGCCCAGCGGGCCGAGCACCAGGAACAGGGTCGGGGTGAGCGCGAGGGGCAGCGGGGCTCCGGTGACGAGCCGGGCGAAGATCACCGGCAGCATCACCAGGGTCGCCAGCAGGCTCAGCCCGAACATCGCGAAACAGGCGAGGAGCAGCGTCTGCTGGGGCTGGCCGGGAGGGAGATGGGGGACGAGGAGGGGGCCGAGGGCGGCGGAGACCATGGGTGCGACGACGGGGAGCAGCCATACGGGGGTCGCCTGGCCGGGCTCGATCCGATGGCGCACGACCATGAGGTACGGGACGGTGAGGGCGGCGGCGAGACCGACCACCGTTCCGGCGCTGAACAGGACGGCGTCCAGGGCGACCGCCGTTTCCGCCCCGATCCAGTCCCGGCCGACGACGAGGGTGCCGCCGCCGACGGCCAGCAGGGCCATCGAGAGGCAGCCGTAGAACGGGGCCATGGCCGGGTCGAGGAGATGCGCGCGGGCCTGGTCGCGGTGGTGCGTCCAGTGCAGGGCCCGGGCGACGAGCAGGGCCAAGAGCATCGTGAGCGAGAGTGCCCATACGGCCGTGCAGGCGGTCCGCAGCCCCGGAACGTCCCCGGGGAGTCCGGCGCCCGCCGTGGCCACGATCGCGGTACCCATCACCGAGGCGTACCAGTTCGGCCCGAGATATCGGACAGCGGCGGCACGCGGGGTGCCCGCCTGGCGGGGGGTTCCTGCCTTGCGGAGGGTTCCCTTGCGGACGGTGAGGGGCTGGGCTGCGGTGACCATGTCCCCACGGTCGCGCGCTGGCTCGCCCCCCACCAGGGAGTATGGGCCTATGAGGACATAAGCTGGGTTTATGGGTAACTCGGGAGTGGGGGAAGGGCCGAACGGGGCGGGGTCGGTGGAGAGCGGGCCGGTCGGGAACGGGTCGGTCGGGAAGGGGCCTGTCCGGAACGGGTCGGTCGAGAACGGACCAGTCGAGAACGGGCCGGTCGGGAAGGGTCCGGTTGGGACCGGACCGGTCGAGAACGGACTGGTCGAGAACGGACCGGTTGGGAACGGGGCGGTCGGGACAGGGCAGGTCGGGAGTAGGAGCGAGGAGCCGGGAGCGATCGGGATCGCGCATCGGGTGCCCGATCTGGGCGCGCTGGAGCTGCTGCTGGCCGTGGCGCGGCTCGGGAGTCTGGGGCGGGCCGCCCGCGAACTGGGGATCACCCAGCCCGCGGCCAGCAGCCGTATCCGGTCCATGGAGCGGCAGCTGGGCGTGGCGCTCGTCGACCGCTCACCGCGCGGGTCGCGGCTCACCGACGCGGGCGCGCTCGTCACGGACTGGGCGCGGCGAGTGGTGGAGGCGGCCGAGGCGTTCGACGCGGGGGCGCAGGCGCTGCGTGACCGTCGTGACTCGCGGCTCCGGGTGGCCGCGAGCATGACGATCGCCGAGTATCTGCTCCCGGGCTGGCTGATCGCGCTCCGCGCGCAGCGCCCCGACACGGCCGTGTCGCTTCTCGCGGGGAACTCCGCAGCCGTCGCCGAACGTCTCCTCGCGGGCGAGGCGGATCTCGGCTTTGTCGAGGGTCTGTCGGTCCCGACGGGCCTGGACTCGGCGACCATCGCCCACGACCGGCTGATCGTGGTGACGGCGCCCGGGCACCCGTGGGCGCGCCGACGGGCGCCGCTGTCCGCCGCGGAGCTGGCGTCTACGCCGCTCATCCTCCGGGAGGAGGGGTCGGGTACGCGCCAGGTCCTCGACGTGGCGCTCGGCGGTCTCGCCCGTCCCCTCATCGAGCTCTCATCGACGACGGCGGTCAAGGCCTCGGTGGTGAGTGGTGCCGGGCCCGCCGTGCTCAGCGAGCTGGCTCTTGGCGAGGAGCTCTCGGCGCGTCGCCTGGTGACCATCCCCTTGGCCGACGTCCAGCTCGACCGTGCCCTCCGGGCGGTCTGGCCGACGGGACATCGCCCAACGGGCCCGGCACGAGACCTGCTGTCGCTGACCCGCGGGATGTAGTTTTTCGCCCCCTCCGCCCCTACCCATTCCCGTCCCTTGGGGGCTCCGCCCCCAGACCCCCGCTCCTCAAACGCCGGAGGGGCTGATTCCAGCCCGTCCGGCGTTTGAGGACGAGCGCGGAGCGCGATCCGGGGGTCTGGGGGCGGAGCCCCCAGGTACGGGACGGGTAGGGGCGGCGGGGGCGAAAAACTACATCCCGCGGGTCACCCTCCCGCCGGGTGGCTCAGGACGCGGCTCGGACCAGCGCGCGCATGACGCGCAGATCGTCACCCATCTCCGGATGCCACTGAACCCCCAACACCCACCCGGGACCGGGGAGTTCGATCGCCTCCACCGTCCCGTCCGCCGCGTGCGCGGAGACGCGCAGCCCCGCACCGAGGCGATCCACCGCCTGATGGTGGTACGTGGGCACGGCGGCCGACTCCGGCACGAGGCCGGCGTACAGACTCCCCGGGACGGGCGACACCGCGTGGTGCCCGAAGACCCCGACGTCCTTCACATGCCCGTCGACGTGCTGGACGAGCGTGCCCCCCAGGGCGACATTCAGCAGCTGCATACCCCGGCAGATGCCGAGGAGCGGGGTCCCGGAGGCCAACGCGGCCTGGATCAGGGCGAGTTCCCAGGCATCGCGCTCGGGCGCGGGCGGCCCCGTACGCGGGGAGCGCTCGGCGTCGTAGCGGGCGGGGTCGACATCCGGGCCGCCCGCGACGACCACCCCGTCGAGGCGGTCGACGGTCGCGGCCGCCCGCGCCGGATCGTCCGGCGGCAGCATCGCGGCGAGCCCACCCGCCCGCTGCACGAGCCGCGGGTAACCGGCCGGCAGCAACGCGGCCTCCAATTCCCACACGCCCCAGCGCGCCCCGGACTCCAGATACGTACTCACACCGATCAGCGGCCTGCCCACGCTGCTCTCCCCGCTCTCCATCGGATCATCCCGGATCCCCCGGATCATCCAGGGTCCCTCGGATCATCCAGGATCTAATGGAACGCACTCATACCTTTGTTGGGTGGGCGTGGAAAGAGCAAGCCCCCACGCGTCACAACTGGCTCACGCCAGGAACCCCCGCAACAACGCCGCCGTCCCCGCGCAGTGCTCCCGCATCATCTCCCGCGCCCCGTCCGCGTCCCCGTCGAGCACCGCCTCGATGAGGGCGGCGTGCTGGCGCTGGGAATGCTCCAGGTTCCGTACCAAAAGGGGGATGCAGTCGAGGAGCTCGTTGACGGAGGCGCGGACGGCCGCGTACTGGGCGGTCAGCGAGGGGGAGCCGCACAGTTCCGCGAGGGTGAGGTGGAGCATCGTGTCCAGGCGCCGGTAGTCGGCCAGCGGCGCGTCCTGGGTGCGGGCCAGCGCCTCGCGCAGCCGGTCGGCCTGGTCGTCGTCGAGCCCGTGCGCGGCGCACAGGCCGGCCGCGCCCACCTCCAGCACCTCGCGGAAACGCAGCACATCCTCGATGTCGACCTCGGCGACCCGGCGCCGCAGCTCCTGCTCGCCGGGGGCTTCGGCGCGCGGCAGCACGAACGTGCCGCCGTACCGGCCGCGCCGCGACTCGACCAGACCCTGGTCCTGGAGCACCTTCAGCACCTCGCGCAGCGTCACCCGGCTGATCCCGAGCCGTTCCGCCAACTCCCGCTCGGCGGGCAGCCGTTCGCCGCCCGGCACCAGGCCGAGCCGGACGACCTGGAGGATCTGCTCCAGTGCCTCCTCGAAACCGTTGCCCGCCCGCACCGGCCGCAGCACCGGCGTCAGCCGGTCGTCCACCCCGCCGTCGGGTTCCGTCTGCGTCATCCGGTCGTGCCCCCTTCCCAAGCAATGGTTCTCAGCAATACCTTATGACTCTCGGCTGACCCAAGGAGGCTTTTCCGGTGGCAGACCGCACACCCCCACTCGCCGTCGAGGAGCTGCACGCCCTCGTCGCGGGCGGCGAGATCGACACGGTCGTCCTCGCCTTCCCCGACATGCAGGGGCGACTTCAGGGCAAGCGGTTCGCCGCGCGCTTCTTCCTCGACGAGGTCCTGGAGCACGGTACGGAGGGCTGCAATTACCTCCTCGCCGTCGACACCGAGATGAACACGGTCGACGGATACGAGATGTCCTCCTGGGACCGGGGCTACGGCGACTTTGCCATGCACCCCGATCTCAGCACCCTACGGCGCGTCCCCTGGAACGAGGGCACCGCCCTGCTCATCGCCGACCTGGCCTGGAACGACGGCTCCCCGGTCGTGGCCGCGCCCCGCCAGATCCTGCGCCGCCAGCTCGACCGTCTCGCCGAACTCGGCTACACCGCCCAGGTCGGCACCGAGCTCGAATTCATCGTCTTCAAGGACACCTACGAGCAGGCCTGGGACGTGGGCTACAAGGGGCTCACCCCGGCCAATCAGTACAACATCGACTACTCGGTGCTGGGGACGGGGCGCATCGAGCCCCTGCTGCGCCGGATCCGGAACGAGATGGCGGCCGCCGGCCTCACCGTCGAGTCCGCCAAGGGCGAGTGCAACCCCGGCCAGCACGAGATCGCCTTCAAGTACGACGAGGCCCTCGTCACCTGCGACCAGCACGCCATCTACAAGACCGGCGCCAAGGAGATTGCCTCCCAGGAGGGCGTCTCGCTCACCTTCATGGCGAAGTACAACGAGCGCGAGGGCAACTCCTGCCACATCCACCTCTCGCTCGCCGACAAGAACGGCACGAACGTCATGGCCGGTTCCTCGGCCGACCCGGGCGGCATGTCCCCGGTCATGCGGCACTTCCTCGCCGGTCAGCTCGCCGCCCTCCGCGACTTCTCGCTCCTCTACGCCCCGAACATCAACTCGTACAAGCGCTTCCAGCCCGGCTCCTTCGCGCCGACCGCCGTCGCCTGGGGGTACGACAACCGCACCTGCGCCCTCCGCGTCGTCGGCCACGGCCGCTCGATGCGCTTCGAGAACCGGCTGCCCGGCGGTGACGTCAATCCGCACCTGGCCGTCGCCGGACTCGTCGCGGCCGGCCTCTACGGCATCGAGCAGAAGCTGGAGCTGCCGGAGCCCTGCGCGGGCAACGCCTACGCCTCCGAGTACGAGCACGTGCCCACCACCCTGCGCGAGGCCGCCGAGCTCTGGGAGAACAGCCCCCTCGCCAAGGCCGCCTTCGGCGACGAGGTGGTCGCGCACTACCGCAACATGGCACGCGTCGAGCTGGCCGCCTTCGACGCCGCGGTGACCGACTGGGAGCTGCGCCGCTCCTTCGAACGCATGTGAGGCCCTTCGTGTCCGACCAGCCCGACCAGCCTGACCAGTACGCCGCACCGTTCGAGCTCCAGGTGCTCAATCCCGCGACCGAGGAGGTCATCGCCACCGTTGCGGGCGCCACCCCGCAAGACGTCGACGCCGCCGTCGTACGGGCCGCGAAGGCGCAGGCCGGATGGGCCGCCCTCGCGCCCGGCGAACGCGCCCGGCTGCTGCGCCGCTTCGCCGTCGCCGTCGACGAACACCTCGACGAGCTGGCCCACTTGGAGGTCCGCGAGGCCGGCCACACCATCGGCAACGCCCGCTGGGAGGCGGGCAACGTCCGCGATCTGCTCGACTACGCGGCCGGGGGAGTGGAGCGGCTGACCGGCCGCCAGATCCCGGTGCCCGGAGGCCTCGACGTCACGATCCTCGAACCGCTCGGTGTGGTGGGGATCATCGCGCCCTGGAACTTTCCGATGCCGATCGCGGCCTGGGGCACGGCACCGGCGCTCGCGGCCGGCAACGCGGTGATCCTGAAGCCTGCCGAGACGACGCCGCTGACCGCGCTGCGGCTGGCCGAACTCGCGCTGGAGGCCGGGCTGCCGGAGGGCCTGTTCCAGGTGCTGCCGGGCGCGGGACCCGTCGCGGGCAACGCCCTCGTCGAGCACCCGGGCGTCGCGAAGATCGTCTTCACGGGGTCAACGGCCGTAGGCAAACAGGTGTTGGCAAAGGGGTCCGCCCTGCTCAAGCGCGTCACCCTCGAACTCGGCGGCAAGAGCCCCAACATCGTCTTCGCCGACGCCGACATCGAGGCCGCCGCGGCCGCCGCCCCCATGTCCTTCCTCGACAACTCCGGCCAGGACTGCTGCGCCCGCACCCGCGTCCTCGTCCAGCGCTCCGTCTACGACCGCTTCCTCGACCTCCTCGCCCCGGCGATCGAGTCCGTCGTCGTCGGCGACCCGGCCGACGAGCAGACCCAGATGGGCCCGCTGATCTCCCGGGCGCAGCTGGAGCGCGTACGGTCCTACGTCGACGCCGACGCGCCCGGCATCCGGGGCAAGGCCCCCGAGGGCCCCGGTTTCTGGTTCCCGCCCACCGTCCTCACCGACGTCGAGTCACGCGCGCGCGTGGCCGTCGAGGAGGTCTTCGGACCGGTCGCCGTCGTCCTGCCCTTCGAGGACGAGGCGGACGCGATCCGCCTCGCCAACGACACGTCGTACGGCCTCTCCGGCTCCATCTGGACCCGCGACGTGGGCCGCGCACTGCGGGTGTCGGGGGCCGTCCGCGCCGGGAACCTGTCCGTCAACTCCCATTCCAGCGTCCGCTACTGGACCCCCTTCGGCGGCTTCAAGCAGTCGGGGATCGGCCGCGAGCTCGGTCCGGACGCTCTCACCGCCTTCACCGAAACCAAGAACGTCTTCATCAGCACGGAGGCCTGAGCCACTCATGACCGAAGAGAACATGTGCCGCCGCCTGGTCGGCCGCACCGCCGTCATCACCGGCGCCGGCAGCGGCATCGGCCTCGCCACCGCGCGCCGGCTCGCCTCCGAGGGCGCCCACGTCGTCTGCGGTGACGTCGACGAGCAGCGCGGCAAGGCGGCCGCCGAGGAGGTCGGCGGGACCTTCGTGAAGGTCGACGTCACCGACCCCGAGCAGGTCGAGGCGCTCTTCAAGACCGCGTACGACACCTACGGCTCCGTCGACATCGCCTTCAACAACGCGGGCATCTCGCCGCCCGACGACGACTCCATCCTGGAGACCGGCCTGGAGGCCTGGAAGCGCGTGCAGGAGGTCAACCTCACCTCCGTGTACCTGTGCTGCAAGGCCGCCATCCCCTACATGCAGCGCCAGGGCAAGGGCTCCATCATCAACACGGCGTCCTTCGTGGCCCGGATGGGCGCCGCGACCTCGCAGATCTCGTACACGGCGTCCAAGGGCGGTGTGCTGGCCATGTCCCGCGAACTGGGCGTGCAGTTCGCCCGCGAGGGCATCCGGGTCAACGCCCTGTGCCCCGGGCCGGTCAACACCCCGCTCCTCCAGGAGCTGTTCGCCAAGGACCCGGAGCGGGCCGCGCGGCGGCTCGTGCACATCCCCGTCGGGCGGTTCGCCGAGGCCGACGAGATCGCCGCGGCGGTCGCGTTCCTCGCCAGCGACGACTCCTCCTTCGTGAGCGCCACCGACTTCCTGGTGGACGGCGGCATCTCGGGCGCGTACGTCACGCCGCTGTAGGTCACCCGGGTATACGGTCCACATTTCATGCGATACCGACACGTTTTCGCGTGGACTCTGGTCGCGGCCGCCGCCCTGGCGGCCGCGCCACCCGCCGCTCGGGTCGAGCGCCCAAACTGCCCGCGACTGTCGGGAAGTTGGTACGGCGACAACCGCGCCCACCTCCAGCAGGTGATCGACGAGCGCGGCACCTGCGCCGGACGCTTCGGCATGCATCCGGTCGCCGCCTTCGACTGGGACAACACGGTCACCAAGAACGACGTCACCGACGCGACCATCGCCTGGGCCCTGAGGCACGACAAGATCCTGCGCCCGGCGAGCTGGAAGGCCACCAGCGAGTGGCTCACGGACGACGCCGACCGGGCCCTCACCGAGGCCTGCGGCACGGACGTACCCGTGGGCGCGCCCCTGCCGACCTCCGCCCACACCCGCTGCACCGACGAGATCTTCGAGATCCGCGAGGACGGGAAGACCATGCGCGGCGCCGCCGCCTTCGCCGGTGACTGGAACCACCGGCGCACCGTCCCGCAGTACGCCTGGGTGCCCCAGCTGTTCGCCGGACACACGATCGCCGAGCTGACCTCGTACGCCCGCCGGGCGCGCGCGGAAGCCCTCGCCGCCCCCATCGGCTCGACGCGGACCCTCGGCACCCACACGATCCCGGCGTACGTCCGCTACTACGACCAGCAGCGCGATCTGATCCGTACCCTCCAACGAGCCGGATTCGACGTCTACATCGTCTCGGCGGGATCCGAACCCGTCACCGAGGTCTGGTCGCGCGGCGTCGGCGTCGACGCACGGCACACCCTCGCGATCCGCTCCGTCCTCGACCGGAACGGCCGGATCACCGCCTGGAACCAGGGCTGCGGCGACGTCCCCGCGAACCGGGGCGAGGCCATCCCGTACATCGACGGGAAGCGCTGCTGGATCAACCAGGAGATCTACGGTGTGCGCGGCGCCGCCGCCTGGCGGCAGCAGGACCGCCGCCATCGCCCCGCCATCGCGGGCGGCGACGCCGACACCGACGTCACCTTCGTCGGCGACGCCACCGGCGCGCACCTCGCCCTCAACCGCAACAAGAACGAGCTCATGTGCCGGGCGTACGACGACGCCGACGGCCGCTGGGTGATCAACCCGATGTTCATCGAACCGCTGCCGCCGCAGCGGGACCCCTACCCGTGCTCGACGAGCGCGTACAACGAACCGGACGGAGCCAAAGGGCCCGTACGGAGGGAGGACGGCTCGGTCGTGCCCGATCAGAAGGACACCGTGTATTGAGCGTGTGCCGAGCACCGTGTACTGATCTTCGGGGCACGTCCTAGAGTGCCGGGATGAGCATGACGCCTCCGCCCGGCTGGTACCGCGACCCGTCGTACCCGCTCATCGAGCGCTGGTGGGACGGGACCGCGTGGACCGACCACCGGCGCCAGCCCGAGGTGCCCCAACAGCCCTTGACGCAACCGGAGTCCACGGGCGGCGGCGGCTCCGGCCGCGCCAAGGCCGTCGCACTCACCGTCGCCGCCGTCGTCCTCGTCGCCTCCATCGTCACGGGCGCCGTCCTCCTGCGCCGGGACGACGGCGGCGGGAACAGCGGGAACGGAGGGGATGCGGCGGCGCAGACCACCCCGGCCGTCGCGACCCCCACCCCGTCGCCCTCGGCGTCCACCTCCGCCCCCTCGGCCGACGACCCCTCCGTCGTCGTGGACGAGCTCAACGGCATCACCCTGCCGCTGCTCGACGGCTGGGTCAGGCCCCAGTACGTCGCCGAGGACGACGTCGTGATGACGACTCCGGGCACGTACGACTGCCCGGGCGACCCCGGTCTCTGCCGCCACGGCCGGGTCATCTCGCGCACGGTGACGGCGAACGACGAGAAGTCCCCGAAGGCCCTCGCCGAACAGGACATCGAGGACGCGGCGAACGACGCGTACGACCGCGACCTCGTCGACAGCCGCCCCTACCGGGGCATCAAGTCCCACCAGAGGGTGACGGCGGGCTCGGTCGCCGTCGCCGGGCGCGCCGGGTACTTCGTGCGCTGGAAGGTCAGGACCGGGGTGGGGCCCGGGGGTTACGTCGAGTCGCTGGCCTTCCCGTCCAGCGTGGGCTCGGAGTCGCTCGTCATCGTCCGCTTCGCCTTCGACGCGGGCGCCGACGGGCCGCCGCTGTCCGACATGGACGAGATCACCAAGGGGATTCGGCCGGTGGACGACGCGGACACGGGCGGGGGCGTGGGCAGCAGCATCGGCCCGTCGAAGTGACATCGCGGGACGGCTCGCACAGTCCCTGGAGGCCCTAGAGGAACGTGTGGCCTTCCCCGCGATACGTCGGGACCGCGGCCGTCACCGTGTCACCCTCCACGAGGTGCAGCGTGTCGAACCGCTCGCACAGTTCGCCTGCCTTGGCGTGCCGGAACCACACCTTGTCGCCGATGAGCAGATCGTCGGCCGGGGAGCCCAGCAGCGGTGTCTGCACCTCGCCGGGACCCTCCTGGGGGTCGTATTTCAGGCCCTCGGGGAGGTAGGGAACCGGCAGCCGGTCGGCGCCCGGGGCCCCGGAGGCCGGGTAGCCGCCGCCGAGCACGGTCACGACCCCCACCCCCGGCCTGCGGACGACGGGCTGGGCGAACAGCGCGGCCGGACGCCCGGTGAACGAGGTGTAGTTGTCGAAGAGCCTCGGCACGTAGAGCCCCGAGCCCGCCGCGATCTCAGTGACCGCGTCCTCGGCGGCCGTGTGCTGGACGCTGCCGGTGCCACCGCCGTTGACGAACTCGAGGTCCGGCTCCACGGCCCGTACGGCACGGACGACCTCGGCGCGCCGCTGGGCGAGCTCCTTGCGGGCGGTGGCCTGCATCAGCCGGACGGCACGCGACCGCAGGGGCCGCCCGGCGATCGCGTCACCGACGCCCGCGATGTGACCCTCGTACGCCATGATCCCGACCAGCTTGAACCCCGGGCGCCGGGCGACGGCACGGGCCATCTCGGCGACCTGGCCGGGGGAGCGCAGCGGCGAGCGCAGGGCTCCGATGCGCACCCGCCCGCCGAGCAGCTTGAGGGAGGTGTCCAACTCCAGGCAGACACGCACGACTTCGGTGCCGCCCTGCCGGGCCTCGTCGATGAGACGGAGCTGGGCCGGGTCGTCGACCATGACCGTCACGGCGGCGGCGAGCTTGGGGTCACTGGTCAGCTCGGCATAGCCCTTGCGGTCCGCCGACGGATAGGCGAGCAGCACGTCGTCGAAGCCGGAGCGGGCGAGCCACAGGGACTCGGCGAGGGTGAAGGACATGATGCCCGCGAAGCCGTCCCGGTCCAGGACGCGTTCGAGCAGGGCGCGGCAGCGCAGGGACTTGCTGGCGACGCGGATCGGCTTGCCGGCGGCCCGGCGGAGGAGATCGTCCGCGTTCGCGTCGAAGGCCTCCAGGTCCACGATCGCGACGGGGGCGTCGAGGTGAGCGGTGGCCCGGTCGTAGCGGGCCCGGTCGGCGGCGCGGGCAGTCATGACCGAAGCCTGCCAGACTCGATTACCGCAGGGTAGGGGGACGTTCCGGGCAGATGCCCCGGGGCCCCGGACTGGTTCCCTCCGGGCCGGGGTCAACCCGTAGAGTGACGCGCACGCAGGGAGGAACGACCTTGCCCCGGCGGGCCCTGCCCGGGGTGACGGTCCACCGGTGCGGGTATGCGTGCCCGTGGCGGTCCCTTGCGTACACGCGAAACGGCCCCGCCGAGTTCCAAGGCGGTGCGATGGCCCGGGTACGAGGAAACGGGGGGCTCCATGAGCACGGAAGCGCGCCGCGCCTCCATCCCCCCACGCCCCCCGACCCCACCCACTCCACCGCCCACGCCCGCTCCGCCGACCCGACCCGACTCGTCGACTACGACCGACTCGTCGACGTCGCCTGGTCCGTCGAGGTCGTCCGGTCCGTCGATCGCGCCTGGTCCGTCGACTCCGTCCGGTGCCACAACTCCGCCCGGCCCGTCGGACCTACCCCAGCCGGATCAGCTTTCGTCGCCGGAACGGCCGTCGCCGCTGGCTGAGGTCGCGCCGCTGGCTGAGACCGCGCCGCGCGAGGCTGCGGCGCCGGGGGAGCCCCCATTGCGGAACGAGGCCGCGGCGAGCGCAGAGTCCGCGACCCCGCCCCGCCCGACGACCCCGCCACCGGGCTACGCCCCGCCGCTCCCCTCGCAGGATCCGCGGCCGACCGGCAGAGCGTCGCAGCCGCCCCGTCCGACGGCCTCACCTTCGGCTGAGGCCTCGTCGCGTCGCGTGCGGGATCGGGATCCGGTGCTGGGCGACGTCCCGTCATTTCCGCCGCGTCCGGCGGTCTCGTCTGCGGGCGATGCATTGTCGCGCCCCGCGCAGGATGGGGATTCGGTGTCGGGCGAGGTGTCGTGGTCTGGCCGGGAGGATGTGCCGTCGGGGGACACCGTGTTGTCTTCGCCGCGTCGAACGGCCTCGCAGCCGGCCGGCACCGCGTCGCGGCCGCCTCGTCCAGCGGCCTCACCTTCGGGAACTTCGGGCGATGCCTCGTCGCGCCGTGCGCAGGACCGGGTGGCGGGTGACGTCCCGTCGCTTCCACCCCGCCCCGTGGCCCCGCCGTCGAGTGGCGGTCCGTTGTCCTCGTCTCGCGCTGCGGCCTCGTGGTCCGGTGATGGCCCGTCGGAACGGTCGGTGGGGGTGCCGTCGGGGGGTACTCAGCCGTCCTCGTCGCGGGGGGTGGCCTCGCGGTCCGGGGACGTCTCGTCCGTGCCGCCCCGTCCGGTCGAGCCGCCTTCCATGGGGGAGGGCTCGACTGAGGTCGGGCGGGGCGAACGGAGCGTGGAGGGTGACGGTCCCCGGGGGGCCGGTGCCGACGCCGTGTCGGGTGCTGGGCGCGCCTCGCGTATTCCGTCGCCGGCGCGGTCCTTCGACTTCTTCGACTTCTCCGCCGATGCGTCTGATACGTCGGTGTCGGCGCCGGAGGCCACGAGCGCGCCACAGGCCTCCGCGTCGTCGGCCGGGGCGGAGGCCCGCCGGTTCCCCGCCCTGCGCCCCGAGCGACGGGCGGGCTCCGTGCCGCCGCCCCCGCCCGCGGCCTCCGCACGGTTCCCCGACGCGCCCCCGGCGTCCTCCGCGCTCGCCGAGTCCGTGCGGCCCGGCGTGCCGCGGCGCACCGCCGTGCCCGAGGAGAGGCCCACGGAGACGACCAGGCGGCTGCGCCCCATCCGGCCCGAGGAACCGGCCGAACCCCGGGTCACCCCGCCCCCGGTCCCCGCATCCCCCTCGGGAACTCCGAGCGTGGAGCGCCCCTTCGTGTCGTTCGCGCAGCCGGAGACGTACGACGGCGGCGGCGAGCGCCCGCGAACGGTCCGCGGAATCCGCACCCGTACCGTGGCCGCCGCGGCCTGTGTCGTGCTCGGACTCGGGCTCATCGGCGGTGCGGTGACGGGGAGTTGGCTGACCGGCGACAGCGCGGACGGAGCCGGCTCGCGGAGCGCCTTCGCGGCGGGCGGAGAGCTCTGGCACAGCGTGCCCGTGGACCAGCTCTTCCCGCCCACCGTGCAGGGCGTGGGCGCCGGCCCCGGCGGCGCCGACCGCACCTGGACCCGTATCGCCGTCGCCCCCGACAGCGGCTGCAAGGACGCCTTCGACCCGCTCCTGCGCAAGGCCCTCGCCCCGGTCGGCTGCCTGCGACTGCTGCGCGCCACCTACACGGACGCGACCCGCAGCCATGTCACCACCGTCGGCCTGCTGTTCACCAAGGCGGACGCGGCGGCCATGACCTCTCTGAAGTCCCGCTTCCAGAAAGAGGGCCTGGACCGGCGCACCGACCTCATGCCCCGCCCGTACGCCGCGAAGGGCACCGCCGCCGAGGGCTTCGGCGACGCCCAGCGGGCCTCCTGGACGGTGTCGGTCCTCACCGACGCCCCCGTCGTCGTCTACGCGGTCTCCGGCTTCGCCGACGGCCGTACCGTCACCGCTCCGCAGCCCGCCGCTGACGCCATGAAGCCCGGCGCGACCACGGCCCCGGCCCAGGCGGGCCTCGGCCACGAGGCTCAGGGTCTCGCCGACCGCGTCGAGCGAGGCCTCCGCAAGACCGTCACCTCGGCCACGGAGAAGCCGTCATGACCCGCAAGGCCGGGCCGACCCGCAAGGCCGGACTGATCCGCAAGGCCGCGCCGACCCGCAGGTCCGCAGTCCTCGGCGTCCTGCTGGCCGCATCCCTCGCCCTGGTCCCCTCCACGGCCGCCTACGCCGACGGCATACGCGCCAAGCAGTGGGCCCTCGACGCGATGCACACCCAGGAGGCCTGGCGCACCACGAAGGGCAAGGGCATCACCGTCGCCGTCCTCGACACCGGCGTCGACGCCCAGCACCCGGACCTCGCGGGCAACGTGCTCACCGGCAAGGACATGGTCGGCTTCGGAGCCTCCCGCGGCGACCGGGCGTGGGCCCGGCACGGCACCGCGATGGCGGGCATCATCGCGGGGCACGGCCACGGTGCGGGCGACGGCGACGGCGTCATGGGCATCGCCCCCAAGGCCAAGGTCCTCCCGGTCCGCGTCATCCTCGAAGACGGCGACTCCGCCCGTACGAAGGCCCGCAACACCCGTGGCAACGCCCTCGCCGAGGGCATCCGCTGGGCCACCGACCACGGCGCCGACGTCATCAACCTCTCCCTCGGCGACGACTCCAAGTCCGCCCACCCCGAACCCGCCGAGGACGAGGCCGTCCAGTACGCCCTGAAGAAGGGCGTGGTCGTCGTCGCCTCGGCCGGCAACGGCGGCGAGAAGGGCGACCACGTCTCGTACCCGGCCGCCTACCCGGGCGTGATCGCCGCGACCGCCGTGGACCGCTACGGCACCCGCGCCTCGTTCTCCACCCGCCGCTGGTACGCCACCGTCAGCGCCCCCGGCGTCGACGTCGTCATCGCCGACCCGGACGACAAGTACTACGAGGGCTGGGGCACCAGCGCGGCGTCCGCCTTCGTCTCCGGCGCGGTCGCGCTCATCAAGGCGGCCCACCCGGGCCTGTCCCCGGCTCAGATCAAGCAGCTCCTGGAGGACACGGCCCGCAACGCCCCCGCCGGCGGCCACGACGACTCCCGAGGCTTCGGCTTCGTCGACCCCGCCGCCGCGATCAAGGCGGGCGGCCGCCTCAAGCCGGAAGGGCTCCACTCGACGGCGTACGGCCAGAAGTACTTCGGCTCGGGCCCCGACACCCCCGCGGACGGCGAGAGTTCCTCCGGCTGGGCGGGCCCCCTCGCGGGCGGCCTCGGCGCGGTCCTGCTGGCCGCCGCGGTCGTGCTGTGGCGCGGCCGAAGGGGCCCGAGCGACTTCGGCCGCGCCTAGCCGTCGGCCGCTGCGGCCGCGCCTGGCTGCGGGCCCCTGCGCCCGCGCCTAGTCGTCGGCCGTGTCCTGGAAGGCGGAGACGGCCGCCTCCGCCGCCGCCTCGACCAGCGAAATCCCCTTCGCCTTCGTCGAGTTGCCGTTCGACAGCGTCGCCACCAGATAGTCGTGCCCGTCGACGGTGACCCGCCCGATGCTGTTGATGTCCCACAGCTCGGTCGTGCTGCGCGCCAACCACCCGTTCTTCAGCGCCCACTTG
Source organism: Streptomyces sp. NPDC001530 (assembly GCF_042894545.1). Lineage (NCBI taxonomy): Bacteria > Bacillati > Actinomycetota > Actinomycetes > Kitasatosporales > Streptomycetaceae > Streptomyces > Streptomyces sp. NPDC001530. Next base: position 218,080 of record NZ_JBIAVS010000006.1, read on the forward strand.
GAGCCGTCGGCCGCGGCCGACACCCCCCAGTGCTGATCGGTGGCGATCCCGCCCATGAGCCCCTGGAGATACGACCGCGAGCTCTCGCTCAGCTCCGAGTCGTCCCCGAACACCTGCCGCAGCAGGGTCAGTTGATCGGCGGCGGTGGTCTGGGTCAGACCCCACAGCATGCCGGACCCGCCCTCCGTGCCGGTCAGCCCGAAACGCTTGTTGGCGGCGTTGAGACCATCCGCCTGCCCGATCGTGCGCCACAGCGCGGACGCCGAGGTGTTGTCGCTGTTCTCGATCATCGCGGTGGCGTACGCCTTCTCCTGGGCCGTCAGGTGCCGGTCCGCGTCCTGCGCCTGGAGCAGCAGCGTGGCCAGGATGTCGACCTTGACGATGCTCGCGGTGTCGAAGGTGCCGTCGCCGTACACGGCGCTCTCACCTGAGTCGACGTCGAGGACCGCGACCGACACCTCCGCGCCGTCCTCCACGGTCACTGACGTCATCGCCTTGGCGAGCAGCGCGTCCCGGTCGACCGAGGGCTCCGCCACAGGTTCCACCGAGGCCTCCTCGCTGATGGCCGGCGACGCCGAGGACGATGCCGAGGACGCGGACGACGATACGAGGCCCGGGCCGTCGTGCGCCTGTGCCTTCACATACACCGTCCCCGCCGCCGTAGCGCCGACGAGGACGGCGGAGGCCACCACGGTGTAGAGGAGTGGCGTGCGTCGGGAGGGGCGGGCGCGGCGCCCGCGGGCTCTGTGACGGTCCATCCCGCGATGCTGGGCGGCTGGGCTGTGTCCGCGGTTAGACGAATGTTAGATGTGTGTCAGGGAAGGCTGAGAAACCCATGAGTCCCGTCACCGCCGGGTTTCCGGGGCCGCACAAGCGCAGCAGCATCCCCCCGATAGGGTCGGGGACCGTGGCGAACAAGAACATTCCCGACTCCGGCTTCTCCGACGACGACGGCTCCGCCGATCCCCGGCTGAGCGCGGCGCTCACCGCCTGGGCCGAGGACCGCACCGCCGTGCGTCCGGTCCTGGAGGCGCTCAAGGGCGCCCGGCTCCTCGTGCCCGTCGTGGCCGTCCTCGGCGAGGTCGAGGAGGACGAGAACGGGCTGCGCCGCGAGAAGACCAGCGACGTGGCGGTCCCGACCCTGAAGGCGGGCAGCCGCACGGCCCTGCCCGCCTTCACCTCCACCGAGTCGCTGGCCCGGTGGGATCCGCAGGCCCGCCCCGTCGCCGTACCCCTGCACCAGGCCCTGCAGGCCGCCGCCCACGAGAAGGCCGACACGATCGTGCTGGACATGGCCGGTCCCGTGCCCTACGAGCTGACGGGTTCGGCCCTGCTGGCGCTCGCCGAGGGGCGCACCTCCGCCGACCCGCTGGCCGACCCGGCCGTCGTCGAGGCGGTACGGGCCGCGGTCGCCGCCGAGCCCCTGGTGCTCCGCGCCCACCTCGGCCCGGGCCAGGCCGACGGCACCCTCGCCCTCGTACTGGACCCAGCCGCCGCCCCGGCCGAGACCGCCCGCGCCATCGCCGAACGGCTCGCGGCCGACGAAACACTGAGGGCCCGCCTGGTGCGCGGCCTCGACCTGGCACTCCTGCCGGCCGGGGCGACGCCTCCGGGCGAGCCCTTGTACGTACGCTCCTGAAGCTGTCGTACGTCGTACGTACGGTCCTCAAGACCTTGTACGTACGCTCCTGATGGTCTAGCCGTAGACCGGGCCCGTGTACTTCTCGCCCGGGCCCTGGCCCGGCTCGTCCGGGACGATGGACGCCTCGCGGAAGGCCAGCTGCAGCGACTTCAGGCCGTCGCGCAGGGGCGCCGCGTGGAAGGAGCTGATCTCGGTCGCGCTCGCGTCGAGCAGCCCGGCCAGCGCGGTCACCAGCTTGCGCGCCTCGTCCAGGTCCTTGTGCTCGTCGCCCTCCTCGGTCAGACCGAGCTTCACGGCGGCGGCGCTCATCAGGTTGACGGCGACCGTCACGATCACCTCGACCGCGGGGACCTCGGCGATGTCGCGGGTCATGGTGTCGTAGTCGGGCGTCTGGGGAGGGGTGTCACTCATGCCTCACACGATAGGCCCCGGCGCGCCCGCCCCGTGCGGGGGAGTACCGGCGGAGCTGTCCGGTTCGCGCCTCCCCCGGGGAGCTGCTAACCTTGTGTAACGACCGGCTGGACATGCATGTGCCCGGCCCACAAGTGGAGGCTCCGATCTCCCACCTGACCGTCCTCCGGGACGGCGGGTCACCCCGGTCAGGCGGCCACCACCGTTCCGTACGGACGGTGGAGTCGCCCGAAAGTGCGCCCCGCGGTACGTCGCGGCGGTGCTCCGGTAGTCCTTGGAGCCCCGCCTGTGTCCCGTCCCGGGGCATTTTTCATGCCCCGCGGTGGTTGGTCCACATGTCATCAGAGACATACGCGGCTGTCCGCCAGATCGCCGTGTGGTGCTACCGAGGAGGATCCATCAGCGCCGAGCCCCGCATCAACGACCGGATTCGCGTTCCCGAGGTGCGACTTGTCGGTCCCAGCGGCGAGCAGGTCGGGATTGTTCCGCTTGCCAAGGCCCTGGAGCTTGCGCAGGAGTACGACCTCGACCTGGTCGAGGTGGCCGCGAACGCGCGCCCGCCGGTCTGCAAGCTCATGGACTACGGGAAGTTCAAGTACGAGTCGGCCATGAAGGCCCGTGAGGCGCGCAAGAACCAGGCGCACACGGTCATCAAGGAGATGAAGCTCCGGCCGAAGATCGACCCGCACGACTATGACACCAAGAAGGGTCACGTCGTCCGGTTCCTCAAGCAGGGCGACAAGGTCAAGATCACGATCATGTTCCGTGGTCGCGAGCAGTCTCGGCCGGAACTCGGCTACCGACTGCTGCAGCGTCTCGCGTCGGACGTCGAGGACCTCGGTTTCGTTGAGTCGAACCCGAAGCAGGACGGCCGGAACATGATCATGGTTCTCGGTCCGCACAAGAAGAAGACCGAGGCGATGGCCGAGGCCCGTGAGGCCCAGGCGGCTCGCAAGGCGGAAGCGAAGGCCAACCCGGGCCGTTCGCAGAACGCCGCCGAGACGGCCGACGCCGAGACGGCTGACGCCGAGAGCGCCGAGGCCGCGGCCGAGGCTTCCGCCGAGGCCTGATCCCAGGGCTTACGCCCCGGGAGCCCGGAACAACAGTTCAGGGAGTCCCGGGACAGCAGTCCAGGGATGTCAATCCATACATATGACGTTGCACCGTGCCCGGTTTCACGACCGGGCATCGGAACGCCACTGACGAGGAGAGAACGGCGCTATGCCGAAGAACAAGTCGCACAGCGGTGCCAGCAAGCGCTTCAAGGTCACCGGCTCCGGCAAGGTGCTCCGTGAGCGCGCCGGCAAGCGCCACCTGCTCGAGCACAAGTCGTCCCGTCTGACGCGTCGCCTCACCGGCAACGCCGAGATGGCCCCGGGCGACGCCAAGAAGATCAAGAAGCTTCTCGGCAAGTGACGTACCGGCGCCTAGCCGCCGTACGTCTGGACCGGGACCCAATCGATTTCGGGCCGTGTGAAGACCACCACGGCCCCGCTACAAGGAGTTAACAAGTGGCACGCGTCAAGCGGGCAGTCAACGCCCACAAGAAGCGCCGGGCGATCCTCGAGCAGGCTTCCGGCTACCGCGGTCAGCGTTCGCGTCTGTACCGCAAGGCCAAGGAGCAGGTCACCCACTCGCTGGTCTACAACTACAACGACCGTAAGAAGCGCAAGGGCGACTTCCGGCAGCTGTGGATCCAGCGCATCAACGCCGCGGCCCGCGCCAACGGCATCACGTACAACCGCTTCATCCAGGGTCTGAAGGCCGCGAACGTCGAGGTCGACCGCAAGATCCTCGCGGAGCTGGCCGTCAACGACGCCAACGCGTTCGCCGCGCTCGTCGAGGTCGCGCAGAAGGCGCTGCCGTCGGACGTCAACGCGCCGAAGGCTGCGTGACGCCGGCGCTGGCCTTGAGCCGGATGTAGCTGTGGACCCGCTTGCCTTGCGGCTTGCGGGTCCATATGCGTTTTCGCTGCGCGTGCGCTGCGCTGTGCAGCGCTCTGCTGTGCGGTGGTCGGCTTGCTCTGCGGGGGTCCGCGTCGTGTCGCCTGGGGGCGGCACCGACCCCTTTCCGTCCCTGCGGGTCGTCCGTGGTCCGGCTGTCGGACGGGCGTACGCTGCGCGTCGTTCCGGACGGTTCGTTCCGGGCGGTTTCGGCACCGCCGGAATCCGCCGTCGTGGCTGAGCGCCGTTGCGGCGGGAAGGGGCGGCCGTTGCCGTGGGAGAAGGGCCCGGCTCGCGAGAGCCTACGCTCGCTGCGGCGACGTTCGCCTGCTGCGGCGAGCAAGGGAACTCATCCGCTGTCGTGGTCGGAGATCCTCGCCCGCACCGCACCGGCATATCCGCACCGCACCGGGCCGGGCTGCACTGCACCGGGCCGCGCCGCTTCGCGCCGCACTGCATCGCGCCGCGCGGGCCGGGCCCCGCGCCTGCGCTCCGTAGGCGCGGGAGGTTTCCGCCCGCTCCCCGGGCCGAGGACCCCGATCCAGCCGCCGCGCATGAAGGTTCCGGCTCGCCGGATAATGGCCCGCAGCCGCAGCCGCAGCCGCAGCCGCAGCCGCAGCCGCAGCCGCAGCCGCAGCCGCAGCCGCACCTTGGGCGGGCGTCGTGCCGCGTGCCCTCCGTCGTCGGTTCAGCCCCGTGTGGCGGAGGCTGAACACTCCTCCGCAACCCCCGAAGGTGAACCCATGGCTGCCGCCCCCGAGTTGATCTCCCCGCGCTCGCCCCGTGTTTCCGCCGCGCGGCGGCTCGCCAGGCGGAATTTCCGGGGCAAGGAGCGGCTGTTCCTCGCCGAGGGGCCGCAGGCCGTGCGGGAGGCGGCGGCGCACCGGGCCGACGGCGCCGCCACGCTGGTGGAGCTCTTCGCGACCGTCGAGGCGGCGGGGCGGTACGCCGACATCATCGGGGAGGCCCGGGACGCCGGGGCTCGGGTGCACCTCGCCGACGAAGCGGTGATCGCCGACATTTCCACGACGGTCACCCCGCAGGGGCTGGTCGGGGTCTGCCGGTTCCTGGACACGCCGTTCGAGGAGATCCTCAAGGCCGAGCCCAAGCTCGTCGCCGTACTCGCGCACGTCCGCGACCCCGGCAACGCCGGGACGGTGCTGAGGTGCGCGGACGCCGCCGGTGCCGAGGCCGTCGTACTTACCGACGCGTCCGTCGACGTGTACAACCCCAAGGCCGTACGGGCCTCGGTCGGGTCCCTGTTCCATCTGCCCGTCGCCGTCGGCGTGCCCGTCGAGCGGGCCGTGCAGGGGCTCAAGGACGCCGGGGTGCGGATTCTCGCCGCCGACGGCGCCGGTGACGACGACCTCGACGACGAGCTCGACAAGGGGACCATGGGCGGACCCACCGCCTGGGTGTTCGGGAACGAGGCGTGGGGGCTTCCGGAGGAGACGCGCGCGCTGGCCGATGCTGTCGTGCGCGTTCCGATTCACGGAAAGGCCGAGAGTCTGAACCTCGCCACGGCCGCCGCCGTATGTCTCTACGCGTCCGCCCGTGCACAGCGCGGCTCCGGAGGGTGCCGTTCCGTCACCCACAGCTAGTAGGGTGACGGGCTCGGGGGCCCACTGCCAGACGAGAGGTGGGGTACGGGGATGAGTGTCGGCACGAGCGGGGCGCAGAAGGCGCCGCGAGCACGGGACGTGCGCGGCACACCCGCGTCCCGGCGCGGTGACCTCACCGCCGAACGCGAAGCCGACCTCGGAACCGAAGCCGACCTCGGAACCGAAGCCGACCTCGGAACCGAAGCCGACCTCGGAACCGAAGCCGACCTCGGAACCGAAGCCGAACGCGAAGTCGACCTCGGAGCCGAAGCCGAACGCGAAGTCGACCTCGGAGCCGAAGCCGATCGCGAAGTCGGCCTCGGAGCCGAAGTCGACCGCGAAGCCGAAACCGGAATCGATCCCGTCGCGATCGGCATCGGAGCCGGCATCGGAGCCCAGCTCGGAGCCGAGCTGGGCATCGACCCCGACGACCTGCCCGACGGGCTCGTCGTCGCCGACGAGCACGGCCAGGTGATCTGCTTCAACGCCGCCGCCGCCCGCATCACCGCCGTACCCGCCTCGGAGGCCCTCGGCCGGCGGCTCGAACGGGCCCTGCCGTTAGAGGATCTCGAAGGCCGCCGCTGGTGGCAGCTGACCGACCCGTACGGCGGGCTCGCGATCCGCGTCGGACAGCCCGAGCGCAATCTGCTGCTGCCGGGCGGCAGGGAAGTCCTGGTGTCGGTGCGGTACGTGCGCACGCACCCCACCGGCCCCATCCACCGGCTCGTCGTCTCCCTGCGTGACACCGAGGCCCGTCGCCGCACCGAACGCAGCCACGCCGAGCTGATCGCCACGGTCGCCCATGAACTGCGCTCGCCGCTCACCTCCGTCAAGGGCTTCACGGCCACCCTGCTGGCGAAGTGGGAACGCTTCACCGACGACCAGAAGAAACTCATGCTCGAGACCGTCGACGCCGACGCGAACCGCGTCACGCGGCTCATCGCCGAGCTGCTCGACATCTCCCGCATCGACTCCGGGCGCCTCGAAGTGCGCCGGCAGCCTGTCGACATAGGCGCGGCCGTCGGTCGGCACATCCAGGCGTATGTCGCCTCGGGCCAGCCTGCCGACCGCTTCCTGCTCCGTATCGAACAGCCGCTCCCTGCCCTGTGGGCCGACCCCGACAAGATCGACCAGGTGCTCAGCAACCTGCTCGAAAATGCCGTGCGCCACGGCGAGGGAACCGTCACCATTGACGTCACGCCCTCGGCGTCCCCGCGCGAGCGGGGGGACGACGAAAACGCTGCGAACGCTGCCACGTCGGTCACCGTGAGCGACGAGGGCACCGGCATCCCGGAGGAATCCATGAACCGCGTCTTCACCCGCTTCTGGCGGGGCAGCAAGCGCGGCGGCACGGGCCTCGGGCTCTACATCGTCAAGGGCATCGTCGAGGCCCACGGCGGCACCATCACGGTCGGCCGCGCCCCTGGCGGCGGCGCCGAGTTCCGATTTACGTTGCCCGTGGGCACCCCGGCGTATCTCCTGTAACGCCGAAGCGGCCCCCACGGGCGCACTCATACAGCGGCCACGCCTTGGACTGCGCGTCCAAGGCTGCCTCGCACCCCGTTAGACTCGGCCTTTGGCACCTTTGCGTCCTCATCTGTGGACGATTCGTCTCCGAGTCGTAGACGGGGACCATCCGCCAGCCAACCGGAAGCACGGGAAGAGATGTCGGCACCGAATAAGTCGTACGACCCTGTAGAGGTCGAGGCCTTGAAACCGGAAGAGATCGAGCGCATGCGGGACGAGGCGCTCGCCGCCTTCGCGGCCGCCGGTGACCTCGACGCGCTCCAGGAGGCCAAGGTCGCCCACACCGGCGGTACCTCGCCGCTGGCCCTCGCCAACCGCGAGATCGGCGCCCTGCCCCCGCACGCCAAGGCCGAGGCCGGCAAGCGCGTGGGCCAGGCCCGCGGCGCCGTGAACAAGGCCCTCGTCGCCCGCCAGGCCGAGCTGGAGGCCGAGCGGGACGCCCGGGTGCTGGTCGAGGAGGCGGTGGACGTCACGCTGCCGTACGACCGCGTACCGGCCGGCGCCCGCCACCCGCTGACCACGATGATGGAGCGGGTCGCCGACGTCTTCGTGTCCATGGGATACGAGGTCGCCGAGGGCCCCGAGGTCGAGGCGGAGTGGTTCAACTTCGACGCCCTGAACTTCGGCCCGGACCACCCGGCCCGGCAGATGCAGGACACCTTCTTCGTCGAGGGGCCCAAGGGCGACCACGGCGAGTCCGGTGTCGTGCTGCGCACCCACACCTCGCCGGTGCAGGCCCGCGCCATGCTGGACCGTGAGCCGCCCGTCTACATCGTGTGCCCCGGCCGCGTGTACCGCACGGACGAGCTGGACGCCACGCACACCCCGGTCTTCCACCAGATCGAGCTGCTGGCCGTCGACGAGGGCCTGACCATGGCGGACCTGAAGGGCACCCTGGACCACATGGTCCAGTCGCTCTTCGGCTCGGACATGAAGACCCGGCTGCGTCCGAACTACTTCCCCTTCACCGAGCCGTCCGCCGAGATGGACATGCTCTGCTACGTCTGCAAGGGCGAGTCCGTCGGCAACCCCGACCGCCCCTGCCGGACCTGCTCCTCCGAGGGCTGGATCGAGCTGGGCGGCTGCGGCATGGTCAACCCGCGCGTCCTTGTCGCCTGCGGCGTGGACCCGGAGAAGTACAGCGGATTCGCCTTCGGGTTCGGCATCGAGCGGATGCTGATGTTCCGCCACAACGTCGAAGACATGCGAGACATGGTCGAGGGTGACGTCCGGTTCACCCGGCCGTTCGGGATGGAGATCTGATGCGGGTCCCGCTTTCTTGGCTGCGGGAGTACGTCGACCTGCCGGCGACGGAGACCGGGCGCGACGTCCAGGCCAAGCTCATTTCGGCGGGCCTCGAGGTCGAGACCGTCGAGCACCTCGGCGCCGACCTCAAGGGCCCCCTGGTCGTCGGCCAGGTGCTGACCATCGAGGAGCTGGAGGGCTTCAAGAAGCCCATCCGGTTCTGCACCGTCGACGTCGGCACCGCCAACGGAACCGGTGAGCCCCAGGAGATCGTCTGCGGCGCCCGCAACTTCGCCGTCGGCGACAAGGTCGTCGTGGTGCTGCCGGGCGCCGTCCTGCCCGGCAACTTCGCGATCGCCGCGCGTAAGACGTACGGCAAGACCTCGCACGGCATGATCTGCTCCGGCGAGGAGCTGGGCATGGGCGACGACGGCTCGCACGGCATCATCGTGCTGCCGCCCGAGCACGAGGTCGGCACCGATGCGATCGAGCTGCTCCAGCTCGTCGACGAGGTCCTCGACATCGCGGTCACCCCCGACCGCGGCTACTGCCTCTCGCTGCGCGGCATCGCCCGCGAGGCGGCCATCGCGTACGGCCTGCCGCTGCGCGACCCGGCGCTGCTCGACGTACCGGCGCCGAACGCGTTCGGCTACCCGGTGCAGGTCTCCGAGCCGCTCGGCTGCGACCGCTTCACCGCGCGCACGGTGTCGGGCCTCGACCCCGACACCCACTCCCCGATCTGGCTCAAGCGCCGCCTGCAGAAGGCGGGCATGCGCCCGATCTCGCTCGCGGTCGACATCACCAACTACGTGATGCTGGAGCTCGGCCAGCCGCTGCACGCGTACGACCGCTCCCGCGTCCAGGGTGCGATCGGCGTGCGCCGGGCCGAGCCGGGCGAGAAGCTCACCACCCTCGACGGCGTCACGCGCACGCTGGACGGCGAGGACCTGGTGATCACCGACGACCGCGGGCCCATCGGCCTCGCGGGCGTCATGGGCGGCGCCCACACCGAGATCGACGACACCGAGGGCACCACGACCGAGGTCGTCATCGAGGCCGCGCACTTCGACGCGATCTCCATCGCGCGCACGGCCCGCCGGCACAAGCTGGCCTCCGAGGCGTCCAAGCGCTTCGAGCGCGGCGTCGACCCGCAGGCCGCCTCCGCCGCGGCCCAGCGCACGGTCGACCTGCTGGTCCTCCTCGCGGGCGGCACCGCCGACGCCGGGGTCACCGAGGTCATCGCCCCGTCCGCGCCGCACACCATCACCATCCCGGCGAACCACCCGGACAAGGTGGCCGGTGTCGACTACGGCCGCGAGACCGTCGTACGCCGTCTCCAGCAGGTCGGCTGCGACGTCTACGGGCAGGACGAGCTGATCGTCACCGTGCCGTCCTGGCGGCCCGACCTGACGGACCCGAACGACCTGGCCGAAGAGGTTATCCGGCTCGAGGGCTACGAGAACCTGCCCTCCACGCTGCCGAAGCCCCCGGCGGGCCTCGGCCTCACCGACCGGCAGCGGCTGCAGCGCCGGATCGGCCGCGCGCTGGCCGGCGCCGGCTACGTCGAGGCGCTGAACTACCCGTTCATCGGCGAGCACGTCTTCGACCAGCTGGGCCTGGCCGCCGACGACCCGAAGCGCAAGGTCGTCAAGCTGGTCAACCCGCTCTCCGACGAGGAGCCCGCGCTCCGTACGACGCTGCTGCCGGGCCTGCTCCACGCCCTGCGCCGCAACAACGGACGCGGCAGCCACGACCTGGCGCTCTTCGAGACGGGCCTGGTCTTCCACCCGCAGGACCAGCTGCGCGTCGCGGGCCGGCTGCCCGTCGACCGCCGTCCCACCGACGAGGAGATCGCGTCGCTCACCGTCGCGCTCCCCGTGCAGCCCCGGCACGCCGCCGTCGTCCTCGCGGGCGCCCGCGAGCAGGCCGGCTGGTGGGGCAAGGGCCGGCCGGGCGACTGGGCCGACGCGATCGAGGCCGCGCGCATCCTGGCCCGCGAGGCGGGGACCGAGCTCCTCGTCCGCTCCGGCCAGTACGGGCCGTGGCACCCGGGCCGCTGCGCCGAGCTGGCGGTTCGCGTGGGTGGCGCGGAGCAGGTCATCGGGTACGCCGGTGAGCTGCACCCCGGTGTCCTGAAGACGCTGGGGCTGCCCGCGCGCACCTGCGCGATGGAGCTGGACCTGGACGTGCTGGAGCAGGCCAGCGCGGGCGTTCCCAAGGGCCCGAAGGTCTCGACCTTCCCGGTCGCCACGCAGGACGTCGCGCTGGTCGTCGACAAGTTCGTCCCGCACACGGACGTCGAGGCCGCGCTGCGCGACGGCGCGGGTGAGCTCCTGGAGTCCATCCGGCTGTTCGACGTCTACGAGAACGCCGAGCAGCTGGGCGACGGCCGGAAGTCGCTGGCGTACGCGCTGCGGTTCCGTGCCGCCGACCGCACCCTGACCGTCGACGAGGCCTCCGCGGCCCGCGACGCGGCGGTGGCCCTCGCGGGCGAGCGGACGGGAGCGGAGCTGCGGAGCTAGCTCCGCAGGGAGTACCGGGGAACTGCGGGTCTTTTGCCGGCTGCGGGTGGTCCGTGGCTGGGCGCGCAGTTCCCCGCGCCCTTGTCGGGGCGCCCCCAGCGAGGCCCTTTGCCGCGGTCTACCTGCATAAATGCAGGTGTCTGGAGGCGCCTCACTCATTCGGGTGAGAAGTCCGGGCGATCTGGCCCGATCGGGGCATGCGGTCGACAGAATCGGACCGGCCTCTTGGAGGTCGTCTGCGCTGTCAGGGCCTATTGGGGGGCCAATCGGCATGATCCGTATCAAGGCTGGGGATCCCTGCAGGGCGACGCCCCGGAGGCACTCGCGGGTGCTGGCCTGGGCGGGCCTAGGGGCGCGAGGCCGGGGCGACCGGCTGCGGGCCGGGTTCACTCGGGCGGTGCGCAGGGGAAGACCTCGGCCGATCCGGCGACGTGACCGGCGCGTCGCCCTCGACCGACCGCTGCGGCGGGCCGCGCGCAGCCCGTTGCGCCGCGCGCTCAGCGTGGGGCTGCCCACCGCCTGGGGCGCGCTGGCGATCACGTACAAGATGACCTGCCCGCTCGCGCAGCAGAACGGGCTGGGCGCCCGGATCGTCACCAGCGCCGTCTTCTTCGTGGTCGGTACGGGCCTGATCCTCCATGTCAGAAGGGCCCTGCTGCGCGAGCTCCGGCAGATCCGCAAGGTCGCGGGCGCCGCCCAGAACGTGCTGCTACGGCCGCTGCCCCCGCGCATCGACGGGCTGAACATCGCGGCGGCCCAGCTCTCCGCGGACCGTGGCGCGAGCGTCGGCGGTGACCTGTACGAGGCGATCGCCACCGAGCACGGCGTACGGATCGTCATGGGCGACGTCCGCGGGCACGGCCTCGGCGCCATCGCAACCGCCGCCGCCGTTCTCGGCAGCTTCCGCGAGGCCGTGCACGACGAGCCCGAACTCGGCTGCGTACTGAGGAGACTCGAGCGCGCGCTGACCAGACATCTGCGCGAGCGGGCCCGGGCCGAGCACCCCTCGGCCGGGCTCGATCCCGACAGTCCGGTGGCCGAGGAGTTCGTCACCGTGCTGCTGCTGGAGATCCGCCGCGACGGCGAGGTGTACGCCCTCAACTGCGGGCACCCGTGGCCGTATCTGCTCAGCGGCAGCCGGGTCGAACCGCTCGTACGGGCCGACCCGCTGCCCCCGCTGGGGCCGTTCCCGCTCCCGGCCGAGCTGGTGCCCACCGACTGCGGCCAACTTCTGCCCGGCGATGCGCTGTTCCTGCACACGGACGGAGCCGAGGACGCGCGTGACGCCCGAGGCTGCTTCTTCCCCCTGTCTGCGGCTCTCGCCGAGGCGGTGCGTGAGAACCCGGTTGCCGTACCGCAGGCGATCCTGCGATTCGTCTTCGCTGAGCTGCTGCGCCACGCAGGAGGCAGACCGGCCGACGACATCGCATTGCTGGTCCTGCGCAATGACCGCTGGGCCAGGGGCACCCCGGTAGGGGCGCGGGGCAGCGACGTAAGCGGCTCCGCCGCGCGGGCGCGACCAGCCACGACGAACCCGCAGCCGACAAATCACCTGTAACCCCCGGCGCTTGGCCGCTCGGCACCACCTGCGGAGCGCCGGCGCTGCCGTCCGCCCCGCCACGGAGTGTCGGGCAGGCAGCTGGGCGGACGGCGCGGAATCGGGCCGCCGCACTGTACGAGGGGGAGCCGGCGGCCCGGCCGGCCTCTTGCGAGGCATTTCAGTCAACCGGCCAGAAACGCTCTGCGACAGCGCGCGTACTGCCCGGATACGGGCACTCGTTTCACACCCCGTGTGAAACGGGACGCACTAGTCTGACGGCAACGAGCCACCCGGGGGGCCTCCATGCAGCCCAACACTCTGCTCGACGCGATTCTCGACGAGGCCGGCATCTCGCACGCGGGACTCGCCGCCCACGTCAATCAGGCGGGGAGAGCGCGCGGTCTCGCGCTCAGGTACGAACACACCGCCGTGGCACGGTGGTTGAAGGGTCAGCGGCCGCGGGGCCAGGTGCCCGACCTGATCTGCGAGGTGCTCGCCGGACGACTGCACCGGCCCGTGACGCTCGACGACATCGGCCTCGGCGTGCCCGGCGAGCCCTCCACCCCGCACGGCACCTCGCTCTCCGGGTTCGTCGAGCGTGCCACCGCCCTGTGGCGCTCCGACGAACAGCAACGCCCGCACATCCTCGGCGCCCCGGCCGTCACCGGAACGCCCGCCGTGATGCCGGTGTGGGAGTGGGAGAACCCGCCCGAGGACGTGGACGTCTCGCGCGGCGGACGGCACCGCGTCAGCATGGCCGACATCGAGATGCTGCGCGCGGCCCGCGCCCACTACGAGCAGATGTACCGCAAGGCCGGCGGTATCGCGACCCGCACCCGGATCGTCGGCTTCCTCAACTCGGAGACGGCGCCCCTGCTGCGCGGCAGCTACACCGACGCGACCGGCCGCCAACTCCACCGCGCGACCGGCGGCTTGGTCGCCATCGCGGGCATCTGCGCCTACGACTCCGACGCGCACGGACTCGCCCAGCGCTACTTCCACCAGGCGCTGCGGCTCGCGAAGGCCAGCGGGGACCGGGGACTTGGCGCTTACGTCATAGCCCTCCTTGTCAACCAGTCCCTGTTCATGCGGGAGTACCGGCAGGCCGTCGCCTTCGCGGAGGCCGCGCTGCGCGCCGCGGGGCGCCACATCACTCCGGCACTCGCCTCCGACCTCTACGCGATGCAGGCCAAGGCGTACGCGCACCTCGGCGACGGCAGTAGCGCGCTGTCCTGCATACGGCGTGCCGAGCAGGCCGCCGAGCGCATCCGGCGCGGTTACGAGCCCGACGAGACCGGCTATGTCCAGCCGGGCCTGGTCAACGTACAGGTGGCGGAGGCGCTGCTCAGCCTCGGTGACCTGGTGGCGGCGGGGGAGCACGCCATAGCGGCCGTCGACAACCCGGCTCACGACCGGGGACGGGTGCACCGGCTCGCGATGCTCAGCCAGATCGAACTGCGTCAGGGCAACGCCGACAAGGCGGTGGCGACCGCCGTCCAGATGGCCGAGCAGGCGCGGGGGATGGAGTCCCAGCGGCTGCGTGACAGACTTCGTGTGGTACGCGAACATCTGGTGCGCAGCGGCTGCGCGGGTACGGCCGAGGCCGCCGAACTCATCGACGGGGCACTGCGCGTACCGCTCTAGGACAGTGCGCCGGTACCGCGCCGGGAAAGTGCTCCTGAACACCGCGTACCGCTCAAGAACACCGTGCCTGCCGCTGCCGCTGCACCGTGCCCCGACCGCTGTGAGCCTGCTGTGAGGACACTCCTGCTGCGATATTGCCATCTACTCGGCGGAAGGTGGCAGAACCGTGCAGTGGACGAAACAGAACGAACAAACTGTGTACGCAAACCGCTGGTTCAGCGTCAATCTCGCAGATGTGGAGCTGCCGGACGGTCGGCACCTCGATCACTTTTTGATACGGCTGCGGCCGGTGGCCGTGGCCACTGTGGTGAATGAGGCCAATGAAGTGCTGCTCCTGTGGCGGCACCGCTTCATCACCGACAGCTGGGGGTGGGAACTCGCGGCGGGCGTCGTCGAGGACGGTGAGGACATCGCCGTCGCGGCGGCCCGCGAACTGGAGGAGGAGACCGGCTGGCGGCCGGGGCCCCTGCGGCATCTGATGAGCGTCGAGCCCTCCAACGGGCTCACCGACGCCCGGCACCACATCTTCTGGGCCGACGAGGGCGCGTACATCGGACACCCCGTGGACGACTTCGAGTCGGACCGCCGGGAATGGGTTCCCTTAAAACTCGTTCCCGACATGGTCGCCCGCGGCGAGGTCCCGGCCGCCAACATGGCTGCCGCACTGCTCCTTCTGCACCATCTCAGGCTCGGGCAGGACGCCTTGCCCTGATCCATCCCCCCCACGGCGTCCAGGGGCCTAGTGGCCCAGAGCCTGCCAGACCGCCACGGCCAGCGCGCCCACGGCCGCGACGGCCGCGAGGGTGGGCAGTGGCCAGCGGGTGTGCTCGAGGGCGACGACCCGTGCGCTCAGGTCGTCGAGATCCTTGGCGGTCTGATCGTCGCGCTGAGTGAGCAGCGCCAGCCCTCCCTCGATGCGGGTGAGCCCCACTTCGAGGGACCGGCGTAACTCTGCGAGTTCCCCTGGGACCACGGGATGCTCGGGGTCGGCGGTCACGAGTCCGCTCCTTTCCGTAGTCGTCACATCCCTTACATGCGCACGGAAAGTCAACTCGCCTGGTGGACACGTGGGGAGCGTGTGCGAGGGGCATATGCGAGCCCGGCGCGCACACGGTGTGTGAATGGCGCGGGCCCGGCACCGAAAAGGGTGCCGGGCCCGCGCAAGCCCTAAGGCTACGGTCCGTAATCAGCCGTAGGTGTAGAAGCCCGAGCCCGACTTCCGGCCCAGGCGTCCCGCGTCCACCATGCGCTGCAGCAGCGGGGGAGCGGCGTACAGCGGCTCCTTGTACTCCTCGTACATCGAGTACGCGACCGAGGCCACCGTGTCGAGGCCGATCAGGTCGGACAGCTTGAGCGGGCCCATCGGGTGGGCGCAGCCCAGCTCCATGCCGTTGTCGATGTCCTCGCGGCTGGCGATGCCCGACTCGAACATCCGGATCGCCGACAGGAGATACGGGATCAGCAGCGCGTTGACCACGAAGCCCGAGCGGTCCTGGGCGCGGATCGCGTGCTTGCCGAGCGCCTTCTCGGCGAACAACTGGGCGCGGCTGAGGGTGCCCTCGGAGGTGGTCAGCGCCGGGATCAGCTCGACGAGCTGCTGCACCGGGGCCGGGTTGAAGAAGTGGATGCCGATGACCTGGTCGGGGCGCGAGGTGGCGACCGCGAGCTTCACCAGCGGGATCGAGGAGGTGTTGGAGGCGAGGATCGCGTCCTGCCGGGTCACCACCTGGTCGAGTACCTGGAAGATCTCGGTCTTCACCTGCTCGTTCTCGACGACGGCCTCGATCACCAGGTCGCGGTCCGCGAACTCGCCGAGGTCCGTGGTGAAGCTGAGCCGGTCCTGGGTCGCCTTGAGCTCGTCCTCGGAGATCTTCCCGCGCTCGGCCGCCTTGGACAGGGAGGTGAAGAGCCGGGTACGGCCTATCTCCAGGGCTTCGCCGGTGGTCTCGGCGACCTTGACGTCCAGACCCGCGCGGGCGCACACCTCGGCAATGCCCGCACCCATCTGGCCGCAGCCCACGACTCCGACGCGTTCGATGTCGGTCACATCGTCCCCTTCGCTGATCTACACGGGCGGCAGGTCCTCCGTTGTTCGGTGCCTGCTCCGAATGTGCACGTTACTCCGAAGTATCGATGATCGATCGTCCGGGTCCGGCATGCTGGGGCGCGGAGACGGTCCGTGACGAAGTGGATCCGATGCGTAAGGGGTACGGGATGGGGCGACTGTCACGTCGGGCGTTCGCGGTGGCCGCGCTGGCGACGCTGTCGGGGTTCGGGACGGCGGGGGATGCCGCGGCCTCCCCGGGCCGGGCGCGGAAGGCGGAGGCCGGGCAACTGCGGGGCATGTGGCTGGCGACCGTCTCCCACCGCGACTGGCCGTCGAGCCCGAAGCTGACCGCCGATCAGCAGCGCGCCGAACTCCTCGACCATCTCGACACCGCGGTACGGCTGCGCCTCAACACCGTGATCCTCCAGGTGCGCCCCACTGCCGACGCGCTGTGGCCCTCGCCGTACGAGCCGTGGTCGCAGTGGCTGACCGGCGTGCAGGGCAAGGACCCCGGCTGGGATCCGCTGGGCACCGCCGTGACGGAGGCCCATGCGCGCGGCCTGGCACTCCACGCCTGGTTCAACCCGTACCGGATCGCGAATCACACCGACCGGACGAAGCTGGTGGCGACCCACCCGGCCCGCAGACACCCCGACTGGGTCGTGCCGTACGGCGGGAAGCTGTACTACAACCCGGGGCTGCCGCAGGTCCGGGCATTCGTGCAGGACGCGATGCTCGACGCGGTGCGCATGTACGAGATCGATGCCGTGCACTGGGACGACTACTTCTATCCGTATCCGGTCGCCGGCCAGGAATTCGACGACGACGCGACCTATGCCGCCCACGGCGCGGGCTTTCCGGACAAGGCCGCCTGGCGGCGCCACAACATCGACTGCCTGGTCCAGGAGATGGCGGCCCGCATCAAGGAGATCCGGCCCACGGCCCGCTTCGGGATCAGCCCCTTCGGGGTATGGCGCAACGCCGCCACCGACCCACGCGGCTCGGCGACCACAGCCCACACGCAGACGTACGACGATCTGCACGCCGACACCAGGCAATGGGTCCGGCAGGGCTGGATCGACTACATCTGCCCACAGCTGTACTGGAACATCGGCTTCGCCGCCGCCGACTACGCCCAGCTGCTGCCCTGGTGGGCGAGGGTCGCCGAGGGCACGGGCGTGCGGCTGTACGTCGGGGAGGCGCTGTACAAGGCGGGCGATCCGGCGCAGCCCACCGCCTGGCAGGACCCCGCCGAACTCTCCCGGCACCTCACCTTCGCCCGCGACCATCCGCAGGTGGGCGGGCATGTCTTCTTCTCGGCAACGGAGGTCGCCGTCGACCGGATCGGTGCGCTGGCACAGGTCGTGGCCGACCACTACCAGCAGTCGGCGAAACCTCCGCGCTGAGTTACTGCATCGTGTCGTGAGTGGTCTTCTTGTGGCGGATTTCGGAGTCGGGGCCCGGTGAGCACACTGCCTCGTGCCCGTCCTCGAAACGCACGCGGTAAGGGGGAGTGCCTTCGGCTCCCATTACCTCGGTGATCTCCGCGACCTTGTCGTGCTGTCCGACAACCCTGCCGTGCTGCACAAGCTGGTCGCCCACGGTTGCACGCATGTGAACGGTCTCCTCGTCATGTGCGTCGTCATGTGCGGGAGTAGCGGTCCGTGGCCGCAAGTCTACGGCTGGTGGCGCCGGTTGGCCCGGCCCGTGCGTGCCGGTCAGCCCCGCGCCCGTTGGGTGAGCGCGATGCAGACCAGAACGGCGGCGGCCGTCAGGGGTGCGGCCGGTGTGAGCTGCTCGCCAAGGAGCAGTACCGACCACACCAGTGTGAGCAGCGGCTGCGCCAGCTGCAACTGGCTGGCCTTCGGAATTCCGATCGACGCCATTCCGCGATACCAGACGACCAGGCCGAGGAACTGCGACACGGCCGACACCCACAGCAGTCCGGTCACGCTGTGCGCGCTCAGATGGACGGGCTCCTGCGACAGCGCGACCAGCGCGCCCGGCAGCGACAGCGGCAGACACAGCACCAGCGCCCAGCCGATGACCTGCCAGCCCGGCATGACGCGGGCGAGCCGGCCGCCCTCGGTGTAGCCGGCCGCGCAGATCAGCAGCGCGCCGAAGAGATACGCGTCCGCGCCGCTCAGGGCGCCGCCGCTCTGCTGCACGGTGAACGCGATCACCGCGGCCGCGCCCGCGAGCGCCGCCAGCCAGAACATCCGCGAGGGCCGTGCCCCGGTGCGCAGCGCCGAGAACAGCGCGGTCGTCAGCGGCAGCAGTCCCACGACCACGGCCGCGTGGGCGGTGGTCGACGTCTGCAGCGCGAGGGTCGTCAGAAGCGGGAAGCCGAGCACGACGCCAGCGGCGACGACGGCGAGCCCCGCCCAGTGCCGGCGGCCCGGTACCGGAACGCGCAGCGCCAGCAGGCAGCCGCCCGCGATGACCGCCGCCAGGACGCTGCGCACGGCCACCAGGGACCAGGGGCCGAAGCCCTCCAGGCCCCAGGCGGTGGAGGGGAAGGTCAGCGAGAAGGCGGTCACGCCGAGGGCGGCCTGGAGGGTGCCGGAGCGGCGGGCTGTCGCGGCGGTCCGGGCGGTGCCGTGCGTGGTGCCCGCGGTGGACCGGGTGGTGTCGTGGGCGGTGCCCCCGGCGGTGACGACCGCTATCGAGGTCTCGGCAGTAGCGCTATCCTGTGCTCTCATGCAGGAGCGTAGCAGTGTCGGGGATCTGGCGAATCAGCTGCGGCGGGAGTTGGACCGCTACTCACCCGGTGGAAAGCTGCCGTCGAGCCGAGCGCTCGTCGAGCGGTTTCGGGTGAGCCCGGTGACCGTGTCGCGGGCGCTGGCGCAGCTCGCCGCCGAGGGCCTTGTGGTCACCCGGCCCGGGGCGGGCGCGTTCCGGGCGCAGCCGCGCACCAGTCCCTCGCCCGCCGGGGACACCTCCTGGCAGGAGGTCGCGCTCAGCGCGGACGCCGCCACCGAACTCGTACCGCGCACCGTCGACGCGTCCGGCGTCCTCGTCTCGCTCGCCGCCCCGCCACCCGGGGTCATCGAGTTCAACGGCGGCTATCTGCACCCGTCGCTCCAGCCGGAGCGGGCGATGGGCGCGGCCATGTCCCGGGCGGGGCGCCGTCCCGGGGCCTGGTCCCGGCCGCCCATGGAGGGGCTCGCGGAGCTGCGCGAGTGGTTCGCGCGGGGGATCGGCGGGGCGATCACGGCGGCCGAGGTGCTCATCGCGGCGGGCGGCCAGTCCGCGCTGACGACCGCGCTGCGCGCGCTCGCGCCGCCGGGCGCGCCGGTCCTGGTCGAATCCCCGACCTACCCCGGCATGCTGGCGATCGCCCGAGCGGCGGGCCTCCGCCCCGTCCCCGTCCCCGTGGACCCCGACGGCGTGAAACCCGAACTCCTCGCCGACGCCTTCAAGGCGACGGGCGCGCGGGTCTTCGTCTGCCAGCCGCTGTTCCAGAACCCGACCGGTGCCGTGCTCGCGCCCGAGCGGCGGGGCGAGGTGCTCCGCATCGCGCGCGACGCCGGCGCGTTCGTCGTCGAGGACGATTTCGTACGCCGTCTCGTGCACGAGGACGCGGGCCCGCTGCCGCGACCGCTGGCCGCCGAGGATCCCGACGGAGTCGTCGTGCACGTCGGTTCCCTGACCAAGGTGACCTCGCCGAGCTTCCGGGTGAGCGCCCTGGCCGCGCGCGGTCCGGTACTCGAGCGGCTGCGCGCCATCCAGGTCGTCGACACCTTCTTCGTGCCGCGCCCGCTCCAGGAGGCCGCGCTCGAACTCGTCGGATCGCCCGCCTGGCCCCGTCATCTGCGCGCCGTGGCCGCCGAGTTGAAGGCCCGTCGGGACACGATGACCGCCGCGCTCCGGCTGAACCTCCCCGAACTCGTCCTGCCCCACATCCCGTTCGGCGGCTACCACCTCTGGCTGCGCCTGCCCGACGGCACGGACGAGGCCGCCCTGGTCACCGACGCCCTCCGCGCGGGCGTCGCCGTCACCCCCGGCCGCCCCTACTTCTGCGCCGAACCCCCGGCTGCCCACCTCCGGTTGAGCTTCGCGGCGGTGGCGGGGACGCAGGAGATCACGGAGGGGGTACGAAGGCTGCGAGCGGCGCGGGCTGAGACTCGTCAGGCCGGGCCGGCATCATCCAGCCCGTCCGGCGTTTGAGGACGAGGCCGTTCAGGCCGATACGGGGGTCTGGGGGCGGAGCCCCCAGGTATGGGACGGGTAGGGGCGGCGGGGGCGAAAAACACTCCAGTGAACCCCCGTGTACCCTGCGTAACCCCCCTTGACCTGCGGAGTCCCGCACTCCACGATCTCCGCATGCATCTTCGGGTCACGTTCATCGCCGCCGCACGCAGCTCCTCGCTGCTCGCGGAACGCTTCGAGGACGACCGGCCGCTGGACCAGGCCGGCTGGGACGAAGTGCAGCGAGCCGCCCCCGAGCTGGCGCCGCTGGCGGCGGCCGAGCTGCGCTACTGCTCGCCGACGCCCCGCAGCCGGGCCACCGGCGACGCTCTGGGCTACGGCCCGCTCGTCCAGCTCGCCCTGCGCGACTGCGACATGGGCCGCTGGCGCGGCTTCACGCTGGGCGAGGCGATGGCCCGCGAACCCGAGGCCGTCGACGCCTGGCTCGCCGACCCGCGTTCCGCCCCGCACGGCGGTGAGTCCCTGCTGGCGTTCATCTCCCGTGTCGGCGGCTGGCTGGACACCCGCCCCGCCGATGACGGCAGCCGTATCGTCGCCGTCGCCGAACCCTCGGTGGTGCGGGCCGCGCTCGTCTACGCGCTCAAGGCCCAGCCGTCGACGTACTGGAACATCGATGTACGGCCGCTGTCGACGGTCACTCTGAGCGGCAACAACCGCCGCTGGAACCTGCGACTCGAAGCCACGGCGCAGCGCGTGTAGGACGCGCGAACCAGCGCACGCACGCCCAGCTCGCGGACGCCGGGCGCACGCCCAGCTCACGAACGCCCGCCCAGTTCACGCACGCCTAGCGCACGCGCGCGTAGTCCGTCGTCAGGACCAGGTCCTTGGCGGGCCCGCCCACCCGCCACACCGTGCGCCAGCGATCCTCCGCGTACACCGTGAACTCGCCCCGGTAGAGGTCCGCCGCGCATGGATGGTCGGCGACGTACCGCCCGGTGGTCAGGTCCAGGTCGTGGAAGGGCCGGCCGTCGGAGAACTGGACGAGGGCGGTCCCAGGGTTCGGTCCTGGCAGGAACCGCAGCGTCCGCTCGGCGGGCCGTGCGATGCCCTGCCACACGAACGTGCCGGATTCGTGGTGCAGCAGACCCGCGTCGTGCGGAAACCCGCCGCCCTCCGGCGAACCGGTCAGCGGTCCGGACCGTGGCCCGGGCAGCGGTCCGAAAACCGTCGTACCCGTGAAGCGTCCCTCCGTGCCGCTCGCGAGATCCCGCACGGAGCGCTCCACTCGCCAGCTCCCGGCCAGGTAGGCCAGCACGTCCACCACTGGCCAGAACTCGCCCATACCGTCCCGCGCTCCGTCCCGTCCGATGCTGCGCGACCCATTGACGCGCTCTGACCCCCTCCCTATCTTGCCGTTCGAAGTATTGATCGTTGTCTGATATTTCGAACAACTCAACACTCACAGAGCCGCGGAGTATCCATGTCACCCACCCGCACCCGCTGGAGACTCGGACTCACGGCCACCGCCCTCCTGGTGGCCTCAACCGTCGTTCCTGGGCCCGCTTCGGCGAACGCCGCCGCCGACGACGTCACCGACTACGCGATCACCGTCGACTCGAAGGGCTCCGGCGCGAAGATCGACGACACCATGTACGGCGTCTTCTTCGAGGACATCAACCGCGCCGCGGACGGCGGCCTGTACGCGGAGCTCGTACAGAACCGGTCGTTCGAGTACAGCACCGCCGACAACAACTCCTATACGCCGCTGACCTCCTGGACCGTCTCCGGCACCGCCAAGGCCGTGAACGACGACGGGCGCCTCAACGCCCGCAACCGCACCTACCTCTCCCTGGACGGCGGCTCGTCCGTCACCAACTCCGGCTACAACACCGGGATTTCGGTCGAGAGCGGCAAGGTGTACGACTTCTCGGTCTGGGCCCGCGCCGATGCCGCCTCGCCCCTGACCGTGACGCTGCAGGACTCCGAGGGCGCGCTCGCAGAGGCCCGCCAGGTCGCCGTGCGCGGGGGCTGGGCCAAGTACCGGGCGACGTTCACCGCGACCCGCACCAGCACCACCGGCCGTCTCACCGTCGCCGCCGCGAACCCCGTCGCGCTCGACATGATCTCGCTGCTGCCCCGGGACACATACAAGGGGCACGGCCTGCGCAAGGATCTCGCCGAGAAGATCGCCGCCCTCCACCCGGGCTTCGTGCGCTTCCCGGGCGGCTGCCTGGTCAACACCGGCAGCATGCAGGGATATGACGAGGCGTCCGGCTACCAGCGCAAGCGCTCGTACCAGTGGAAGGACACCATCGGCCCGGTCGAGCAGCGCGCCACCAACTCCAACTTCTGGGGCTACAACCAGAGTTACGGGCTCGGCTACTACGAGTACTTCCAGTTCGCCGAGGACACCGGCGCGATGCCGCTGCCCGTCGTGCCGGCGCTCGTCACCGGCTGCGGCCAGAACAAGGCCACCGACGACGACGCGCTGCTCAAGCGGCACATCCAGGACACCCTCGATCTCATCGAGTTCGCCAACGGTCCGGTGACCAGCGAGTGGGGCAGGAAGCGCGCCCAGATGGGCCATCCCAAGCCCTTCCACCTCACCCACCTCGAAGTCGGCAACGAGGAGAACCTGCCGAACGAGTTCTTCGCCCGCTTCAAGGAGTTCCGCGCCGCGATCGAGGCCAAGTACCCGAATGTCACGGTGATCTCCAACGCCGGTCCGGACGACAGCGGTTCGACCTTCGACACGGCCTGGAAGCTCAACAAGGACGGACACGTCGACATGGTCGACGAGCACTACTACAACAGCCCGCAGTGGTTCCTGCAGAACAACGACCGCTACGACTCGTACGACAGGAACGGCCCCAAGGTCTTCCTCGGCGAGTACGCCTCGGGTGGCAACACCTTCAAGAACGCCCTCTCCGAAGCCGCGTACATGACCGGCCTGGAGCGCAACGCGGACGTCGTGAAGCTCGCCTCGTACGCCCCGCTGCTCGCCAACGAGGACTACGTGCAGTGGCGCCCGGACATGATCTGGTTCAACAACCACGCCTCCTGGGGCTCGGCCGACTACGAGGTCCAGAAGCTCTTCATGAGCAACGTCGGCGACCGGGTGGTGCCCTCGACCGCCACCGGCACACCGTCGCTGAGTGCCCCCATCTCGGGCGCCGTCGGCCTGTCGACCTGGGCGACCACGGCGGCGTACGACGACGTCAAGGTCACCGGCGCGGACGGGACCACGCTGCTCAGCGACGACTTCAGCGGTGACGCCTCCCAGTGGACCCACACGGGCACCGGGAGCTGGAGCGTCCAGGACGGGCAGTACGTGCAGACCGACGAGGCCGCGACCAACACCATGGTCCAGGCGGGCGACCCGGCCTGGCACGACTACGACCTGCACGTGAAGGCCACCAAGAAGTCCGGCAAGGAGGGCTTCCTCGTCGCCTTCGGCGTCAAGGACACCGGCAACTACTACTGGTGGAACCTCGGCGGCTGGAACAACACCACCTCCGCGGTCGAACAGGCCGTGGACGGCGGCAAGTCGTCGCTGATCTCCAAGGCCGGTTCGATCGAGACGGGTCGTGCCTACGACATCGACATCAAGGTACGAGGCCGCCAGGTCACCCTCTACCTGGACGGCCAGGAGTGGGGCAGCTTCAAGGACGACAAGCCCGCGGAGCCGTTCCGCCAGGTCGTCACGCGGGACGCGAAGACCGGTGACCTCATCGTCAAGGTCGTCAACGCCCAGTCCGCGGACGCCCGTACGGCGATCGACCTGGGCGGGGCGAAGGTCTCGTCGAAGGCCGGGGTGACGACGCTGGCGGCGGCGCCCGACGCAGTGAACAGTGAGACCGCGACGGCGGTCGCACCGGTCACCTCCACCTTCGAGGGAGTCGCCGCCAAGTTCACGTACACCTTCCCGGCGAACTCCGTGACCTTCCTGAGGATCAAGCAGAAGTAGCCCTCAAGAAGCGGTAGCCGATCAAGAAGTGGTAGCCGATCAAGAAGCGGTAGCCCTCAAGAAGGGTCGGCCGATGTCGTGGGCTGCTGTCCGACGGGCAGCAGCCCACGCTCGGCGAACACCTTCTTCGCCGCGAACGTGGCGTTCAGCGCCTTGGGTATGCCGCAGTACACCGCCGAGTGCAGCAGGGCCTCGACGATCTGCTCCGGCGAAAGGCCCACGTTCAGCGCGGCGTTGACGTGCACGTCCAGCTGGGCCTCGCAGCCGCCGAGCGCGGTGAGCATGCCGAGGGTCACCAACTGGCGGTCGCGCGGGGCGAGTCCGGGCCGGTCGTAGATGTCGCCGAAGGCCCAGGCGACGATCTGGTGGCCGAGTTCCGGGTTGATGTCGGAGAGCGCGTCGACGACCCGCTGCCCGGCCTCGCCGTCGACGCGCTTGAGCACGTCCAGCCCGTGCTCGAAGCGCTCTTCGCGGGTGGTGGCGTTGCTGGTGCTGGTGCTGGTGCTGGTGCTGGTGCTGGTGCTGGTGCTGGTGCTGGTGCTCATGCGTCGTCGTCCGTTCCCGGCTGCCCGAACTCGCTGTCGGTGAGCAGTCGTTCGTAGTGGTCGATCTTGTCGTCGAGGGCCGCTGCGTTGCGGCGCAGACTGCGGATGCGGTCCGCCAGGTCGGCGCGGTGCTCCCGGAGCATCGCGAGCCGTTCGGGGACCGTGGCGTCGCCCCGCGCCCGCAGCTGCGCGAACCGTTGCATGTCCGCGATCGACATGCCCGTCTCGCGCAGCCGGATCAGGAACTCCAGCCAGGCCAGGTCGGCCATCTCGTACCGCCGCTGGTTCCCGGTGGTCCGGCCGACCCGTTCGATCAGGCCGGCCTTCTCGTAGTACCGCAACGTGTCGTGCGAGAGTCCGGTGCGCTCGACGACCTCGGCGATCGTGAGCGTCGGTTCCTGGCTGCGCGGGAGGGGCTGTCCGCTGGTCATGACAGGAACGGTAGAACCTGGAGCGCGCTCCAGGTCAAGCTCGGCCGACAACGTGCCCGGTCGGTACCTCGTACGCCGTCAGCGCGAGCGCGGCACGGAGCACGGCGCGTGGCTGGGCAACCGGATGATCGCCGACTGACGCACGAGGGTCAGGAGCGGCGGCGGGGCTTGCCGCGCTTGGCGCCGCGCTTGGCAGCTCCGGAACCGCCGCCGCGTGCGCTCTTGCCGCTCGACTTGCCCGCCGCGGGGTTCCGCCGTGCGCCGCCGCCCGTCTCGGAGCGCTTGGGTGCGGGCTTGGACTTCGGCTGGACGGCGGCCGGAGTACGACCGCGCGTGCTGTTGACCGTCCGGCCGCGGACGATCCCGATGAAGTCCTCCACCAGGTCGGTGGTCCCGTCCTGCGGCCAGGACAGCGCGACCCGCGACTCGGGGGCGTCCGTGACCGGCCGGTACGTGAGGTCCTTGCGGTGGTGGAGGCGGGCGAGGGACTGCGGGACGACGAGGAGTCCGATGCCCGCCGCCACGAGCTCGACGGCGTCCGCCGTGGTGGCGGGGCGCTCGATCGCGGGCTGTCCGGGCAGTCGCTCCCATTCGAGGGTGTCGTCGAGGGGGTGCAGCACGATGTCGTCGGCGAGATCCTCCGTGGAGACCTCGTCGACCGCCGCCACGACGTGGTCCTTCGGGACCACGACCACCGTCGTCTCGGTGTAGAGGGGGATCGCACTGAGGTCGGTCCGGTCGACCGGCAGCCGTACGAAGCCCGCGTCGGCGCCACCGCTCCGCAGCAGGCCGAACGCCTCGGCGGCGGAGACCGCGACGAGGGCCAGCGGGATGTCGCGGAACCGCTCGTTCCAGGTCCGCACCCACTTGGCGGGCGTGACCCCCGGGACGTACGCGAGGCGGAACGAGGGGGGTACTTCGGAGCCAGTCACCTCGTCAGGTTACCGGTCACGGTCACAGGCGTCGTACGCCTGCGATGTGGACCGTCGTCCCACAGGTGCCGCGTGGACTGCCGTCCCACACGTGATGGTCGGCGGTGGCTCAGACGCTCGATACCCTTGGCACCATGAGTTCGCACCAGACCACCCAGACGATGAAGCCCGCGACGGCGGCGAAGAAGCTGGGTGTGTACCTCGAGGCCACCCCCGCCGAGTTCCAGGAGGGTGTCGTCTCGCGTGCCGAGCTGAACGCGCTGCAGGCCAATCCGCCCGAGTGGCTCCAGGAACTGCGCCGCAACGGCCCGCACCCCCGGCCCGTGGTCGCGGCCAAGCTGGGCGTCTCCATCGCGGGGCTCGCCCGGGGCGGGGTCACCGAGGCCCTCACCACCGAACAGATCGAGGCCCTGAAGACGGACAACCCCGAGTGGCTGCGGCGGGAGCGCGCCACCCAGGCCGAGGTCCGCAAGGAAGCGGTCCGCATCAAGGAGAGGAACGCGGAGCGCGCCGGCCAGCCCCGCGACCAGCGTTCCTGACGCGGACCGCGCTGCATTCCCTCCATTCCGTCTACTCCGGGTTGTACGGGGCGCCCGGGAAGCCTGTGGTACGACAGCGACGCCTCAGCCCCCAGGCAGTCGCGCCAGGCCCCGACAGTCGCGCCAAGCCCTGGCGGTCGAGCCGAGCCCCTGACAGTCGCGCCCGCGCCGTGAGATCGTCCGCGGGTGACCGACTTTGCAGACTCTGCGAACTCTGCCGACTCCGTCGACTCTGCCGAGGAAACCATCCCGGGACGGCCGGACGACCGCGCCGCGTCCGCGCTGCGCTTCGCCGTGGAACTCGTCGCCTGGGTCGCGACGCCGTGGGCGCTGGCCGCCCACTCATGGCTGCTCGCCGTCCTCTCCGTGGTGTTGCTGATCGGCCTTCCGACCTGCTTCTCCACCCCGGGTGACAAGGCCCACGTGATCATCGCGGTGCCGGGCCGGGTCACGATCCTCCTCGTACTGCTCCAGCTCGCCGCCGCCGTGACGTCCTCGTGGCTGGCCTGGCCCGCGTGGGCGGCGGGCCTCGTCACCCTGCTGGCTGCCGCCACCCTCGTCACGGAACGCCCCCGCTGGCGGTGGCTGACCTCCGCGCACCAGCTCGCCGACTGAGGCCCTGCCCTTGCCCCTGCCCCCTCCGGCCGATGCTGTGATTGCCGACGGCGGGATTACCGGTGCGGGATTACCGATGCCGGATTGCATAAACGTGCACCGATACGTATAGTCATGCCATCCAAGAGGAGGGTTCCATGGCGGTACGTGCGGCAGTGGCAGGAGCGAGTGGGTACGCGGGTGGGGAACTGCTGCGTCTGCTCCTGGTGCACCCCGAGATCGAGATCGGCGCTCTGACCGGCAACTCCAACGCGGGCCAGCGCCTCGGCGCACTGCAGCCGCACCTGCTGCCGCTCGCGGATCGCGTCCTCCAGGAGACGACCCCCGAGGTCCTCGCCGGGCACGACGTCGTGTTCCTCGCGCTGCCCCACGGGCAGTCCGCCGCCGTCGCCGAGCAGCTCGGCCCGGATGTGCTGGTCGTCGACATGGGCGCCGACTTCCGGCTGAAGGACCCGGCCGACTGGGAGAAGTTCTACGGCTCCGCGCACGCCGGGACCTGGCCGTACGGCCTCCCCGAACTGCCGGGTGCCCGCGCTGCGCTGGAGGGGTCCAAGCGCATCGCGGTGCCCGGTTGCTACCCGTCGGCCGCCTCGCTGGCCCTCTTCCCGGCGTACGCCGCGGGGCTCGCCGAGCCGGAAGCCGTGATCGTCGCCGCCTCCGGCACGTCCGGCGCCGGCAAGGCGCCCAAGGCGCACCTCCTCGGCAGCGAGGTCATGGGCTCCATGTCCCCGTACGGCGTCGGCGGCGTCCACCGGCACACCCCCGAGATGATCCAGAACCTCGGCGCCGCCGCCGGTGAGCCCGTCACCGTCTCCTTTACGCCGACCCTCGCGCCGATGCCCCGCGGCATCCTCGCCACGTGCAGTGCCAAGGCCAGGCCCGGCGTCACCGCCGAGTCGGTGCGGGCCGCGTACGAGAAGGCGTTCGCGGACGAGCCGTTCGTGCACCTGCTGCCCGAGGGGCAGTGGCCCGCCACGGCGTCCGTCTACGGTTCCAACGCCGTTCAGGTCCAGGTCGCATACGACGCCGCCGCGCACCGCATCATCGCGATCAGCGCCATCGACAACCTGACCAAGGGCACCGCGGGCGGTGCCGTCCAGAGCATGAACCTCGCCCTCGGGCTTCCCGAGGAGCTGGGCCTTTCCACGATCGGAGTCGCACCGTGAGTGTCACGGCAGCACAGGGATTCACGGCGGCCGGGATCGCCGCCGGGATCAAGGAGAACGGCAACCCGGACCTGGCCCTCGTGGTCAACAACGGGCCCCGCCTCGCCGCCGCGGGAGTCTTCACCTCCAACCGCGTGAAGGCCGCGCCGGTGCTCTGGTCGGAACAGGTACTGAAGAGCGGCCAGTTGACCGCGGTCGTCCTCAACTCCGGAGGCGCCAACGCCTGTACGGGACCGAAGGGTTTCCAGGACACCCACGCCACCGCGGAGAAGGTCGCCGAGTCGCTGAACGCCGCAGGACTCGGCGAGGTCGGCGCGGGCACGGTCGCGGTGTGCTCGACCGGCCTCATCGGCGTGCTCCTGCCGATGGACAAGCTGCTGCCGGGCGTCGACACGGCCGTCGCCCAACTCAGCCCGCACGGCGGCGAGAAGGCCGCCATCGCCATCAAGACCACCGACACCGTGCACAAGACGTCGGTCGTGACCAAGGACGGCTGGACCGTCGGCGGCATGGCCAAGGGCGCCGGCATGCTCGCCCCCGGCCTCGCCACCATGCTCGTCGTGGTGACCACGGACGCCGACGTGGACAGCGAGACCCTCGACAAGGCGCTGCGCGGGGCCACGAAGGTCACCTTCGACCGCGTCGACTCCGACGGCTGCATGTCCACCAACGACACCGTGCTGCTGCTCGCCTCCGGCGCCTCCGAAGTGACCCCGGAATACGGCGAGTTCGCCGAGGCGGTACGGGCGGTCTGCGACGACCTCGGTCAGCAGCTCATCCGTGACGCCGAGGGCGCCAGCAAGGACATCAAGGTCGAGGTCATCAACGCCGCGACCGAGGACGACGCCGTCGAGGTGGGCCGCTCCATCGCCCGCAACAACCTCCTCAAGTGCGCGATCCACGGCGAAGACCCCAACTGGGGCCGCGTCCTCTCGGCCATCGGCACGACCCGAGCCGCCTTCGAGCCCGACCAGTTGAACGTCGCCATCAACGGCGTCTGGGTCTGCAAGCACGGCGGCGTCGGCGAGGACCGCGACCTCGTCGACATGCGCTACCGCGAGGTCCACATCGTCGCCGACCTCGCCGCCGGCGGCGAGACCGCCACCATCTGGACCAACGACCTCACCGCCGACTACGTCCACGAGAACAGCGCCTACTCCTCATGAGCACTACGCGTAAGCACACCGCACTGCCCAAGGCCCAGATCCTCATCGAGGCGCTGCCCTGGCTGACCCGGCACCACGGCAAGACGGTCGTCATCAAGTTCGGCGGCAACGCCATGGTCAACGAAGAGCTGAAGGCCGCCTTCGCGCAGGACGTCGTCTTCCTGCGGCACGCCGGCCTCAAGCCCGTCGTCGTGCACGGCGGCGGCCCGCAGATCAGCGCCGCCCTCGACCGGCACGGCATCGTCAGCGAGTTCAAGGCGGGCCTGCGCGTCACCACCGAGGACGCCATGGACGTCGTACGCATGGTGCTGGCCGGACAGGTGCAGCGCGAGCTGGTCGGGCTGCTCAACCAGCACGGGCCGCTCGCCGTCGGCATGACCGGCGAGGACGCACACACCATAACCGCCACCAAGCACCAGCCCGAGATCGACGGCGAGCTCGTCGACATCGGCCGGGTCGGCGAGATCACCGACATCGACACGGGTGCCATCGAGGCGCTGCTCTCCGACGGCCGGATCCCGGTCGTCTCCTCGATCGCCCGCTCCCAGGACGACGGACATGTCTACAACGTCAATGCTGATACGGCGGCTGCGGCACTCGCTGCGGCACTGGGCGCCGAAACCCTCATGGTCCTCACAGACGTCGAGGGCCTCTACGAGGACTGGCCCAACAGCGACGAGGTGATCAGCCGGCTCACCGCTTCCGAGCTGGAGAAACTGCTGCCCGAGCTGGCCAGCGGCATGGTGCCGAAGATGGAGGGCTGTCTGCACGCCGTGCGCAACGGCGTCACCACGGCCCGTGTCATCGACGGCCGGGTCCAGCACTCGATCCTGCTGGAGATCTTCACCGACGAAGGGATCGGCACGATGGTCGTGCCGGACGCGAATCCCGATGCAGAGGGGGATGCCGAATGAGCGCCAATCAGGAACTGACCCAGCGGTGGCAGGGCGCGCTGATGGACAACTACGGCACCCCGCGGCTGCCGCTCGTCCGCGGCGAGGGCACCAAGCTGTGGGACGCCGACGGCAAGCAGTACCTCGACTTCGTCGGCGGCATCGCGGTCAACGCGCTCGGGCACGCCCACCCCGCGATCGTCGAGGCCGTCAGCCGGCAGATCGGCTCCCTCGGCCATGTCTCCAACCTCTTCGTCGCCGAGCCGCCCGTTGCGCTCGCCGAACGGCTCCTCCAGCTCTTCGGGCGCGAGGGCCGGGTGTACTTCTGCAACTCGGGTGCCGAGGCCAACGAGGGCGCCTTCAAGATCGGCCGGCTGACCGGTCGGACGCACATGGTCGCCACCACGGGCGGCTTCCACGGCCGCACCATGGGCGCCCTCGCGCTCACCGGCCAGCCCGGAAAGCAGGAGCCGTTCCTGCCGCTGCCCGGCGATGTCACGCATGTCCCGTACGGCGATGCGCAGGCCCTGGCCGAAGCGGTCACCGAGGACACCGCCCTGGTGATCATCGAGCCCGTCCAGGGCGAGAACGGCGTGGTCGTACCGCCCGCCGGCTACCTCAAGGCGGCCCGCGCGATCACCGCCGCCACCGGAGCCCTCCTCGTCCTCGACGAGGTGCAGACCGGAATCGGCCGGACCGGACACTGGTTCGAGTACCAGGCCCACGAGGGCGTCCTGCCGGACATCGTCACGCTCGCCAAGGGCCTCGGCGGCGGACTGCCGCTCGGCGCCACCGTCGCCTTCGGCCGGGCCGCCGGACTGCTGCAGCCCGGTCAGCACGGCACGACCTTCGGCGGCAACCCGGTCGTCTGCGCCGCCGGACTCGCCGTCCTCGACACGATCGAGTCCGAGGGACTCCTCGAGAACGTGAAGCGCACGAGCGAGAAGCTGCGGGACGGAATCGAGTCACTCGGGCACCCGTTGATCGACCATGTCCGGGGTGCGGGGCTGCTCCTGGGTATCGTGCTCACCGAGCCGCTCGCACCCCAGGTGCAGCAGGCGGCTCAGGACGCCGGTCTCCTGGTGAACGCGCCCGCCCCCGATGTCGTACGGCTGATGCCGCCGCTGAACCTCGGCGATGACGAAGTGGAGGCGTTTCTCCAGGCCCTTCCCGGCGTGCTCGACGCAGCCAACGGGGATGGATGATCCTGAGAAATGGGACGACGACGATGAGTCAGGCGCAGGACCACGAGCACGCAGGGCCTGCCGTGCCGCAGACCCGCACCGCACGCCACCGCCGGATCGTGGACATCCTCAACCGGCAACCGGTGCGCTCGCAGAGCCAGTTGGCGAAACTCCTCGCCGACGACGGGCTGAGTGTCACGCAGGCGACGCTCTCCCGGGATCTGGACGAGCTGAACGCGGTGAAGATCCGCAACAACGACGGCGATCTCATCTACGCGGTACCGAGCGAGGGCGGCTTCCGCACGCCGCGCGCGCCGCTGGGTGAGTCGGCGAAGGAGGAGCGGATGCGGAGGCTGTCCGCGGAGCTGCTGATCTCCGCGGAGGCCTCGGCGAATCTCGTGGTGCTGCGCACCCCGCCGGGGGCCGCGCAGTTCCTGGCCTCGGCCATCGACCAGGCCGAGCTGCACGACATCCTGGGCACGATTGCCGGGGACGACACGTTGCTGCTGATCAGCCGCAACCCCACCGGGGGTCAGGCGCTCGCGGATCACTTGCTGCGGTTGGCTCAGAACAACCACTGAGGTGTACGGGAGTGGAGGCGCACCCCGATCGGGGTGCGCTTCGCTGCGCTCGGCTGCGCGCCGTCTGTGGTTGCCCGCGCGGTTCCCCGCACCCTTCGGCTACCCCAGACGTTGAGCGAGCCCTCCCGTGCACCTCACCTCGTCTCCCGCCGTGATCAGCAGGGCCTCGATGTCGGGGAGGGACTCCAGCCAGTCCAGGGCCTGGCGCGAGCCCATCGCGAAGGCGGCCGTCGCCCAGGCGTCGACCCAGGTCAGGCGGGGGCCCACGACGGTCACGGCGACCAGGTCGGTGACCGCGGACTTGCCGGTGCGCGGGTCGACGATGTGGGCGCCCCGCTCGGCGGTGCCGGAGGTGGCCACGGCCAGCTCGTCGACGCCGGCCGCGGAGACCACGGCAGCGAGCGAACCCGGCCGCAGCGGGTCCGACACACCGACCCGCCAGGGCCGGTGCGGCCCGGGCACGCCGATGAGCTGGACGTCACCGCCGCCGTTCACACTCACCCCGCTCGCCCCGGCCGCCGCGACGAGCCGCGCCGCGCGCTCGGCCGCCCAGCCCTTCACGATCCCCGTCGGGTCGAGCGGTCCCTCGTACGTCGTGCTGAACCAGCCCTCGCTCAGCCCTTCCGCCTCGGCGCCCAGACCGAGTACCTCGGCGACTTCGGGGTCGCACTCCTCGACGGTCAGCTCACCGCGCACGAGACGCGAGATCTGGCTGTCCTCGCGGTAGGTGCTGAACACCTCGTCCACCTGGTGGAGTTGGGCGATCGCCTGCTCCAACGCCGCCTGTACGGCGGCCGGTTCGCCTCCTCGTACGTCGAAGGAGAAGACCGTGCCCATGACCTCCTCGGCGTGGCGCAGCGCGGGCGGCGCCTCCGCGGGCTCAGCCACCGGCCTTGTCCAGGGCCGACTGCAGGGACTGCTTGTAGCCGCCGCTCGTGTACGTGGCACCGGACACCGCGTCGATGTCGGCGCTCCCGGCCGCCACCGCCTCCTGGTTGAGCTTGGGAATGGCCAGGGCGGTCTTCTGGTCGCTGGTTCCGCCGCTGGGCGCCTGGACCGCCTCGGCCTTGCTGATCCTGCCGCCGCTCACCGTGATGCGTACCTGGACCGGCCCGTACTGGGTCTGGGCCACGTCGCCGGTGACGGTCTTGGCCTGGGCGGACGACGACCCGGAGGAACTGGAGCCGGACGAGCCGGAGCCGGACGACCCGGACCCGGCGGAGCCTGATCCGGAGGACCCGGACGAAGCGCTGTTTCCCGCGGCCTTGGCCTTGTCCAGCGCGGATTGCAGCGACTGCTTGTAGCCGCCGCTCGTGTAGGTCGCCCCCGAGACCGCGTCGATGTCCGCGCTCTGTGCGGCGAGGGCCTCCTGGTTGAGTTTGGGTACGGCCAGGGCGGTCTTCTGGTCGCTGGTTCCGCCCTTGGGGGCCTGGACCGCCTCGGCCTTGGTGATCTTGCCGCCGCTCAGGGTGAGCTGTACCTGGACCGGCCCGTACTGGGTCTTCACCACGTCACCGGTGACGGTCTGCGAGCCCGTCTGCTGCGAGCTGCCGCCCTGGGGCGACTCCTGCACGCCCGCCGTCTGCTGCGGGGCCGCTCCCGCCGCCGCGGCCGTCGGGTCGGAGGACGGCTTCAGCGACAGCAGCAGGACGATCCCGGACACGGTGGCGGCGGTGGCGAGCACGACGCGCCGAATGGGGTGGCTCTTCTTCATCGCTCCTGACTCCCGTCGCTCACATCTCGAACGACTCGTGATGGATGCGGCGGGCGGGGACCCCCGCGCCGCGCAGTGCTTCGTACACCTGCTGAGCGAAGCCGGGCGGCCCGCACATGAAGACGTCGTGGCGGTCGATGTCCGGCAGCTTGAGTCGCAGCGACTCCGCCGAGATGTCCGGACGCTCCCCTTCGGGGCTGTTCACCGCGTACATCAAGCGGGCCCCGCGCTCCTTGGCGATGGCGGCGAGCTCGTCCCACAGGGCCAGATCCTGGGTGCTGTTGGCCCGGTAGAGCAGCGTCAGGTCGCCGGACGCGCCGGGCAGCGTCTCGAACAGCGCCCGCATCGGCGTGATGCCGACGCCACCCGCCACCAGCAACACCTTGCCGCGGCTGCGCTTGCCCGCCGTCAGCGCCCCGTACGGGCCTTCGGCCCAGACCCGAGTGCCCGGCTCCAGGTCGTGCAGGGCGGCGCTGTGGTCGCCGATCGCCTTCACGGTGATGCGCAGCATATGGGGGCGGGGCGCCGCCGACAGCGAGTACGGGTGGGAGCTGAGCCGCATCCCCGGCGCCAGGAAGCGCCAGCGGAAGAACTGCCCGGCCTCCGCGCCCATCCGGTGCAGCTTCTGGCCGCTGATCAGCACGGACACGATCCCGGGCGTCTCCTCGATCACCGCCTCGACCCGCATCCTGTGCTTCAGGTTGAGCCGGATCGGCGAGAGGATCCGGTACCAGATCACCAACGCGGTCACCGACCCGTACAGCCCGTACCAGACCGTCTTCGCGGTGGGCTCGACGGCGAAGTCGTTGCCGGTGGACAGCTGGTGCCAGAACGTCAGGAACACGGCCGCGTACGTCAGCAGGTGGACGTGGTACCAGGTGTCGTACGGGATCAGCCGGCGGATGCCGCCGATGGAGAGGAACCCGATGAGCAGCAGCAGACCCGTGCCGATCGCGGCCTTGCCCATGTCGGGCAGCTGGTTGACCGAGTCGATCGTCTGCTGCACGATCCCGCCGAGGCCCTTTCCGGACTGCAGGGCGTAGCCCCACATGGTCAGGAAGAGGTGGGCCAGGACCAGACAGATCGTGTACCGGCCGCTCATGGCGTGCCAGCGCGCGACCCGGTCGGAGCCCACCCGGCGTTCCAGGGCGGGCACCCGCGCCATCTGCAGCACCACGAGCGCCATCAGATAGCCGGCGAGCAGCCCGGTGATCCGGCCCGCGTTGAGAATCTTGCTGTTGTCGTCCGCGATGGACGGGGTGTTGTTCCACCACAGCCAGATGACCCCGGCCGCGCCCGCCCACACGGCGAGCAGCAGCGGGACGGCGGGCGAGCGTCGTGGGCGGATACGGCGCATGGTCTGGCGCCGCGCGGCGCGGCCACCGGCGATCGTGGACACGGTTCCTCCGTGTTCGTCCGTGGGGACGGGGCGAGGGGAGTGGCCCCCTGGCCCAGAGATACGGTCCACGACGGCCGTGCGTTCAGAGGCCCGCCGAGTCCAGTGCCGACTGGAGGGACTGCTTGTAACCGTCGCTGGTGTACGTGGCACCGGACACGGAGTCGATCTGGGCGCTCTGCGCGGCCAGCGCCTCCCGCCTGAGCTGGGGGATCGCGTAACTGTTGATCTCTTGGTCCTTCGGATTCTCCGTGGGGTAGGTGACCGCGGTGACGTCGGTGATCTTGCCGTTCTTCAGCGTGACACGCACCTGGACGGGGCCCCAACGGGTCTGGACCGTCTCACCGGTGACCGTCTTGGTGCCCGTGCTCTTCGTGCTTCCGGAGGAGCTGCCGGAAGAGCTTTCCCGCGACGGGGTCTGGGTCTGGGACGGGGACTGGCCGGCGGATGAGGATGCCTGGACCACGGTCGGCGGGGTGTGCGGCTTCAGCGACAGCAGCAGGACGACACCGGTGACCGTACTGGCGGCGGCCAGGACGACACGGCGCAGCGGACGTTGCTTCTTCAGGGCGTGCAAGGCGGCCTCACAGCTCGAACGACTCGTGGTGGATACGGCGGTCGGGGACACCCGCCGCGCGCAGCGCGCCGTACAGGTCCCGCGCCATCGCGGGCGGGCCGCACAGGTAGACGTCGTGCGCCGCGAGGTCGGGCACGCTCGCTCGCAGCGACTCGGCGGTGAACCGCGGGCGCGTGCCGTCGGCGCCGTTGACCGCGTACAGGACACGTGCCCCGCGCCACTTCGCGATGGCCTCCAACTCGGCGCCCAGCGCGAGGTCTTCGGCCGTACGCGCCCGGTAGAGCAGGGTGACCTGGCCGGGCAGCGTCTCGAACAGGGCGCGCAGCGGGGTGATGCCGACGCCGCCCGCGATCAGCAGCGCCTTGGGTGCGGTGCGCCGCTCGGCGGTCAGCGAACCGTACGGGCCCTCCGCCCACACCCGGGTGCCGGGCCGCAGCAGCCCCACGGCGGCACTGTGGTCGCCGAGCGCCTTCACGGTGATCCGCATCCGGTCGGGCCGGGGCGGCGCCGACAGCGAGTACGGCGTGGACGTCCACCGCATGCCGACCGAGAGGAACCGCCAGCGGAAGAACTGCCCGGCCCGGGCGCCCAGTTCGTCCAGCCGCTCCCCGCGTACGACGAGGGAGAAGACCCCGGGCGCCTCGCGGTACACGGACTCCACGCGCAGCTTGTGGCGCAGGTTCAGCCGCACCGGGACGAGCAGCCGGAACCAGACGACCAGCGCGGCCGTACCCAGGTAGAGCACGTACCAGGCGGCCTGTGCGGCGGTGTTCCCGACGAGGTCGGAGCCCAGCGCGAGCTGGTGGAAGAAGGCCAGGAAGATGGCCACGTACGTGAGCAGGTGCACGTAGTACCAGAACTCGTGGCTGATCCGACGGCGGGCCGCACGTGCCGAGGTGATCCCGACGGCGAACAGGATGAGCGTGCCGATCGTGGCCTTGAGCATGTCCGGATAGTCGAGGACGACGCTCAGCGTCTCGTGCACGATGCCCGACCCGTCCTGGGCGGCGTACCCGAAGAGGATCAGCGTGACGTGCGCGACGAGCAGGCAGATCGTGTACCGGCCGGCCATGGCGTGCCAGCGGGCCACCCGGTCGGAGCCTATGCGCCGCTCCAGAAGCGGGACCCGGGCCATCAGCGCCACCAGCACCGCGCAGCCGTAGCCGCACAGCAGCCCGGTGATCCGCCCGGCGTCGGTCAGCCAGCCGGCGAGGCCGACCACCGACCGTGTGTCGTACCACCACAGGGCGACGGCGGCGGCGGCTCCGGCCCAGAGCAGGGCCAGCAGTGGCCCGGCGGGCGAGGGTCGGGGGCGCCCGCGCCCTCGTGTCGGGCGCGGGGTGGCCGCCCGCTCGTACACGGTGGTCATATGTCCGTCCTTCCGGCTGTCCGGGAGGAAACTGTGCGGCCGTAACTTCTGAGGAAGCTCTGAACGGGGGCGTTCAGCGGGGACTCACAGAGAACTGAGAGGGGAGGGCTGGGGCGGCTCAGCGGAAACCGGGAGCCGGGAGCCGGGAGGAGGGGTGACTCAGAGGAAACCGAGAGCCGGGAGGACGGGTGACTCAGAGGAAACTCAGAGGTGGCAGGTGGGGGGTGCGGCCTCCGCGAGGGGAGATGCTGGAAGGGACATGAACACTCCCCGCTCCCGAGGCAACGGCCGGCCCGCACTCACCCGCCCCGACGGCACCGCCGTACGCGTCCTCGTCGTCGACGACGACCCGGACCTGGCCGAGGTCCTCTCCGGGGCCCTGCGCTACGAGGGCTGGGAGGTGCGCACGGCGGGCGACGGGGCCTCGGCCGTCACCGGGGCGCGGGAGCTGCTGCCCGACGCGGTCGTCCTCGACGTCATGCTCCCGGACACCGACGGCTTCGCCGTGCTGCGCGAGCTGCACACCGTGAAACCCGACGTCTGCGTCCTCTTCCTCACCGCGCGGGACGCCGTCGAGGACCGGATCGCCGGCATCACCGCGGGCGGCGACGACTACGTCACGAAACCGTTCAGCCTGGAGGAGGTCGTCGCCCGGCTGCGCGGGCTGCTGCGCCGCGCGGGCATGGCCCGGCAGCTGGAAGAGGGACCCCGGCTCGTCGTCGGCGACCTCGTCATGGACGAGGAGGCCCGCGAGGTGACCCGCGGCGGCGAGCTGATCGAGCTCTCGCCGACCGAGTTCGAACTCCTGCGCTTCTTGATGCGCAACCCGCGCCGCGTACTCAGCAAGGCGCAGATCCTCGACCGCGTCTGGTCCTACGACTTCGGCGGCCAGGCCCATGTCGTCGAGCTCTACATCTCGTATCTGCGCAAGAAGGTGGACGCGGGCCGCGAGCCCATGATCCACACGGTGCGGGGCGCCGGATACGTGATCAAGCCGGTGGCGGGTCGATGAGGCGGCCGCGGTGGTCCCGGGCGCGACCGCGGTGGTGGTCCCGGCTGGCAGCGGGCGTGCGCGGGCTGCCGCGCCCGCGCACGATGCGGGCGCGGCTCACCGCCGGGCTCGTGGTGCTGCTCGCCGTCAGCTGCGCCGCGGTCGGGGTGGCCGCTGTGTACGAGCTGAACGGCTTCCTCACCGGCCGCGTCGACCAGCAGCTGCACGACGTGGGAGTGCGCTATCCCGCGAGCCTGGAGCACGGGAACGACCTGCCGAAGTCGGACCACGACGGCGACGAACACGGCGACACACGCAAGCAGAGCACCGGCACTTTCGGCGCCCGGCTGGTGGGCCCGGACGTCACCAACGCGGCGGTCGTGCCCTCGGGAGACAACGCGACCGGCCAGAACGTGTCCGTGACACCCGCCGACAAGAAGGCCCTTGCCGGAGTCCCGATCGACGGCAGGGGACACACCATCTGCCTGTCGGCGGTGGGCGAGTACCGGGTGATGGCGTCGCGCGGAATCGACGGTGACGTGCTGATCACCGGACTGCCGATGGAGCCGGTCACGGCCACGGTCCACCGGCTGGAACTGGTCGCCGGCTGCGTCTTCGGAGTCGCCCTCGCGGTCGCCGGAGTGGCCGGGGCCCTGTGGGTGCGCTGGTCGCTGCGTCCGCTGAGCCGGGTTGCCGCGACCGCGACCCGGGTCAGCGAACTCCCGCTCGCCAGCGGCGAGGTGGCACTGCCGCCGCGCGCCCCCGAGTCCGACCCGCGCAGCGAGGTGGGCCGTGTCTCCGGTGCCTTCAACCGCATGCTCGGCCATGTCGAGGACGCGCTGACCAAACGGCACGCGAGCGAGGAACGGCTGCGCAGCTTCGCCGCCGACGCCAGCCATGAGCTGCGCACCCCGGTCGCCTCGGTCCGCGGCCACGCGGAACTGGCTCTGCTGCACCCGGGCCCGGTGCCCTCCAAGGTGACCCGCGCTCTGGAACGCATCGCCGCCGAGTCGGCCCGCATGGGCGAGATGGTCGACGACCTGCTGCTCCTCGCCCGCCTCGACGCCGGTCGCCCCCTGGAGCAGGTCCCCGTCGACCTCACCCGCCTCGTCCTCGACGCGGTCACCGATGCCCGGGCCGCCGGCCCCGACCACCGCTGGACGCTGGAGCTGGCGGAGGAGCCGGTCACGGTGACGGGCGACGCGCACCGGCTCCAACAGGTGTTGGCCAACCTGTTGGCCAACGCCCGTTTGCACACACCCGTTGGCATCAAGGTGACGGTGTCATTGGCGGTCGACGACACGGTGTCGCTGGCGGTCAACGACACGACGGCCGTCCTCACCGTCCATGACGACGGCCCAGGAGTTCCTCAGGACGTCCAGCCCGGCGTCTTCGAACGCTTCACCCGAGCCGACCGCCGCCGCACCGAGGGCACGGGCGGCGGCGCGGGGCTGGGCTTGTCGATCGTGGCGGCGGTGGTGGAGGCGCATGGGGGAAGCGTGCGGTTGGAAAGCCGCCCGGGGGCGACGACGTTCACGGTGCGACTTCCAGTGGGCGCATAAGGGGCGCGGGTCGGTGACATATGCGGCTCCGCCGCGTGGGCGCGACCAGCCGCAAACGGCCGGTAGCCACGAGACCGCCTACACCCCTACGGCGCAGTCGTACTCGATGGCGCAGTCGTACTCGGCGGCAGCGGAAGCGGCAGCCCAGGCAGGCCGTCCAGGCTCGTAGCGATGTGCTCCTTCTTGGCGAAGTACTCGCTGAGCGAGGCGTCGTCCTCGCGCGCGAAACGCTTGCCGTGCAGTTCGCGGTCCTCGTCGTACGACATGTAGGGCACCGCGTAGCCGCAGGAGTCGCGGATGAGTTCGGCCGTCACCACGATGACCGCGCGCAGACCGTGCGGGTTGGGGTCGATGCCCGGGAAACGGGCGAGCAGTTCCTTGAAGCGCGGGTCGTCGCGGAAGACCGGCTCCCCCCGGCCGTGCACCCGGACGATGTTCGGCGGGCCCTGGAAGGCGCACCACATCAGGGTGATCCGGCCGTTCTCGCGCAGGTGCGCGATCGTCTCGGCGTTGCTTCCCGCGAAGTCCAGGTACGCCACGGTCAGTTCGTCCAGTACGGCGAACGAGCCGGTGAGTCCCTTGGGGGAGAGGTTGACCGTGCCGTCCCCGGACAAGGGCGCGGTCGCGGTGAAGAAGAGGGGCTGCGCCTCGATGAACGTACGCAGGCGGCCGTCTATGCGCTCATAGATCTTTCCCATGTCTAACGATTATTGAGGAAAGTCCTTCGTCTGTCTAAGGAATTGTGCGTTCCGGCAGTTCTTCCGGTGGTCGTTCCGGCGGAACTGTGGCCGCCCCGGCCGGCGCTCGGCGGGGCGGCCACAGTGCCTGTCACATCACTTGGTGAGCGTGCAGGCCGCGAGGGAGTCCAGGCCCTGCGGCTTGGCGGCGGTGCGGCCGATGGAGATCGCGATGCGGTCGATGGTGGAGACGCGCTTGTCCTTCAGGGGGCCGAGGATCGCGTTCTGGACGAAGTTGGGTCCGCCCTGGCCGACGGTGTTCGCCAGCCGCGTGTTCGCCTCGGAGATCTGGGTGTTCAGCAGCGCGAGGTTGCGGTCGACCTCGGCCTTGGCTGAGGCGGGGATCGCGGGCAGCTTCGAGGCGACGTCGGGGCACGAGATGGTGCCCGCGGCGTTGGTGTTGCCCGCATTCCCAGTGTTTCCCGTATTTCCGGTGTTGCCATTGTTGCCATTGTTGTTGCCTGTGTTGCCTGTGTTGCCTGTGTTGCCGCCCGCCTGCTGGGTGGCCGTCGCGCTCGGGGCCGCCGTGGCGGTGTTTCCGGCGCCGCTCGCGTTGAGCGTGCACGGGGCCAGCGCGTCCAGCCCCTGCGGCTTGGCCGCCGTACGCCTGATGGCCGTCGCGATGCGGTTGATGGTGGCGACCCGCTTGTCCTTGAGTGGACCGAGGATCGCGTTCTGGACGAAGTTCGGGCCGCCCTGGCCCACCGTGTCGACGAGCCGCTTGTTGGCCTCGGAGATCTGGGTGTTCAGCAGCGTGAGGTTGCGGTCGACCTCGGCCTTGGCGGAGGCGGGGATCGCGGGCAGGCTCGGCGCGACGGCCGGGCAGTTCACCGTGCCCGGGGAGGCCGCGGCCTTCGTCGTGGCGTTCTGACCGCTGCTCTTGGACGTCTCCCCGGCCAAGGCGGAGCCGGCGATCACCGCTCCGGACAGCACCACCGCGGCGGCGCCGCCGATCATCACGACGCGGCGCTTGTTGTACTTCGGAAGAGCCCTGGACATGCGGAAGCCTCACTCGGGTCGGGGGTGTTCGTCGTTTACAACGCGGCGCCTGCGTTCGCCGAGGGGTACGGGTAAGCGGTTTCCCGCGTTCAAAGGCTCGTCAAAAATCCCTCACGGCCCGAGTTCGGCGAGCTTCGGATTGACGAATCATGCAGAGCCCTGCATACTCATGCATGTCAGCGAATGCACTGTGAGGAGAAACCCGTGACCGAGCGCGTCGTACTCGCCTACTCGGGCGGCCTGGACACCTCCGTCGCCATCGGCTGGATCGCCGAGGAGACGGGTGCTGAGGTCATCGCCGTAGCGGTCGACGTCGGCCAGGGCGGCGAGGACCTGGACGTCATTCGCAAGCGCGCGCTCGCCTGCGGCGCCGTCGAGGCTGAGGTCGCGGACGCC
This sequence comes from Streptomyces sp. NPDC001530, assembly GCF_042894545.1. NCBI lineage: Bacteria > Bacillati > Actinomycetota > Actinomycetes > Kitasatosporales > Streptomycetaceae > Streptomyces > Streptomyces sp. NPDC001530. Next base: position 260,114 of record NZ_JBIAVS010000006.1, read on the forward strand.
AAGGACGAGTTCGCCGAGGAGTACTGCCTCCCGGCGATCAAGGCCAACGCCCTCTACATGGACCGCTACCCGCTGGTCTCCGCCCTCTCCCGGCCGACGATCGTCAAGCACCTCGTCGCCGCCGCCCAGAAGCACGGCGCCACCACGGTCGCCCACGGCTGCACCGGCAAGGGCAACGACCAGGTCCGCTTCGAGGCCGGCATTGTCGCCCTCGCCCCCGACCTCAAGTGCATCGCCCCGGTCCGTGACTACGCGATGACCCGGGACAAGGCGATCGCCTTCTGCGAGGAGAAGCAGCTCCCGATCGCCACCACCAAGAAGTCCCCGTACTCCATCGACCAGAACGTCTTCGGACGCGCCGTCGAGACGGGCTTCCTGGAGGACATCTGGAACGCACCGATCGAGGACATCTACGAGTACACCTCCAACCCGGCCGAGCCGCGCGAGGCCGACGAGGTGATCATCTCCTTCCAGCAGGGCGTCCCGGTCGCCATCGACGGCAAGCCCGTCACCGTCCTGCAGGCCATCCAGCAGCTCAACGAGCGCGCCGGCGCCCAGGGCATCGGCCGGATCGACATGGTCGAGGACCGGCTGGTGGGCATCAAGTCGCGTGAGGTGTACGAGGCTCCGGGCGCGATCGCCCTGATCACCGCCCACCAGGAGCTGGAGAACGTCACCGTCGAGCGCGAACTCGCCCGCTACAAGCGGCAGGTCGAGCAGCGCTGGGGCGAACTGGTCTACGACGGCCAGTGGTTCTCCCCGCTCAAGCGCGCCCTGGACGGCTTCATCAACGAGGCCAACCAGCACGTCAACGGCGACATCCGGATGACCCTGCACGGCGGCCGCGCGGTCGTCACGGGCCGGCGCTCCGAGACGTCGCTCTACGACTTCAACCTCGCGACGTACGACACGGGCGACACTTTCGACCAGGCCGCGGCCAAGGGCTTCATCGACATCTACAGCCTGTCGTCGAAGATCGCCGCCAAGCGCGACCTGGCCTGAACGCAAGACGCGCTAGCGTGAGACCGCCTCCCCCTCCTCATGGGTGGGGAGGCGGTCGCACATCACCACCTCCAAGGAGCAAGTGCAGTGAGCAGCAACAGCGGTGACGTACGGCTCTGGGGCGGCCGTTTCGCCGACGGTCCCGCCGAGGCCCTGGCCAAGCTGTCCGCGTCGGTCCACTTCGACTGGCGCCTCGCGCCGTACGACATCGCCGGTTCCCGCGCCCACGCGCGCGTCCTGCACAAGGCGGGCCTGCTCACGGACGACGAGCTGACGCGGATGCTCGCGGGCCTGGACCAGCTCGAAGCGGACGTGGCATCGGGCGACTTCGTCGGCACCATCGCCGACGAGGACGTCCACACGGCCCTGGAGCGCGGCCTGCTGGAGCGCCTCGGCCCCGACCTCGGCGGCAAGCTGCGTGCCGGACGGTCGAGGAACGACCAGGTCGCGACCCTCTTCCGGATGTATCTGCGCGACCACGCCCGCATCATCGGCGGCCTGATCGCCGAACTCCAGGACGCGCTGATCGGCCTCGCGGAGGCCCACCCGGACGTGGCGATGCCCGGCCGCACCCACCTCCAGCACGCCCAGCCGGTCCTCTTCGCCCACCATGTCCTGGCCCATGTGCAGTCCCTGTCCCGGGATGCCGAGCGGCTGCGCCAGTGGGACGAGCGGACGGCCGTGTCGCCGTACGGCTCGGGCGCGCTCGCGGGCAGCAGCCTCGGCCTGGACCCGGAGGCGGTGGCGAAGGACCTCGGCTTCGAGCACGGCAGCGTCGGCAACTCCATCGACGGCACGGCCTCCCGTGACTTCGTCGCCGAGTTCGCCTTCATCACCGCGATGATCGGGGTCAACCTCTCCCGGATCGCCGAAGAGGTCATCATCTGGAACACGAAGGAGTTCTCCTTCGTCACCCTCCACGACGCCTTCTCCACCGGCTCGTCGATCATGCCGCAGAAGAAGAACCCGGACATCGCGGAGCTGGCGCGCGGCAAGTCGGGCCGTCTCATCGGCAACCTGACCGGTCTGATGGCCACGCTCAAGGCCCTCCCGCTCGCCTACAACCGCGACCTCCAGGAGGACAAGGAGCCGGTCTTCGACTCCTGCGACCAGCTGGAGGTCCTGCTGCCCGCCTTCACCGGCATGATGGCGACCCTCACCGTCAACCGCGAGCGCATGGAGGAGCTGGCTCCGGCCGGCTTCTCGCTCGCCACCGACATCGCCGAATGGCTGGTCAAGCAGGGCGTGCCGTTCCGCGTCGCCCACGAGGTCGCGGGCGAGTGCGTGAAGGTCGCCGAGGGGGAGGGCAAGGAGCTGGACGGTCTGACGGACGAGCAGTTCGCGAAGATCTCCGCGCACCTGACCCCCGAGGTCCGGTCCGTCCTCAACGTCCCCGGCGCCCTGGCCTCCCGCAACGGCCGTGGCGGTACGGCGCCCAGCGCGGTCGCCGTCCAGCTCGCCGAGGTCAAGGCGGACGTGGCGGCCCAGCACGCGTGGGCCACCGCGAAGCAGAAGTAGCGGCGGGTCCCGTACGGGAGCGGTGAGTCGTACGAAGGAGGGCATCGCGGGTTACGTTGGTCCGGAGCCGTATGGAGCCGACCGAACGGAGCCCGCGATGCCCTTCGCCCGCCTCGCCTCAGCGACGACTCCCACCTGCCACATCGGCCTCGGTCTGGCCGCCGTCGGCCGACCTGGCTACATCAACCTCGGCCGAGAACAGGACCTCCCGGCCGACCGCAGCGTCGACGCCCTGCGCGAGCGCACCCACGAACTCCTCGAAGCCGCCTACGCCCAGGGCGTCCGCTACTTCGACGTCGCCCGCTCCTACGGCCGTTCCGAGGAGTTCCTCGCCGACTGGCTCAACCACCGGCCCGACATCGACGACATCGTGATCGGCAGCAAGTGGGGCTACACCTACACGGCGGACTGGCGCACCGACGCCGAGGCACACGAGGTCAAGGACCACAGCCTCGCCACGTACGAGCGGCAGCGCGCCGAGACGGCGGAGCTGCTCGGCGACCGGCTCGACCTCTACCAGATCCACTCGGTGACCCCGGACAGCCCCGCCCTCACCGACAAGGAGCTCCACGCCAAGCTGGCCGAAGCGGCCGCGCAGGGTCTCTCGATCGGCTTCTCCACCAGCGGGCCCGCCCAGGCAGAGGCCATCCGCGCTGCACTGGCCGTGACGGTCGACGACGAACCGCTCTTCCGCACGGTGCAGTCCACGTACAACATCCTGGAGACTTCGGCCGCGCCCGCGCTCGCCGAGGCCCACGACGCCGGTCTCACAGTGATCGTCAAGGAGGCCATGGCCAACGGCCGGCTCGCCGAGCCGTATGCGCCGGACGCGCTGAAGGCCGTCGCCGCGGAGACCTCGCTGGGCTGTGACGCGGTGGCCCTCGCGGTGATCCTGCGGCAGCCCTGGGCCGGCGTCGTGCTCTCCGGGGCGGCCACCGCCAACCAGCTCGTCTCGAACCTGCACGCCGCGGTCGTCGACCTCGACGACGACCAGCTGTCCCGGCTCGCCGCGCTCGTGGAGGACCCACAGGCGTACTGGGAGCGGCGCGGACAGCTGCCCTGGCACTGAGCACTCTCTGAGCAGAGCGTGGTGAGACGTGCGCGCTTCTAATGAGACAAGAATGTCTCACATGGTCTATGGTCGTCTCATGGCCGTCGACCGTGACCACGTGCTGCGCAGCGCAGCCGCCCTGCTCACCCGCAAATCCACCGCCACCATGGACGAGGTCGCCAAGGCGGCCGGGATCAGCCGAGCCACGCTGCACCGCCAGTTCGCGGGGCGCGACGCGCTCGTACGGGCACTGGAGTCGCTCGGCATCCAGGAGTGCGAGGCCGCTCTGGAGGCCGCCCGCCTCGACGAGGGCACCGCTCAGGAAGCCGTGCGCCGCCTGGTGAAGGAGCTCGAAAGAGCCGCCGGTCTGCTCGCCTTCCTCTACACCGAGAACCAGCTGTTCGAGGGCGAGGAGCAGAACGAGGGCTGGGCCCGGCTCGACGCACGGATGGCCGCTGTGTTCCGACGCGGTCAGGAGAGCGGCGAGTTCCGCATCGACCTCACCCCGGCCTGGCTCACCGAGGCGCTCTACGGGCTGATGGCCTCGGGGGCGTGGGCCGTGACCGAAGGCCGCGTCGCCGCCAAGGACTTTCACTACATGATCGTCGAGCTGCTGCTCGGCGGCGCACTACGGAGAGAGGAATCATGACCAGCACCCTGCAGCCGGCCGTCAAGGCGGAGATGGAGAAGCGCCCGGGCCGTTGGCTCGCGCTCTGCGTCCTCGTCCTCGCCGTGCTGCTGGTGGCCGTCGACGCGACCGTCCTCGGCCTGGCAACCCCGTACATCAGCGAGGACCTGAAGCCGTCCGGCACCCAGCTCCTGTGGATCGGTGACGTCTACTCGTTCGTCATCGCCGGCCTGCTCGTCTCCATGGGCAGCCTCGGCGACCGCATCGGGCGCAAGAAGCTGCTGCTCGTCGGCGCCACCGCGTTCGGCCTGATATCGGTGCTCAACGCCTATGCCACGACAGCGGAGTTGATGATCCTGGCGCGGGCGCTGCTCGGTGTCGCGGGCGCGACCCTGATGCCCGCCACCCTCGCCCTGATCCGCAACCTCTTCCACGACCCGCGCGAGCGCAGCCTCGCCATCGGCATCTGGGGCGCAACCGCCTCCGCCGGTACGGCAGTTGGTCCGGTCGCGGGCGGCTTCCTGCTCGAACACTTCTGGTGGGGTTCCGTCTTCCTCATCAACCTCCCGGTGATGGTCGTCCTCGTCCTCGTCGGCAGCAGGCTGCTGCCCGAGTCGAAGAACCCGAACCCCGGGCCCTGGGACCTGCCCAGCGTCGCCCTCTCGCTCGTCGGCGTGATCGGCGTCGTGTACGCGGTGAAGGAGGCCGCCGCGCACGGTCTCACCGCGCAGCCCACGGCCGCCGGACTGCTCGGCGCCGCCGCCCTGTACTGGTTCGTACGCCGCCAACTCACGCTGCCCACACCACTGTTGGACGTAAGACTGTTCCGCAACCGGGGCTTCTCCGGAGCCGTCCTCGCCGACCTGCTCACCGTCCTCGGGCTTTCCGGGCTCGTCTTCTTCCTCTCGCAGTACCTGCAACTCGTGCAGGGCAGGGGGCCGTTCGAGGCCGGGCTTGCCGAAATCCCCGCCGCCGTGGGCGCGGTGGCGGCGGGTCTGGTCGCGGGCACGTTCGCGCGGCGCTTCTCGGTGCGCGCCGTGGTCTCCGGCGGTCTCGCCGCGGTGGGTCTCGCGCTCGGTGCGCTCACCCTGCTGAGCCAGTCCACCGGCTATCCGCTGCTCGGCGCCGCCCTGCTGGTCGTCGGCATCGGTGCGGGCTTCTCGTTCACCGTCACCGCCGACGTGATCCTCTCCAGCGTGCCCAAGGAACAGGCGGGCGCCGCGTCCGCCGTCTCCGAAACGGCGTACGAACTCGGCGCCGCCCTCGGCATCGCCCTGCTCGGCTCCATCGTGACCAGCGTCTACGCGGGCTTCACGGGCCCCACGGGCACACCCGCCGAGGCGCACGAGTCGCTGGGCGGCGCGGTGGAGGCGGCGCACGGCCTGCCCGCGCACACCGCCGAGGCACTACTGACCGCGGCCCGCGAGTCCTTCGTCGACGGCCTCACGCTCGCGGCGGGCGGCGGCGCGATGGTACTGCTCGCCACGGCGGTGGCGGCGTGGTTCCTGCTGCGCGGACAGCGCCTGGAAACCGCCCCGTAGTGGAGGAGCCCTCTAGGGGCGCGGGGCTGTGACATTGTGCGGCTCCGCCGCGTGGGCGCGATCAGCACAGTTCACCCGCATCCGAAATACGGCAGACCGCCGGGGGCGCTACGCGGCTTTTGCCTTCGTGGCGTACATGTCCACGTACTCCTGCCCCGACAGCAGCATGACCTCGGTCATCACGGAGTCGGTCACGGCCCGCAGGACGTAGCGGTCGCGGTCCATCCCCTCGTACCGAGAGAACTCCATCGCTTCACCGAAGCGAACCGTGACGCGGCCAGGCCGCGGCATCCCCGCACCACCCGGCTGCAGCTTGTCGGTGCCGATCATGGCGAACGGGACGACCGGGGCGCCGGTCATCAGGGTGAGGCGGGCGATGCCGGTGCGGCCGCGGTACAGGCGGCCGTCGGGGGAGCGGGTGCCCTCGGGGTAGATCCCGAAGATCTTGCCCTCCTCCAGGACGCGGCGGCCGGTCATCAGCGCCGCGACACCGCCGTTCGCACCATCCCGGTCCACCGGGATCATGCCGACGCCGGTGAAGAACCAGGCCATCAGGCGGCCCTTGAAGCCCTTGCCGGTGACGTACTCGTCCTTGCCGATGAAGAACACCTGCCGGTCGCAGACCAGCGGAAGGATCATCGAGTCGATGAACGTGAGGTGGTTGCCGGCCAGGATCACGGGGCCGTCGCCCGGGATGTGCTCCACGCCCTCCACCCGTGGGCGGAACATCAGGCGCATGATCGGTCCGAGCACTGCCTTGATGAGCGCGAAGCGGGACAACGGGCCCTCCGGTGTCAAGGGATTCGGTATGAGTCTGTGCAGGTGAGGACGATACTCGCGCCCACCGGGGTATTGCACATCGGGCGCATCGGGTTCACCGAGGTCTTACGCATTGTTGACGCACGTTTACCTGCGGTGTCGCGCCGGCGGCCGGGCGTAACGCGACCGCCACGATGTGACGCACATCGCCCGAGGGGCCTATCGGGCGCGTACCCCATACGGTCCTGGCCAAGCCGACGGATCGTCAGATCTCCGCCCTCGTACGACATCCAGCGTCACCCCCGTGTTCCGGCCGACGTCTCCCGTCCGTCACGCACGCGCACCTACGATCGGCCCGCACTGGCGATGACAGGACGACGGAGGCGCTCATGGGAACGCAGGAGTCGGACGAGCGGACACACGGGACCGGACGGCGGGCACTGCTCGGCGCGGCGGTGCTCGGCGCGGGCGCGGCGGCACTCGGGGCGGCGGGCACGGCGAGAGCCGCCGACGCGCGGCACGGGGGCGGCGGCCTGAAGAGCCTGCCCGTGCCGACGATCATCGGACACCGCGGGGCCAGTGGCTACCGGCCGGAGCACACCTTCGGCTCGTACCAGCTGGCCCTCGACATGGGCGCGGACGTCGTCGAGGCGGGCGACCTGGTGCCCACCAAGGACGGCCACCTCGTCTGCCGTCACGAGCCGGAGATCGGCGGGACCACGGATGTCTCGGCGCACCCCGAGTTCGCCGACCGCAAGACCACCAAGACGCTCGACGGGGTCGCCACGACGGGCTGGTTCACCGAGGACTTCACGCTCGCCGAGCTGAAGACCCTGCGCGCCGTCGAGCGCATCCCGGCCAACCGCCCGCACAACACCCTCTACAACGGCCGCTGGGAGATCCCCACCTTCGAAGAGGTGCTCCGCTGGCAGGACGAGCAGACCCGCAAGCGCGGCAAGCAGGTCTGGATCTACCCCGAGACCAAGCACCCCACCTACTTCCGCAAGCTGGGCCTCGGCCTGGAGGAGCGGGTCGCCAAGCTGCTGCGCAAGTACGGCAAGGACAAGACGAACTCGCCGGTCATCCTGCAGTCCTTCGAACCGAGCAGCATCCAGCGCCTGGACAAGCTGGTCGACAACCCGCTCGTGGTGCTGCTGTCCGGCGCGAGCAGCCGCCCCTGGGACTTCGTCGAGGCGGGCGACCCGCGCACCGTCGCCGACCTCGTCACGCCCGAGGGCCTGGAGTGGATCGCCTCGTACGCGCAGGGCATCGGGCCGACCCTCGACCTGGTCATCCCGAAGGACGCGAGCGGCAACCTCACCACGCCGACCACGCTCGTCGACGACGCGCACGACGCGGGCCTGATCCTGCACCCGTACACCATGCGCAACGAGAACCCCTTCCTGCCCGCGAACTTCCGGAAGGGCACCGACCCGACCGCCTACGGCGACGTCTTCGGCGCGTTCAAGACGTACTTCGCGACGGGCATCGACGGCGTCTTCTCCGACAACGCGGACACCGCGCTGCTCGCCCGCGCGGACTTCGTCGACGGATGATCCGGGTCGACGCGTGAGCCGTGTCGATGGACGGCCCGTCTCGCCGGATGGCCCGTGTTCACGGATGACCCGCGTCAACGCATGACCGCGACACCCCGATTGGGGTGACAGTCGGCCGCCCCGGCAACCTCCCGCGGGGCGGCCGCGTCGTGCCGCATATGACACACGACTTGGTTGCCACGCTGCGCCCACTCCTCGCGGCCGAGGCCTCGGCCGAGGCATATGCGTCCGGCGCCGAGCAGAGCGACCTGGAACAGGCCGTCTGGCTGCGCCTCCTGGAGCGACTCGACAGTGCCGGCCCGCCCGTCGATCCGCAGGGCTGGCTGCGCCGCGCCGTGCGCTCCGAGGCGCGCCGCAGCCGCCGTACGGCCCGGATTGAACAGCCGTACGCCTCCGAACCCGCCGACGACCGCGGGTCCGGTCCCGAACAGGAGGCGATGACCGCCGACCGCCGTCGCGCGCTGCACGCCGCCGTGCGCCGCCTGCCCGGCCGCTGCCCCAGCCTGATGGCGGCGCTGCTCTCCCCGGAGGACCTCACCTACCGGGAGATCGCAGGGGAGTTGGGTATCTCACAGGGCAGTCTGGGTCCGGAACGTTCCAGATGCCTGGGATGTCTGCGTCGATTGCTCACCGTGGAGGTTGCGGCCCGCTGACGGCGGGGATAGGAGTGAGGGACGACCGGTGGAACAGGTGAGCGGGAGGCATGCACACATGGGCATGAGCGTGACCATCTCGGCGGCGACCGAGCAGGACGCAGAGCAGATCCTCAAGCTGCAGTACCTCTGCTACCAGAGCGAGGCCGAGCTGTACGGCGACTACGGCATCGAGCCGCTCACGCAGCCGCTCGACTCCCTCAGGGCGGAGCTGGCGGGGGGCACCGTCCTGGTGGCCCGGCTCGGAGAAGAGGTGGTGGCCTCGGTCCGCGGCGCCGTCGACGCCGACGGCACGGCCCGCATCAACAAGCTCATCGTCCACCCGCGTATGCAGCGCCACGGCCTCGGCGGACGCCTGCTCGCCGCGATCGAGGCACGGCTCGGCGAGGACGGCGCGGCCAAGTCCTTCCAGCTCTTCACGGGCCACCGCAGCGAGCGCAACCTCCACCTCTACCGCAAGCACGGCTACGCCCCGGTCTCCCAGGAGCGCGTCGACGAGCGGCTCACGCTCGTGACCCTGGCGAAGGGCGCCGACGAGGGAGCGTACGCCGCAAGCGCCTAGCGGCTACTGCGCTGTTGGCGCCGAACCCGCTACCGGGCGGCCGTGCGTGACCGCTATTGGGTGGCCGTGCGTGACCGCTACTGGGCTGCGGTACGCGCCTTGCGCAGCCAGTACATCGCCGACAGCGGCAGCAGCACGGGGATGAACAGATAGCCCATCCCGTAGTCCGACCACACCGTGGCGTCGGGGAAGGCGGACGGCTCCACCAGCGTCCAGGTCCCGACGGTCAGCACACCCGCGAGCTCGGCGGCGCAGCACACCAGCGCCGCCTTGCGGGCCGTCTCTCCGCCGCGGACGAGCGAATACGTGATGAAGCCGTAGACGACGCCCGCGACCGCGGACAGCGAGTAAGCGAGCGGGGCCTTGTCGAACTCCGTCGAGATCTGCACGGCGGACCGCGAGACGGCGCCGACGACCATCACGCCGTACAGCCAGAGCAGCAGCATTCCCGGCCCGCTGATGAGCCGCGTCCGCTTCTTCTGCGTCGGCTTCTCTTCCCGAGGCACGGTTCCGTTCTCCTCCGTGGCCGTCATCTCAGCCTCCCCAGATGTCATAGAGCCGCACCTCGAGGACGGCGAGAACGATGCCGCCGGCCGCCACCGTGACCGAACCCCATCGGGTGCGCTCCGCCAGCGACATGAAGCCCGCCGCCGGAATGCAGGCGAAGGCGCCGAGCAGATACGCCACGAAGATCGTCGTGCCCTGCTCCGGCTTCTCGCCGCGCGCCAGCTGGACGATGCCGATCACCAGTTGGACCACGGCGAGCAGCGACACCACGGCCATGCCGATGAAGTGCCAGTCCTTCGTGGGCTGATCACGGTAGGCGGCCCAGCCGCACCAGGCGGCGAGCACGAGCGCGGCGACGGCGGTGGCGACCGTCAGGGCATCAAGCATGCCGTGACCCTATTACGGGCCAAAAGACCCGATGCCCTCGCCCCCGGGGTGCCCCGTAGGGTCGAGGGCATGAAGATCCACGCTGAAGCCCTGCTGTTCGACAACGATGGAACGCTCGTCTCATCCCTTGAGTCGGTGAACCGGTGCTGGACCCGATGGGCGCAGGAGTACGGCATCACGGCAGAGGACTTCGCCCGGATCGAACTGCACGGCCGTCCCGCCGTGGAGATAGCCGCCGACCTGCTGCCCGCCGACATCGTCCCCGAGGCCCTGGCACGCATCGAGCAGTTGGAGGTCGAGGACGTACCCGGCGGAGTCGTGGCGCTGCCCGGCACCCTCGCACTGCTCGACTTGCTCCCGGCCGACCGCTGGGCGGTCGTCACCTCCGCGACCCGGCGCCTGGCCGAGGCCCGGCTCGGCGAGGTCGGCATCCGCCCCAAGATGCTCATCGCCGCCGACGACATCACCCGCGGCAAGCCCGACCCCGAGCCCTACCTCCTCGCCGCCCGCGATCTGGGCGTCGATCCGGCCCGCTGCGTCGTCTTCGAGGACGCCCCCGCCGGTCTCCAGGCGGGCCGCGCCGCCGGCATGACCACCGTGGCGTTGGCCACAACCCACCAGGCCCACGAGCTCGACGCCGACCTCGTGGTCAAGGACCTCTCGGCCCTGTCCGTCCTGGTCACGGCCCACGGAGTGGAGATCTCCGTCCGAGGCTGAACGGTGTCCACCGCTGTCCGCTATTCGGACAGCGGTGGCAGGCCCCGCCTGTGGGTCTGCTTTACTTCATCCCATGACCACGACGAGCAGCCGCACCCTTGCGACCGAGGCGACCATGACGCCCGGTGCTCGTTGTATGTGTCGAATGTGCGCCTTCTAGAGGGCCCCCGCACCACCGCCTGGTCTCGCGCCCCGAAGCGAGACCGCCGCCCCCTGTCCGTACCGCGTACGTGACTTGGGCTGCCCCGCGCACACGTTCTCCTTCCGGTTCCATCGCCATCGCGAGAACCGTGCCGCGTTCCCCATCGCATGCACCCGTGCCCGGCGCACACCCACGCCCTGCACTCGACAGTGACGGAAACCCCAGTGATCACGACAACGGGCCTCACCAAGGTCTACCGCTCGCGCGGCCGTGAAGTGACCGCCCTCGACGGCGTCGATCTGCACGTTCGCGAAGGCGAGGTGTACGGCGTCATCGGCCAGTCCGGCGCCGGCAAGTCCTCGCTCATCCGCTGCGTCAACCTCCTGGAGCGTCCCACCTCCGGCACGGTCACCGTCGCCGGACAGGACCTCACCGCCCTCGCCGGCCGCGGCCCCCGCGCGGGCAAGGAACTCCGCAGGGCGCGCAGCCACATCGGGATGGTCTTCCAGCACTTCAACCTGCTGTCCTCGCGCACCGTCCAGGACAACGTCGAGCTGCCGCTGGAAATCCTTGGCACGTCAGGGAAGGAACGTTCCCGCAAGGCACTCGGACTGCTCGACCTGGTCGGCCTCTCCGACAAGGCCAAGGCCTACCCGGCCCAGCTCTCCGGCGGCCAGAAGCAGCGCGTCGGCATCGCCCGCGCCCTCGCCGGCGACCCCAAGGTGCTGCTCTCCGACGAGGCGACCAGCGCCCTCGACCCGGAGACCACCCGCTCCATCCTCCAGCTGCTGCGCGATCTGAACCGGCAACTGGGCCTGACCGTCCTGCTCATCACCCACGAGATGGACGTCGTCAAGACGGTCTGCGACTCGGCCGCCCTCATGGCGAACGGCAGGATCGTCGAGTCCGGCACCGTCAGCGAACTCCTCGCGACGCCCGGCTCGGAACTCGCCTCGGCGCTCTTCCCGGTCAGCGGCGACGCCACCGGCGACGACCGCACCGTCATCGACGTCACCTTCCACGGCGAGGCGGCGACCCAGCCCGTCATCTCGCAGCTCTCGCGCACGTACAACATCGACATCTCGATCCTCGGCGCCGCGATGGACACCGTCGCCGGCAAGCAGGTCGGCCGGATGCGCATCGAACTGCCCGGCCGCTACGAGGACAACGTCGTGCCGATCGGATTCCTCCGCGAGCAGGGCCTGCAGATCGACCTCGTCGAAAAAGCAGCCCAGGAGCCCGTACTGGTGAAGGAAGGTGCCAAGTGACCTGGTCCGAGATGCAGCCGCTGCTGTCCCAGGCGTGTTGGGACACGCTCTACATGGTCGGCTGGTCCACCCTCATCGCGATCGTCGGCGGTCTCCCGCTCGGCATCCTGCTCGTCCTCACCGACCGCGGCGGACTCCTCCAGAACGTCGTCGCGAACAAGGTCATCGGACAGGTCGTGAACATCGCCCGCTCGATGCCGTTCATCATCCTGATGGTCGCCCTGATGAGCTTCACCCGCACCATCACGGGGACGACGATCGGGCGCGAGGCAGCGATCGTGCCGCTCGCCATCGGTGCGATTCCGTTCTTCGCGCGCCTTGTTGAGACGGCTGTCCGCGAAGTGGACGGCGGGCTCGTCGAGGCCGTGCAGTCGATGGGCGGCAACACCTGGACCGTCGTCCGCAAGGTCCTCGTACCGGAGTCGCTGCCCTCGCTGATCTCCTCCGCGACCACCACGGTCGTCGCGCTCATCGGCTACTCGGCGATGGCCGGCACGGTCGGCGCCGGCGGCCTCGGCGACATCGCGATCCGCTACGGCTACCAGCGCTTCGAGACCGGACTGATGTGGATCACGGTCGCCATCCTCGCGGTCGTCATCTCGGTCATCCAGTTCGCCGGCGACTACGCCGCGCGCGGGCTGCACCGGCGCGGTGGCCAGTCCGGGGCCACGCCGAAGCTCCGGCTCCTGAAGGCCGCGACCGCGACCAGCAAGACCGTCTGACCCTCCCCCTGTTTCCCCTGATTTCCCCGTACACCCCACACGGGGTCGCTCCACCCATAAGGAAAGGCACTTTTCGTGCGTAACACCGCCAAGATCACCACCGCCGTCCTCGCCGCCGGAGCCCTCACCTTCGGGCTCACCGCCTGCGGCTCGGACAAGGACTCCGCCTCCTCCGACACCAGCGCTCCGCTGATCGTCGCCGCGAGCCCGACCCCGCACGCCGAGATCCTCGACTACGTCAAGGACAACCTGGCGAAGAAGGCGGGCCTCGACCTGGAGGTCAAGGAGTTCACCGACTACGTGACGCCGAACACGGCGACCGAGGACGGCTCCGTGGGCGCCAACTACTTCCAGAACCAGCCGTACCTCGACGACTTCAACAAGAAGAACGGCACGCACATCGTGCCCGTCGTCACGGTGCACCTGGAGCCGCTCGGCCTCTACTCCCACAAGGTGAAGAGCGCCGACGCCCTGAAGAGCGGTGCGACGATCGCCGTCCCGAACGACACGGTCAACGAGGCGCGCGCGCTCAAGCTGCTCGCCGCCAACGGCCTCATCACGCTCAAGGACGGCGCGGGCAACGACGCGACCCCCAAGGACATCGCGAAGAACCCGAAGAACCTCAAGTTCAAGGAGCTGGAGGCGGCCCAGACCCCGCGCTCCCTGGACGACGTCGACGCCGCGGTGATCAATGGCAACTACGCCATCGAGGCCGACCTCAAGCCCGCCAAGGACGCGCTCGTCCTGGAGTCCGCGCAGAACAACCCGTACGGCAACTTCCTCGCCGTCAAGAAGGGCAACGAGGACGACCCGCGCGTCAAGAAGCTCGCCAAGCTCCTCACCTCGCCCGAGGTCAAGAAGTTCATCGAGGACAAGTACGCCGGCTCCGTCATCCCGTCGTTCTAGTCGACTCCAGGCGCGAACACGATGCGCAAGCACGTTCCCTGTCAACGGTCCCGCGCCGTACGGCTTTACGGAGCCGCGCGGTGGATGCGATCCGGCTGACGCGGCCCCTCGTCACCGCACGGGGTCCACTCCACTACCTGGAGTGGACCCCGTGGTGCCGTTCAGTGCCTTCATGCTGCATGCTGGGCAGTTCAGCGGGCCCCACGGTTTCCCACGGTCCGAAGTCCCCGACGGTTACGGAGCGGCGCATGACGAGCACCTTCCCCGACATCTCCATCAGCACGGAGCGGTTGGTCCTGCGTGCGCTCGACGAGGACGACATCCCCGCCCTGGCCGAGATGATGAACGACGAGATGGTGGCGGCCTGGACGTCGGTGCCGCAGCCCTTCACCGAGGACGGCGCCCGCACCTGGATCACCGAGTACGCGCCCACGGAACGCACGGCGGGCCGCGGACTCGACCTCGCCGTCACCGAGTTCCTCACCCAGCGCCTGGTCGGCATCATCCAACTCGGCAAGACGAACTGGCATGTGCGGTCCACCGAACTCTCGTACATCATCGCCCCCTGGGCGCGCGGCGAGGGCTACGCCTCCGAGGCGGCGCTCGCCACCGCCCAATGGCTCTTCGGTGACCAGAAGTTCGAGCGCATCGAACTGCGGACGGCGGCCGACAACACCGCCTCGCAGCAGGTCGCCCAGAAGATCGGCTGTATCAGCGAGGGCGTGCTGCGCAACGCCTGCATAGCGCGCACCCGTACCGAGGACGGCGCGTGGGTCGACCTGCGCACCGACTTCATCGTGTGGAGCCTGCTGCCCGAGGACCTCGAAGGCGTCGGCGAGCAGCTCGCGGACACCGGTGGTTTCACGTCGTTCTCCGACTGGAACTGAGAACCACGGGAGTCGCGCCCCGGGACCCAGGAACCGCATACCTGAATCCGCGGGACCGCTCCCACGCGCCGCGGCCGTCGCGGCGCCGCCCGGCCGCACCAGGTACCCTCACGGAGCCAGCCCTGCGGGCTGCCCCTGACGACCTGCGCAAACCTTCTGGAGACTGACGACGATGGCCGACCGGGTCACGGTGATCGGCTGGGACGGCTCGCCACTGACCGCCGCGGCGCGCTCCGCACTCGGTGCCGCCACGCTGGTCGCCGGCGCGGCCCACCACCTCGCGCTCCCCGAGGTGCCCGCGGCCGCCGAACGCATCCGCCTCGGCAGCGTCACCCTCGCCGCCCGCCGGATCGCGGGCCACCGGGGCACCGCCGTCGTCCTCGCCGACGGGGACCCGGGCTTCTTCGGCGTCGTACGCACCCTGCGGGCCCCCGAGTTCGGCCTGGAGGTCGAAGTGGTGCCCGCCGTCTCCTCGGTGGCCGCAGCCTTCGCCCGCGCCGGCATGCCCTGGGACGACGCACAAGTGGTCGTAGCACACCGACGCACCCTGCGACGCGCGGTGAATGTATGCCGCGCCCACACCAAGGTCGCGGTCCTCACCTCACCCGGCGCCGGTCCCGCCGAACTCGGTCTGCTCCTCGAAGGCGTCCACCGCACCTTCGTCATCTGCGAGGAACTCGGCACCGCCCGCGAACAGGTCACGATCCTCACCTCCGACAAGGCCGCCGACCACACCTGGCGCGACCCCAACGTCGTCATCGTCATCGGCGGCTTCGTGGCCGCGGCCGAGGGCGGCGGCTGGATCGCCGGACGCGACCCGGGCACCGGGCCGCGCGGCTGGGCCCTGCCCGCCGAGGCGTACGGCGGTGCGCTCGGCGAAGGCGAAACGGATCTGCTGCGTGCCGCCCAACTCGCCCGCCTGGGACCGCGCGTCGGCGACCTCGTGTGGGACATCGGCTCCGGCAGCGGCGCCTTCGCCACCGAGGCCGCGCGCACCGGCGCGGCCGTCATCGCGGTCGACCGCAACCCCGGCTCCTGCGCCCGCACCGAGGACTCCGCCCGCCGCTTCGGCGTCCAGATGCAGATCGTCCACGGCGCCGCGCCGCACATCCTGGAGGACCTTCCCGAACCCGATGTCGTACGCGTCGGAGGTGGGGGAGCGGCCGTGGTCTCTGCCGTCGCCGACCGCCGTCCGCAGCGCATCGTCACCCACGCGGCCACCCGCGACGCGGCCGAACTCATCGGCCGGGACCTGACGGAGCACGGATACCAGGTCGAGTGCGCGCTCATTCAGTCCGTCGAACTCGATACGAGGGCCTGGACGGAGAAGGAACGGAGCGTCGCGTTCCTGCTCAGCGGACGTTTGCCGGATCGCGCCCCGTGATCCTGTAGTCGTACCGCGCGCGGTAGGCTGGCCGATCGTTGTACCGCTCCCGGGTGATCGGCCTTTCGTCGGTCAATGTCCGGAAAACGCGCCCGTTTTGAGGTGTGTGTGGTACGGCAGAACCGGAGGACGCGCAACGTGGCGCAGTCCACAGCGGACCCTCGCGGATCAAGCTGTCGCGAGGGCGGGACGACCGGGACAATGCCAGTTAATGGCTTTGTCGTCTTTGTGGCCGGTCGTTCGTGCCGCTGGGCACGCACGCTCGTTCTTCACTGTGGGGCGGTCGGTGCGCCGTTCCGGGCGAGCTGGACTTGGAAGCACTAACCGATGGGCGAGGGGTACGCATGACCGACACCGGCCAGGTCCCGGGCGAGGGACTGCCGGAGAACGCAGGCATGGTGGAGCAGCCGGGCGTCACCGCGCCGGGCGCGTACACCTTCCTCGACCCCTCCGAGAACCCCGCCGAGGACGACGACCTGCTCCTGATGCCGGGCGCTCCGGGGGCGCAGGGCGCGTGGGGCAACGAGGTACCGCCGCCGGCCCCGATGCCGTTCCCGCACGAGCCGGGCCCGCACGAGATGGCCGGACGCGACAGCGGCGCGGTCGACCTCGGGGCCGTCCGCGCGCCGAACCCGGCGCCCGCCCCGCAGCCGACGCCGCCGCGCCGCCCGCTGCACCTCGGCCCGCCGACGCCGGACGGCTCCGCGAGCCCGGTGCGCTCGCTGGCCGACCGTGGCCCTGCGGGTGCGCCGGTTCCTCCTGCCGCTCCCGTGTCCGCCGCTCCGGTAACTCCCGTACGCCACGCGGGTCCGCCGACGGTCGGGCCCGAGTACCTCGATGTGCCGCAGCTCGGCGAGATTCCGCCGCAGGGCGCGGTGCCGTGGGGCGCTCCGCCCCTGGCCTCCGAGATGGGGGCCGCAGAAACGGTCGTCCCGGAGACGGGGCAGGCGCCCGAGGCCAAGTCGGTCGCGCAGGCCGTCCAGGCCGCGGACACGCCGCAGGGCGCGGAGGCCGCCGCTCAGGTCCCGGGCCTCGCGCACACTGCCCAGGCCCAGGTTCAGATCCAGGTCCCGGAGGCTGTTGAGGGTTCGCTCGCCCTCCAGGAGCCGGCAAGCGCGCACGCTCCCGAGGCCGTACCCGCCCTGGACGGCTCGCTGGACCCGCAGGCCCCGCAGACTCCGGACGCGACGCCGTTCCCGGCGGCCCCGGAGGTTCCGCACGCCCTCCAGGCGATGGACGACACCGGGCACGCCGCACAGGCGCCCGACGTCCACGCATCCGCGCACGAGGCCGCACCGGCGCAGATCCCGGCGGACGGCGAGCAGTTCGCGCCCGGGCAGAACCTCGCCCCCGTTCCGGACGCCGCACCCGAGCAGGTCCAGCAGACCCCGCAGACCCCGCAGGCCGCACCGGCTCCGCAGGCAGAGCACGCGGCCCCGCCGCAGATCGCCGCCCCGGCCGCCGTCGACCCGGCCGCATACGGAGCCGACCCCGCCGCCCCGGCCGAGCCCATGGCCCAGGTCCCTGCCCAGCCCGCCCAGTTCGCCGACCCCGGTGTCCACATCCCGGAACCGGCCGCCCAGTTCGCGGACGCGGAATCCCCCGCGGAGGCCGCGCACCCGCTTGAAGCAGCTGCGGCACACGCTGCCGAGACCGCGCACGTCGCTCCCGAGACCGCGCAGGCGGCTCAGGCCGCGCTCGTGGCGGACGGGTCGCACGGCCGGGCGGTCCCCGGCCTCGAGGCCTTCCCGGCCCAGCAGTTCGCGGACCAGGCCGCATTCTCCGAGCCCGGAGCCGCCCAGGCGTTGCACGGCATCCCGGTGGGCGTGGCCGCCCACGCGGAAGCCTCCCAGTCCTCTGCGGGCCGGCCCTACGGCGAGCAGCACTTCCCCGGTGCTGGTGCTGGTCCTGGTGCCGGCGCCGGTGACGCGGCAGGCGCGTCCGGACTCCCGGGTACGCCCCTGGAGCCCCACGCGGACCAGCCCCTCGGCCAGTTCGTGCCCGTGGAGGGCACGGTGCCGACCACCCCGCACCTGGCCCCGACCCCGCCGCACGCCATGACCGTGCCGCCCCTCCCCGAGGAGGAGCAGCCCACGGCCGAGGAGCCCGCGGAGGAGACGATCGTGGTGGCGCCCGCCCCGGCCGAGGAGATCGCCGAGGAGCCCACTGAGGAATCCTCGGAGCCCCCCGCCGCCGAAACGGAACCGATCGCTCAGGCAGTCGTCCCGGCCCCCCGCGAACCCCGGGCCGAAGCCGAAATCCAGCCCCAGCCCCAGCTTCAGCCCGAGTCCCGGCCCGAGGCCGAGGCACCCCCCGTACCGGAGCCGCTCGCCGTGGAACCGGAACCCGTAGTCGCACAGCAAGCGGAGGACCTGGACACCCGGGTCGCCGACCAGGAAGAGAGCACGGCCGCAGTGGAAGACGTACGAGAGTCCACCGGCCCCGCGGCCCCCGGCTATGACGACGCCGAGCGCGAGGCCGTCCTGCGCGTGATGCGCGAGCGTCGCGACATCCGCAACGGCTTCCGCAGCGACCCGATCCCGCACGACGTCCTGCTGCGCATCCTGGAGGCGGCCCACACGGCGCCGTCCGTGGGCCATTCCCAGCCGTGGGACTTCGTCGTCATCCGCTCGGCCGACACGCGCCGCGCGATGCACGAACTGGCCCAGCGTCAGCGCGAGGCGTACGCCAAGTCGCTGCCCAAGGGCCGCGCCAAGCAGTTCAAGGAACTGAAGATCGAGGCCATCCTCGACACCCCGGTGAACATCGTGGTCACCGCCGACCCGACCCGCGGCGGCCGGCACACCCTGGGCCGCCACACGCAGCCGCAGATGGCCCCGTATTCCTCCGCACTCGCGGTCGAGAACCTGTGGCTCGCGGCCCGCGCCGAGGGCATCGGCGTCGGCTGGGTCAGCTTCTTCGACGAGCGCGAGATGGTCCGCGCCCTAGGTCTGCCCGAGCACCTGGAGGTCGTCGCCTACCTGTGCGTCGGGTACGTCGACGAGTTCCCGGAGGAGCCGG
This sequence comes from Streptomyces sp. NPDC001530, assembly GCF_042894545.1. Lineage (NCBI taxonomy): Bacteria > Bacillati > Actinomycetota > Actinomycetes > Kitasatosporales > Streptomycetaceae > Streptomyces > Streptomyces sp. NPDC001530. Next base: position 279,325 of record NZ_JBIAVS010000006.1, read on the forward strand.
AGCTGATGCAGGCCGGCTGGTCCAAGCGCCGCCCGCTGTCGTGGGTCGTGCACGAGGAGACGTACGGCCGTCGCGCGCTGCCCGGCGAGGAGCCGCACGACCTGCTCGCCGAGACGGTCTCCAACATCCGCCCGCTGGACGCCAAGGCGCTCGGCGAGGCATGGGAGCGCCAGAAGCGGATGACGAAGCCAGCGGGCGCGCTCGGCATGCTGGAGATCATCTCCGCGCAGTTGTCGGGCCTGTCCCGGATGTGCCCGCCGCCGATCCCGGAGCCGGCCGCCGTCGCGATCTTCGCGGGCGACCACGGCGTGCACGCCCAGGGCGTCACCCCCTGGCCCCAGGAGGTCACCGCCCAGATGGTGGCCAACTTCCTGGGCGGCGGCGCGGTCTGCAACGCGTTCGCCAACCAGGTGGGCGCCGAGGTCTGCGTCATCGACGTGGGCGTCGCCTCCGACCTCCCCGCGACCCCGGGCCTCCTCCCGCGCAAGGTCCGCGCGGGCACCGCCGACATGACGACGGGCCCCGCGCTGTCCCGCGAGGAGGTCATCGCGGCGATCGAGGTGGGCATCGAGACGGCCCGCGACCTGGTGGCCGCCGGCAACAAGGCGCTCCTGACGGGCGAGATGGGCATCGCCAACACCACCGCGTCCGCCGCCCTGATCTCGGTCTTCACGGACACCGACCCGTCCGAGGTGACGGGCCGCGGCACCGGCATCAACGACGAGACCTTGGCCCGCAAGACCGAGGTCGTCCGCCGCGCCATCGAACTCCACCAGCCGGACCCCGCCGACCCCATCGGCGTCCTCGCGGCCATCGGCGGCCTCGAACACGCCGCCATGGTCGGCCTCCTCCTCGGCGGCGCCTCCCTGCGTACGCCGGTGATCCTGGACGGCGTCAGCGCCGGCGCCGCGGCCCTCGTGGCCCGCGCCATCGCCCCCGAGGTCCTCGCGGCCTGCATCGCGGGCCACCGCAGCGCCGAACCCGGCCACGTGGCCGCCCTGAACAAGCTCGGCCTGCGCCCCCTGGTCGACCTCGACCTCCGCCTGGGCGAGGGCACGGGCGCCCTCCTGGCCCTCCCGGTGGTCCAGAGCGCAGCAAGGGCGATGCACGAGGTGGCGACGTTCGATTCAGCAGGGGTAACTGAAAAGTAGACGTCAAGGCTGTGGGCAGTCGATCCGCTCGGGCGATGGGGGTCACCCCTGCTCGAGCGCAGCCGAGAGCTTGGGGGAGGGTGGGCACAGCCGCCCACCGGCCTGCGCGCTGGGGGGCCGGGGGCAGACCCCCCTGCGGCGGAGCCGCATGATTGATACAGCCGGGAAGGGGCGGGCTTGGGGAAAGAAACCCCACCCCACCCCAGCCCCCCACGGCCCAGCACCTTAAAATCCGCACGTCAGGGCCACTCCAGAGCCGCAGAGGCCCACCCCGCACCGCCCCGCACGAGGGAGCCGCACCCCCATGGCCGAACACCCCGCCTACCCCGTAGGCCTCCGCCTCACCGGCCGCCGCGTAGTCGTCCTCGGCGGCGGCCAGGTGGCGCAGCGCCGCCTCCCGGCGCTCATCGCGGCAGGCGCGGACGTCCACCTGGTCTCCCCCGAGGCCACCCCCTCCGTAGAGGCGATGGCGGACGCGGGCGAAATCACCTGGACGAAGCGTCCGTACGAGGACGGCGACCTCGCCGACGCCTGGTACGCCCTGATCGCCACCAGCGACCACGAGGCGAACAGGCAGGCCTCCATCGAAGCGGAGCGCTACCGCGTCTGGTGCGTCCGCTCGGACGACGCCGACGCGGCGACGGCGTGGACCCCGGCGACGGGCCACAGCGAGGGCGTGACGGTCGCGATCCTCACGACGGACGCCCGTGGCCGCGACCCCCGCCACACCGCGGCGATCCGCGACGCCGTGGTCGAGGGCCTCCGCGACGGCACCCTCGTGGCCCCCCACCACCGCACCCGCACCCCCGGCGTCGCCCTGGTCGGCGGCGGCCCCGGCGACCCGGACCTGATCACGGTCCGCGGCCGGCGCCTGCTCGCCGAGGCCGACGTGGTCATCGCCGACCGCCTCGGCCCGCGCGACCTGCTCGCCGAACTCCCGCCGCACGTCGAGGTGATCGATGCGGCGAAGATCCCGTACGGCCGGTACATGGCCCAGGAAGCCATCAACAACGCGCTGATCGAGCACGCCAAGCAGGGCAAGTCCGTCGTACGACTCAAGGGCGGCGACCCGTTCGTCTTCGGACGCGGCATGGAGGAGGCCCAGGCACTCGCCGAGGCGGGCATCTCCTGCACGGTCGTCCCGGGCATCTCCAGCTCGATCTCGGTCCCGGGCGCGGCGGGCATCCCGGTCACCCACCGGGGTGTCGCACATGAGTTCACCGTGGTCAGCGGCCATGTCGCCCCTGACGACGAGCGCTCGCTGGTCGACTGGCCGTCGCTGGCCAAGCTGACCGGCACCCTCGTCGTCCTCATGGGCGTCGACAAGATCGGCAGGATCGCCGAAACCCTCATCGCACACGGCAAGCCGGCCGACACCCCCGTCGCCCTGGTCCAGGAGGGCACGACCGCCGCGCAGCGCCGCGTCGACGCGACCCTGGCGACGGTCGCCGAGACCGTGCGTACGCAGGACGTGAAGCCCCCGGCCGTGATCGTCATCGGCGAGGTCGTGAACGTGGGCGTGCACAGCGCGCCGAAGGCTTCCGAGTAACCCCGGGTAACCCAACCCGTTCCCAGCCGTTGGCACCGCACCCAGGACAAGGCAGTATCACCCTGTGGCCGATCTCATCACCGTTGAGAACCCCGACGACCCGCGTCTGCGCGACTACACGGGCCTGACCGACGTGGAGTTGCGCCGCAAGCGCGAACCCGCCGAAGGCCTGTTCATCGCCGAGGGCGAGAAGGTCATCAGACGGGCCAAGGACGCCGGGTACGAGATGCGCTCGATGCTGCTCTCCGCCAAGTGGGTCGACGTCATGCGCGACGTCATCGACGAACTCCCGGCCCCGGTCTACGCGGTCAGCCCGGAGCTCGCCGAACAGGTCACGGGCTATCACGTGCACCGCGGCGCGCTCGCCTCGATGCAGCGCAAGCCGCTGCCGACGGCCGAGGAACTCCTGCAGTCCGCGCGCCGGGTCGTCGTCATGGAGTCGGTCAACGACCACACCAACATCGGCGCGATCTTCCGCTCCGCAGCCGCCCTCGGCATGGACGCCGTCCTGCTCTCCCCGGACTGCGCGGACCCGCTCTACCGCCGCTCCGTGAAGGTCTCGATGGGCGCGGTCTTCTCGGTCCCGTACGCGCGTCTCGACTCCTGGCCCAAGGGCCTGGAGTCGGTCCGCGACGCCGGCTTCACCCTGCTCGCCCTCACCCCGGACGAGAAGGCCAAGTCCCTCGACGAGGCGGCCCCGCACCGCATGGACCGGGTCGCGCTGATGCTCGGCGCGGAGGGCGACGGCCTGTCCACGCAGGCCCTGATGGCGGCGGACGAATGGGTCCGTATCCCCATGGCCCACGGCGTCGACTCGCTCAACGTGGGCGCGGCGGCCGCGGTCGCCTTCTACGCGGTGGCGACAGGCCGCCCACAGCCCTAACCGTCGCGCCGCATCTCACTCCGGTACTGCTGACTCATCAGATCCCCGGTCGGCAGCGGCTCGTACGACTGCTCCTGTCGTACGTCCTTCCGCGTGCCCCCGTCGTCCAGCCCGCGCGCCGGCCCCTGGCACCCCTGCGCCGCCGCGATGCCGAGCGCGACGAGGAGCGTCACCACGACGAACACGAAGAGCCGCTGGCGCAGCAGCCGCGGGTTGGCGGGCCGCCGGCCCGTGCCGGTGGTGCGCGGCCCCGGCCGCCCCGCACCACTGCGGGGCGCGGGCCGGTTGCCGGAACGGCCGGTGTTCCGGGCGGGCGTCGGGCGCGAACCCGACCGCGTGCCGCCGTTCGTCCCGCCCGTGCGCGGCGGGGGAGTGCCCTGCGGGCGCCGCTGGGTGCGCTGCTCGGCGTACTGCTCGGCCAGCCGCCCCGTCGGCCGGTCGGGATCCGTGCGCTGCGCGGGCGGCCGTACATCCGCCATGCCGTGTGCCTCGCGGGCCGCGATCTCCTTGAGCCGCAGGGAGAGTTGGAGCGTGCTGGGCCGCTCCTCGGGGTCCTTCGCCAGACACGCGCGTACGAGCGGAGCCAGGGCGTCCGGAACGCCGTGCAGTTGGGGCTCCTCGTGCACCACCCTGTAGAGCATCACTTCGGAACTGCCTTGCCCGAAGGGCGAGTCCTGCGTCGCCGCGTACGCGAGCGTGGCCCCGAGCGCGAACACATCCGTGGCCGGCGTGACAGCGGCCCCGCGCACCTGCTCGGGGGCGAGGAAGCCGGGCGAGCCGACGGCCGTACCGACATGCGTGAGTGTCGAGGCCCCCGTCGCCCAGGCGATGCCGAAGTCGATGATCCGCGGCCCCTTCGGGGACAGCAGGATGTTGGACGGCTTGAGATCACGGTGGACGACACCGGCCTCGTGCACGGCGACGAGCCCCTCGGAGAGGGCGGCACCGACGGAGGCGACATCGGCGGCCGACAGCGGTCCCTCCTCGGCGACCTTGTCGTGCAGGGAGGGCCCGGGCACGTACTGCGTGGCGAACCACGGCCGGTCCGCCTCCAGATCGGCGGCGACGAGCCGCGCCGTGCAGCCGCCCCTGATGCGTCGGGCCGCCGAGACCTCGCGGGCGAACCGCGACCGGAACTCCTGATCCTCCGCCAGATCCGGTCGGATCACCTTCAGCGCGACCCGCTGGCCACGCCGGTCGGAGCCCAGGTAGACAACGCCCATCCCGCCCGCGCCGAGCCGTCTGTGAAGCCTGAACGAGCCGACGACACGCGGGTCCTCGCGCCTCAGGCGCATCATCGCCATGTCCATCCCCGCTGCCCGGTCCGTTTGACGAGCCACAGCTTACGTTTCCGCGGCCGGGTGCGCGCAGAGGCCGCGCCCTCTCGGCCCGATCGATTGTCAGTGCCGGGTGGGAAACTTGAAAGGTGGTCAGGGAGCTTGTGAACAGGACCGCTTTGGGCGGCCTGTGATCCCAACCATCCGTCGCAGAAGGGGGATTGGGCCCGTGAAGGGTGACCGTGTGGAGATAGTCGTGGACGCCGGGGACACGACGCGGACGTACGAGGTGGTGGCGAGCAGGGCGGGCCGCCGGGTGGAGACGGCGGTACGCCGAGGTGTCGTGGAAGTGAGCGAAGTCACCCGAAGCGGATCGGTGGTGCGCACCGCCCGCTTCATGGCGACGCGGGTGCTCGCGCTGGTGGAGCAGCCGGTGCCCAGGGAGGACAGCTCGGAACAGTCGGGGCACACCGGACGCCCCCTCCGGGAAGACCCTGAGACCTAGGTCCTCATCTCCACCCAGGGGAGTACATCGCAGGTCATCGCTCATCCTCCGGGAGGCCCGCCAATCGGTACGAGGGCATGACGACCCACCTCCGCCGCGCGCCTAGATTTGAGGTCAAGCGGCGGGTGCAGCACTCGTCCCCCGAGGTCAGACACCCGCCGCTGCCAACCACAACAGAAGCTCGGTCAGGAGAGGGACCATGGCCCACACGGCACCGCGGACAGCGCTCCGCACGCAGGGACGCAGGGCGTACAGCGCCGCGTTCGGCACCCGCCGCCAGGGTCAGCGCCACCCGTTGGTGGCGACAGCGATGGTCCTTCCCTTGGCGGCCTTGCTCGTAGTCGTCTTCGGCGGCTGGGAAGCAGTGGTCACACAAGCGTCGTCCGTGGGCGTGATGCTGGGGCGCTGAGCGGCGCCCCAGGCCCGGAAGAGCGGTCCGGGCGGGGACATCCGGCCATGAAACCCCGTGGGGACGGGGGTGCGGCGGACGGCACAAATGCCCGCGCAGCTGGGGAGCTGCGCGGGCATTTACGTCTTTTTGCGCCTAAACCGGCGCCGCTCTCGCGAACCTGGTTGCTCGCCGTCGTCCTGGGGGCGGCGGCCCCACCCCTCCCGCCCTAGCTGCGGGCAATCGTGCCGCTGGGGCGGCACGGGTGGGCGCAGCGGCACCCTGCAAGCGCCGGCAAGCACACCACCCTCGAGCTCAGCACCCGCGCCGGGTACCTCACCCGCGCCGGGCACCCCGCACCCGCGCCGGGCACCCCGCACCCGCGCCGGGCACCCCGCACCCGCGCGGGGCCCCCACCCCGCCAGGCCCCTGCCCCCCCGCGGCTCCCACCTGCGTACGCTCACCCCCAGACGTCGTACACACCCAGGGGGCCCCGTGACCGCAGACACCCTGCTGCCCGCACTCACCGCCAAGGTGCGCGGCACGGTGCACCCGGCACCCGGCCCCTGCCCCTGCGGCGTCAAGGACGCGGTCCTCGCCGACCGCGACGACGGCACCGTCGTCCGCCACGGCGACACCGTCGCCAAGGCCCACGCCCCCGACAGCACCCCCGCGGACCTCTCCCTCCGCCTCTCCGTCGCCGCCGAGCTCCCCGGCATCCTCCTGCCTCCGCTGACCCCCACCCCCGTCGACCTCCATGGCCGCCTGGTGTCCTTCTGGCCGTACGGCAGCCCCGTAGACCCGGAGAACCCCGAGGCGGCCCCCTGGGAGGCCGCCGCCACCCTCCTGGCCCGCCTCCACCGGACCCCCGCGCCGCCCGGCCTGCCCCCCATGCGCGGCCCCGCCAAGGCGGCCCGCGCGATCGCCCGGCTCAGGGCGGCCGGCCCGCACCCCGCCGCCGCCCCCGTCCTGCGCGCCTGGGCCGGCCTCCCGGCCTGGGCCCGCGCCGAGGCCCCCATGCCGGACGCCACGACCCTGTGCCACGGAGACCTCCACCTGGGCCAGCTCGTCCGCCACCCCGCCCGGACCGGCCCCTGGCTCCTCATCGACGTCGACGACCTGGGCGTCGGAACCCCGGCCTGGGACCTGGCCCGCCCCGCCGCCTGGTACGCCTGCGGCCTGCTCCCGCCCGACGAGTGGCTGCGCTTCCTGACCGCCTACCGACGCGCGGGCGGCCCGGCCGTCCCCGCCGAAGACGACCCCTGGCCCGCCCTGGACGTCGCGGCCCGCACCCTCACCGTGCAGACGGCGGCGCTGGCGATCGCCAAATCCGTCGCCGCCGGGCACCCGTTGGACGAGGTGCAGCAGGCCGTGATCGACGCCTGTGACCGAATGGGCGCCGTCCCGCCCGAGTTGGCTCACGGATTCGCGACGTAGGGTGCAACCGACCGAAGCCGGGCGGAGTCTGTCCTGGCGGAAGCAGTACCGACCGGCGAGGAGTTGAGCCGAGCATGCAGTGTCCGAAGTGCCATGCGCCGATGCACACGTACAACCGCAATGGCGTCCAGATCGAGCAGTGCAGCGGCTGCCGCGGGATATTTCTCGACTACGGCGAGCTGGAGGCGCTGACCCGCCTGGAGTCCCAGTGGTCGCAGCCCGCGCCGCCGCCCCCGGCCGCCCCGCAGGCGTACCCGTCCGCTCCCGCGCCCGCCTGGGGCGCCCCGCAGCACGGAGGCCACGGCGGTCACTACGGCGGCCACCACCGCCAGAAGAGCTTCGGCCACATGCTCTTCTCGTCCTGAACGAGCGAAGGGGCCCCTCTTCCTGAGCGGAGGGGCCCCTTCGGCGTACGTACGGATACAGCCATGCACGTACGGACGGTCATGGATACGGCGAAGCCCCGACCGTACGAGACGGCCGGGGCTTCGGCTGGTGCGCGATACTGGGATTGAACCAGTGACCTCTTCCGTGTCAGGGAAGCGCTCTCCCGCTGAGCTAATCGCGCAGGTCACGCGGCCAGAGCCACGCGTACTGCCGGTAACGCGTGTAGTACTGCGTGCGCGATACTGGGATTGAACCAGTGACCTCTTCCGTGTCAGGGAAGCGCTCTCCCGCTGAGCTAATCGCGCGGGTTCGGATCTTGCCGTACGTGCTGGGAAGATCCAGTGGACGATACTGGGATTGAACCAGTGACCTCTTCCGTGTCAGGGAAGCGCTCTCCCGCTGAGCTAATCGTCCTTGGAGGTGGAGACGGGATTTGAACCCGTGTAGACGGCTTTGCAGGCCGTTGCCTCGCCTCTCGGCCACTCCACCAGGAGTGTAGGGGTTCGGGAAGATCCCCCACTTCCTGCGAGCGGACGACCAGGTTCGAACTGGCGACCTCAACCTTGGCAAGGTTGCGCTCTACCAACTGAGCTACGTCCGCTTGTCGTTTCCGTTGCGCTTGCGCGTCCCGGCGACGTGTTGAACTCTAGCGGATTCCGGGGCCAGCACAAAAACGCGTTTGTGCAGCGTGCTGCGCTCTGTCCGCTCAAGGACATGGTCAGGGCACCCGCAGGTCACCCACCCTAGACTCGGCTGCGTGCTCGACCTCTCTCCTCTCGCCCGCTTCGGTGGCCTCGTCGCGACCGGTCTCCTCGACGTCACCAGCGACCCCGCGGCCCTGGACTCGACCGGCTTCTGGGCCGTGTCGGCCGACTTCGAAGGGCGTTTGATCTGCGCCCGCTTCCAGGACGTACGGCAGGAGCCTGTGCCCGCGCCGGTGCCGGGGAGGTGGCAGGGCCCGGCGGCCGATGACTGGAACTCGTCCCTCGACCGGGCCGCGTACACCGCGGGTGTACGGCGGATCCGCGAGCACATCGCGGCCGGCGAGGTCTACCAGGCGAACCTCTGCCGGGTGCTCTCCGCGCCCGTCGCGCCCGACGCCGACGTGGACGCGCTGACGGCCCTGCTGGCCCGCGGCAATCCGGCACCGTACGCAGGAACGATCCGGCTGCCCGCGCACGGCGTCGAGATAGCCACGGCCTCTCCCGAACTCTTCCTGCGCCGCGACGGCCGGATCGTCGAGTCGGGCCCGATCAAGGGCACCGGGCGCACCGAGGCGGACCTCCTGGAGAAGGACTACGCCGAGAACGTGATGATCGTGGACCTCGTCCGCAACGACATCGGCCGGGTCTGCGCCACCGGCACCGTGACCGTCCCCGACCTGTGCGTCGTCGAGAAGCACCCAGGCCTGGTCCATCTCGTCTCCACCGTCCACGGCGAGCTGCGCGAGGACGCCGGCTGGCCCGAACTCCTCGCCGCCGCCTTCCCGCCCGGCTCCGTCACCGGCGCGCCCAAGTCCAGCGCCCTGCGGATCATCGAGGCCTTGGAGACCGCGCCCCGCGGCCCGTACTGCGGAGGCATCGGCTGGGTCGACGCCGACCGTGGCACCGGACAGCTCGCCGTCGGCATCCGCACCTTCTGGATCGACCGGGCGGAAGGGGTCCTGCGGTTCGGCACGGGCGCGGGCATCACCTGGGGTTCGGACCCCGAGGGGGAGTGGCGGGAGACCGAGCTGAAGGCCTCCCGACTGCTCGCGGTAGCGTCGGGAACGTACGAGGCAAGCGGAGGGACTTTTACGTGAAGATCTGGCTCGACGGCGGGCTGCAGGACATCGAGACCGCCCGCGTCTCCGTCTTCGACCACGGACTGACCGTGGGCGACGGCATCTTCGAGACCGTGAAGGCGGTCGACGGGCGGCCGTTCGCGCTGACCCGCCACCTCGACCGGCTGACCCGCTCGGCCCGCGGCCTGGGCCTTCCCGACCCCGACCTCGACGAGGTGCGCCGCGCCTGCGCCGCGGTCATGGACGCCAACCCGATGCCGCTCGGCCGGCTCCGCATCACGTACACCGGTGGCCACGGCCCGCTCGGCTCCGACCGCGGCGAGCACGGCCCGACCCTCGTCGTCGCCCTCGGCGAGACCACCCGGCGCCCCGACTCCACGGCCGTCATCACCGTCCCCTGGACCCGCAACGAGCGCGGCGCCCTGACCGGCCTCAAGACCACCTCGTACGCGGAGAACGTCGTCGCCCTCGCCCGCGCGCACGAACAGGGCGCGTCCGAGGCGCTGTTCGCCAACACGGTCGGTCAGCTCTGCGAGGGCACGGGGTCCAACGTCTTCGTCGTCCTCGACGGCGAGATCCACACCCCGCCCATCGCCTCCGGCTGCCTCGCCGGCATCACCCGCGCGCTCACCGTCGAGTGGACCGGCGCCAAGGAGACCGACCTGCCGCTGGACGTCCTGGAGCGCGCCGAGGAGGTCTTTTTGACCTCCACGCTGCGCGATGTGCAGGCCGCGCACCGGGTCGACGCCCGTGAACTCCCGGGCGCGCCCGGCCCGGTGACCGCCAAGGCGATGCGGATCTTCGACGAGCGAGCCGGGGACGACCTCGATCCCTGAGCGCTTCATCCCGAATTATTTCGGCTGACCTCGGCGTCCGCAGCGGGTAGAACACCCGTGATGACCACCACCCTGCGGCCGACCGAGCCGCTTCAGCACGCCGCCGACGGGACGCGTTCGCGCCGCTACCAAGTGTGCGTGAACAGCCGTCCTGTCGGTGCCGTACACCTCGCGACCGACCCCAACTTCGGGGCGTTCGTCGCCCTGATCCGCGAGCTCCGCATCGATGAGCCGGACCGTGGGCGCGGGCGGGGCACCGTGGCGGCGCTCGCCGCGGAGGAGGTTGCGCGTGGCTGGGGCTGCAGGCAGATGCAGGTCTCGGTTCCCGCCGGCGCCGAGGCCGCCTTCAGGTTGACCAAGGCGCTCGGGTACGTCGTCCGCAACCGCTGGATGGAGAAGCCGCTCGCGGACACGCCGCCCGAGTTGCGCACCGGCAGCCACGGCCGCCCCATGACGGAGGACGAGTACCGGACCTGGGACGGGCACAGCAGGGAGAGTTACGCGCAGGACTGGATCCGTCGCGGTGTTCCGGAAACCGAGGCGTACGCCAAGTCGGAACGCTCCCACAGGCAGCTTCTGCCTCAAGGACCGGCCACCGAGAACATGGTGTTCAGCGTCCTGGAGCACGAAGGGAACCGGGTGGGCACCCTGTGGTTGGGCGAGCGCGAGGGGGCCGCATTCGTCTACGACGTCAGGGTCGACGATGCGCACATCGGTCAAGGGCACGGCCGTACGCTCATGCTGCTGGCCGAAGCGCAGGCGGTTGCCGCGGGGAGAAGCCGTATCGCCCTCAACGTCTTCGTGGGGAACACCCCGGCCGAGCGGCTCTATGAGTCACTCGGCTACGAGACGACGATGTACCACCTCTACAAGAACTTGCTGTAGGCGCTACGCCTCCTGCTCGGCCAGCAGCCGGTCCGCGATCTCCTCGATGCGCTCGCGCAGGCCCTCCTGGCTCTTGCCGCCGTCGAGGCGTTCGTCGCCGATGACGTACGTCGGGGTGCCGGTCACGCCGATGGCCTTGCCCTCGGCCTGGTCGGCGTCGACGATCAGGATGTGCCGGCCGTCGATCAGGGCCGTGTCGAACTCCTCGGCGTCCAGGCCGAGTTCACGGGCGACCTCGACCAGGAAGGGTTCTCCCTTACGGTCCAGCTCCTCGACGCGGCCGAGCACCGCCTCGACGTACGGCCAGGACTGGCCCTGCTCCGCGGCCTCCTCGGCGGCCTGCGCGGCGGCGAAGGCGTGCTTGTGCTTCTCCAGGGGGAAGTGCCGCAGCCGCAGCTCCAGACGGTCGCCGTAGCGGGCGCGCAGCGTGCGCAGGTCGGCGAGGGCGCTACGACAGTCGGGGCACTGGAGTTCGCACCAGACGTCCAGGACGGCGGCGGCCGGGCGTGCGGAGGAGGAGTCGTTCATGGAGACCAGTCTCCCAGCCCCGGCGGGGGCGGCCCAACCGGGACCGGGGACGCCCCTTCCGTGCTGCGACCGGGACCTGGGGAGGACGCCGACCCGGAGATGTCCCTGAGGTCCGCCCGGACCATGGCACACCGGGCGTCGGGCGGTGCAGGATGGAAGGGACGAACCGACCCTGCCCGACCGAGCCCTGCCTGGAGGACCGGATGATTGCCGAGACCGTCTGTTCCGCCGTCTCCGCGGCCGGCCTGGGCATTGCCGCGGTCACGGCTTACCGCAAGCGCTTCCTGGCGGCCACCCGCATCGCCGCCTACTCGCTGGTGCCGGTCGGCCTGGTGATGACCGGGGTCGTCGGCTGGCTGGCCGACACCGCGTTCAGCCCGACCGCGTGGGCCGGCTTCGTGGTGCTCGGCGGTGCCTGGCTGCTGTTCATGACCACGCGGGCCGTGGAGCGACGCAGTGGCGGGACGCGGAAGGAGCGCAAGGCGGCGAAGGCCGCCCAGCGCGAGGCGGTGTCCCCCGCGGCCTCGGCGCCCTCGCTGGGCCAGGGCTCCCGCCCGGCCGTCCGGCCCGCGGCGACGCCCCGTGCCACCGGCTCCGGGGACGACTTCAGTGACATCGAAGCCATCCTGAAGAAGCACGGCATATGACCGGCACATGACCGACTGAAACGACACAAGGCTTCACGGGGGGTTCCGTGGAGTGCGCGGAAGCGTTCAGGTTCGAGCGCGCCCTTAGCATGATCCGGCGAACTCCCGCATTTTCTGGGCGTGTTGATCGCGCAAGGGGCGTCGGCTGCGCCATCATCGCCGCGAGATGCTGGACACAACCCAGAGCGACACCGCCGCCCCCTCCAAGGAGCGGCGTGGTTGTCTCTTCGCGCTCTCCCAGCCGCCGCTGATGATCTTCCTTGCGGTGATCGGCTGTCTGCTGCTCATGGCTTCGCTGCACGACCTGCTGCTGCTCTGAGCCGTACACGGAGCCCCTGGCGTCACCCGCTGAGGGCTCCGTCAGCCCGCCGCATCCTCGCGTCGACGATGCAGCCGATACGTCCGTCAGCCCGCCGCTTCCTTCCGCCGTGCCCGGTACGCGGCCACGTGGAGGCGGTTCCCGCAGGTGCGGCTGTCGCAGTAGCGGCGGGAGCGATTGCGGGAGAGGTCGACGAAGGCGCGCCGGCAGTCCGGGGCCTCGCAGCGGCGCAGCCGCTCCTGCTCTCCGGCGACCACGAAGAAGGCCAGCGCCATTCCGCAGTCGGCCGCGAGGTGGTCGGCGACGGAGGCACCCGGCGCGAAGTAGTGCACATGCCAGTCGTAGCCGTCGTGGTCGGTGAGCCGGGGGGTGGTGCCCGCCGCGGCGACCAGTTCGTTGATGAGCGCGGCGGCGGTCCGCGGGTCGTCGGCGGCGAAGATCCCGGCGAACCGGCCGCGCACCTTGCGCACGGCCGCGAGATCGTGCTCCGACAGCACGCCGACATCGCTGATCTCGTGCTTTCGTACGAAATCGGCGAGGGACGGGACATCCGCGAGCCCGTCGGTCGTCTCGTCCTCCGGCGCGGTGTTCACCAGATCCACCACGGTGTCGAGGGCGCACCGGGTGTCGTGGGTGATCAGCACGTTTCGCTCCCTGGCCTGGGGGTCGGGCGGGCGCCCGCCCCGATGCTGGCCGATGGTAGTGGTTTCCCGGCGCGGAGAGCGGGTCGCGGGGAGTGGGGACGTGGCGCCGAGGAGCGAGGGATGGGGGATCGGGTGTGCGGGAGCGAGGGTCGGGAGTTCGGGTGTGCGGGGCGCGCACACTGGCGCCGTCGCCACGGAAGTCCGCGGCGACGGCGCCAGTGTTTGTGCCTTGTGCGGTTGTGCCTTATGCGGTTGTGCCTTATGCGGTTGTGCCCTATGCGGTTGTCTAGGCCCGAGCCGTCTCCCCGAGTGGACGGCGCCGGGCGGCTCTGTGGTGTCTCGCTAACTCTCGGCCAGGATGTGTGAGAGCTCCGTGTCGAGATCGAAGTGCCGGTGTTCCGTGCCGGGGGGCACGGCGGCGTCTGTTCGCTTGAGGAAGGACTCCAGGGCCCGCGCCGGGGCCTCGAGCAGGGCCTCGCCCTCCGGGGAGCTCAGGGCGATGCACACGACGCCCTGGCCATGGCTACGGGACGGCCAGACTCGGACGTCGCCAGTACCGGTGGGCCGGTGCAGGCCCTCGGCGAGGAGGTCGCGGGCGAACACCCACTCGACGGTTTCCTCGGCTCCGGTGTGGAAGGTGGCGTGCACGGCGTAGGGATCGGCCGTGTCATACCGCAGTCCTGCGGGAACAGGCAGTGAGGACTCGCTCGACACAACGAGGCGCAGGTGCAGCTCGCAGCTGACCGTGGTGTTCATAAGCGCCAGGGCCTTTCGCTCAGTGTGCGCTCGGGGATTCGCACGTCGGCGAAATCGACATGCCACCTACGGTGCCGTTGTAAACCCCTCTGAGTGTTTTGCGTGCCTTTACGTAACTCATCCGGCCGAGAGCGCGTTCGCCGGATAGGGCCATTCCGGTGACTGGTTTCCCTCGGGTAGGGTTTGGCCGTATGAATACGGGGAGTGACGAGCCGGGCGAGGTCGCCATGGCTGAGGACCAGACGAAGATCGAGCGTGCGCTCGGGTCGCGGGCGCCGGAATTCATCAAGGCGCGCCGGGCGCTGCACCTGAGCTGGCAGGTGGGCGTTTTCATCGTGGGGCTCGCGGTGGTCGTCGCGGGCGTGATCATGCTTCCGCTGCCGGGGCCGGGCTGGCTGGTGATCTTCGGCGGCATGGCGATCTGGGCGACCGAGTTCGTCTGGGCGCAGCTGGTGCTCCGCTGGACGAAGCGCAAGGTCACGGAGGCGACCCAGCGGGCGCTCGACCCCAAGGTGCGGCGTCGCAACATCATCCTCACGACCATCGGCGTCGTGATCGTCGCGGCCCTTGTCGGCGTCTACGTCTGGAAGTTCGGCCTCGAGATGCCCTGGCACATCAAGGAGTGACGGAGTCCGCTCAGGTGCCGTCCTGAGGCCCCTCGGCTGGTCGAAGCCACCGCCTGACATGGGGTAATGTTCTTCCTGCGCCCGGGCGATTAGCTCAGCGGGAGAGCGCTTCGTTCACACCGAAGAGGTCACTGGTTCGATCCCAGTATCGCCCACGAACGCGATAGGCGACCCAGATCCACGGAATGCGTGGACCGGGTCGCCTTCGTCGTTTCTGCGCGGCTTCGCCGCGCGCGGCGGGGGCTTCGCCACCCACACCTCCTGGGGGTGTTGAGTCCACTGGGAGCGGGTAGGGGCGTCGGTCCACTGGAAGCGCTGGAGTTGACGTTGGGGACGCGCCCAAGGCGTTCCCCTGACCGCTGGAGTGCCGCGGCCTGTGCCCTGCGCCCAGGGACGGTTGCTGAGCCGCCGGCCTTCTGACCTGCACTGATCCAGGTGCCCGGTCGCTGGTCAACTGCACTCCGGTACGCGGTTTCGGAACCCGTGAACGGCCCACCTGGGCACCACCGTTGAGCCCGAGCGATGCCCTTCGCGGCCTCTGGGCTCGCGTCCGAGTCGAGCTGTTCGTGGCCCCTGGGCTCGCGTCCGAGTCGAGCTGTTCGTGGCCCCTGGGCTCCCGTCCAAGCCGAGCTGTTCGTGGCCCCTGGGCTCCTGCCCGCGTCGAGCCGTTCGCGGCGCCAGGGCTCCCGCCCGAGGACCCTCACCCCTCACCCTCAGTTCCCCCCGCCTCCCTCCAGCCCCACCCCACCACCGCGAACCCCCCTGAATCGCAGTCGTTTTCGGCCCCGCTCGCCATCGCCCCGACTCGCCGCATCCTGTTCGGCAGGTCGACCACACCCGCCGGACCTGCACGGTCGCGCCCCCGCGAGTGAACCGCACCCTCGCCCTCCCTGTCGCGCAGCCGAACCGCATCACATCAATTCCTGTCCGAATCATTGACGCGCCCCAAAGCCCTCCGTACCTTGTGCCAGCAAGCGCTTACTTGAAACGATTCATGCAGGCGGCGACGACGTGGCGGGGAGGCCCGACTGTGGGAAACAACGGGAGTGTTGAGAGGCGGACGGTCCTCAAGGCAGCCGGAGCATCGCTGGCCACGCTGGGGCTGGCCGCGACGACGGGCTGCGGAGGCGACAGCGGCCCGGGGGACGGGACGGTGACGATCCGTTACGCCTGGTGGGGTGCCGACGACCGCGCCAAGCGGATCAACCAGACCATCGCACTCTTTGAGAAGAAGTACCCGAAGATCAAGGTGAAAACGGACTTCCAGCCTTACCTCGACTTCTGGAAGAAGTTCAACACCCAGGCTTCCGGCGGCAATCCGCCGGATGTTTTCCAGAATGCCATCGGATTCCTGCGCAAGTATGACGCGAAGAATGTGCTGCTCGATCTCAATGAGCAGGTGAAGGCGGGCAATCTCTCCATGGACGGCTTCCGGGCCGGCCTGGAGAAATTCGGCGTGGTCGACGGCAAGCTCCTCGGGGTTCCGGTTGGTTCCAACTCGATGGCCCTGGTTATCGACAAGCCCGTTTACACCAAGGCGGGAGTGACGCCCAAGCAGGGCTGGACCTGGGACGACTTCGACGCGGCGATGAAGAAGATCCGCGACAAGACGGGACGTGCCGGTGACAGCGGCATGTACGGCGTCATGTACCTCTACGACCTGTACCTGCGTCAGAACGGCAAGGCATTCTTCACCGAGGACGGCCTCGGCTTCACCGAGGCGGACCTCAAGGAGTGGTGGACCAAGGCCAAGAAGGGTGTGGAGTCGGGCGTCTACGCCGACCCGAAGAAGGTCGCCCAGATCAAGCCCAAGTCCGCCGTCTCCGCAGAGCTCGCGGGCGGCGAGTTCACCTGGGACAACTTCACGGTCCGCTATTCAGCCGAGGGAAAGAGCGAGTACGGCCTCGCCCCGATCCCCACCACGGACGGGAAGCACACGGGCCAGTACCTCGGCTCCCTGATGCTCAGCGCCTCCAGGCGCACCCAGCACCCCAAGGAAGTCGCCCAGTTCATCGACTTCATGGTGCGCGACCCCGAGGTCGCCAAGATCATGGGCTACGACCGTGGGGTGCCCGCGACACAGGCGCAGTACGACGCGTACAAGCCGACCGACACGGTCGGCAAGGACATCGCCGCCTACGAGGAGTCCCTCGTCGCGGCGGGCGTTCTGGAGCCGATCACCCCGCACCCGAACGGTGCGGACATCTGTGAGTCCGCGTTCCTGCGCATCGCCGAGGAACTCGGCCTGGGCAAGCGGTCGGTGGACGACGCCGTCAAGCAGTTCTTCACCGAGTCGAAGACGGCTCTCGGCAGCTGATGGGAACCACCGTGACACACGCCTCTGCGACGGACGTCCTGGCCAAGGACTCCGAGCCGCGGCACGGTCCGGTGGACCCCGGGCGCCCCGCTGCCCTCAAGCGGCGGGGCCGCCGGGAGAACCTGGCCGGCTATCTCTTCATGTCCCCCTGGATCGCCGGGTTCCTGCTGCTCACAGCGGGCCCGATGATCGCGTCGCTCTACTTCGCGTTCACCGACTACAACCTGTTCGACGCCCCCAAGTGGATCGGCCTCGACAACTTCTCCGAGATGTTCGCCGACCCGCGCTGGCGCCACTCGGTGCAGGTGACGATGTGGTACGTCGTCGTCGGTACGCCACTCAAGCTGCTCGCGGCCCTCGGTGTGGCGCTGCTCCTCGCCCAGAAGCGGCGCGGACAGGCTTTCTACCGGGCCGCGTTCTACGCGCCCTCTCTGATCGGGGCGAGCGTCTCTGTCGCCATCGTGTGGAAGGCGATCTTTTCGGACGACGCGATCGTCGACCGTACGCAGAAGCTCTTCGGGGTGCACGCCGGCGGTTGGACCGGCGACCCGGACATGATCATCTACAGTCTGGTGGCGCTGACCGTCTGGCAGTTCGGCGCCCCCATGGTCATCTTCCTCGCCGGCCTCAAGCAGGTCCCGCGCGAGCTGTACGAGGCGGCCGAGGTCGACGGGGCGGGCAAGCTGCGCCGGTTCTGGAACATCACCCTGCCAATGATCTCCCCGGTCCTCTTCTTCAACGTCCTGCTGGAAACCATCCACTCCTTCCAGATCTTCAGCTCGGCGTACATCGTCGGCGGCGGCGCCGGAGGCAATGCTTGTGGGCCCGCGGACGGTTCGATGGTCTACACCTGCTACCTCTACGTCCAGGGCTTCGAGAACAGCCGGATGGGCCTGGCGTCCGCCATGGCCTGGATGCTGCTGGTCGCGGTCGCCCTGGTGACGGCGGTGCTGTTCTGGTCCCAGAAGCGCTGGGTGCACTACGAGGAGGGCGCCGGATGAGCGCGCAGGTCACGGACGTCACGCCGGTTCAGGCCCAGTCGACCAAGGCGGGCAACTTCCGCCGCAGGCTGCCCGGTTCGCTCGCCTGGCATCTCGGGTCCCTCGCGATCCTCGCGGTCATCCTCTACCCCGTGCTCTGGGTCGTCGGCGGCTCCTTCAAGAAGAGCGAAGACATCGTCGGCAGCCTGGACCTCTTCCCCGGCTCCCCGATTACCTCCAACTACACGCGCCTGACCGAGGGCATCGCGGACATCTCGATCTCCACGTTCTTCCTCAACTCGCTCTTCCTCGCCGTCGGTTCGGTGATCGGGATCCTGCTGTCCTGCTCGCTGACGGCGTACGCCTTCTCCAAGATCAAATTCGCGGGCCGCAATCTGCTCTTCACGCTGATGATCGGCACGCTCCTGCTGCCGTACCACGTGCTGCTCATCCCGCAGTACGTGCTGTTCCGCAACATGAACATGATCAACACGTACACGCCGCTGCTGCTCGGCAAGTACCTCGCCACGGAGGCGTTCTTCGTCTTCCTGATGATGCAGTTCATGCGCAACCTGCCCAAGGAGCTCGACGAGGCGGCGCGCCTCGACGGCTGCGGACACCTGCGCATCTACTGGTCGATCGTGCTCCCGCTGTGCCGCCCGGCCCTGATCACCAGCGCGATCTTCACCTTCATCAACTCCTGGAACGACTTCATGGGCCCGCTGATCTACCTCAATGAGCCCGACAAGTACACGGTCTCGCTCGGCCTGAAGATGTTCGTCGACCAGGAAGGCGTGGCTGACTACGGGGGCATGATCGCCATGTCGCTCGTCGCCCTCCTGCCTGTACTCGCCTTCTTCCTGGCCTTCCAGCGCTACCTGATCGACGGCATGGCCACGTCCGGCCTGAAGGGCTGAGGAGCGGGATGAGCCAGGTACGTGTCAAGGAACGCGGTACGCCGCGGGAGTCCGTGCTCGCGAATGGGGCCTCCCCCGCTCGAGCGGAGTCGAGAGCTTGGGGAAGGTTCGCGCTGTTCGCGGAGTGCCTGCTGACGGGCGTGTGGATCGCGGTCGCCGCGCTGCCGCTCGTCACGTATCCCGCCGCGTTCGCCGCCGGCGCGCGGCATCTTCGGCGCTGCACGGCCCATGAGGGCGGCGGCTGGCGTGAGTTCGTCGCGGACTTCCGGGCGGCTGTCCGGGGCGGCTGGATCGCGGGGCTCGCCGGATGGGCCGCGGCGGCCGCGGTCTGGGTGGATGTCCAGGCCGTACGTGCCGGAATCCCGGGCGGGCCGCTCGTCGGGGCCGTCGGCCTCTTCGCGCTGATCGGCCTCGCCGTCGCCGGACTGCGCGCGGCGGCGGTCTGGGAGCCGGGTGCGTCCTGGCGCGCGCTGCTCGCGAACGCCGGGCGCCGCACCGTCCTCGACCCCGCCGGGTCCTTCCTGCTCGTCGGCGGCCTGGCCGTGGTCGCCTCCTCCGCATGGTTCAGCGCGCCGCTGGCGGTCCCCGTCCTGGGGGCCGTCGCGGCGGCGGCCGTCGCCGTGGAGGAGCGGTACCGGCGCCGCTGACCCACCCCGCCACGCACAGGTCGGCGCCACCGGCGTCGTACCCCTCTCTGTCATGCCCCTGACTTCCCCGCACGGAAAGGAAAGGCCATGTCTCCCATCCCCCGCAGGTCCCTTCTCAAGGCGGCCGCCGTCGCCGGAGCCGCCGCGCAGTTCAGCTGGGCGCTGGGCAGCACGAACGCGCAGGCCGCACCCAGAGCCGAGGCCGCGGACGCGGCCCCGGTGACCCTCGACTGGCTGGAGGACGGCGGCCTCGGCGCCGCCCCCGGCTCCACCGTCGGCGTGCCCTGGCCCAAGGGCGCGTACCAGGAGGACCAGACCTTCGCGCTGACGGACGCCGACGGCAAGGCCGTGCCCGTGCAGTCCTGGCCGATCGCGTACTGGCCGGACGGCTCCCTCAAGTGGACCGCGCACGCGGTGAGTTCGGACGCGGGCAAGCTCACGCTCACCGCCGGGGATCCCGCCGCACCCGACAAGAAGGTCACCGTCGACAAGAGCGGCGGCACCATCGACATATCGACCGGGGTCATCACCGCGAAGATCGGCAAGTCCGGCTCGACGCTGGTCAAGTCCGTCACCCGCGGTTCCACCGAGATCGCCAAGAACGGACGCCTCGTCCTGATCCGCCAGCCGGAGATCGAGGACGAGGACCAGGGCGCGGAGAAGTACGAGCGCTTCGAGAGCGCGATCTCCGAGGTCGAGGTCGAGCAGGACGGACCGGTCCGCGCCGTCGTCCGCATCGACGGCAAGCACCGCAGGGGCGACCGGAGCTGGCTGCCCTTCTCGATCCGGCTGTACTTCTACGCGGGCGCCGACTCCTTCCGCATGGTGCACACCATCACCTTCGATGGGACGCAGGACCCGGGAAAGGCGAGCGGCGACTTCATCCGCGGCCTGGGCGTCCGCTTCGCCGTGCCGATGCGGGATGCCGCGTACGACCGGCACATCCGCATCGGCGGCGACGGGACCGGTCTGCTGCGGGAGGCGGTCAAGGGCATCACCGGACTGCGCCGTGACCCGGGCGCGGCCGTGCAGGCGGCGCAGTTCGCGGGGGAGAAACTGCCCGACCCGTCCACCTGGGACCAGCGGGTGACGACACGCCTGCAGTACATCCCCGAGTGGGGCGACTACACCCTCGCCCAGCTCTCCGCCGACGGCTTCACGCTGCGCAAGCGGACGAAGAAGGGGTACGGCTGGATCGGCGCGGGCGGCGGACGGCGCGCGTCGGGCTTCGGTTACGTCGGCGGGCCGAGCGGCGGATTCTCCTTCGGGCTCCGGGACTTCTGGGAGAAGTTCCCCGCGCAGCTCGACATCCGCGACGCCCACACCGACGAGGCCGAGGTCACCCTCTGGCTCTGGTCACCCGAGGCACAGCCCATGGACCTGCGCTTCTACCACGACGGCATGGGCCAGGACACGTACGCCGAACAGCTCGAAGGCCTCAACATCACCTACGAGGACTACGAACCGGGCTTCGGCACCCCGTACGGCATCGCCCGCACCTCCGAACTGCTCTTCTGGGCCAACGAGTCGACGCCCACACCGGAGAAGCTCGCCGAACAGGTTGAAGCCGTCAGGGTGTTGCCGCAGCTCGCCGCTCCGCCCCAGCAGCTCATCAAGGCGAAGGTCTTCGGCCCCGGCCTCTACTCCGAGCCCGACCGCTCGACGCCCGCCAAGGCCAGGATCGAGGACCACCTCGACTTCCTCTTCACCTACTACAAGGACCAGGTGGAGATGCGTCGTTGGTACGGCTTCTGGGACTACGGCGACATCATGCACTCGTACGACCCGGTCAGGCACCAGTGGCGCTACGACGTGGGCGGCTACGCCTGGGACAACTCCGAGCTGTCGCCCGACCTTTGGCTGTGGTTCGCGTACATCCGCAGTGGCCGCGCGGACATCTTCCGCTTCGCCGAGGCGATGACCCGGCACACCGGCGAGGTCGACGTCTACCACCTCGGCCAGTGGGCGGGCCTCGGCACCCGGCACGGCGTCCAGCACTACGCCGACAGCGCCAAGCAGCAGCGCATCGCCAACACCACGTACCGCCGCTACTACTACTTCCTCACCGCGGACGAGCGCGTCGGCGACCTCATGCACGCCAATGTCGACTCCGACGAGACGTTCCTGGTCCTCGACCCGATCCGCAAGATCCGCACCGAGCCGTACACGCCCGACCGGCACGCACTGTCGATCGGCTTCGGCACCGACTGGAGCGGGCTCGTGTCGGCGTGGCTCACCGAGTGGGAGCGCAAGGGCCCGAAGTGGGAGAAGGCCAAGGCGCGCGTGCTGTCGACGATGGAGACCATCGCCGCTCAGCCCAACGGCTTCGTGCAGGGCAGTGGGCTCTACGACCTGGACACCGGCAAGTTCGCGATCGCCACGACACCCGTGGTCGGCGTCTCGCACCTGTCCGCGGTCTTCGGCCTGAACGAACTGTGCGCCGAGCTCATCGACCTCGTCGACATGCCGAAGTTCAAGGACGCGTACCTCGACTACTGCCGCTACTTCAACGCCACCAAGGCCGAACAGGCGGCCCGCTACGGCTCCAACTTCGGCACCCTGCTGCTCTTCCAGGGCCACTCGCGCCTCGACGCGTACGCCGCCGTGCAGACCGGCGACGCGAAGCTCGCCACGCGCGCGTGGAGCAAGTTCTACAACTCCGACGGCTACTCGGAGTCCTCGCCCTGGAAGACGGAGAAGCTGAGCGGCCCGGTCACGCTGGTGCCCGGCAGCGAGGCCAACTGGGTCTACACGAACGACACCGCGTTGTACGGCCTGGCCGCCATCGAGAACCTGGCGCTATTGGGCGACAAGATGCCGTAGGCGCCCAAGCGGCCCCGGGGAAGTGCGGGCACGCCCGGCACGCACCCTCACTGCCCGGGGCCGCTCAGCTCATCCTCCCCAGCACCTCCCGCACTCGCCGCGCGTCGCGGATCCGCTGCTCGTACGTCGCACCCAGCGCGAGCAGCAGCAGACCGGCGAGTGCGGGAGGCACCCAACGGGGGAGCGCGTCGACCACCTGCACGAGGTACGGGGCGAGTTCGTGCAGCGCGTCCAGCGTGAGCACCGTGCCGCCCAGCACGAGCGGCGCCTGGAGGCGGTGCCGGGCGCCCGCCAGGGTGACCAGGAGTGCCGCCGCGCCGAGCAGCAGCGGGCGAAGCCAGTGGGCGTCGCCCCACGCCGCGACGAGGCTCGGCACGAGGGTGATCGACAGGCCCGGCCCGTACGCCGTCCACGACGAGACCGCCGGGTCCTTGCGGCGCCTGAGCGCCCCCACGAGCAGCGCCGGGACGGTCACCGGAAGCGTGTACGCCTCCGGGGAGCCGACCCCCCAGACCGCCAGTCGCACCCAGGTGGCCAGCAAGAACAGGGCGGCGGCCGCGTATCCGACGGACCGCCGGTCCTCCCGTACGGCCGTGCCCGCGGCGATCACTCCGCAGAGGGCCATCAGCAGGGCCAGCATCGGCGGATCGGTGACCGTGAGCCCGATGGCGAGCAGACCCGCGGCGGCTCCGGTGATCTCCACCGGCACGGTCATGGACGAGCCGCCCAGACGCGCCGCGAGGAGGGCCGCGCCGACCGGCACCACGAGGACGAGCAGCGCGGTCTGCTGCGGCTGCCAGCCGAGGGACCCTCCAGCGGCGCAGGCCAGCGCGGTGGCGTACGCCAGGGAGGCGGGCGCCGCGACCGGGCCGAGGCCGGGTCGCCAGGCGGCGGCCGCGAACAGGGCGGCCAGTACGGCGAGGACGGTGAGCGTCGCGCCCTCGGAGGCCAGCGAGAGGAACGCCAGGCTGAGGGAGGTGAGGAGGGCCAGCAGGAGCGGGGCCGTCTGAGGACGCGACGGGCGGGCGTACGCCAGGGCTGCCACGGTCGTGCAGCCCTGCACCAACAGCCCTACGGCATAGGGGAGTTCGAGGATTGCCGGGAGGACGAGCACCGTCGCCCAGATCAGCGTCAGCGCGCAGGTCAGAGCCTGTGGGCGCCAGTCCGTGGCGCGGACCGCCACCACCAGGACTCCGGCGACGAGCGCGAGGACAAGAGGTGCCGTGGCCGCGTCGGCGGGCCAGGGCACGTCGATCGTCACCGCGTCCCGGGCGGTCGCCGGGGCGCCGGACCAGATCTTCTCCGCCCAGCCGACCGGGCCCAGCAGAGCGACGGCGACCAGCGGCAGTGCCCACATCACCGCCAGGGCCTGCACGGAGCCGGAGGCCCACGCGAGGCCGCGCCGCAGCGGCTCCGGAAAGCCGGTGCGCACGACGGCCAACAGGGCGACACCGCACACCAGATAGCCCGGAACCGTCCAGTCGTCGGGCAGCGACGCGCGCAGGACGCCGCCGAGTCCGACGACGGTGATGAGACCGCCCGCGACGGCCGTGCCGGTCGCGACGTTCGGCCTCGGGGTGTGCCACGCCGCCGCCAGGGCGATCGCCGCGGCAAGGAGGAGGAGCGCCGCCGCACGGGCGGCGGCGCTCGGGCCGGAGGCCGTCCAGGACAGCCAACCGGCGGCAAAGGTGCCCCAGCCGCCCATGCCGTACGCGCCGACGGCGGCGACCACACGGAGGGACTTCACGGGCATTCGGAGCGCGACCAGCGTGTCGAAAGCGGCCGTCACCAGCAGCGCGGCCGTGACGGTGCGGGCACCCGCGTCCGCCGCCACCGCCATGAGGAGCAGCGGGAGCTGGGCCGTGGCCAGGGCGGCGGGGAGCGGGAGCCGCAGGCCGTTGGCAGTGGCGGTGGCCGGGCGGGGCAGCCGCAGACCCGTGGTGGTGGCCGGGCGGCGCAGCCGTAGGCCCGTGGTGGCGAGGGGACTGGGCAGTCCGCCCAGCGCGAGGCCGTACGCCGTCCACACCACGGCCAGCACCGCCGACGCGATCGCCGCGTACCCGAGGCCGTCGGTGTCCGGCAGCGCGACCTCGTGCAGCGCGTAGACATCCAGCACCGTCAGCGCGAGGCCGAGCCCCGCCACCGACTCGGCGGTCGAGCGCAGCCCCCGCCCGAGGAGGAGCGCGGGCGTGCCGAGCGCGGCCAG
This sequence comes from Streptomyces sp. NPDC001530, assembly GCF_042894545.1. Classification (NCBI taxonomy): domain Bacteria; kingdom Bacillati; phylum Actinomycetota; class Actinomycetes; order Kitasatosporales; family Streptomycetaceae; genus Streptomyces; species Streptomyces sp. NPDC001530. Next base: position 303,816 of record NZ_JBIAVS010000006.1, read on the forward strand.
CGTCACCGCGCCGAGGACCAGGGCCCGCCCGGCGATCCCCAGGTGCCCCCAGCTGACGACCGTGAACGCGACGGCGGCCACGGTCAGCAGGATGCCGCCGAGCAGCAGGAGTACGTTCTGCACGCCGGGTGCCGTGGTCTCGGGCCGGCGCGCGGGGGCGGCCTGCGGGCCGTGCGGCCCGGGCGGCGGCTGGAGGGTGGTGATCAGCCAGGCGCGGCGGGCCAGCAATATGGCCCGGCGCGCGTCGAGTTGCCGCAGCTCGGCGTCGAGGAGCCGCAACTCCTCGGCCGGGGGCGGAATGTGGGTCATGCTCCGGAGTGTGGTCCCGGTCACGTTCGTCGGCATGAGTGCGCGTACTCATGCCGTACTCAGATCCGCGGACGGGCACACTCGGTACATGGACTGGAGCCATTACCGCTTCCGCAGCGTGTGGGATCTGCCCGCCCCGCCCGCCGACGTGTACGTCGTGCTGGAGCAGGCCGAGAACTACCCCCTGTGGTGGCCCCAGGTGCGCGAGGTCACCCGGATCGACGAACGCAGCGGCGTCTTCCGGATCCGCTCGGTCCTTCCGTACGACATGACGTTCACGGGCCGGGAGGTGCGCCGCGACCCGGCGGGTGGCGTCCTGGAGATCGCGATGTCCGGCGACATCGACGGCTGGGCCCGCTGGACACTCACCGCGGACGGGCCGGGCACCCGCGCCCAGTACGACCAGGAGGTCGACGTCGGCAAGCCGCTACTGCGGCGCCTCGCGGTCCCGGGACGGCCCGTCTTCCGTGCCAACCACGCCCTGATGATGCGAGCGGGGCGGCGCGGACTCAGGGCCTACCTGGAAGCGGTTTGAACGAGACCCGCCGAGACCTGTATGGTTCAGTGCGTTCCCGGGCGATTAGCTCAGTGGGAGAGCGCTTCGTTCACACCGAAGAGGTCACTGGTTCGAACCCAGTATCGCCCACCCGGAGAAAGCCGGTCCGTCACAGACGGACCGGTTTTTCTGTGTACGAAGGCCTGTGCTCAGGCCGCGGCCGGCAGGTCCGGCCGCAGCGGCCACGCCGGATCCACCGCCTCCTCCGAGCCGCTGCGTGCGAACCACGCCTGCAGACCGCGCGCCTGTGCCGCGTGCCACACCGCCTGCAGTGTGTGCAGCTCGGCCGGGGAGAGCCGCTCCAGGCGGGCCGCGAAACGGCGCCCCACCGCGCGTACGACATCCATCGCGGCCAGCGCGTCGGCCGCCGCGTCGTGCGCGCCCTCCAGGACCACGTCGTAGTGCGCGCACAGATCGGTGAGGGTGCGGCGGCCCTTGCGGTAGCGGTCCAGATGCTTGTCGAGGACCCGGGGATCGAGCACGCGCAGCGGCGTCGACTCGAACCAGTGGTCCAGCGAGGAGGCGCGGTGACGGCGCAACTCCCGGTCCAGGAGGGTCAGATCGAACGGCGCGTTCATCACGACGAGCGGGCGGCCCGCCGCGGCCTGTTCGTGCAGCTCCCGGGCTATCTCCTCCATCACCGGCGACGGCCAGCGGCCGTTGCGCTGCAGATGCTCCTCCGTCAGCCCGTGCACCGCCGTCGCCCCTTCGGGCACCGGCACTCCCGGGTTCACCAGCCATCGGGTCACCCGCGGACGGGAGCCCGGGGCGTCCTGGACGACGACGGCGGCCGACACGATCCGGTCGGTCTCGACGTCCACGCCCGTGGTCTCCGTGTCGAACGCGGCCAAGGGGCCCTCGTACCAGCAGGTCATACGTACACAACTCCTCGTTCACCCACGGCAGCTGACGTACCGTCTTCTGCCCGTTTGGTGATACCCGGGCTGTTTGCGCCGTACGCCGACAGGAGACAACAGAGGTACGGGTCTTTGCAGTTCAGCGGCCCGTCGCGGGGATTCACTTGGTTTGGAAGGCTGTTGGACTCATGGCACTCGCGCAGCCCGAACGGGGCGGGCTGCTGCCCCAGCGGACGGCACCCCATCGCGGCACACTCGCCACCACCGCCTGCATGGAGACCTTGCAGGTCGGCTATCTGCACGCCGTCGCGGCAGCCGCCGGCTGCTCGCTGTCCCAGCCCTTTCCCGACAACGGCATCGACTGGCACGTCAGCCACAGCGCCCCCGGGCACACGGTCGACGACGAAGTCACCATCAAGGTGCAGCTCAAGTGCACGTACCAGATCCCGCCCAACCCGCCGGGGCCCGCCTTCTCCTTCACGCTCGACAACGAGCACCTGGCGAAGCTCGCCCGCACCCCGGTCTCGGTGCACAAGATCCTGGTCGTGATGCTCGTGCCCAGGTCCCAGGACGACTGGCTGCGCGCCAGCCACGACCGGCTCGACCTGCGGCACTGCTGCTACTGGATCAACCTCGCCGGGCACGCCATCACCGGCCGGCGCAGGACCACCGTGCGCATACCGACAGCCCGGATCTTCGACGACCGGGCGCTCTGCGAGATCATGACGCGGGTCGGGACGGGAGGCAGACCATGACGCACCGCCCGATCGACGAAGTCCTGCGGCCGGTGCGGCCGCATCCGGCCGAGGCGCTGTGGAGCCGGCCGCCCGAGCCTGGCCAAGTCGACCCCGCCGTGCTCAGCGCCCTGCTGCACCGGCACGGCTGGCAGCGGCGCGGCGGAGCCGCGGGACGGTACGGCCGGTGGACCCCACCCGGGCCCGGTGGCGGCGGCACCAGCCTGCTGGTGCCGGAGAACCGGGCCTTCCCCGACAGCGACGACCTCCTCGGCGAGGCCCTCGTGGCGCTCTCCCGCAGCGCCTCGCCGTCCGCGCGCGACGTGCTGGTCGCGCTCGCCGTGCCCAGCGACGAGATCCGCTGGTGGCGGGACGTCCCGACCGGTCCCGTGGGCGCCGCGCCCTGGACCGTCGAGGAGCAGCTGCGCGCCGCCGCCCGCCAGATGCTGCTCGCGGGCGCGCTGGCCACGCGCGCGCGTGCCGGCTATTACGGCGCCCGGCACCGCAGGTCCGCCGCCGCCTCCCTGGAAAACGTGCTGGTCGGCGCCGAACCCGGCGGACGCCGGCTCACCGCCTTCGTACCCGTCGACACCGGGCGGCCGCTCGCCATCCGCCTGCACCAGGCCTTGTACGCCGCCCGCGAGGCCATCGACTACCAGCGGGCCACCGGCGGCATGGACGCCTTCGACGCGGCCGTCGAGGCGGGCGTCAGCCATGAGCTCCTGGAGGCCGTGGTGGCCCTCGTGCGCGGCACCGAGGGTGCTCGGATCGCCGTCGAGTGGGCGCCCGCCGCCGGGGTCCCCGAGGGCTGTGCCACGCCCGCCGAGCCCGTCGAGTTCTCACCCGGCGACCTGCCCGTCCTGCGCGAGGCCGGGGCCCGCTATCTGCGCGAGGAGCCGTCCGTGCCGGTCCGGATCACGGGTGCTGTGGTGCGGATGCGCAGGTCGGGGCCGCGCGGCGAGGGCACCGTACGGCTGCGGGTCATCGCGGGCGCCGAGGTCCCGCACGTCCGCATGACGCTCGACGAGGAGGCGTACCGGATAGCGGGCCATGCCCACCTCGTCGGACTGCCGGTCCGGGTGCACGGACGGCTGGAGAGCCGAGGGGGTTTCCGTCGCCTCACCGACGCCTCCGGGGTCGTACCCGTGCAGGTGGACGAGGCCGAGCGGGACCGGCTGATGAAGTCGCTCCAGGAGAACCTGGACTTCTTCGAGGAGGCATGCAGCGGCGACTGAGACGGGTGGTGGTTATCCGTTTCGCGAAGGGGACCCCGGGCTCGGTACGATCGCGTCTATTACGTACGCAAGAGAAGATGCGCGCGTCCCCTTCAGTCAGGAGAGTCCGGTGTCAGACGTCCGTGTGATCATCCAACGCGATTCCGAGCGGGAAGAGCGCGTGGTGACGACGGGCACTACGGCCGCCGACCTTTTCGCCGGTGAGCGCACCATCGTCGCGGCCCGTGTGGGCGGCGAGCTGAAGGACCTCGCGTACGAGGTGAAGGACGGCGAGTCCGTCGAGGGCGTGGAGATCTCCTCCGAGGACGGCCTGAACATCCTGCGCCACTCCACCGCGCACGTCATGGCCCAGGCCGTGCAGGAGCTCTTCCCCGAGGCCAAGCTGGGCATCGGCCCGCCGGTCAAGGACGGCTTCTACTACGACTTCGATGTCGCCGAGCCGTTCACGCCCGACGACATCAAGCGCATCGAGAAGAAGATGCAGGAGATCCAGAAGCGCGGGCAGAAGTTCGCGCGCCGGGTCACCACCGACGAGGCCGCCCGCGAGGAGCTGGCCGACGAGCCGTACAAGCTGGAGCTCATCGGCCTCAAGGGCAACGCCGCGCAGGCCGCCGAGGGCGCCGACGCCGAGGTCGGCGGCGGCGAGCTGACGATCTACGACAACCTCGACGCCAAGACCGGCGAGCTGTGCTGGAAGGACCTCTGCCGCGGTCCCCACCTGCCCACCACCCGGAACATCCCGGCGTTCAAGCTGATGCGCTCGGCCGCCGCGTACTGGCGGGGCAGTGAGAAGAACCCGCAGCTCCAGCGCATCTACGGCACCGCCTGGCCGACCAAGGACGAGCTGAAGGCGTACCTGGACTTCCTTATCGAGGCGGAGAAGCGCGACCACCGCAAGCTCGGCGCCGAGCTGGATCTCTTCTCCATCCCGGAGGAGCTGGGCTCCGGCCTCGCGGTCTTCCACCCCAAGGGCGGCATCGTCCGCCGCGAGATGGAGACGTACTCGCGCAAGCGCCACGAGGACGCGGCCTACGAGTTCGTGAACACCCCGCACATCTCGAAGGAAAACCTCTTCGTGACCTCGGGGCACCTGCCGAACTACGCGGACGCGATGTTCCCGCCGCTGGAGTTCGACGGGCAGAACTACCGCCTCAAGGCGATGAACTGCCCCATGCACAACCTGATCTTCAAGGCGCGCGGTCGTTCCTACCGTGAACTGCCGCTGCGGCTCTTCGAGTTCGGCACGGTGTACCGCTACGAGAAGTCGGGCGTCGTGCACGGCCTCACCCGCGCCCGCGGCTTCACGCAGGACGACTCGCACATCTACTGCACCAAGGACCAGATGGCGAGCGAGCTGGACTCGCTGCTCACCTTCGTCCTGGACCTGCTGCGCGACTACGGCCTGAACGACTTCGAGCTGGAGCTGTCCACCCGCGACGAATCCCCGAAGTTCATCGGTGAGCACGCGGAGTGGGAGGAGGCCACCGACGCGCTGCGCCAGGCGGCCGAGAAGCAGGGCCTCCCGCTGGTTCCCGACCCGGGCGGCGCCGCGTACTACGGCCCGAAGATCTCCGTCCAGGCCAAGGACGCCATCGGCCGCTCCTGGCAGATGTCCACCATCCAGGTCGACTTCCAGCAGCCCAAGCGGTTCAACCTGGAGTACACGGCCGCGGACGGCTCCAAGCAGCAGCCGGTCATGATCCACCGCGCGCTGTTCGGCTCCATCGAGCGATTCTTCGCCGTGCTCCTGGAGCACTACGCGGGCGCGTTCCCGGCCTGGCTGGCGCCCGTCCAGGCGATCGGCATTCCGATCGGCGACGCGCACGTGCCGTACCTGGCCGAGTTCGCGAAGAAGGCCAAGGCGGCCGGTCTGCGCGTCGAGGTCGACGCGTCCTCCGACCGCATGCAGAAGAAGATCCGTAACGCGCAGAAGCAGAAGGTGCCCTTCATGGTCATCGCGGGCGACGAGGACATGACGGCCGGCGCCGTCTCCTTCCGCTACCGCGACGGCTCGCAGGAGAACGGCATCCCGGTCGACGAGGCGATCGACAAGATCGTGAAGATCGTCCAGGAGCGGGCGCAGGTCTGAAGCGGATAGTTCCGACGCGTACGGCGATTTTCTGACACGTACGTTACCGAAGGCCCCTGGAGAGCTCAGCTCCCCGGGGGCCTTTCGTCGCCCTCCCGCGAGAACACCTGAAGCAGCCACGACGAGAACGACCCCGTCACCGCGCCGAGGAGCGCGAGCCCGCAGGCCATCATTCCCACCGCGATAGTGCGCCCCCAGGGCGTCACCGGCACGACATCCCCGTATCCGACCGTCGCGAGCGTGGCGCACGCCCACCAGACCGCGTCCCCGAAGGTGCGAATCGATGCGCCCGGCGCCGCACGTTCCTGCTGGTAGACGGCGAGGGCGCCGGAGAAGCCGAGCAGCAGGGCCGACAGCCCTGCGTAGGAGATCACACGCGCCTGCAGGGTGAGCCGCGGCTCCCCACGGCGGCGCAGTACGGCCTCGTAGAGCCTGACGACGCGCAGCGGGCGCAGCAGGGGCAGGGCGAGCACCAGAGTGTCCACCAAGTGTGTCCTTACGAACCGGGGGCCCTGTCCGCTCAGCCGCCAGCGCGCCGCGTAGTCGATGGCGAAGATCGCCCAGGCGCCCAGCATCGCCGTCACGCAGGCGTCCCGCCAGGAGGCGGCCAGACCCTGGCCCAGGACCAGGACCGCGTACGAGGCGAGAAACACCAGGGAGGCCACGGCGAGCAGCATCTCGGTGCGCCGTTCCCAGCGGGCCTGTGGGCTGTCGTCGTCCATCGCCCCAGCTTGGCCGCGGCCCCTTTTGTGCGACACCCGCCGACACGCCGCGAACGGGCGAAGCCATATGCTGCACATCATGACGAGTGAGCCGGAGCAGCAGATCGGAGTGGGAACGCAGGACGCGTTCCAGCGCTTGTGGACGCCCCATCGGATGGCTTACATCCAGGGCGAGAACAAGCCCACCGGCCCGGGGGCCGACGACGGCTGTCCCTTCTGCGCGATCCCGGCCAAGTCCGACGAGGACGGGCTGATCGTGAGGCGCGGCGAGCAGGTGTACGCGGTGCTCAACCTCTACCCGTACAACGGCGGCCACCTCATGGTCGTGCCCTACCGCCACGTCGCCGACTACACCGACCTGACCGACCCGGAGACCGCCGAACTCGGCGAGCTGACCAAGCAGGCCATGACCGCGCTCCGGACCGCCTCGGGCGCGCACGGCTTCAACATCGGCATGAACCAGGGCACGGTAGCGGGCGCCGGCATCGCCGCCCACCTCCACCAGCACATCGTCCCCCGCTGGGGCGGCGACACGAACTTCATGCCGGTCGTGGGCCACACCAAGGTCCTGCCCCAGCTCCTGGCGGACACCCGCAAGATGCTGGCAGAGGCCTGGCCAACGACCTGAGACGTCGGGTCGCACCCCCACCACCGACGCACGCCCCACGCCGCAAACGCACCCGCAGCCGTGGACGCACGGAGGGGGCCGTGCCGCATCCGCCCGTCGCAGAGCGGGCGGATGCGCAACCCGCACCCGCCAACGCACGCTCCAGGCCCCACGTACCCGCAGTCGTGGACGCACGGAGGGGGCCGCGCCGCAAACGCACCTGCAGCCGTGCACGCACGGAAGGGGCCGCGCCGCAAACGCACCTGCAGCCGTGGACGCATGGAAGGGGCCGCGCCGCAAACGCACCTGCAGCCGTGGACGCATGGAAGGGGCCGCGCCGCAAACGCACCCGCAGCCGTGGACGCACGGAAGGGGCCGCGCCGCAAACGCACCTGCAGCCGTGCACGCACGGAAGGGGCCGCGCCGGTACATCGGCCCGTCGCAGACGTCGCAACCACCGTGCTGAGCATGTAACCCTGCAGACGCGCCACCGCGCGACGGGCGGATGTACCGGCACGGCCCCGCCCCACCCCCCACCGGCAGGCGACCGCGCCCCCGCCGGCAAGGCGCTACGCGTCGTACAGGTCCGCCTTCCGGGGCATCGGGTCCTGGACCGCCGTGCTGAGGAACGCCGAGCGGTTGCCGAACTTCTCGGTGTCGACGCCGTTCTCCTCCAGCACCCTGATCGCCGCGGCGTGCACCACGCGCAGGACGGGCGTCGCGGCGCGCAGCGCGTCGTCCGCCATGAAACGGTGCCGCCACGGCTGATCGGCCCAGGCGTGCCGCAGCCCGAAGGGCTCGGGGAGCGCCAGGGTCCCGCCGAGCCAGTTGAGGAACGGCGGATACCAGGTGAAGGGAGCGCGCGCCGTGAGACGCACGACCTCGTCCGTGGTGACCAGCGGCAGACTCACCTTGCGGGTCTCCCAGAACTTCACCGCCTTGGCGACCTCCTTCGTCGGGGCCTCCGGCTTGGTGGTGAAGAGCGGGTTCACCGGGCCGAGAGCATGCCCGGTGACCTCGATGCGCAGCGTCTCGTGCAGCACGGTCACGGTGATCAGCATGGTGATGATCAACTGGCCGTCCCAGAGCGTCCACTGGACCCCGAGATAGTGCCGGTCCCCGCTGCCGAACTGCTGCTTGTTGCAGATGTCCTGTATGGCGTGGGTCTTGACCGTGTACGCGTCCACGTCCGTACCGCCCGGCCGGGACACCGCCTTCGCGTTCTCACCGATCGGCGTGACGATCCAGTGCTTGATCGAAGGGGCCGGAAAACCACCGGTGTTGAGCGGACCGCGCTCCAGCATGCGCAGCTGGTCGTGGATGGACCGTATGACGTCCCAGCTGCGGAAGGGGTGGATCTCCTTGTCCGCGTCGCGCGGCACCAGGTCCTCCGCGAGCTGCCAGCTGCCCCAGCGGGTGCCCATGCCGAGTATGCCCTTGGGGCCGGCGTAGAAGACCGAGTTGGACTGCTGCTCGGCGGTGAGCCGGGCGAGGGACTGGCGCAGCCGCTCGGCGGCCGTCTCACCAGGGCTGCCGGGCACCGCCTCGGGGATCTTGGCGCCGATGCCGCCGCCGGACAGCAGGCTGTCCCAGCGGTCGCGCAGGTCCTTCGCGGTACGCTCGCAGATCTGCTTGGCCCAGAGCCAGCCGACGACGGGGATGACGATCGCCGCGCGCGCGTACCAGGCATAGAAGCCCGTGAACGGCATGCGGATGAGGAAGATCACGGCGAGGGCGCCGACGGCGACGAGGAGCGCGGTGGCGAGGGCGGAGGCTCGCTTGTCCTCACGCTTGGCGATCTGGGTACGGATCTGGAAGACCAGCAGCCAGACCAGGAGCCCGGGCAGGAACAGCAGCCCGCACAGCACCATCACGGCCGACAGCCAGTTGTCGCGCTCCCTGCGGATGCGGTTCGCCGCCAGGCAGTGCTCCACGATGACCTGCGGCTCGGTGCCGAAGGACTGGATGAGCGGCTTGCGGCCGGCACCCAGCATGCGGTCCGTCACGGCCCGCGCGAACGCCTCGCCCAGGTTCGGCGCGAACAGCTTTATCTTCCCGGCCTTGACGGTCGACTGGTGCCACTCGTTGTCGGCCTTGAGGATCTCCTCGACCCCGTTGTCCCGGTACGCCGCCGAGGCCAGCGCGAAGGTCGCCGCAGTCTGCCCCGCGGAGCCCGACAGCGGCACCTGTGCCCCGGGAGTGAAATCGAAACCGTCGAACGCCACTTCCGCCCCCATCGCCGCCGCACCCGCTCCTGCGGCTTTCCCGACTTCCCTGCCCCGCACACCTGTTGATCAGGTCATCGTCTTGATCAGGTTCTCAGAGTATCGGCCGCGACCGACATTCGTCGGCGGACGACCGAAGCCGCCCGCCCACGAGTGAAGGACGAATGAAGACCGAACCGTCAGGCGTCCGAAGGCTGAACCGTCAGACGTCTGAAGGCCGAACCGTCAGGCGTCCTTGGCCTGTTCGCGGATCCTTTCGGCGATCTGAGGCGGCATCGGTTCGTGCCGCGCGTAACTGCGGTTGAAGCGTGCGGTGCCGTGCGAGAGGGAGCGCAGATCGACGGCGTACCGCCCGATCTCGATCTCCGGGACCTCGGCCCGCACGAGGGTGCGCCCGCCGCCCGCCTGCTCGGTGCCGACGACCCGGCCGCGCCGCCCCGACAGGTCGCTCATCACGGCGCCCACGTAGTCGTCGCCGACCAGGACCGTCACCTCGGCCACCGGCTCCAGGAGATGGATCTTGGCGTCGGCCGCCGCCTCGCGCAGCGCGAGCGCGCCCGCCGTCTGGAACGCGGCGTCGGAGGAGTCGACGGAGTGCGCCTTGCCGTCGAGCAGCGTGATCCGTACGTCGATGAGGGGATAGCCCGCGGCCACGCCCTTGGCGGCCTGGGCACGGACGCCCTTCTCGACGGAGGGGATGAACTGCCGGGGCACGGCGCCGCCGACGACCTTGTCGACGAACTCGATGCCCGAGCCGTTCGGCAGCGGTTCGACCTCGATCTCGCAGATCGCGTACTGGCCGTGCCCGCCCGACTGCTTCACATGGCGGCCGCGCGCGGCGGACCTGTCCGCGAACGTCTCCCGTAGGGAGACCTTGTGCGGGACCACGTCGACCTGGACGCCGTAGCGGTTGCGCAGCCGCTCCAGGGCCACGTCCGCGTGGGCCTCGCCCAGGCACCACAGGACGACCTGGTGGGTGTTCTGGTTCTGCTCCAGGCGCATGGTGGGGTCCTCGGCGACCAGCCGGCCGAGGCCCTGCGAGAGTTTGTCCTCGTCGGGCTTGCTGTGCGCCTGGATGGCGAGCGGCAGCAGCGGGTCGGGCATCTGCCACGGCTCCATGAGCAGCGGATCGTCCTTGGCCGAGAGGGTGTCCCCGGTCTCTGCGCGGTTCAGCTTCGCCACGCACGCCAGGTCGCCCGCGATGCAGTGCGTGAGGGCGCGCTGTTGCTTGCCGAACGGCGTGGACAGGGCGCCGACGCGCTCGTCGACGTCGTGGTCCTCGTGGCCGCGGTCGGTCAGCCCGTGCCCGGACACGTGCACCGTCTGGTCGGGGCGCAGGGTGCCCGAGAAGACCCGTACGAGCGAGACCCGGCCCACGTACGGGTCGGAGGCGGTCTTCACGACCTCCGCGACCAGCGGCCCGTTCGGGTCGCAGGCCTTCACCTCGCGCGCCTTGCCGTCCGGCGTGGTCACCGTGGGCGCCTCGCGCTCCAGCGGGGTCGGGAAGCCGCCCGTGACGAGCTCGAGGAGTTCGACCGTACCGAGGCCCTGACGGGCGCCCTCGGCGGCCGGAGCGGCGGCCAGCACCGGGAAGAAGGTCCCGCGCGCCACGGCCCGCTCCAGGTCCTGCACGAGGGTCTTGAGGTCGATCTCCTCGCCGCCGAGGTAGCGGTCCATGAGGGTCTCGTCCTCGCTCTCGGCGATGATCCCCTCGATCAGCCGGTTGCGGGCCTCCTCGATGAGCGGCAGCTGGTCAGGTCCTGGTTCCGCCTCCTTGCGTTCCCCGGAGGAGTAGTCGAACAGCCGCTGGGTCAACAGCCCGATCAGGCCCGTCACGGGCGCGTGCCCGTCGGGACCCTCCGCGCCGTGCAGCGGTAGGTACAGCGGCAGTACGGCGTCGGGGTCGTCCGCGCCGAAGGCCTCCGCGCAGATCCGTGTCATCTCCTCGAAGTCCGCTCTGGCGGCCTCGAGGTGGGTGATCACGATGGCGCGCGGCATGCCGACCGCCGCGCACTCCTCCCACACCATCCGGGTCGAGCCGTCCACGCCGTCCGAGGCCGAGACGACGAAAAGGGCCGCGTCCGCCGCTCGCAGACCGGCCCGCAGCTCCCCGACGAAGTCGGCGTATCCGGGGGTGTCCAGCAGATTGATCTTGTATCCGTCCCATTCGACGGGTACCAGGGAGAGCTGCACCGAGCGTTGCTGCCGGTGCTCGATCTCGTCGTAGTCGGAGACGGTGCCGCCGTCCTCCACGCGGCCCGCCCGGTTCACCGCTCCCGCTGTCAGCGCGAGAGCTTCCACCAGAGTCGTCTTGCCCGATCCGCTGTGGCCGACCAGCACCACATTCCGTACGGACGCGGGGTGGTCGGCCGCCGTAGCCCTGCCGGCGGCGCCGGGGTGTGCGTTCGCCTTGTCGCCCATGGCCTTGCCTCCCGTGCACGGTGAGGTCACTGTGGGCGCGGGCGTGCCGGATCCGCGTGCGGTGCGGCTCCGATGACGCCCGCGGTGTTTTCGAGCTTTGCACTCGCGTCAGGTTGCGTCCATACGGAGGACGCGATCGTGCCGTGACACCGATGGCATCCCGCCGTGACACAGGGGTGCGGGTGCCCGACCGTCGCACACGCGCGCGCGTGGCTACGATGGGCCAGCCGGGGGCCAACAGGGGCCGCACGGCGACACCGACCCTCGGGAAGGCCATGCTGAACAAGTACGCGCGTGCATTCTTCACGCGTGTCCTCACACCGTTCGCCGCGTTTCTCATCCGCCGGGGGGTGAGCCCCGACACGGTCACCCTCCTGGGCACGGCCGGAGTCGTGGCGGGCGCGCTGGTCTTCTACCCCCGGGGGGAGTTCTTCTGGGGCACGGTCGTCATCACGCTCTTCGTGTTCTCGGACCTCGTCGACGGCAATATGGCGCGCCAGCTCGGCCGCTCCAGCCGCTGGGGCGCCTTCCTCGACTCGACGCTCGACCGAGTCGCCGACGGCGCGATCTTCGGCGGCTTCGCGCTCTGGTACGCGGGCAGCGGCAACGACAACGTCCTGTGCGCGGTCTCGATCTTCTGTCTGGCCAGCGGCCAGGTGGTCTCGTACACCAAGGCCCGCGGTGAATCGATCGGCCTGCCGGTCGCGGTCAACGGTCTCATCGAGCGCGCCGAGCGCCTGGTGATCTCCTTGGTCGCCGCCGGCTTCGCGGGCCTGCACAAGTTCGGGGTGCCCGGCATCCAGGTGCTGCTGCCCATCGCGCTGTGGATCGTCGCCGTCGGCAGCCTCGTCACGCTCATCCAGCGCGTCGTCACGGTGCGCCGGGAATCCGCGGAGGCGGACGCCGCTGCCGCGGCCCAGAACAGCGAGGCGACGTCGTGACCAGCCTCCGGGAGCGGCTCGTGGACGGGGCGTACGCGGCTGGCTGGAGCACCGTCAAGAAGCTCCCCGAGCCGGTCGCCGTACGGCTCGGCCACACCATCGCCGACCTCGCCTGGAAGAGGCGTGGCAAGGGCGTACGGCGCCTGGAGAGCAACTACGCGCGCGTGGTGCCCGACGCGACTCCCGAGCGGCTCGCCGAGCTCTCCCGGGCGGGCATGCGTTCGTATCTGCGCTACTGGATGGAGTCCTTCCGGCTCCCCGCCTGGAGCGAGGAGCGCGTGAAGACGGGCTTCGACCCGAAGGACGTGCACCACCTCACCGACGCGCTCGCCTCCGACAGGGGCGTGATCCTGGCCCTCCCGCACATGGGCAACTGGGATCTCGCGGGTGCCTGGGTCACCACGAAGCTCAAGACGCCGTTCACGACGGTCGCCGAGCGCCTCAAGCCCGAATCGCTGTACGACCGTTTCGTCGCCTACCGCGAGGGCCTCGGCATGGAGGTCCTGCCGCACAGCGGCGGCACCGCGTTCGGCACGCTGGCCCGGCGGCTGCGCGACGGCGGCCTGATCTGCCTGGTCGCCGAGCGCGACCTGTCCGCGTCCGGCGTCGAGGTGAAGTTCTTCGGCGAGGCGACCCGAATGCCGGCGGGACCGGCGCTGCTGGCGCAGCAGACGGGAGCCATTCTTCTCCCGGTGACGCTCTGGTACGACGACTCGCCCGTGATGCGGGGGCGTGTGCATCCCCCGGTCGAGGTACCCGAGACAGGTACCCGGGCCGAAAAGACGTCTGTCATGACACAGGCGCTGGCCGACGCCTTCGCCACGGGGATCGCCGAGCATCCGGAGGACTGGCACATGCTGCAGCGTTTGTGGCTCGCTGACCTCGATCCCACGAAGGGGCCCTCGTGAGGATCGGCATCGTCTGCCCGTACTCCTGGGACGTGCCGGGCGGCGTCCAGTTCCACATCCGCGACCTGGCCGAACACCTCATCCGACTCGGGCACGAGGTCTCCGTCCTCGCCCCCGCGGACGACGAGACGCCGCTGCCGCCGTACGTCGTCTCGGCGGGCCGTGCGGTCCCGGTGCCGTACAACGGCTCCGTGGCGCGGCTGAACTTCGGCTTCCTTTCGGCGGCCCGGGTGCGGCGCTGGCTGCACGACGGCACGTTCGACGTGGTCCACATCCACGAGCCGTCCTCACCGTCGCTGGGCCTGCTGACCTGCTGGGCCGCGCAGGGCCCGATCGTCGCGACCTTCCACACCTCGAACCCGCGCTCCCGGGCGATGGTCGCCGCGTACGCGATCCTCCAGGCGGCCCTGGAGAAGATCAGCGCGCGGATCGCGGTGAGCGAGTACGCGCGCCGCACCCTCGTGGAACACCTGGGCGGCGACGCCGTCGTCATCCCGAACGGTGTCGACGTCGACTTCTTCGCCCGCGCCAAGCCCAAGCCCGAGTGGCAGGGCGACACCCTCGGCTTCATCGGCCGCATCGACGAGCCCCGCAAGGGCCTGCCGGTGCTCATGAGGGCCCTGCCGAAGATCCTTGCCGAGCGCCCGCAGACCCGGCTCCTGGTCGCCGGGCGCGGCGACGCCGAGGAGGCCGTGGAGTCGCTGCCGGCCGAGATGCGCTCGCGTGTCGAGTTCCTCGGCATGGTCAGCGACGAGGACAAGGCCCGGTTCCTGCGCAGCGTCGACGTGTACGTCGCGCCCAACACCGGCGGCGAGAGCTTCGGCATCATCCTTGTGGAGGCGATGTCGGCCGGGGCGCCGGTTCTCGCCTCGGACCTTGATGCTTTCGCGCAGGTGCTCGATCACGGGGCGGCCGGCGAACTCTTCGCCAACGAGGACGCCGACGCGCTGGCCGCTGCAGCTCTGCGGCTTCTCGGCGACCCGGCGCGCCGGGCCGAACTGCGCGAGCGGGGGAGCGCCCATGTGCGGCGCTTCGACTGGTCGACGGTCGGGGCGGACATCCTCTCCGTGTACGAGACGGTGACGGACGGGGCGGCGGCGGTGGCCGCCGACGAACGGACCGGGTTGCGGGCGCGGTTCGGGCTGGCGCGGGACTGAACGTGCCGGACCTGTCGGGTGGGGGAGCATCGTGCTGCGCACCCGCGCGCGGGGAGGCCGGTTCACTTTTCCAACTGGCCGTGCCTGGACCACGAAGGGGTGACGGATCCGGACATGACGTCTCTGCCATCGCCCTGCCGGGTGGCGAGTTCCGCATGGGCGACGCGTTCGGTGAGGGGTATCCGGAGGACGCCGAGGGGCCCGTCAGGACTGTCACTGTCGCGCCGTTCCTGATCGACGCGACCGCCGTCACCAACGCCCGGTTCGCCGAGTTCGTGCGCGCGAGCGGCTACCGGACGGAGGCGGAGAGTTACGGCAGTTCGTTCGTGTTCCACCTGTTGCTGCACCCCCGCGCGCGGGACGCCGTGATGGGGGCGGTCGCCGCGGCACCCTGGTGGCTCGGTGTCGAGGGCGCCTCCTGGAGTGCGCCCGAGGGGCCCGGCTCGGATCTCGAAGGCCGCGCCGATCACCCCGTCGTGCACGTCTCGTACCACGACGCGCTCGCGTACTGCGCGTGGGCGGGCGCCCGGCTGCTGACCGAGGCCGAGTGGGAGTACGCGGCCCGGGGTGGCCTCGAAGGGCGCCGCTATCCCTGGGGCGACGAGTTCGCGCCGGGCGGCCGGGAGCGGACGAACACCTGGCAGGGGGACTTTCCCCGGGTCAGCATGCGTCCGGGCGGTGCCACCGGGACCGTACCCGTGGACGCGTACGAGCCCAACGGCTTCGGGCTGTACAACACTTCGGGCAACGTGTGGGAGTGGTGCGCGGACTCCTTCTCCGATGGGGACGCGCTCTCGGCCGGGGACGTCGGCCAGCGCGTGATCCGAGGCGGCTCGTACCTCTGCCACGCGTCGTACTGCAACCGCTACCGGGTCGCCGCGCGCTCCAAGAACACGCCCGACTCCTCGACCGGGCACGGCGGTTTCCGTTGCGCCTGGGACCTGCAAGCGCGGTGACCGTACCCGGGTAGCCTTGCCGCCCGTGACCGCAACCCTCATCTGGATCCTCGTCGGCCTCGTCGCGATCGGCCTCTACCTGAGCTGGACGGCCGGGCGTCTGGACCGGCTGCACGCCCGTATCGACGCCGCCCGGGCCGCACTCGACGCGCAGTTGCTGCGCCGCGCTTCCGTGGCACAGGAGTTGGCCACGTCCGGTGTGCTTGATCCGGCCGCCTCGATCGTGCTGTACGAGGCGGCGCACGCGGCTCGGCAGGCCGAGGAGGAGCAGCGTGAGGTGGCCGAGAGTGAGCTGAGCCAGGCGTTGCGGGCGGTGTTCGGGGAGGTGGCGCAGGTCGAGGCGGTGCGGGAGGCTCCGGGCGGTGAGGAGGCCGCCAGTGAGCTGGCGCAGGCGGTGCGGCGGGTGCCGATGGCTCGGCGCTTCCACAACGACGCCGTGCGTGCCGCCCGTGCGCTCCGCCGTCACCGCAAGGTCCGCTGGTTCCGCCTCGCCGGGCACGCGCCGTTTCCCCTGGCCTTCGAGATGGACGACGAGCCCCCGACGGCACTGGCGGACCGCCCGACGAGCTGAGCCCCAGGGACGGGGGTCGGGCAGGGGCGGCGGGGGCGAAAAAAATCCACCGGGTCCCCATTGGCCCTTGCTGTGGCCTGGTTCCGTCGCGTTTCCTCGGTCCAGCACAAACCCTCTTTCACCGAGCGAGGTCAACCCGTGTCCAGCACCCCCGCCAACTCCGCCCAGACCCCTGAGATCGGCACCGCCCGCGTCAAGCGCGGCATGGCCGAGCAGCTCAAGGGCGGCGTGATCATGGATGTCGTCACGCCGGAGCAGGCGAAGATCGCCGAGGACGCGGGCGCCGTCGCCGTCATGGCCCTGGAGCGGGTCCCGGCCGACATCCGCAAGGACGGCGGAGTGGCCCGCATGTCCGACCCGGACATGATCGAGGGGATCATCGACGCCGTCTCGATCCCGGTCATGGCCAAGTCGCGTATCGGCCACTTCGTCGAGGCCCAGGTCCTGCAGTCCCTCGGCGTCGACTACATCGACGAGTCCGAGGTCCTCACTCCGGCAGACGAGGTCAACCACTCCGACAAGTGGGCGTTCACGACCCCCTTCGTCTGTGGTGCCACCAACCTGGGTGAGGCCCTGCGCCGCATCGCCGAGGGCGCCGCCATGATCCGCTCGAAGGGCGAGGCCGGCACTGGCAACGTCGTCGAGGCGGTCCGCCACCTGCGCCAGATCAAGAACGAGATCGCCCGCCTGCGCGGCTACGACAACAACGAGCTGTACGCCGCCGCCAAGGAGCTGCGCGCCCCGTACGAGCTGGTCAAGGAAGTCGCCGAGCTCGGCAAGCTCCCGGTCGTGCTGTTCTCCGCCGGTGGTGTGGCCACCCCGGCCGACGCCGCGCTCATGCGCCAGCTCGGCGCCGAGGGCGTCTTCGTCGGCTCCGGCATCTTCAAGTCGGGCGACCCGGCCAAGCGCGCCGCGGCCATCGTGAAGGCCACCACCTTCTACGACGACCCCAAGATCATCGCGGACGCGTCCCGCAACCTGGGCGAGGCCATGGTCGGCATCAACTGCGACACGCTCCCCGAGGCCGAGCGCTACGCCAACCGCGGCTGGTAATCACCCATGAACACTCCTGTCATAGGCGTCCTGGCCCTCCAGGGCGACGTACGGGAGCACCTGATCGCCCTGGCCGCGGCCGATGCCGTGGCCAGGCCGGTGAGGCGCCCCGAGGAGCTCGCCGAGGTGGATGGCCTGATCATCCCCGGCGGTGAGTCCACCACCATCTCCAAGCTGGCCGTCCTCTTCGGAGTGATGGAACCCCTCCGCGCGCGCGTGCGGGACGGCATGCCCGTCTACGGCACCTGCGCGGGCATGATCATGCTCGCCGACAAGATCCTCGACCCGCGCTCGGGCCAGGAGACCATCGGCGGCATCGACATGATCGTGCGCCGCAACGCCTTCGGACGTCAGAACGAGTCCTTCGAGGCGGCGGTCGACGTCAAGGGTGTCGAGGGCGATCCTGTAGAGGGCGTCTTCATCCGCGCCCCCTGGGTCGAGTCCGTGGGTGCCGAGGCCGAGGTGCTCGCCGAGCATGACGGTCACATCGTCGCCGTACGCCAGGGCAATGCGCTCGCCACGTCGTTCCACCCCGAACTGACCGGCGACCACCGCGTGCACGGCCTCTTCGTCGACATGGTGCGCGCCAACCGGACACCGGAGTCCTTGTAGGATCTGGGGGTCCCCCCAGAGCCTTAAGGTCTGGGGGAGTTCGTACAGGATGGGTTACGCGAAGGAGACAGGCAGATGTCCGGCCACTCTAAATGGGCCACGACGAAGCACAAGAAGGCCGTGATCGACGCCAAGCGCGGCAAGCTCTTCGCGAAGCTGATCAAGAACATCGAGGTCGCGGCGCGCATGGGCGGCGTCGACCTGGACGGCAACCCGACGCTCTACGACGCTGTCCAGAAGGCGAAGAAGTCGTCGGTTCCCAACAAGAACATCGACTCCGCGATCAAGCGTGGCGGCGGTCTCGAGGCCGGTGGCGCCGACTACGAGACGATCATGTACGAGGGTTACGGCCCGAACGGTGTCGCCGTGCTCATCGAGTGCCTCACCGACAACCGCAACCGCGCCGCCTCGGACGTCCGCGTCGCCATGACCCGCAACGGCGGCTCGATGGCCGACCCGGGCTCCGTGTCGTACCTCTTCAACCGCAAGGGCGTCGTGATCGTCCCCAAGGGCGAGCTGACCGAGGACGACGTCCTGGGTGCCGTGCTCGACGCGGGTGCCGAGGAGGTCAACGACCTCGGTGAGTCCTTCGAGGTCATCTCCGAGGCCACCGACCTGGTCGCGGTGCGCACCGCGCTCCAGGAGGCCGGAATCGACTACGACTCCGCCGACGCCAACTTCGTCCCGACCATGCAGGTCGAGCTGGACGAGGAGGGCGCGAAGAAGATCTTCAAGCTGATCGACGCGCTCGAGGACAGCGACGACGTGCAGAACGTCTTCGCCAACTTCGACGTCAGCGACGAGGTCATGGAGAAGGTCGACGCGTAACGCTGCCGCGAGCGGGGCGCGATGTCGGCGGGCCGGTGGGACACGTCCCCACCGGCCCGCCGCCGTTGTCGGTGGCAGCGGATAGCCTGGCGGGAGTCAAAGATCACCGCCCACGGACCGCGGCCATCAATTGAGGAACCCCGATGGTGCTCAGCCAGGTCCGCGAGAGCGGCGGCGGTTCAGCCGCACAGAGGGGAGGGGCGCGTGCGTGTACTCGGGGTGGACCCCGGACTGACGCGGTGCGGTGTCGGCGTCGTCGAGGGGGTCGCGGGCCGGCCGCTCACGATGCTCGGCGTCGGTGTCGTACGGACGCCGGTGGACGCCGAGTTGGGCCTGCGCCTCGTCGCCATCGAGCAGGGCATCGAGCAGTGGCTGGACGAGCACCGGCCCGAATTCGTCGCCGTGGAGCGGGTGTTCAGCCAGCACAACGTCCGTACGGTGATGGGCACGGCCCAGGCCAGCGCCGTCGCCATGCTCTGCGCCGCCCGGCGCGGCATCCCCGTCGCCCTGCACACCCCGAGCGAGGTCAAGGCCGCCGTCACCGGCAACGGACGCGCGGACAAGGCTCAGGTCGGCACCATGGTCACGCGCCTGCTCCGCCTCGACGCGCCCCCCAAGCCCGCCGACGCCGCCGACGCCCTCGCGCTCGCCATCTGCCACATCTGGCGCGCCCCCGCCCAGCACAGACTCCAGCAGGCGGTCGCGCAGAACCGGCTCCAGCAGGCCGCCGCCCTGCACGCATCGAAACTCGCACCGAAAGGCCGTACCGCATGATCGCCTTCGTCAGCGGCCCGGTCGCCGCCCTCGCCCCCGACTCCGCGGTGGTCGAGGTCGGCGGCATGGGCATCGCCGTCCAGTGCACGCCCAACACGCTCTCCGGGCTCCGTATGGGACAGCAGGCCAAGCTCGCCACCTCCCTCGTGGTCCGCGAGGACTCGCTGACCCTGTACGGCTTCGCGGACGACGACGAGCGGCAGACCTTCGAGCTGCTGCAGACCGCGAGCGGTGTCGGCCCGCGCCTGGCGCAGGCGATGCTCGCCGTGCACACGCCCGACGCCCTGCGCCGCGCGGTGTCCACCGCAGACGAGAAGGCGCTCACCGCCGTCCCCGGCATCGGCAAGAAGGGCGCCCAGAAGCTTCTCCTGGAGCTCAAGGACCGGCTCGGCGAACCCCTCGGCACCGGTGGCCCGGCCATCGGCAGGGCGGTCACCACCGGCTGGCGCGAGCAGTTGCACGCCGCGCTCATCGGCCTCGGGTACGCGACGCGCGAGGCCGACGAGGCGGTCTCCGCGGTCGCCCCGCAGGCCGAGGCCGCCGCGGGCACACCCCAGGTGGGCCAGCTCCTCAAGGCCGCGCTGCAGACCCTGAACCGAGCCCGCTGAACCACCGCTCCCACCAAGACGCCACGAGGTACACGCCATGTTGCGTCTTGCCGGAGGAAAACCCCCGGACCCCCGGCCGGATGATGTGCCCGGCACACCCCCGCAAGGAGAACTTCAGTGAACTGGGACGACACGACCGACGAGACCGCCGCCGAGCGGCTCGTCGGCGCGTCCGCCGACCGTGAGGACCAGGCCGTCGAGGCCGCCCTGCGCCCCAAGGACCTGGACGAGTTCATCGGCCAGGAAAAGGTCCGCGAGCAGCTCGACCTCGTCCTGCGGGCCGCACGCGCGCGGGGAGCCACCGCCGACCACGTGCTCCTCTCGGGTGCCCCCGGACTCGGCAAGACCACGCTTTCGATGATCATCGCGGCCGAGATGGGCGCCCCGATCCGCATCACCAGCGGCCCCGCCATCCAGCACGCCGGAGATCTCGCCGCGATCCTCTCCTCCCTCCAGGAGGGGGAGGTGCTGTTCCTCGACGAGATCCACCGCATGTCCCGGCCCGCCGAGGAGATGCTGTACATGGCGATGGAGGACTTCCGCGTCGACGTCATCGTCGGCAAGGGCCCCGGCGCCACCGCCATCCCCCTCGAACTGCCGCCGTTCACGCTGGTCGGCGCCACCACGCGCGCGGGCCTGCTGCCACCCCCGCTGCGCGACCGCTTCGGCTTCACCGCGCACATGGAGTTCTACGAGCCCGCCGAGCTGGAGCGCGTCATTCACCGCTCCGCCAACCTGCTCGACGTCGAGATCGGCGCGGCCGGCGCCGCCGAGATCGCGGGGCGCTCCCGCGGCACGCCCCGTATCGCCAACCGTCTGCTGCGCCGCGTGCGGGACTACGCGCAGGTCAAGGCCGACGGGATCATCACCCGCGAGATCGCGGCGGCCGCGCTGAAGGTCTACGAAGTCGACGCCCGCGGCCTCGACCGCCTCGATCGCGGTGTCCTCGAAGCCTTGCTCAAGCTCTTCGGCGGCGGTCCGGTCGGCCTGTCCACGCTCGCCGTCGCGGTGGGGGAGGAGCGCGAGACCGTGGAGGAGGTCGCCGAGCCCTTCCTCGTACGGGAAGGACTGCTCGCCCGTACTCCGCGCGGCCGGGTCGCGACGCCGGCGGCATGGGCGCATCTCGGCCTCACCCCGCCCCGCCAGTCAACTGGTGGAAACGGACAACAGGACCTGTTCGGGGCGTGACGGCGCGGGTACGTGCCGGGGCAGGAACCCCGGTGCCATGCTGAGCGTTGTTCCATCAGTGCGGACTCGCTTAGACTCCGCCGATGCCGCCCTTGTGGGCGGCGCCGACCACCCCCATCCACCAGGCCGCTCATCCCGCGGTCGTGCGAAGGAAACTCCGTCCCGTGAATATCGTGACCCTCCTCCCGTTCATCGTGCTCATCGGGGCCATGTTCCTGATGACCCGCTCCGCCAAGCGCAAGCAGACGCAGGCCGCACAGATGCGCAACGAGATGCAGCCCGGCGCCGGCGTCCGCACGATCGGGGGCATGTACGCGACGGTGAAGGAGGTCAACGAGGACACGGTCCTCCTTGACGCTGCCCCGGGCGTGGACCTGCTCTTCGCGAAGAACGCGATCGGCGCCGTCCTGACCGACGACGAGTACAACCGCATCGTCCACGGCATCGAGCACGACCTGAAGTCCGACGGCACGGTCGTTCCGGACGACGCCTCCTCCCTCACCGAGACCGACGAGCCCGCCGCCGACGCCTCTTCCGAAGCCTCCGACGACAAGCCCATCGACCTCGGCAAGAAGGACGCGGCGGACGAGCCGGCCGACGAGCCCGCCGAGGCGAAGGCCGACGAGGTCGACGAAGCAGAGCCGAAGAAGACCGACGGCGAGGCCGACGCGAAGTAGTCACGACCCGGGAGCACGGCGCGACCCGCCAGCGCCCTGTGCTTCCCGGGACGTGCTGTTCTCGCACGGAGTCCCGACACCATGTCATGGCCGCCCGCGCGCTCACCCGGCGCAGGGCGGCCCGAGAGGGAGTACGAGAAGGTGGCAGCACCGAAGAAGGGCCGGAGCGCGAGCGCCCAGAGCAGGCCGGGGCGCTCACTGGCCCTGATCCTGATCGCCATCGCGGCGCTCACCGGGGGGATGTTCGTCTCCGGGCACCCCACCCCGCGTCTCGGCATCGACCTCGCCGGCGGCACGAGCATCACGCTTGAGGCGAAGAACGAGCCGGGTCAGCCGAACGCGATCAACAAGACCAACATGGACACCGCGGTCGACATCATGAACCGCCGTGTCAACGGTCTCGGAGTCTCCGAGGCGGAGGTCCAGACCCAGGGCGACAAGAACATCATCGTCAACATCCCCAAGGGCACGAACTCCAAGCAGGCCCGGGAGCAGGTCGGCACCACCGCCAAGCTTTACTTCCGCCCGGTCCTGACCACCGAGGTCTCCGGAACCGGCGCGACGGCCAGCCCCTCGCCGAGCGCTTCCAGCAGCTCTTCCAGCAAGGCCACCGACAAGGCGACCTCGTCTTCGTCCCCGTCGGCGTCGAGCTCCGCGACCCCGTCGGCCACCGCCACCTCCCAGGGCCGCGCCGTCACCGACGCGCTGAAGGCCGACTCCACGCCGTCGGCGAGCAGCTCGGCCGGCTCTTCGGCCTCCCCCAGTGCCTCGCCGTCCGCGAGCAGCAGCGCCAGCGCCGCGGCCGCCAAGCTCCAGGCCGAGTACACCGCGCTCGACTGCAGCGACAAGGCGCAGCGTGCCGAGGCCGGCAAGGGCGTCAAGCCCAGCGACAACACCGTGGCCTGCGGCCAGAACTCCTCCGGCCAGTGGCAGAAGTACATCCTCGGCCCGGCCGAGGTCTCCGGCACGGACGTCAAGAAGGCCGCGGCCGTCTTCGACACCCAGAGCGCCGCGGGCTGGAAGGTCACCATGGACTTCACGTCCAGTGGCTCCAAGAAGTTCGCCAGCATCACCGGCAAGCTCGCGCAGAAGCAGCAACCGCAGAACCAGTTCGCCATCGTCCTCGACGGTGAGGTCGTCTCCGACCCGTTCGTCCGCGAGGCGCTGACCGGCGGCAACGCGGAGATCTCCGGCAACTTCAGCCAGACCGAGGCGCAGGACCTGGCCAACATGCTGAAGTACGGCGCCCTGCCGCTCACCTTCAAGGAGGCGAGCGTCACCACCGTGACCGCCGCCCTTGGTGGCGAGCAGCTGCACGCCGGCCTGATCGCGGGCGCGATCGGCCTGGGTCTGGTCGTCATCTACCTGGTCGTCTACTACCGGGGCCTGTCGATCATCGCCATCGCCTCGCTGCTGGTCTCCGGCATCCTCACCTACGTGATCATGTCGCTGCTCGGTCCCACCATCGGCTTCGCGCTGAACCTGCCGGCCGTCTGCGGTGCGATCGTGGCGATCGGTATCACAGCGGACTCGTTCATCGTGTTCTTCGAACGCATCCGGGACGAGATCCGCGAGGGCCGCTCCCTGCGGCCGGCCGTCGAGCGTGCCTGGCCGCGCGCCCGGCGCACCATCCTGGTCTCCGACTTCGTGTCGTTCCTCGCCGCCGCGGTGCTCTTCATCGTCACCGTCGGCAAGGTTCAGGGCTTCGCGTTCACGCTCGGTCTGACCACCCTGCTCGACGTGGTCGTCGTCTTCCTCTTCACCAAGCCGCTGATGACGATCCTCGCCCGCAGGAAGTTCTTCGCGAGCGGCCACACCTGGTCCGGCCTCGACCCGAAGCGACTGGGCGCCAAGCCGCCGCTGCGCCGCACCCGTCGCGCGTCCGCCCCCGTCGACACGAAGGAGGCGTGAGATGTCGAAACTCGGCACCCTCGGCGCCCGGCTCCACCGCGGCGAGATCGGCTACGACTTCGTCGGCAAGCGCAAGATCTGGTACGGCATCTCGATCCTGATCACCATCACGGCCATCCTCGGCCTGACGGTGCGCGGCCTGAACATGGGCATCGAGTTCCAGGGCGGAGCCGTCTTCACCACCGAGAAGACCAGCGTCTCGGTGTCCCAGGCGGAGACGTACGCGGAAGAGGCCTCCGGCCACGACGCCATCGTCCAGAAGCTCGGCAACGGCGGGCTGCGCATCCAGATCGCCGGCATCGACACCGACAAGTCGGACCAGATCAAGGACGATCTCTCCAAGGACCTGAACGTCGACTCGGAGAAGATCAACGCCGACCTGGTCGGCCCCAGCTGGGGTGACCAGATCGCCAACAAGGCCTGGGAGGGCCTGGCGATCTTCATGGTCCTCGTCGTGATCTACCTGGCGATCGCCTTCGAGTGGCGTATGGCTCTGGCCGCGCTCGTCGCGCTGATCCACGACATCACCATCACGGTCGGCATCTACGCTCTGGTCGGCTTCGAGGTCACCCCGGGCACCGTGATCGGTCTGCTCACGATCCTCGGTTACTCGCTCTACGACACGGTCGTCGTCTTCGACAGCCTCAAGGAGCAGACGAAGGACATCACCAAGCAGACCCGCTACACCTACAGCGAGGTCGCCGACCGCTCGATCAACGGCACCCTGGTCCGCTCCATCAACACCACGGTGGTCGCGCTGCTGCCGGTCGCGGGCCTGCTGTTCATCGGTGGCGGTGTGCTCGGCGCGGGCATGCTCAACGACATCTCGCTGTCGCTGTTCGTCGGCCTCGCGGCCGGTGCGTACTCCTCGATCTTCATCGCCACGCCGCTCGTCGCCGACCTCAAGGAGCGCGAGCCGCAGATGAAGGCCCTGCGCAAGCGTGTGCTCGCCAAGCGGGCCCAGGCCGCCGCGAAGGGCGAGTCCCTGGAGCCCCAGCTCGCCGCCGAGCCGCTGGACGACGAGCCGGACGACGCCGCGCCCGCGGTCGTCGGCCCGCGCAACCAGCCCGCGTCCCGCAACCGCGGCCGGGGCCGCCCCTCGGGGAAGCGCCGATGATCGACATACAGGAGCTGCTGCTCAGCCGGATCCGCGACGTGGCCGACTACCCGGAGCCGGGCGTGATGTTCAAGGACATCACCCCGCTCCTGGCGGACCCGGCGGCGTTCATGGCGCTCACCGACGCGCTGGCGGACATCGCCCAGCGCAGCGAAGCCACGAAGATCGTCGGCCTGGAGGCCCGCGGGTTCATCCTCGGCGCCCCGGTCGCCGTCCGCGCCGGGCTCGGCTTCATCCCCGTACGCAAGGCGGGCAAGCTCCCCGGAGCGACCCTGGCGCAGGCGTACGACCTGGAGTACGGCTCCGCCGAGATCGAGGTGCACGCCGAGGACCTGGCGGCGGGCGACCGCGTCCTGGTCGTCGACGACGTCCTCGCCACCGGCGGCACCGCCGAGGCCTCGCTCCAGCTCATCCGCCGGGCGGGCGCCGAGGTCGCGGGCGTCGCCGTGCTGATGGAGCTCGGCTTCCTGGGCGGCCGCGGCCGGCTGGAGCCGGCCCTCGCGGGCGCCCCCCTGGAGGCGCTCCTCAGGGTCTGAGCCCCGAGGCCGTAGCACCTGGGGGAAAGCCTCGGGAAAGGCCCGAGAAAGCCCTGAGACACCCGTAGGACACCGCGGAGGCGGGCCCGGAGGAATCCGGCGCCCGCCTCTGGCGTTCCTTCTGTACAAGGCCGTCTCAGCGGCCGAAAGCGAGTCCGACGTCCAGGATCGCTACCATGGGGTCTCCGGAGCCTGACCGGGGGACCCGGAACGCGCACGAGGAGCCCTCTTGCCAGACGAGGCCCAGCCACTCACCGCCGCCAAGCCCGAGCCCGCCTCGGCCCCCGCGGACAAGCCTGCCAGGAACGCCACGAGCGGGCCGGTCGAGCACGCCCAGTCCGCGCCGGACAACAAGGCGGCCGAGCAGCCACGCCCCAAGCCGGCCACTCCCCAGCGCCCCGCGGTCCGCCCGGCCACGGGCCAGCCCGCCCGCACCGGCGGCTCCTCCAACCGCGTACGCGCCCGCCTGGCCCGGCTCGGCGTGCAGCGCTCCAACCCGTACAACCCGGTCCTGGAGCCGCTGCTGCGGATAGTGCGCAGCAACGACCCCAAGATCGAGACGGCGACGCTGCGGCAGATCGAGAAGGCGTACCAGGTCGCCGAGCGCTGGCACCGTGGCCAGAAGCGCAAGAGCGGCGACCCGTACATCACGCATCCGCTCGCCGTCACCACGATCCTGGCCGAGCTGGGCATGGACCCGGCCACGCTGATGGCGGGCCTGCTGCACGACACCGTCGAGGACACCGAGTACGGCCTCGACACCCTGCGCCGCGACTTCGGCGACCAGGTCGCCCTCCTGGTCGACGGCGTCACCAAGCTCGACAAGGTCAAGTTCGGTGAGGCCGCGCAGGCCGAGACCGTCCGCAAGATGGTCGTCGCGATGGCCAAGGACCCCCGCGTCCTGGTGATCAAGCTCGCCGACCGCCTGCACAACATGCGCACCATGCGCTACCTCAAGCGCGAGAAGCAGGAGAAGAAGGCGCGCGAGACCCTGGAGATCTACGCGCCGCTCGCCCACCGCCTGGGCATGAACACCATCAAGTGGGAGCTGGAGGACCTCGCCTTCGCGATCCTCTATCCCAAGATGTACGACGAGATCGTGCGCCTGGTCGCCGAGCGCGCCCCCAAGCGCGACGAGTACCTGGCCATAGTGACCGACGAGGTCCAGTCCGACCTGCGCGCCGCCCGCATCAAGGCGACCGTCACCGGCCGCCCGAAGCACTACTACAGCGTCTACCAGAAGATGATCGTCCGCGGCCGTGACTTCGCGGAGATCTACGACCTGGTGGGCATCCGCGTCCTCGTCGACACCGTCCGCGACTGCTACGCCGCTCTCGGCACCGTGCACGCGCGATGGAACCCGGTCCCCGGCCGGTTCAAGGACTACATCGCGATGCCCAAGTTCAACATGTACCAGTCGCTGCACACGACGGTCATCGGCCCCAACGGCAAGCCCGTCGAGCTGCAGATCCGCACGTTCGACATGCACCGTCGCGCCGAGTACGGCATCGCCGCGCACTGGAAGTACAAGCAGGAGACCGTCGCCGGTTCCTCCAAGATCCGTACGGACGTGCCCCGGGCGGCCAAGGGCAGCGCCGGCCAGGACACCGTCAACGACATGGCGTGGCTGCGCCAGTTGCTCGACTGGCAGAAGGAGACCGAGGACCCCAGCGAGTTCCTGGAGTCCCTGCGCTTCGACCTGTCCCGCAACGAGGTCTTCGTCTTCACGCCCAAGGGCGACGTCATAGCGCTCCCGGCGGGTGCGACCCCGGTGGACTTCGCGTACGCGGTCCACACGGAGGTCGGCCACCGGACGATAGGCGCACGGGTCAACGGACGCCTCGTCCCGCTCGAATCCACCCTGGACAACGGCGACTTGGTGGAGGTGTTCACCTCCAAGGCGGCCGGCGCGGGCCCCTCCCGCGACTGGCTCGGCTTCGTGAAGTCCCCGCGCGCCCGCAACAAGATCCGCGCCTGGTTCTCCAAGGAGCGCCGCGACGAGGCGATCGAGCAGGGCAAGGACGCCATC
This sequence comes from Streptomyces sp. NPDC001530, assembly GCF_042894545.1. Classification (NCBI taxonomy): domain Bacteria; kingdom Bacillati; phylum Actinomycetota; class Actinomycetes; order Kitasatosporales; family Streptomycetaceae; genus Streptomyces; species Streptomyces sp. NPDC001530. The sequence continues at coordinate 331,437 of NZ_JBIAVS010000006.1, forward strand.
GCCCGCGCGATGCGCAAACAGAACCTGCCGATCCAGCGCATCCTCACCGGCGACTCCCTGGTCACCCTCGCGCACGAGATGCGCTACCCCGACATCTCGTCCCTGTACGCGGCGATCGGCGAGGGTCATGTCGCCGCGCAGAGCGTCGTGCAGAAGCTGGTGCAGGCCCTCGGCGGCGAGGAAGCGGCCACCGAGGAGATCGACGAGGCCGTTCCGTCCGCGCGGGGCCGCGGCCGCAAGCGCCGCAGCAGCAACGACCCCGGTGTGGTCGTCAAGGGCGTCGACGACGTGTGGGTCAAGCTCGCCCGCTGTTGTACGCCCGTACCCGGCGACCCCATCATCGGCTTCGTCACTCGCGGCAGCGGCGTATCGGTTCACCGCAACGACTGCGTCAACATCGAGTCGCTGTCCCGCGAGCCCGAGCGCATCCTCGACGTCGAGTGGGCGCCCACTCAGTCCTCGGTCTTCCTGGTCGCCATCCAGGTCGAGGCTCTGGACCGCTCCCGGCTCCTGTCGGACGTCACCCGCGTCCTGTCGGACCAGCACGTGAACATCCTGTCCGCCGCCGTACAGACCTCCCGCGATCGCGTCGCCACCTCCCGCTTCACCTTCGAGATGGGCGACCCCAAGCACCTGGGACACGTCCTGAAGGCGGTACGGGGCGTGGAGGGCGTGTACGACGTGTACCGCGTGACGTCGGCGCGCAGGCCGTAGCACGGCATGCGAAAGGCGGCTCCGGTACCTGAGTACCGGAGCCGCCTTTCGTGACGAGCACATCAGCCATCAATTGAGGAACCCCAGCGGCGAGCAACCAGGTCCGCGAGAGCGGCGGCGGTTCAGCCGCAAAAAGGGGTCTCAGCCGCCGAACTCCTGCAGACCCTTCAGCGCCTGGTCGAGCAGCGCCTGACGACCGTCCAGCTCCTTCTGGAGCTTGTCGGCCTTCGCGGTGTTGCCCGCGGAGCGAGCCGCCTCGATCTGGCCCTTGAGCTTGTCCACGGCGGCCTGGAGCTGACCGGTCAGACCCTCGGCACGCGCGCGTGCCTCCGGGTTGGTCCGGCGCCACTCGGCCTCCTCCGACTCCTGGAGGGCCCGCTCCACCGCGTGCATCCGGCCCTCGACCTTGGGACGGGCGTCGCGCGGCACATGGCCGATGGCCTCCCAGCGCTCGTTGATCGAGCGGAAGGCCGCGCGGGCCGCCTTCAGGTCGTGCACCGGGACGAGCTTCTCGGCCTCCCCGGCCAGCTCCTCCTTGAGCTTCAGGTTCTCCGCCTGCTCCGCGTCGCGCTCGGCGAAGACGGAGCTGCGCGCCGCGAAGAACACGTCCTGGGCGCCGCGGAAGCGGTTCCACAGGTCGTCCTCGTGCTCGCGCTGGGCGCGGCCCGCTGCCTTCCATTCGGCCATCAGCTCGCGGTAGCGCGCCGCCGTCGGACCCCAGTCCGTCGAGCCGGACAGCGACTCGGCCTCGGCGACCAGTTTCTCCTTGGTCTTGCGGGCCTCCTCACGCTGTGCGTCCAGCGAGGCGAAGTGCGCCTTGCGGCGCTTGGAGAACGCCGAGCGCGCGTGCGAGAAGCGGTGCCAGAGCTCGTCGTCCGACTTGCGGTCGAGCCGCGGCAGCCCCTTCCAGGTGTCCACAAGGGCGCGCAGCCGCTCACCGGCCGCCCGCCACTGGTCGCTCTGCGCCAGCTCCTCGGCCTCGACGACCAGCGCCTCCTTGGCGTGCCGCGCCTCGTCGGACTGCTTGGCCCGCTGGGCCTTGCGCTCCTCACGGCGCGCGTCGACCGTCTCGACGAGCTTGTCCAGCCGCTTGCGCAGCGCGTCCAGATCACCGACCGCGTGGTGGGCGTCCACCTGCTCGCGGATGTGGTCGATGGCGGCTTGGGCGTCCTTCGCCGACAGGTCGGTGGTCTTCACTCGCTTTTCGAGGAGGCCGATCTCGACAACCAGGCCCTCGTACTTGCGCTCGAAGTAGGCCAGCGCCTCATCAGGGGAGCCGGCCTGCCAGGAACCGACGACCTGCTCGCCGTCGGCCGTACGCACGTACACGGTCCCCGTCTCGTCGACGCGGCCCCACGGGTCGCTGCTCACAGCGCCTCCTCCACATGATGCCTGTGAGGGGCGTCAGCGCCCCCTGGCATCGTCCACAGTTTCGTCACGGCCAACATAGGCGACCGGCGGGGCGGCTGTCCGCATCCCGCGCGACCGAAATTTCGCAGCTGGCGGTCAGGATTTCGTCACGGTCATCTTGTTGATCACGACGGTCGCGTTGGGGGCGCCGTCGCCCTGGCCCGTGCTCTCGCCGGCCGCGGCGATCTTCTTCAGGACCGTCATGCCGGACTTGGAAATAGTTCCGAACGGTGTGTAACTGGCCGGCAGCTGACTGTCCTGGTACACGAGGAAGAACTGGCTGCCGCCGGTGTGCTTCTGGCCGGTGTTGGCCATCGCGACCGTGCCCGCCGGATACACGCCGCCCTTCAGGGTTTTGTCCTTCAGGTTCTCGTCCGGGATCGTGTAGCCGGGACCGCCGGAGCCGGCGGCCGTCGGGTCACCGCACTGCAGCACGTAGATGCCGTTCGTGGTGAGCCGGTGGCACTTGGTGTGGTCGAAGAATCCCTTGGCCGCGAGGAAGTTGAACGAGTTCACCGTGTGCGGGGCCTCGGCCGTCTTCAGCGCGACGTCGATGTCACCGCACGTCGTCGCCATCTTCATCGTGTAGTCCGCGGACTTGTCGATGGTGACCGCCGGCTCCGTCTTCCAACTCAGCGACTTCACCTTGCCCTCGGCGGCCTTCTCGCACGGATCCGGCGCCTTGCTCGTCGGCGTGGCGCTCGGGGTCACCTCCGCGCCCGCGTTGGCCTTCTTGTCGTCGTTCTTGAAGACCCCGGTCGCGTACGACACGACACTGCCCACCACGACGACGCCGAGGACCGAGGCGACCACCGCGTTGCGTGCGTGTGTCTTGCGTCGCGCGGCCGTGCGCCGCTGCTGCTGTCGCAAGAACTTCTCCCGGGCGAGCTGACGCCGCCGCTGTTCCTGGCTGACCACCGGGTTTTCTCCTCATGCGTCTCGTACGTCAAGTGGGACGCGTGCGTCTTGTGAGCCGACCGCCTGCGTGTGCCCCGTACCGTATATGGGTTCGCTGAGGAATCGGCAGCGCCGGTAGGCTCTGATCCACAGCCACCCACCTCGTACGAGACATTCGCGTACGCCACCACGAAGGACGATCGTGCTCATTGCCGGGTTCCCCGCCGGGGCCTGGGGGACCAACTGTTACCTGGTCGCCCCCGCCGCGGGTGAGGAGTGCGTGATCATCGACCCGGGCCATCAGGCCGCCCAGGGAGTCGAGGACGCGCTCAAGAAGCATCGGCTCAAGCCCGTCGCGGTCATCCTCACCCACGGCCACATCGACCATGTCGCCTCGGTCGTCCCGGTGTGCGGAGCGCACGACGTACCGGCGTGGATCCACCCCGAGGACCGGTACATGATGAGCGACCCGGAGAAGGCGCTCGGCCGGTCCTTCGGCATGCCGCTGATGGGCGAGCTGACCGTGGGGGAGCCGGACGACGTGAAGGAGCTGAGCGACGGCGCGCAGCTGAAGCTGGCGGGCCTCGACCTGACCGTCGCCCATGCGCCCGGCCATACCAAGGGGTCGGTGACCTTCCAGATGCCCGAGGCCGCGGACATCCCGTCCGTGTTCTTCTCCGGGGATCTGCTCTTCGCCGGCTCCATCGGACGCACCGACCTGCCCGGCGGCTCCCACGCCGAGATCCTCGACTCGCTGGCCCGCGTGTGCCTGCCGCTCGACGACTCGACCGTGGTGTTGTCCGGCCACGGCCCCCAGACGACCATCGGCCAGGAGCGCGCCACCAACCCGTATCTGCGGCAGGTGGCCGCCGGCCAGGGAGCTTCGCCCGCTCCCCGACGAGGAATGTGACGAGAGACTTCCGTGAGCACCTTCAAGGCCCCCAAGGGCACGTACGACCTGATCCCGCCGGAGAGCGCGAAGTACCTCGCGGTGCGCGAGGCGATCGCCGCGCCGCTGCGGAACTCCGGCTACGGCTACATCGAGACGCCCGGCTTCGAGAACGTCGAGCTGTTCGCGCGCGGGGTCGGTGAGTCCACCGACATCGTGACCAAGGAGATGTACGCCTTCGAGACCAAGGGCGGCGACAAGCTGGCCCTGCGTCCCGAGGGCACGGCCTCCGTCCTGCGCGCGGCGCTGGAGGCCAACCTGCACAAGGCGGGCAACCTCCCCGTCAAGCTCTGGTACTCGGGCTCGTACTACCGCTACGAGCGTCCCCAGAAGGGCCGTTACCGGCACTTCTCCCAGGTGGGCGCCGAGGCGATCGGAGCCGAGGACCCGGCGCTGGACGCCGAGCTGATCATCCTGGCGGACCAGGCGTACCGGTCGCTGGGCCTCAGCGACTTCCGCATCCTGCTGAACTCGCTGGGCGACAAGGAGTGCCGTCCCGTGTACCGGGCCGCGCTCCAGGACTTCCTGCGCGGCCTGGACCTCGACGAGGACACCCTCCGCCGTGCGGAGATCAACCCGCTCCGGATCCTCGACGACAAGCGGGACGACGTCCAGAAGCAGTTGGTGGGCGTGCCTCTGCTCCGCGACTACCTGTGCGACGCGTGCAAGGCGTACCACGAGGAGGTGCGCGAGCTGATCACGGCCGCGGGTGTCTCCTTCGAGGACGACCCGAAGCTCGTGCGCGGGCTCGACTACTACACCCGCACGACCTTCGAGTTCATCCACGACGGTCTGGGTTCCCAGTCCGCGGTGGGCGGCGGCGGGCGCTACGACGGCCTCTCCGAGATGATCGGCGGTCCCGCGCTGCCGTCGGTGGGCTGGGCGCTGGGTGTCGACCGGACGGTGCTGGCGCTGGAGGCGGAGGGCGTCTCGCTCGAACTGCCCGCGTCCACCAGTGTGTTCGCGGTGCCGCTCGGGGAGGAGGCCCGACGGGTGCTCTTCGGTGTGGTCACCGAGCTGCGCAAGGCGGGCGTCGCGGCGGACTTCTCCTACGGCGGCAAGGGGCTCAAGGGCGCGATGAAGAACGCGAACCGTTCGGGCGCCCGCTACACCATCGTCGCCGGCGAGCGCGACCTCGCCGAGGGCGTCGTCCAGCTCAAGGACATGGAGTCCGGCGAGCAGGTCGCGGTGCGCGTCGACGGGATCGTGGCGGAACTCGGCTCGAGGCTGGGCTGAGGTCGGGGGCGGGCGGGGGGAGTTTATTCGCCCCCTCCGCCCCTACCCATTCCCGTCCCTTGGGGGCTCCGCCCCCAAACCCCCCCGCTCCTCAAACGCCGGAGGGGCTAAATTTTTGCTGGCCGGGGCTGGAGATTTTCAGCCCGTCCGGCGTTTGAGGACGAGCGCGTCAGCGCGATACGGGGGGTCTGGGGGGGCGGAGCCCCCAGGCGAGAAACCTCACTCCAGCAACCCGAAGCGCATCGCGCTGGTCACCGCCGCCGTCCGGTCATCCACCCCCAACTTCCCCAAGACCCGCAGCAGATGGGTCTTCACGGTGGACTCGCCGATGAAGAGCCGACGACCGATCTCGGCGTTTGGTGCACCCCTCGGCGACCAGCCGCAGCACGGCGGTCTCGCGCTCGGAGAGCCGTGGCCGCTCCGGCTTCGTCCGCAACTGCTCCACAAGCCGCGCGGCCACGGACGGCGCCAACACCGTCTCACCCCGCGCAGCGGCCCGCACCGCGTCCGCGAGTTCCGCCCGCGGCAGATCCTTCAGCAGATAGCCCGCGCCCTCGGCGACGACCTGGCCCCGCGCGATGACCGCGAGGCGGTGTGCGAGCGCCTGCGCCTCCTCCAGGTAGGGGGTGGTGAGCAGGATCGTCGTACCCTCGTCGGCCAGCTTCCGGATCAGTTCCCACGCGGTTTCGGGTAATAACGGTGAAATGCCGCACGGTCTCGCGCACCGTCAACTCGGCGGGCGCGGATTCGTCCTGCCAGACGATGCCGACTCGTGGGCGCCACGCGCGCGTGCCCGTCGCCGGGTCGGCGCCGAGTACGGAGACCTCGCCGGCGTCCCGGGCGCGGTTGGCCTGGAGGATCTCCACCGTGGTGCTCTTGCCCGCGCCGTTGGGTCCGAGCAGGCCGAACACCTCGCCCTGCTGGATGCCGAGATCGATGCCGTCGACGGCGGTCACGTCCCCGTACTGCTTGCGCAGCCCCCGTACGTCCACCGCGAGTTGGTTCGCGTGTGCTGTCATGCCGACGAGCCTCCCGCCGAACCGAACGCTCCGGGACGACCATGCGTACTTCCTTATGTCCATCGAACGGTGGACATGGGGCGCGTGCGGCACAATGGCCCTGCCCGCAGGCCCCTTCGAAGCTACGGAAACGGCGTGATGAGCAAGACGAGAGTCAAGGACGTCCCCACCGACCAGGAACGCCCCGCCGCTCCCCGGACGGTCGGCGGCAGCCGGGCCTTCGCCCTGATGCTGGTGATCACCGGTGCGGCCGGTCTCCTCGCCGCGTGGGTCATCACGATCGACAAGTTCAAGCTGCTGGAGAACCCGAACTTCGTGCCCGGGTGCAGCCTGAACCCGGTCGTCTCCTGCGGCAACATCATGAAGAGCGACCAGGCCTCGGCCTTCGGCTTCCCGAACCCCATGCTGGGTCTCGTCGCGTACGGCATCGTGATCTGCGTCGGCGTGAGCCTGCTCGCCCGGGCCACCTTCCCGCGGTGGTACTGGCTGACCTTCAACGCCGGCACGCTCTTCGGCGTCGGATTCTGCACCTGGCTGCAGTTTCAGTCGCTGTACAGGATCAACTCGCTGTGCCTGTGGTGCTCCCTCGCCTGGGTCGCCACCATCATCATGTTCTGGTACGTGACCTCCTTGAACGTCCGCAACAGCTTCCTGCCCGCGCCGCGCTGGCTGAAGACGTTCTTCGGCGAGTTCACCTGGGTCCTGCCGGTGCTGCACATCGGCATCATCGGGATGCTGATCCTGACCCGCTGGTGGGACTTCTGGACCAGCTGAGCCGGGCGGATCTCCAAGGCCCGGCAGCGTTGTCAGTGGCGTGACATAGGGTTTTCCACGTGGAGCCCGACCTGTTCACCGCCGCAGCAGAAGAACGCCAGGAGAAGGACCCGACCGGCAGTCCCCTGGCCGTACGGATGCGCCCGCGCACCCTCGACGAAGTCGTGGGCCAGCGGCATCTGCTGAAGCCGGGCTCGCCCCTGCGCAGGCTCGTCGGCGAGGGCAACGGCGGCCCGGCCGGACCGTCCTCGGTGATCCTCTGGGGCCCGCCCGGCACCGGCAAGACGACCCTCGCCTATGTCGTCTCCAAGGCCACCAACAAGCGCTTCGTGGAGCTCTCCGCGATCACCGCGGGCGTCAAGGAAGTACGCGCGGTCATCGACGGCGCCCGCCGCGCCACCGGCGGCTTCGGCAAGGAGACCGTCCTCTTCCTGGACGAGATCCACCGCTTCAGCAAGGCCCAGCAGGACTCCCTGCTCCCGGCCGTCGAGAACCGCTGGGTGACACTGATCGCCGCGACCACCGAGAACCCGTACTTCTCGGTGATCTCCCCGCTGCTCTCCCGCTCGCTCCTGCTGACCCTCGAACCGCTCACGGACGACGACCTGCGCGGCCTCATCCAGCGCGCGCTCACCGACGAGCGCGGCCTCAAGGGCGCCGTCACGCTTCCCGAGGACACCGAGGAACACCTGCTGCGGATCGCCGGCGGTGACGCCCGCCGCGCGCTGACCGCCCTGGAGGCCGCGGCCGGCGCCGCGCTCGACAAGGGCGAGGCGGAGATCGGCCTGACGACCCTGGAGGAGACCGTCGACCGCGCCGCCGTGAAGTACGACCGCGACGGCGACCAGCACTACGACGTGGCGAGCGCCCTGATCAAGTCCATCCGCGGCTCCGACGTGGACGCCGCGCTGCACTACCTGGCCCGGATGATCGAGGCCGGTGAGGACCCCCGCTTCATCGCCCGCCGCCTGATGATCTCCGCCAGCGAGGACATCGGCCTCGCCGATCCGAACGCGCTGCCCATAGCCGTCGCGGCCGCCCAGGCCGTCGCGATGATCGGCTTCCCCGAGGCCGCGCTCACCCTCAGCCACGCCACCATCGCCCTCGCCCTGGCCCCCAAGTCCAACTCCGCGACGATGGCGATCGGCGCCGCCATGGAGGACGTGCGCAAGGGGCACGCGGGACCTGTGCCGCTCCACCTGCGCGACGGGCACTACAAGGGCGCGGCCAAGCTGGGGCACGCCCAGGGGTACGTGTATCCGCACGACCTGCCCGAGGGCATCGCCGCCCAGCAGTACGCCCCGGAGGAGCTCAAGGACCGCGAGTACTACACGCCGACCCGGCACGGCGCCGAGGCGCGGTACGCGGACGCGGTGGAGTGGACCAGGAAGCACCTGGGCCGAGGAAGGTCCTGATGCCACCGTGCGAGACCTCTGGTCGAAAGTGCTCCTGATCCCCCTGTAAGATGACCCACAGCGCTGCGTCCCGTGTCCGGCTCCGGTCGGCACCACCAGAACGGGACATCCAGCCGGAACCCCGAAACCGAAAGGCGAGGGGATCCAGGAGCGTCGCGCACCGTCGAAGGTGTCGCGGGCAGCCCACCACCCACCCGCACTTCCGGGCACGGTCGGTGGGCCACTCGCGTGCTGCACGTATGTGCCCAGACCCAGGAGCGGCTGCCCGCCCCGTTCGTCAGGACGAGGAGGGTTTCCCGGGCTGCGGATTGCGACCTCCCCTAACCCTGGTGAAGCCGTATTCACATCAGAAACATGAGGTGTTTGGTTCATGGCGAACCAGTCCCGCCCCAAGGTCAAGAAGTCGCGTGCCCTCGGTATCGCGCTGACCCCGAAGGCCGTCAAGTACTTCGAGGCCCGCCCCTACCCGCCGGGTGAGCACGGCCGTGGCCGCAAGCAGAACTCGGACTACAAGGTCCGTCTGCTCGAGAAGCAGCGTCTGCGTGCGCAGTACGACGTGTCCGAGCGTCAGCTCGTCCGCGCCTACGAGCGTGCCTCCAAGGTTCAGGGCAAGACCGGTGAGGCCCTGATCATCGAGCTGGAGCGTCGTCTCGACGCGCTGGTCCTGCGTTCGGGCATCGCCCGCACGATCTACCAGGCCCGCCAGATGGTCGTTCACGGCCACATCGAGGTCAACGGTCAGAAGGTCGACAAGCCGTCCTTCCGCGTCAAGCCCGACGACGTCGTGATGGTCCGCGAGCGCAGCCGCGAGAAGACCCTGTTCCAGGTTTCCCGCGAGGGCGGCTTCGCCCCCGACGGCGAGACCCCGCGCTACCTCCAGGTGAACCTCCGCGCCCTGGCCTTCCGCCTGGACCGTGAGCCGAACCGCAAGGAGATCCCGGTGATCTGCGACGAGCAGCTCGTCGTCGAGTACTACGCCCGCTGATCCACCGGCGGACGTAGCACCACCCGCGCGTCAGCCCGTCGTCTCCCCGCCCTTCGAGGTGGGCGAGACGGCGGGCTTCCGCATGTCCGGGGGCAGCCTGCGCGGCGACGGCACCGCCCCGAGGGGCCGGGCACCGACGCGCCCCAGCGCCCGGGCGACCGCCTCCTGCTGCCCGAGCCGCGCCCCTGCCCGTACGCACTCCGCGTACCGCTCGTCGCCCAGCCGCTCCCGGGCCAGGGCCTCGCATCGCTCGTGCGGTGCGTTGTAGTAGGCAGAGCCGAACAGCGGCAGACCCACCGACGGCCACATCCGGGCCGCCGCTCCCTGGAGCACGGCGGCCTCGGCCGGATCGCCCTCCACCGCCGTGACCAGCGCGAGCAGCTCGATCGCGAGGACCGTGCCGAGCAGATCGTGGAAGGTGTGCGCGATGCCGAGGCACTCCACCAGCAGGCCCCGGGCGCGTGCCGCATCGCCCCCGGTCAGGGCCTCGTACGCCAGGACGTACAGCGCGTACGCCAGCGCCCAGCGCTCCCCGTGGTCCTCGCAGACCCGGCGGACGTCCTCGCACAGCCGCACCGCGCCCGGCAGATCGCCCTGGAACGCGAGCGCCATCGCCAGCTCGACCTGGCCCATCAGCACATTGCTGTTGAGCTCACCGATCTCGTGATAGCGGTCCAGCGCCGAGCGCAGCAAGGTTTCCGCGCGCGCCATGTTGTCGGTGACCAGCGCCAGACAGCCGGTGAGGTGCTCGGCGTACGCCACCGCGGTGGCGTTGCCGGTACGGTCCGCATCCTCGCGGCACTCCTGGAGTGCGGACAGCGCGGGCACCGTGTCGCCCTGGAGGACCGCCACATAGCCGAGCACCCACAAGGCCTTCAGCCGCGACTGATCACGATCACCGTCGAGATCCAGACTGCGTTCCAGCCAGTGCCGGCCCTCCGACAGCCGGCCGCAGCCGACCCAGTAGAACCACAGAGTGCCCGCCAGGTACCGGCCCAGATGCGCCGCGCCGGGCTCGGTCAGGCAGTGCTCCAGGGCGCGGCGCAGATTCGGCAGCTCCGTGTCGACGCGCGTGGCGACCTCGCCCTGGCGCGGTGAGAACCAGTCCAGTTCGCACCAGGTGGCCAGGCCCATGTACCAGTCCCGGTGCCGGCGGCGCAGCCGGTCCGCGTCGCCCATCGCCGCCAGCCAGTCCGCGCCGTACGCCCGGACCGTGTCCAGCATCCGGTAGCGCACGCCCGCCGCCGTCTCCTCGCGGGACAGCACCGACTGGGCGAGCAGCGCGCCGAGCACGTCGAGGACGTCGTCGGAGTGCAGCCCGTCGCCGCTGCACACGTACTCGGCGGCCTCCAGGTCGAACGGCCCGGCGAACACCGACAGGCGCGACCACAGCAGTCGCTCCTCGGGCGTGCACAGCTCATGGCTCCAGCCGATCGCCGTACGCAGCGTCTGGTGCCGGGGCAGGGCGTCGCGTGATCCGCCGGTCAGCAGCCGGAAGCGGTCCTCCAGCCGGGAGAGCAGCTGCGCGGGGGAGAGGGCGCTCAGCCGCCCCGCCGCCAGCTCGACCGCGAGCGGGATCCCGTCCAGGCGCCGGCACAGCTCCCGTACGACCGACCGGTCGCTGTCGTCCAGCGCGAAGCCGGGGACCTGGGCCGCCGCCCGGTCCGCGAACAGCTCCGCCGCCTCCGGCTCGGTCAGCGGCGACAGCGGGAACAGCCGCTCGCCCCCGATGCCCAGCGGTCTGCGCCCCACGGCCAGCACCCGCAGCCCCGGCGCGCGCCGCAGCAGTTCGCCCACCAGCGAGGCGCACACCTGCACCAGATGCTCGAACCCGTCGAGAACGAGGAGGAGTTGGCGCTCCGCGAGATGGTCGAGCAGCACCTGGCGCGGGGTTCTGGGCGTCTGATCCGTCAGGCCGAGGGCCTCGACGATCGCGTGCTCGACGACGTTCGGATCACGCACCGCGGACAGTTCCACCCGCCACGCGCCGTCCCGCGCGTGCGTCCGCGCCGCGGCATGCGCGGCCAGTCGCGACTTGCCGACACCGCCCATGCCCGTCACGGTCACCAGACGGGCCGTCTCCAGCGCCTCGGCCAGCCGCCCGAGTTCGGCCGCGCGCCCCACGAACGCGTCGAGTTCCAGAGGCAGATTGCCGGATGCCGCAGGGGCGGAGCGCTGAGAACCTCGCATGGGATACGGAGCGTACTGACCCGTATGCGGTCCGTACAATCGCTTCGCGCAACTCCGCTGTGGGGGGCCGTTAATGCGGTACGGAGCGGCGGCCCCGGCGCGATAGGCTCGGGGGACGACTTTTCGATGTTCACGCAGGTATCAGGGAGCGGGTGCAACAGTGTCCGGTGGAGAGGTGGCCGGGATTCTGGTGGCCGTCTTCTGGGCGATCCTGGTCTCCTTCCTCGCCGTCGCGCTGGCGAGGCTGGCCCAGACGCTCAGGGCGACCACCAAGCTCGTCGCGGACGTGACCGACCAGGCCGTCCCGCTCCTCGCCGACGCCTCCGCGGCGGTGCGCTCCGCACAGACGCAGATCGACCGGGTCGATGCCATCGCGTCGGACGTCCAGGAGGTCACGTCGAACGCGTCGGCGCTGTCGTCCACCGTCGCCTCCACCTTCGGCGGCCCCCTGGTCAAGGTCGCGGCGTTCGGCTACGGCGTGCGCCGGGCCATCGGAGGCCGTCGTGAGAATGTGCCCGACAAGGCGTCCCGGCGTACCGTGATCGTGGGCCGCACCGTCCCGTCCGCGCGACGGGGAAAGCGGAAGAAGGACTGACGCAGCGATGTTCCGCCGTACGTTCTGGTTCACCGCCGGCGCAGCCGCGGGCGTGTGGGCCACCACCAAGGTCAACCGCAAGCTCAAGCAGCTGACCCCCGAGAGCCTCGCGGCACAGGCCGCGAACAAGGCGATCGAGGCGGGCCACCGGCTCAAGGACTTCGCGCTCGACGTCCGCGACGGCATGGCCCAGCGGGAGGCCGAACTCGACGAGGCGCTCGGGCTGGGCGCCCGCCCCGAAGTGCCCGGCCCCCGGCGCTTCGCCGCCATCGAGAACCGCAACAACCCGAAGTACGTCGAGAGGTCGACGTACTCGTACAACCGGAATGAGGACCACTAATGGAGTCGGCCGAGATTCGCCGCCGCTGGTTGAGCTTCTTCGAGGAGCGCGGTCACACCGTCGTCCCTTCGGCGTCGCTCATCGCGGACGACCCGACTCTGCTCCTCGTCCCGGCCGGCATGGTGCCCTTCAAGCCCTACTTCCTGGGTGAGGTCAAGCCGCCGTACGCCCGCGCCACCAGCGTGCAGAAGTGCGTGCGCACACCCGACATCGAAGAGGTCGGCAAGACCACCCGGCACGGCACGTTCTTCCAGATGTGCGGCAACTTCTCCTTCGGCGACTACTTCAAGGAAGGCGCCATCACCCACGCCTGGGAGCTGCTCACCTCGCCCCAGGACAAGGGTGGTTACGGGCTTGACCCCGAGCGCCTGTGGATCACGGTCTACCTGGAGGACGACGAGGCCGAGGCCATCTGGCGCGACAAGATCGGCGTCCCGGCCGAGCGCATCCAGCGCCTGGGCAAGAAGGACAACTACTGGTCCATGGGCGTCCCCGGCCCCTGCGGCCCGTGTTCCGAGATCAACTACGACCGCGGCCCCGAGTTCGGCGTCGAGGGCGGCCCGGCCGTCAACGACGAGCGGTACGTGGAGATCTGGAACCTGGTCTTCATGCAGTACGAGCGCGGCGAGGGCACCTCGAAGGACGACTTCGAGATCCTCGGCGAGCTGCCCAGCAAGAACATCGACACCGGCCTCGGCATGGAACGCCTCGCCATGATTCTGCAGGGCGTGCAGAACATGTACGAGATCGACACCTCCATGGCCGTCATCAACAAGGCCACCGAGCTGACGGGCGTCGAGTACGGCGCCGCCCACGACTCCGACGTCTCGCTGCGCGTGGTCACCGACCACATGCGCACCTCCGTGATGCTCATCGGCGACGGCGTGACCCCGGGCAACGAGGGCCGCGGCTATGTGCTGCGCCGCATCATGCGCCGCGCCATCCGCAACATGCGGCTGCTCGGCGCCACCGGTCCGGTCGTCAAGGACCTCATCGACGTCGTGATCGAGATGATGGGCCAGCAGTACCCGGAGCTCGTCACCGACCGCCGGCGCATCGAGACCGTGGCCCTCGCCGAGGAGGCCGCCTTCCTCAAGACGCTGAAGGCCGGCACGAACATCCTCGACACGGCCATCACCGAGACCAAGGAGTCCGGCGGCAGCGTCCTCGCCGGCGACAAGGCCTTCCTGCTCCACGACACCTGGGGCTTCCCGATCGACCTCACCCTCGAAATGGCCGCCGAGCAGGGCCTTTCCGTGGACGAGGACGGCTTCCGCCGCCTGATGAAGGAGCAGCGGGACAAGGCCAAGGCCGACGCCCGGGCCAAGAAGACCGGCCACGCCGACCTCGGCGCCTACCGCCAGATCGCCGACGCCGCCGGTGAGACCGACTTCGTCGGCTACGACCGGACCGAGGGCGAGTCGACGATCGTCGGCATCCTCGTCGACGGTGTGTCGTCGCCCGCCGCCACCGAGGGCGACGAGGTCGAGATCGTCCTCGACCGCACCCCGTTCTACGCCGAGGGCGGCGGCCAGATCGGCGACACCGGGCGCATCAAGGTGGACACCGGTGCCGTCATCGAGGTCCGCGACTGCCAGAAGCCGGTCCCGGGTGTGTACGTCCACAAGGGCGTCGTCCAGGTCGGCGAGGTCACCGTCGGCGCCAAGGCCCAGGCCTCCATCGACGTCCTGCGTCGCAAGGCCATCGCCCGCGCCCACTCGGCCACGCACCTCACGCACCAGGCCCTGCGCGACGCCCTCGGCCCGACGGCCGCCCAGGCCGGTTCCGAGAACCAGCCCGGTCGCTTCCGCTTCGACTTCGGCTCCCCGTCGGCCGTGCCCACGGCCGTGATGACCGACGTCGAGCAGCAGATCAACGAGGTGCTCGCCCGCGACCTGGACGTCCAGGCCGAGATCATGAGCATCGACGAGGCCAAGAAGCAGGGCGCCATCGCCGAGTTCGGCGAGAAGTACGGCGAGCGCGTCCGCGTCGTGACGATCGGGGACTTCTCCAAGGAGCTGTGCGGCGGCACGCACGTTCACAACACCGCCCAGCTCGGCCTGGTCAAGCTGCTCGGCGAGTCGTCGATCGGCTCCGGCGTACGGCGTATCGAGGCCCTGGTCGGCGTCGACGCGTACAACTTCCTGGCCCGCGAGCACACGGTCGTCGCCCAGCTCCAGGAGCTGGTCAAGGGCCGCCCGGAGGAGCTCCCGGAGAAGGTCTCCGCCATGCTCGGCAAGCTGAAGGACGCCGAGAAGGAGATCGAGAAGTTCCGCGCGGAGAAGGTCCTGCAGGCCGCCGGCGGTCTCGCCGAGTCCGCCAAGGACGTCCGCGGGGTCGCCCTGGTCACCGGCCAGGTCCCGGACGGCACCACCGCCGACGACCTGCGCAAGCTGGTCCTCGACGTGCGCGGCCGTATCCAGGGCGGACGGGCCGCCGTGGTCGCCCTCTTCGCCGTGGCCGGCGGCAAGCCCCTCACGGTCATCGCCACCAATGAGGCCGCCCGCGAGCGCGGTCTCAAGGCCGGTGACCTGGTCCGTACGGCCGCCAAGACCCTCGGCGGCGGCGGTGGCGGCAAGCCGGACGTCGCTCAGGGCGGCGGCCAGAACCCGGCCGCCATCGGCGAGGCCATCGACGCGGTCGAGCGCCTGGTCACCGAGACGGCCAAGTAAGGCCCCGGGAACATGCGCAGAGGACGTCGTCTCGCCATCGACGTCGGGGACGCCCGCATCGGGGTCGCCTCGTGCGACCCCGACGGGATCCTCGCGACCCCGGTGGAGACGGTCCCGGGGCGTGACATCCCGGCCGCCCACCGCCGGCTCAAGCAACTCGTCGAGGAGTACGAGCCGATCGAGGTCGTCGTCGGACTCCCTCGCTCCCTCAAGGGGGGCGAGGGCCCGGCCGCGGTCAAGGTCCGCGCCTTCGCCCAGGAGCTCGCCCGGGGGATCGCCCCCGTTCCGGTGAGACTTGTGGACGAGAGGATGACCACAGTGACGGCCAGTCAGGGGCTGCGGGCCTCGGGCGTGAAGTCCAAAAAGGGCAGGTCCGTCATCGATCAGGCGGCCGCCGTCATCATTCTGCAGCAGGCTTTGGAATCCGAACGGGTGTCAGGTAAAGCTCCCGGCGAGGGCGTCGAAGTGGTCATCTGATCGCGATACGGTAACGTTCCGCGCGATGCGGTGGTGTTCGAACAGTCGCCGCACAGCAAAGAGGCGGACGGGAGGCGTGCCACAAGCGCCAGCAGCCACCGCCTCGCGGCTCTAGGGGATCGATGACTGAGTATGGCCGGGGCCCAGGCTCCGAACCGTGGCATCCGGAGGACCCGTTGTACGGGGACGTCGGATGGGGAGGGCAGGCCGCCGACGGCCAGTCCCCCTACGGCGGCCAGCCGCAGCACTATCCGCAGCAGCCGCAGCAACAGCAGCAGGCGCAGTACGGCGACTGGGCCACGGGCCCGCAGGGCGGGTACGACCAGGGTCAGCAGCAGTATCACGGCCAGGGCCAGCAGCAGTTCCCCGGTCAGGGGCACCCGCAGTACGCGGACCAGGAACAGCACCAGTACCAGGGCCAGGGCCAGGGCCAAGGTCAGGGTCAGGGGCAGGGTCACCAGCAGTATCACGACCAGGGTCAGCAGTACGGCGGCCAGGGGCAGCAGCAGTACAACGACGGCAGCTGGAACACCGGGACGCATCCGCATGTCCCGTACCCGGCCGACCCGGTCGACCCGTACGCGGGCCAGTACAACGGTGAGCAGCCCGACTACTACGGCACTCCCGACGCCTATCCGCCGCCGGAGCCGCCCGCTCGTCGGCGCGCCGAACCCGAGCCGCAGACGGACTGGGATCCCGGTCCCGACCAGGGCGAACACGCCTTCTTCGCCGGTGGCGACGATGACGACGACTTCGATGACGACGACCCGAAGGCCCGCCGCGGCGACCGCCGCGGCAAGGGCGGAAGCAAGGGCAAGAAGCGCCGCAGCGGCTGCGCCTGCCTGGTGGTCGTGCTGGTCTTCGGCGGCGGGATCGGCGGAGTCGGATATTTCGGGTACCAGTTCTACCAAAAGCGTTACGGCCCAGCGCCGGACTACGCGGGGGACGGCACCGGCCAGGTGACCGTCCAGATTCCCGAGGGCGCCAGCGGCTACGCGATCGGCAAGGCGCTGAAGGATGCCGACGTCATCAAGAGCGTCGACGCCTTCGTGTCCGCGCAGCAGAACAACCCCAACGGGCAGATGATCCAGGCGGGCGCCTATCTGCTGAGGGAACAGATGTCGGCGGCGAGTGCCGTCAAGTTGATGCTCGATCCGAAGAGCCAGGCCAACGTGGTCGTCGCCCCGGGGTGGCGAAACGCGACCGTCTATACGAAGATCGACGAAAAACTCGAACTTCCCAAGGGCACCACCGCAGGCGTCGCGAAGAAGGAATACAAGAGTCTGGGACTTCCGTCCTGGGCGAACAGCGACAGCTCTATCAAGGACCCGCTGGAAGGTTTCCTCTACCCGGCCACATATCCCGCCGCCAAGGGTATGAAGCCCGAGGACGTCCTGAAGAAAATGGTGTCCCAGGCCACGCAGAAGTACAACGCGTTGGACCTCAAGACAAAGGCCAAGGCGCTCAACCTGGACAACCCGCTGCAGCTCGTCACGGTCGCGAGCCTCGTCCAGGCCGAAGGGAAGACGCATGATGACTTCCGCAAGATGGCCGAGGTCGTCTACAACCGGCTGAAGTCCACCAACACCGAGACGAACCAGCTGCTCCAGTTCGACTCGACCTTCAACTACTTGAAGGGCCAGAGCAAGATCCACATCAGCGAGTCCGAGATCAACAGCAACAAGGACCCGTACAACACGTACACGCGAAAGGGCCTGCCTCCCGGTCCGATCGGCAACCCGGGTGATGACGCGTTGAGGGCCGCCCTCAACCCGACGGACGACGGCTGGATCTACTTCGTGGCGACGGACGGTCAGGAAAACACCGAATTCGCCAAGACGTACGCCGAATTCCAGACGCTCAAGGAAAAATTCAATGACAGCTCGGGCAACTGACGCCCGCCGAGCCGCCGTACTCGGTTCCCCGATCGCCCACTCCCTCTCCCCGGTGCTGCACCGTGCCGCGTACCGGGAGCTCGGCCTCAGTGACTGGTCGTACGACCGTTTCGAGGTCGACGAGGAGGCGCTGCCCGGGTTCTTCGGGGAACTCGGGCCGGAGTGGGCGGGGCTGTCGTTGACCATGCCGCTCAAGCGCGCGGTGATTCCGCTGCTGGACGAGATCACCGACACGGCGGCCTCGGTCGAGGCGGTCAACACGGTGGTGTTCACCGAGGACGGCCGACGCCTCGGCGACAACACGGACATCCCCGGAATGGTCGCCGCCCTGCGGGAGCGGGGGATCGAGGAGGTCGACTCCGCCGCCATCCTCGGTGCGGGCGCCACCGCGTCCTCCGCGCTGGCCGCGCTGGCGCGGGTCTGCACCGGCGAGGTCGTCGCGTACGTCCGCAGCGAGGCGCGCGCCGCCGAGATGCGGCAGTGGGGTGAGCGGCTCGACGTCGAGGTGCGGACGGCGGACTGGGCGGACGCGGAGCAGGCGTTGCGGGCGCCGCTGGTGATCGCCACGACCCCGGCGGGCACGACGGACGCGCTGGCCGGCGCCGTCCCGGAGCGGCCCGCCACGCTCTTCGACGTGCTGTACGACCCGTGGCCGACCGCTCTCGCGGCGCGCTGGTCGGCGTACGGCGGTGCCGTGGTCAGCGGTCTCGACCTGCTCGTGCACCAGGCAGTGCTCCAGGTCGAGCAGATGACGGGGCGTTCGCCCGCGCCGCTCGACGCCATGCGCAAGGCGGGCGAGCACGCGCTGGCGGCTCGCTAGCCATCACCTCGGTCCTGACGATGACGGGCGCTCTGTGGGCGCCGTTCCCTAGCCGCTTGCTGAGCTGTTCTGCGGGCGGACGGTGCCGCACGCCTATTGAACGGGGGGCTTACCTTCGGTAATGATCTCCGGACGGCCCGGCGACGGCGGCGGGCGCGTGAACGGAGCCCCCCATGACCGGACATGCCAGGCGCAGGTTTCTCACCTACCTGGTGGCCGCGCCCACCTTGGCCGTGGCGACCAGGATCGGTCTCGACGCGTACGAACCCGGCACCGCGGAGGCGGCGATACCCACGCCGCCCGCACCGGCCGATCTGGTCGACCTCGGTGATCTGCTCATCCTGGCGGGCAAGCCCACCGCGGGCATGCTCGTCCTGACTGTCGACGAGGACGGCATCGTCCACTTCCGGCTGCCGCGGGAGGAGGTCGGGCAGGGCCTGACCACCGCGGTGGCCATGTTGGTGGCGGAGGAGCTGGACACACCCCTCGACCGCATACATGTCCAACTGGAGGACGCCCGGCCCGAGTTGCTGTTCAACCAGCTGACCGGGAGCTCCAACTCCATACGGTCCCTGTACGACCCCGTACGGCACACGGCGGCCGCCGCGCGGGCCCGTATGGTGGGCGCGGCCGCAAAGCAATGGGGCCTGAGCGCAGGTGACGTGACGGTACGTCAGGGAATCGTCACCGCATCGGACGGCCACACCGCCTCCTACAGCTCCCTCTCGGCCGCGGCCGCCTCCTTCGACCTGGGCTCGCTGACCGTCACGCCCAAGAAGGAGTCGGAGCACACCCTCGTCGGCACCCCCACCTCCCGTATCGACGCCAGGGCACTCGTCACCGGCAAGCACCCGTACACACTCGACCTCGACGTCCCCGGCGCCAAGCCCTGCATGGTGCGCCGCCCGCCGACCATCAACGGCACGGTGAAGTCGGTCAACAACGAGACGGCCGTACGCGCCATGCCCGGCGTCCTCGACGTGGTCACCATCGACACCGGCGTCGCCGTGGTCGCCGAGACCTTCGGCCAGGCCCTCGACGGCAAGAACGCCCTGGACGTCACCTGGGGCGGCGGCACGGTCGACGCGCTCTCGGACGACGACATCCGCGCGAAGCTGAAGGCGGCGACGCCGTCCCTGGATCTGCTCGGGCTGCTGGTCCAGAAGGTCGACGCCGAGTTCGACTTCTCGTTCGTCAGCCACGCGCCGATGGAGACCAACTCCGCCGTGGCCGACGTACGAACCGATCGGGCCGAGATCTGGTCGGGCATGAAGTCGCCGATCATCGCCCAGGCGGCCATCGCGCAGGCCGTCGGACTGCCGGTGAGCAAGGTCAAGGTCCATGTGGTGCAGTCGGGCGGCTCCTTCGGGCGCCGGCTGTTCTACGACGCGGCGCTGGAGGCCGCCGTGGTGTCCAAGAAGAGCGGCCGCCCGGTGCGGCTGATGTGGTCGCGGATCGACGACACGCGGCACGGGCGGATGCGGCCCGCGACCCATCACAGGATCCGCGCCACCTACGCGGCAGGCCAGGTGCTCACCTTCGTCCACCAGGTCGCGGCGGTGGAGACCGACTTCCGGCACGGCCTCGGGGACGCGATCACCGCCGCCGCGGCCTCGCTGCCCACCGGCCTCGGCAACGCGACCTTCGCGCAGACCCTGTTCCTGACCACGGTGAAGTCCCCGTACAACTTCGGTGTCACGACCCAGGCGCTCACCGAGGTGCCGGTGAAGATGCACACCGGTTCCTGGCGTTCGGTGTACTCCGCCAACACACGGGGCGCCGAGGAGATCGTCGTCGACGAGCTGGCGGCGAAGCTCGGCCAGGATCCGGTCGCGTTCCGCCGCTCCTTCCTCAAGACCGACCGGCAGCGCGCCGTCCTCGACAAGGTCGCAGGCGAAGGCGACTGGGGGCGGACCCTGCCGTCCGGCTGGGCCCAGGGCATCGGCTTCCACGACGAGTACACGTCCTGCACCGCCTGTCTCGTCGAGATCGACGCCACCGATCCCCGGAAGCCGCGGGTGACCAAGGCCGTCATCGCGGCGGACGTGGGGCGGCCGATCAATCCGCGCGGACTGGAGGCACAGCTGCTCGGCGGACTCACGGACGCGATCTCCACCACGCTGCGGGCAGGACTCCACATCGACAAGGGGCTGCCGCTGGAAGGCAGCTACTCGCAGTTCCACTACGCACGCCAGAAGGACTCCCCGAAGGACGTACGGATCTTTGTCCTGCCGACGGACCACGAGCCGGGCGGCGCGGGTGAGCTGGGCGTTCCGGCGGCCGTCGGCGCCATCGCCAACGCCTACGCGCGGGCCACCGGTACCAGGCCGCGCAGCTTCCCCGTGAACTTCGACGTCGACTTCACCCCCTTCCCGCGCTAGGAGCACGAGCGCCCATGCCCTCCCACACCTTCACCGTCAACGGGCAGACCGTCACCGTCGACGCACCCGACGACCTGCCCCTGCTCTGGGCGCTGCGCGATCTGCTCGGCGTCCGCGGCCCCAAGTACGGCTGCGGCATCGACGTCTGCAAGGCCTGCACCAGCCACCTCGACGGCGAGGCCGTACGCCCCTGCGTGGTCCCGGTCGCCGAGGCCGCGGGCCGCGAGGTCACCACCATCGAGGGGCTCGCTGACGGGGACAGGCTGCACCCCGTCCAGGAGGCCTGGCTGGAGCAGGACGTGGCCCAGTGCGGCTACTGCCAGCCCGGACAGATCATGGCCGCCGTCGCCCTGCTCAAGCGCACCAAGAACCCCACCGACGCCGACATCGACGAGATCGCGAACGTCTGCCGCTGCGGCACGTACTTCCGCATCCGCGAGGCGATCAAGAGCGCGGCGGAACGGATGGCGTGAGGGCGGCGGCGCGGACGAGGTGATGCCGGGGCTCACGCGGCGTCGTACTACCTGACGAGGTCCGTCCGCCTGATGGACCTGCGACCGGATCCCGGGCCGAGACGTGGGAGGATCGGAGGTGGCGGGCCAGGGCCGCGCACCCGGTCGCGCCGTCGCCGTACGCGAGGACGCGCGTACGCAGGGCAGTACGAGGGCGCGAGCATGAGGAGCACCGTTGAGCAGGTTGCGCTGGCTGACCGCGGGGGAGTCCCACGGTCCCGCACTTGTCGCGACGCTGGAGGGCCTTCCCGCCGGCGTGCCGATCACCACGGAGATGGTGGCGGACCACCTCGCCCGGCGGCGCCTGGGCTATGGACGCGGTGCCCGGATGAAGTTCGAGCGCGACGAGGTCACCTTCCTCGGCGGCGTACGGCACGGCCTCACCCTCGGCTCGCCGGTGGCCATCATGGTCGGCAACACCGAGTGGCCCAAGTGGGAGCAGGTCATGGCGGCCGACCCGGTCGACCCGGAGATCCTCGCCGACCTCGCCCGTAACGCCCCGCTGACCCGGCCCCGGCCCGGCCACGCCGACCTCGCCGGCATGCAGAAGTACGGCTTCGACGAGGCCCGGCCGATCCTGGAGCGCGCCTCCGCCCGTGAGACCGCGGCCCGTGTGGCGCTCGGCGCGGTGGCCCGCTCGTACCTGAAGGAGACGGCCGGGATCGAGATCGTCTCGCACGTCGTCGAGCTGGCCGCGGCGAAGGCGCCCTACGGCGTCTACCCGAAGCCCTCGGACGTCGAGAAGCTCGACGCCGACCCGGTGCGCTGCCTGGACGCCGACGCGTCGAAGGCGATGGTCGCGGAGATCGACCAGGCCCACAAGGACGGCGACACCCTCGGCGGCGTGGTCGAGGTGCTCGCGTACGGCGTGCCGGTGGGCCTCGGCTCGCATGTGCACTGGGACCGGCGGCTCGACGCCCGGCTCGCGGCCGCGCTCATGGGCATCCAGGCCATCAAGGGTGTCGAGGTCGGCGACGGCTTCGAGCTCGCGCGGGTGCCGGGCTCCAAGGCGCACGACGAGATCGTCCACACCGCGGACGGCATCCGGCGCACCACCGGCCGCTCCGGCGGCACCGAGGGCGGTCTGACCACCGGTGAGCTGCTGCGCGTTCGCGCCGCGATGAAGCCGATCGCGACCGTGCCGCGCGCCCTCGCGACCATCGACGTCGCCACCGGCGAGGCCGCCAAGGCGCACCACCAGCGCTCCGACGTGTGCGCGGTCCCGGCCGCCGGAATCGTCGCCGAGGCCATGGTCGCCCTCGTCCTGGCGGACGCGGTGGCCGAGAAGTTCGGCGGCGACAGCGTCCCGGAGACCCACCGCAACGTCCAGTCGTACCTCGACAACCTGGTCGTGCGGTGACCGCTCCGCACGTCGTCCTCGTCGGCCCGATGGGGGTCGGCAAATCCACGGTGGGCGCGCTCGTCGCGGAGCGGCTCGGCTGCGCCTACCGGGACACGGACGACGACATCGTGGCCGAGCAGGGCCGCACCATCGCCGACATCTTCGTCGACGAGGGCGAACCGGTCTTCCGCGCGATCGAGAAGAGGGCCGTGCACAAGGCGCTCGCCGAGCACGACGGCGTCCTGGCGCTCGGCGGCGGCGCGATCCTCGACGAGGGCACCCGCGCGCTGCTCGCCGGGCACCGGGTCGTCTACCTCTCGATGGACGTCGAGGAGGCGGTCAAGCGCACCGGCCTCAACGCGGCCCGGCCGCTGCTCGCCGTCAACCCGCGCCGGCAGTGGCGCGACCTGATGGAGGCGCGCCGCCACCTGTACACCGAAGTCGCCCGCGCGGTGGTACCCACCGACGGCCGTACCCCCGAAGAGGTCGCCCAGGCGGTCCTTGACGCACTGGAGTTGAAGGAAGCATGAGCGAGGCAGTGACCCGTATCCAGGTCGGCGGCACCGCGGGCACCGACCCCTACGAGGTCCTGGTCGGCCGTCAACTCCTCGGTGAGCTCGGCGGGTTGATCGGCGACAAGGCCAAGCGCGTCGCGGTCGTCCACCCCGAGGCGCTCGCCGAGACCGGCGAGGCGCTCCGCGCCGACCTGGCCGGACAGGGCTACGAGGCCGTCGCCATCCAGGTGCCCAACGCGGAGGAGGCCAAGACCGTCGAGGTCGCCGCCTACTGCTGGAAGGCGCTCGGTCAGTCCGGCTTCACCCGCACCGACGTCATCGTCGGGGTCGGCGGCGGCGCCACCACCGATCTGGCCGGTTTCGTCGCGGCGACCTGGCTGCGCGGGGTGCGCTGGATCGCCGTCCCCACCACCGTGCTCGCCATGGTGGATGCGGCGGTCGGCGGCAAGACCGGGATCAACACCGCCGAGGGCAAGAACCTGGTGGGCTCCTTCCATCCGCCCGCCGGCGTCCTGTGCGACCTGGTCGCGCTCGACTCGCTGCCGGTCAACGACTTCGTCTCCGGGCTCGCGGAGATCATCAAGGCCGGATTCATCGCCGACCCGGTGATCCTGGAGCTGATCGAGGAGGACCCGCAGGCAGCCCGCACCCCGGCCGGCCCGCACACCGCCGAGCTCATCGAGCGCTCCATCAAGGTCAAGGCCGAGGTCGTCTCCGGCGACCTCAAGGAGTCGGGGCTGCGCGAGATCCTCAACTACGGGCACACCCTCGCGCACGCCATCGAGAAGAACGAGCGCTACAAGTGGCGGCACGGCGCGGCCGTCTCCGTCGGCATGCACTTCGCCGCCGAACTCGGCCGTCTGGCGGGCCGGTTGGACGACGCGACCGCCGACCGCCACCGCACGATCCTCGAATCCGTGGGTCTCCCGCTGAGCTACCGCTACGACCAGTGGCCCAAGCTCCTGGAGAACATGAAGGTCGACAAGAAGTCCCGCGGCGACCTGCTGCGCTTCATCGTTCTCGACGGGCTCGCCAAGCCGACGGTCCTGGAGGGCCCGGACCCGGCCGTGCTCCTCGCCGCGTACGGCGAAGTCGGGGAGTGACGGCCCCCGGCGTGCTGGGCGGGTAACACCCAACGGGCCCATACTTGACCCGTTTTGCCTCTCACTCACGGGCACTTCGCTCGTTCCCCGGCCGTTCACACAACGGCGGCCGGGGAAGGTACCGTTCGGTAGCGAGCGGGACCCAGGCCCTGCTCGCCAGCGCCAGTTGCCTGCCGCGAGTGAGCTGAAGGGACGCGTCGGTGCCGAGAGGCCGAGCGCGCGGAGGCCCGAAGGGCTGAGCACGGTCGGGCTCGCGACACCGGCTGAGGCGTCCCGGAGGCGAATGAGCCAGAAGACACGAGATGGAGTGGCACCGGATGCAGCACGCAGTGGGGGCTCCGCTGCCGCCGCCCCACCAGCCGGGGCACGGACCGGCCGCCGACTGGTCACCGGCCGGACAGCACCCGGGACACCCGGGTCCCGCACCCGCTCCCGGTTTCACCGGAGCGCCCGTGCCTCCCGGGGTCCCTCCCACGCAGGTCCCGCATCACGCGCCCCAGCACCACGCTCCGCAGCAGCCTCCGCATCATGCCCCCGCGCAGCCCGCGCACCACGCCCCCGTCCCGCCCACACCGGATACGACCGGGCATGTGCAGCTGCCCCCGGGCGGCCCCGTGGCCATGCCGTCGCCGCCGCCCGCCGCGGGCGCGACCGACCCCACGGCCACCACGCTCGCGGTGCTGCTCATCGGCCCCGCCGGAGCCGGAAAGACCAGCGTCGCCAAGTACTGGGCGGACCACCGCCGGGTCCCCACCGCCCACATCAGCCTCGACGACGTACGCGAATGGGTGCGCTCGGGCTTCGCGGACCCGCAGTCGGGGTGGAACGACCATTCGGAGGCGCAGTATCGTCTCGCCCGCCGCACCTGCGGCTTCGCCGCACGGAACTTCCTGGCCAACGGCATCTCCTGCATCCTCGACGACGCCGTCTTCCCGGACCGCCCGGTCGTCGGCCTCGGCGGCTGGAAGCGCCATGTCGGCCCCGGCCTGCTGCCGGTCGTCCTCCTCCCCGGCCTGGAGATAGTCCTGGAGCGCAACGCCGAGCGCTCCGGAAACCGCCGCCTCACCGACGAGGAAGTCGCCCGCATCCACGGCCGGATGGCCGGCTGGTACGGCTCGGGGCTGCCCATCATCGACAACTCACAGCTCGACGTACCGGCCACGGCCCGCGTCCTCGACGACGTGCTGGCCAGGTCGATCGCGAGCCCGCCGCAGTGGTGACCCCTGCCGCAGCCGTGCACCTTCAGTACGTCCCCCGCTCCGCCTGTACGGCCCCTCGCCCACACGTCCGGCCCCTCTGAACCGGCGACATCCGGCCACCGCTCGTACGCTCGGTTCATGTCAGAGGTGTACGCAGCCCGCAGAGAGCGGCTCCGGGAGCGCTGTACGGCGGCCGGCAGCGCGACGGCGCTCGTCACCCGCCCGGCCAACGTGAGGTATCTCGCCGGCGCGGCCCCGCGCCACGCCGTGCTCCTGCTCGGCAGGGGCGAGGATCTCCTGCTGTGCGTCGGCCCGCCGAGCGGCGAGGCCGACGAAGGGCGCCCCGACGACGCGCTGCGCGTGCAGGTGCTGCCGCGCGCCGGCGGTGATCCGGCCGTCGCCGCCGCCGATGTCGCCGCCGGCCAGGGCGCCGAGTCCCTCGCGGTCGAGGAGCACCACCTGACCGTGGCCCGGCACCGCGCCATCGGTTCGGTGGCCCCACGGCTGCGCCTCGCCGACCTGGGCGGTGCGGTGGAACAGCTGCGGGTGATCAAGGACGAGGAGGAGATCTCCTGTCTGCGGATCGGCGCCGAGATCGCCGACCAGGCCCTGGGCGAGCTCCTCGAATCCATCCTGGTCGGCCGTACGGAACGCCATCTCGCCCTGGAGCTGGAGCGCCGCCTCGTCGACCACGGCGCCGACGGCCCGGCCTTCGTGACCTCGGTCGGCACCGGCCCGAACTCGGGGCGGCGCGGCCACCGGCCCACCGACCGGCGCGTCGAGGAGGGCGACTTCCTCTCCGTCTGCCTGGGCGCGACCTACCGCGGCTACCGCTGCGAGATCGGCCGTACCTTCGTGATCGGCACTTCGCCCGCCGACTGGCAGATCGAGCTGTACGACCTGGTCTTCGCCGCCCAGCGTGCCGGACGGGAGGCGCTGGCACCCGGCGCCGCCTACCGTGACGTGGACCGCGCGGCCCGCCAGGTGCTGGACTCCGCGGGATATGCGGAAGGTCTTCCACCGCTGACCGGGCACGGTGTGGGGCTCGAAATCGACGAGGACCCGCAGCTGGCCCCCGCGACCATGGGTAAACTGGACGCTTGTGTGCCGGTCACCGTCGAACCGGGGGTCCACCTCCCGGGCCGGGGCGGTGTCCGGATCGATGACACGCTCGTCGTACGCCCTGAGGCGGACGGCGGACCCGAGCTACTCACCATCACGACCAAGGAGCTGCTCGCGCTCTAGCTTTCTCGAGCTACGCGCGTGCGCCGGGGTCGTCCACGTCAGTCCAGGAGATTCCGCAACCGTGGCTTCCACGAACGACCTCAAGAACGGCCTGGTGCTCAAGCTCGAAGGCGGCCAGCTCTGGTCCGTCGTCGAGTTCCAGCACGTCAAGCCCGGCAAGGGCCCTGCCTTCGTGCGCACCAAGCTCAAGAACGTGCTCTCCGGCAAGGTCGTCGACAAGACGTTCAACGCCGGTGTCAAGGTCGAGACGGCCACTGTCGACAAGCGCGACATGCAGTTCTCGTACATGGACGGCGAGTACTTCGTCTTCATGGACATGGAGACCTACGACCAGCTGATGGTCGACCGCAAGGCCGTCGGCGACGCCGCCAACTTCCTGATCGAGGGCTTCACCGCCACGGTCGCGCAGCACGAGGGCGAGGTGCTCTTCGTCGAGCTGCCGGCCGCCGTCGAGCTGGTCGTCCAGGAGACCGAGCCCGGCGTCCAGGGCGACCGCTCCACCGGTGGCACCAAGCCCGCCATCCTGGAGACCGGTCACCAGATCAACGTCCCGCTCTTCATCACCACCGGTGAGAAGATCAAGGTCGACACCCGCACCAGCGACTACCTCGGCCGGGTGAACAGCTAACCGTGGCTGCCCGCAACACGGCCCGCAAGCGCGCCTTCCAGATCCTCTTCGAGGGCGACCAGCGCGGCGCGGACGTCCTGACAGTCCTCGCGGACTGGATCCGGCACTCCCGGACCGACACCCGGCAGCCGCCGGTGAGCGAGTACACGATGCAGCTGGTCGAGGGCTACGCCAAGAAGGCGCCCCGGATCGACGAGCTGCTCGCGCAGTACGCCGTCGGCTGGACGCTGGACAGGATGCCGGTCGTCGACCGCAACATCCTGCGCCTCGGCGCCTACGAGCTGATCTGGGTCGACGAGGTCCCGGACGCCGTGGTGCTCGACGAGGCGGTGCAGCTGGCGAAGGAGTTCTCCACGGACGAGTCGCCCTCGTTCGTGAACGGCCTGCTGGGCCGGCTGAAGGACCTGAAGCCGTCGCTCCGCCGGGACGAGGCCTAGTCGTACGACGCCCGAAGACGACGTACGAGAACGCCGGAGGGCCCGCAGCACGTCCGCTGCGGGCCCTCCGGCGTTCCCGTACCCAGGAGGCTCCCGAGGCCCGCAGAAAGCCGCCGGGGTGGCCGGAACCACTCGGTTCCGGCCACCCCGGCGGCACGTTTCTGCTCAGCTGTCCTAAGGGATCAGCCCTCGTCGTGGGAGACGGCGCGGCGCGCGTCCGCGTCCAGGACGCCCCAGCTGATCAGCTGCTCGGTGAGGACCGAGGGCGACTGGTCGTAGATGACGGCGAGGGTGCGCAGGTCGTCCTGGCGGATCGACAGCACCTTGCCGTTGTAGTCACCGCGCTGCGACTGGATCGTCGCCGCGTAACGCTGGAGGGGACCCGCCTTCTCGGCCGGCACGTGGGCCAGCCGCTCCAGGTCCAGGACCAGCTTCGGCGGCGGCTCGGCGGCCCCGCCCGGCGTGGTGCCCGGCAGCAGCTCCTGTACCGGAACCCCGTAGAAGTCCGCCAGCTCCGCGAGGCGCTGTACGGTGACGGCGCGGTCGCCGCGCTCGTACGAACCGACCACGACCGCCTTCCAGCGTCCCTGGGACTTCTCCTCGACGCCGTGGAGGGAAAGGCCCTGCTGGGTGCGGATGGCCCGGAGCTTGGCCCCGAGCTGTTTGGCGTATTCGCTGGACATATAGCTCCCCGGACGCTGTATCAACGTGCGGCTCCGCCGCGCGGCTGGTGACTCTGGTGACTCACTGTGAGGTTACGCAGCGTTACTCTTCCCCGTCAAGCCGAATGGTCCTGACCGACCCTTCCGTGGGAGTCACCGGCGGTGGCTCAAAGGGATGTGATCAGGCGCGTTGCCGGGCTGGTACCGTGGATGGCGCAATTCCGACGTCCTTTAATGATCCGTCCCGTGAGGCGGAGAAGGAGGTCCGTTTCGTATGGACACAGAGCAGGACAAGCAGCAGTACGAAGCCGATGCGCGGCCCGTTCTGGAGGCCCCCGACATCGCGCGGGTGCTGACCCGCATCGCCCACGAGATCGTCGAGCGTGCCAAGGGCGCGGACGACGTGGTGCTCCTCGGCATTCCGACCCGGGGCGTCTTCCTGGCCCGCAGACTGGCCGACAAGCTCGAAGAGATCACCGACCGCAAGATCCCGGTCGGCTCCCTCGACATCACCATGTACCGCGATGACCTGCGCATGCACCCGCCGCGTGCGCTGGCCCGCACCGAGATTCCCGGTGACGGCATCGACGGCCGCCTGGTCGTCCTCATCGACGACGTGCTCTTCTCCGGCCGCACCATCCGCGCGGCGCTCGACGCGCTGAACGACATGGGCCGCCCGCGCGCCGTGCAGCTCGCGGTCCTCGTCGACCGCGGCCACCGCGAACTGCCCATCCGCGCCGACTACGTCGGCAAGAACCTCCCCACGTCGTTGCGGGAGACGGTCAAGGTCCAGCTCGCCGAGGAGGACGGTCGCGACACCGTGCTGCTCGGCGCGAAGCGGACCTCTCCGGGCGCGCAGCAGTAGCACGCCTGCGTACGTCACTGTCGTACGCCCTCCGCGCGCCCGCGCGCCCGAAATCTCCCCACCTGAACTGCCTTACGGAGCCTGACAGATGCAGCGTCATCTCATCTCGGCCGCCGACCTCACCCGCGACGACGCCGTCCTGATCCTCGACACCGCCGAGGAGATGGCCCGGGTCGCCGACCGGCCGATCAAGAAGCTGCCGACCCTGCGCGGCCGCACCGTGGTCAACCTCTTCTTCGAGGACTCGACCCGTACCCGGATCTCCTTCGAGGCCGCCGAGAAGCGCCTCTCCGCGGACGTCATCAACTTCACCGCCAAGGGATCGAGCGTCTCCAAGGGCGAGTCCCTCAAGGACACCGCCCAGACCCTCGAAGCCATGGGCGTCGACGCCGTCGTCATCCGGCACGGCGCCTCCGGAGCCCCGTACCGGCTCGCCACCTCCGGCTGGATCGACGCGGCCGTCATCAACGCCGGCGACGGCACCCACCAGCACCCCACGCAGGCCCTGCTCGACGCCTTCACCATGCGCCGCCGCCTGGTCGGCCGGGACGCCGGGATCGGCCAGGACCTGTCCGGCAAGCGCATCACGATCGTCGGCGACGTCCTGCACAGCCGGGTCGCCCGCTCCAACGTCGACCTGCTGCACACCCTCGGCGCCGAGGTCACCCTCGTCGCTCCGCCGACCCTGGTGCCGGTCGGCGTCGGGTCCTGGCCCTGCGAGATCTCGTACGACCTCGACAGCACGCTCTCCAAGTCCGACGCGGTGATGATGCTGCGCGTGCAGCGCGAGCGGATGAACGCGGCGTTCTTCCCGACCGAGCGCGAGTACTCGCGGCGCTACGGCCTCGACGGCGACCGCATGGCGAAGATGCCCGAGCACGCCATCGTGATGCACCCCGGCCCGATGGTCCGCGGCATGGAGATCACCGCCGAGGTCGCCGACTCCGAGCGCTGCACCGTCGTCGAGCAGGTGGCGAATGGTGTCTCCATTCGCATGGCGGTCCTCTACCTGCTTCTCGGCGGCAACGAGCCCGCCGTCACCCACACCCGACCGCCCGTCTCCCACCACCAGCCTTCCAACGAGCGCTCCGCGCACACCGTTTCCGCGGACGAGGAGAAGTAAGAACATGAGCAAGATCCTGATCCGTGGTGCGAAGGTGCTCGGGGGCGAGCCGCAGGACGTCCTGATCGACGGTCAGACGATCGCCCAGGTCGGTGTCGGCCTCAGCGCGGAGGGCGCCGAGGTCGTCGAGGCCGAGGGCAAGGTGCTCCTGCCGGGGCTCGTCGACCTGCACACCCATCTGCGCGAGCCCGGCCGTGAGGACTCCGAGACCGTGCTGACCGGTACGCGGGCGGCGGCCAGTGGTGGCTACACGGCCGTGTTCGCCATGGCCAACACCTTCCCGGTCGCCGACACCGCCGGTGTGGTCGAGCAGGTCTACCGGCTCGGCCAGGAGCACGGCTACTGCGACGTGCAGCCCATCGGCGCCGTCACGGTCGGCCTGGAGGGCAAGAAGCTCGCCGAGCTGGGTGCGATGCACGAGTCCGCCGCCGGGGTGACCGTCTTCTCCGACGACGGCAAGTGTGTCGACGACGCGGTGATCATGCGCCGGGCCCTGGAGTACGTGAAGGCCTTCGGCGGCGTGGTCGCGCAGCACGCGCAGGAGCCCCGCCTCACCGAGGGCGCCCAGATGAACGAGGGTGTCGTCTCCGCCGAGCTGGGGCTCGGGGGATGGCCGGCGGTGGCCGAGGAATCGATCATCGCCCGGGATGTCCTGCTCGCCGAGCACGTCGGCTCGCGGGTGCACATCTGCCACCTGTCGACCGCCGGTTCGGTCGAGATCGTGCGCTGGGCCAAGTCCCGCGGCATCGACGTCACCGCCGAGGTCACCCCGCACCACCTGCTCCTCACCGACGAGCTGGTGCGCACGTACAACCCGGTCTACAAGGTCAACCCGCCGCTGCGCACCGAGCGTGACGTCATGGCGCTGCGCGAGGCGCTCGCCGACGGCACCATCGACATCGTCGCCACCGACCACGCCCCGCACCCGCACGAGGACAAGGACTGCGAGTGGGCCGCGGCCGCCATGGGCATGGTGGGGCTCGAGACCGCGCTGTCCGTCGTGCAGCAGACGATGGTCGAAACCGGGCTGCTGGACTGGGCCGGTGTCGCGGACCGTATGTCCGTCAAGCCCGCGCGGATCGGGCAGGCGAAGGGCCACGGCCGTCCCGTCTCGGCAGGTGAGCCCGCCAACCTCACCCTGGTCGACACGGCATACCGTGGGGCCGTGGACCCCGCGGGCTTCGCCTCGCGCAGCCGCAACACCCCCTACGAGGGCCGTGAGCTGCCGGGCCGGGTCACGCACACCTGGCTGCGGGGCAAGGCCACCCTCGTCGACGGGAAGCTCGCGTGACACCTCTCATCTCGATGGCCGCCGAACAGAAGTCGGCGGAAGTGACCGACTGGGCCGCCCGGGCCGGCTGGCTCGTCGGCCTCGCCCTGTTCGTCGCGCTCGTCTACTGGCTGATGCGCGAGGGCTGGAAGTGGCGCGGCACCCTCCAGGGAGACCTGCCCGAGCTGCCTGCCGCGCCATCCGAGCCGGGTCCGGCGAAACTGACGATGAGCGGCCGCTACCACGGCTCCACCACCGCGGGGCAGTGGCTCGACCGCATCGTGGCGCACGGCCTGGGCACCCGCAGCCGGGTCGAGCTCACGCTGACGGACGCGGGACTGGACGTCGTACGCCCCGGCGCGACCGACTTCTTCGTCCCGGCGGACGCGCTGCGCGAGGCCCGGCTCGACAAGGGCATCGCCGGCAAGGTCCTCACCGAGGGCGGACTGCTCGTCGTCACCTGGGCGCACGGCGACAAACTGCTCGACTCCGGCTTCCGTTCGGACCGCGCGGCCGAGCACAACGAGTGGGTCGACACCCTGAACAGCATGATCAACAAGACGGAAGGCGCACGATGACGACCTCCACCAGGGGAGCCGCGAAGGTTCCCGCCATACTCGTCCTGGAGGACGGCCGGACCTTCCGCGGCCGTGCCTACGGGGCCGTGGGGGTGACCTTCGGCGAAGCGGTGTTCTCCACCGGCATGACCGGCTACCAGGAGACCCTCACCGACCCGTCGTACCACCGCCAGGTCGTCGTGATGACCGCCCCGCACGTCGGCAACACCGGCGTCAACGACGAGGACCCCGAGTCGAAGCGCATCTGGGTCTCCGGTTACGTCGTACGCGACCCCGCGCGCGTGCCCTCCAACTGGCGGGCCAAGCGCTCGCTGGACGAGGAGCTGCGTCACCAGGGCGTCGTCGGCATCAGCGGCATCGACACCCGCGCCCTGACCCGCCATCTGCGCGAGCGCGGCGCCATGCGCGTCGGCATCTTCTCCGGCAACGCGCTCCCCGACGAGGGCACGATGCTCGCCGAGGTACGCCAGGCGCCCGAGATGCAGGGCGCGGACCTCGCCGCCGAGGTCGCCACCAAGGAGACGTACGTCGTCCCCGCGATCGGCGAGAAGCGCTTCACCGTCGCCGCCGTCGACCTGGGCATCAAGGGCATGACCCCGCACCGGATGGCCGAGCGCGGCATCGAGGTGCACGTGCTGCCCGCGACCGCCACGGCCGAGGACGTCTACGCTGTGAACCCGGACGGAGTCTTCTTCTCCAACGGCCCGGGCGACCCGGCCACCGCCGACGGTCCGGTCGCGGTCATGCGGGAAGTGCTCTCCCGCAAGACCCCGCTCTTCGGCATCTGCTTCGGCAACCAGATCCTGGGCCGCGCGCTCGGCTTCGGCACCTACAAGCTGAAGTACGGCCACCGCGGCATCAACCAGCCGGTGCAGGACCGTACGACCGGCAAGGTCGAGGTCACCGCACACAACCACGGCTTCGCCGTCGACGCCCCGCTCGACAAGGTGTCCGACACCCCCTACGGCCGCGCCGAGGTCTCCCACGTCTGCCTCAACGACAACGTGGTGGAGGGCCTCCAACTGCTCGACCAGCCGGCCTTCAGCGTCCAGTACCACCCCGAAGCGGCAGCAGGCCCGCACGACGCCGCCTACCTGTTCGACCGCTTCGTATCCCTGATGGAGGGCCAGCGTGCCTAAGCGCACCGATATCCAGTCCGTCCTGGTCATCGGCTCCGGCCCGATCGTCATCGGCCAGGCCGCCGAGTTCGACTACTCCGGCACCCAGGCGTGCCGCGTCCTGCGCGCCGAGGGTCTGCGCGTCATCCTCGTCAACTCCAACCCGGCGACGATCATGACCGACCCGGAGATCGCCGACGCCACGTACGTCGAGCCGATCACCCCGGAGTTCGTCGAGAAGATCATCCTCAAGGAACGGCCGGACGCCCTGCTGCCCACCCTGGGTGGTCAGACGGCGCTCAACACCGCAATCTCCCTGCACGAGAACGGTGTCCTGGAGAAGTACGGCGTCGAGCTCATCGGCGCCAATGTGGAAGCGATTCACAAGGGTGAGGACCGCGATCAGTTCAAGCTGGTCGTTGACGCGGTTCACAGCAAGATCGGGCACGGCGAGAGTGCACGCTCGGTCATCTGCCACACGATGGACGACGTCATCAAGGGCGTCGAGACGCTCGGCGGCTACCCCGTCGTCGTCCGTCCCTCCTTCACCATGGGCGGCGCCGGCTCCGGCTTCGCGCACGACGAGGAGGAGCTGCGCCGCATCGCCGGACAGGGGCTGACGCTGTCGCCGACCACCGAGGTGCTCCTGGAGGAGTCCATCCTCGGCTGGAAGGAGTACGAGCTGGAGCTGATGCGCGACAAGCACGACAACGTCGTGGTCGTCTGCTCCATCGAGAACTTCGACCCCATGGGCGTGCACACCGGTGACTCGATCACCGTCGCCCCGGCAATGACGCTCACCGACCGCGAGTACCAGATCCTGCGCGACATCGGCATCGCCGTCATCCGCGAGGTCGGCGTCGACACCGGCGGCTGCAACATCCAGTTCGCGGTGAACCCCGAGGACGGTCGCGTGATCGTCATCGAGATGAACCCGCGCGTGTCGCGCTCCTCCGCCCTCGCCTCCAAGGCGACCGGCTTCCCGATCGCCAAGATCGCGGCCAAGCTCGCCGTTGGCTACACCCTCGACGAGATCCCGAACGACATCACCGAGCAGACCCCGGCGTCCTTCGAGCCGACGCTCGACTACGTCGTCGTCAAGGCTCCGCGGTTCGCCTTCGAGAAGTTCCCGAGCGCCGACTCGACCCTCACCACCACCATGAAGTCCGTCGGCGAGGCCATGGCCATCGGCCGCAACTTCACCGAGGCGCTGCAGAAGGCGCTGCGCTCGCTGGAGAAGAAGGGCAGCCAGTTCACTTTCGTGGGCGAGCCCGGCGACAAGGCCGAGCTGCTGCGCGAGGCCGTGCGGCCCACCGACGGGCGCATCAACTCCGTCATGCAGGCCATCCGCGCGGGCGCCACCCCCGAGGAGGTCTTCGAGGCGACGAAGATCGACCCGTGGTTCGTGGACCAGCTGTTCCTGATCAAGGAGATCGCGGACGAGCTGGCCGCCGCCGACAAGCTGGACCCGGAACTGCTGGCCGAGGCCAAGCGGCACGGCTTCTCCGACGTCCAGATCGGCGAGATCCGCGGGCTGCGCGAGGACGTCGTGCGCGAGGTGCGGCACGCGCTGGGCGTGCGCCCGGTGTACAAGACGGTCGACACCTGCGCCGCCGAGTTCGCGGCCAAGACGCCGTACTTCTACTCCTCGTACGACGAGGAGACCGAGGTCGCCTCGCGCGAGAAGCCGGCCGTCATCATCCTGGGCTCCGGCCCGAACCGCATCGGCCAGGGCATCGAGTTCGACTACTCCTGCGTCCACGCCTCCTTCGCGCTGAGCGACGCGGGCTACGAGACCGTGATGGTCAACTGCAACCCGGAGACGGTGTCGACCGACTACGACACGTCCGACCGCCTCTACTTCGAGCCGCTGACGCTCGAAGACGTGCTGGAGATCGTCCACGCGGAGGCGCAGGCCGGTCCCATCGCCGGTGTGATCGTGCAGCTCGGCGGCCAGACCCCGCTGGGTCTGTCGCAGGCGCTCAAGGACAACGGCGTGCCGGTCGTGGGGACCTCGCCCGAGGCGATCCACGCCGCCGAGGACCGCGGCGCCTTCGGACGGGTCCTCGCGGAGGCCGGTCTCCCGGCCCCCAAGCACGGCACGGCCACGACCTTCGCCGAGGCCAAGGCCATCGCCGACGAGATCGGCTACCCCGTCCTCGTACGGCCCTCGTACGTGCTCGGCGGGCGCGGCATGGAGATCGTGTACGACGAGACGCGGCTGTCCTCGTACATCGCCGAGTCGACCGAGATCAGCCCCTCCAGGCCGGTGCTGGTCGACCGCTTCCTCGACGACGCGATCGAGATCGACGTCGACGCGCTGTACGACGGCGAGGAGCTCTACCTCGGCGGCGTCATGGAGCACATCGAGGAAGCCGGCATCCACTCCGGCGACTCGGCGTGCGCGCTGCCGCCGATCACGCTCGGCGGGTTCGACATCAAGCGGCTGCGGGCCTCGACGGAGGCCATCGCCCGCGGCGTGGGCGTGCGCGGACTGATCAACATCCAGTTCGCGATGGCGGGCGACATCCTGTACGTCCTCGAAGCCAACCCGCGTGCCTCGCGCACCGTGCCCTTCACCTCGAAGGCGACCGCGGTGCCGCTGGCGAAGGCCGCCGCCCGGATCTCGCTGGGCGCGACCATCGCCGAGCTGCGCGCCGAGGGGCTGCTGCCGGCGGTCGGAGACGGCGGCGAACTGCCTCTGGACGCGCCGATCTCCGTCAAGGAGGCCGTCATGCCGTGGTCGCGCTTCCGCGACATCCACGGGCGTGGCGTGGACACCGTCCTCGGCCCGGAGATGCGCTCCACCGGCGAGGTCATGGGCATCGACTCCGTGTTCGGCACGGCGTACGCCAAGTCGCAGGCGGGCGCATACGGCCCGCTGCCGACCAAGGGCCGCGCCTTCATCTCCGTCGCCAACCGCGACAAGCGCTCGATGATCTTCCCGGCGCGTGAACTCGTGGCCCACGGTTTCGAGCTGCTCGCCACGTCCGGCACGGCCGAGGTGCTCAAGCGCAACGGCATCAACGCCACGGTCGTGCGCAAGCAGAGCGAGGGCGAGGGCCCGAACGGCGAGAGGACCATCGTCCAGCTCATCCACGACGGCCACGTCGACCTCATCGTCAACACGCCGTACGGCACCGGTGGCCGCCTCGACGGCTACGACATCCGTACGGCCGCCGTGGCCCGGTCCGTGCCGTGCCTGACGACGGTTCAGGCGCTCGCCGCCGCCGTCCAGGGCATCGACGCGCTCAACCACGGTGACGTGGGCGTGCGTTCACTGCAGGAACACGCCGAGCATCTGACCGCGGCCCGCGACTAGCAGCCCTGAGGGGGACATCGGAAACGGTGTCCCCCTCTTCGTGAGGCCCCTTCGTGAAGCCCCTTCGTGAGGCTCTTTTGAGGACATGACCATGTACAAGCTCTTCTTCAACCTCGTCTTCAAGCGGATGGACCCCGAGCAGGCGCACTACCTCGCCTTCCGCTGGATCCGCCTGGCCGTCCGCGTCCCCGTCCTGCGCACCTTCATCGCCGCCGCGCTCGCGCCTCGCTACAAGGAGCTGCGCACGGAGGCGTTCGGGCTGCGGATGCACGGCCCCTTCGGGCTCGCCGCGGGCTTCGACAAGAGCGCCGTCGCGATCGACGGGATGTCGATGCTCGGCTTCGACCACATCGAGATCGGCACGGTCACGGGGGAGCCGCAGCCCGGCAACCCCAAGAAGCGGCTGTTCCGCCTTGTGCCGGACCGCGCGCTGATCAACCGCATGGGGTTCAACAACGAGGGCTCCGCGGCCGTCTCCGCGCGCCTGGCGGCCCGTACGCCCGTCTTCAGGACCGTCGTGGGCGTCAACATCGGCAAGACCAAGGTCGTACCGGAGGCCGAGGCCGCCGCCGACTACGTGAAGTCCACCGAGCGGCTGGCCGCGCACGCCGACTACCTCGTGGTCAACGTCAGCTCCCCGAACACGCCCGGCCTGCGCAACCTCCAGGCCACGGAGTCGTTGCGGCCGTTGCTGAGCGCGGTCCGCGAGGCCGCCGACCGTGCGGTCACCGACCGACGGGTACCGCTGCTCGTCAAGATCGCGCCCGACCTCGCCGACGAGGACGTCGACGCCGTCGCGGACCTCGCCGTCGAGCTCGGCCTGGACGGGATCATCGCCACGAACACCACCATCGCGCGCGAGGGACTCGGTTTGAAGTCCGAACCCTCTCTGGTCAAGGAGACCGGCGGACTCTCCGGCGCGCCGCTGAAAGCACGCTCCCTGGAGGTGCTGCGCCGCCTCTACGCGCGCGTGGGCGACCGGATCACCCTCGTGGGCGTCGGCGGCGTCGAGAACGCCGAGGACGCCTGGCAGCGCATCCTGGCCGGCGCCACGCTGGTGCAGGGCTACAGCGCCTTCATCTACGAGGGCCCCTTCTGGGGCCGCGCCATCCACAAGGGGCTCGCCGCGCGCCTTCGGACGAGCCCGTACGCCACCCTCGCCGACGCCGTCGGCGCCGACGTGAGGAAGTCCGCATGAGCCTGGAACCCTTCGGTGCGCGTCTTCGCCGCACCATGGACGAGCGCGGCCCCCTGTGCGTCGGCATCGACCCGCACGCCTCCCTGCTCAGCGGCTGGGGGCTGAACGACGACGTCGCGGGCCTGGAGCGGTTCAGCCGCACCGTCGTCGAGGCGCTGGCCGACCGGGTCGCCGTCCTCAAGCCGCAGAGCGCGTTCTTCGAGCGCTTCGGGTCGCGCGGGATCGCCGTCCTGGAGAAGTCGGTCGAACAGGCGCGGGCGGCCGGGGCGCTGGTCGTGATGGACGCCAAGCGCGGCGACATCGGCTCGACCATGGCGGCATACGCGGAGACCTTCCTGCGCAAGGGCGCGCCGCTCTTCTCGGACGCGCTGACCGTGTCGCCGTACCTCGGCTACGGCTCGCTGAAGCCCGCGGTGGAGCTCGCGCGCGACAGCGGGGCCGGGCTCTTCGTCCTCGCGCTCACCTCCAACCCGGAGGGCGGAGAGGTCCAGCACGCGGTCCGTGCGGACGGCCGGAACGTCGGAGCGACGATGCTCGCGCATCTGGCCGCCGAGAACGCGGGGGAGGCGCCCCTGGGCTCCTTCGGCGCGGTCGTCGGGGCCACGCTGGGCGACCTCTCCTCGTACGACCTGGACATCAACGGACCGCTCCTCGCGCCCGGAATCGGTGCCCAGGGGGCGACGGCGGCCGATCTGGCGGGTGTCTTCGGCGCGGCGGTGCGCAATGTCGTCCCGAACGTGAGCCGAGGTGTTCTTCGTCACGGTCCCGACGTCGTCGCGCTGAGGGATTCCGCGGAACGCTTCGCGGAGGAGATCAGGGCCGCTGTGGCGGCCGCCTGAGCCTTCGGACAGTCGCTCGGCAGTCCTCCGATGAGTGTCTTCGGAGCGCCTTGAGTCTGAATACATCCTCAAATCCAGGGCGTAATGTCGGAAATGTCCGGCTCCAGGGAGGCTGACCAGGACTTTTCCGCTGTTCTCGCTGACTCTGGCGGACTTGCCCGCTAGTCTCCGTCGAGTGGGGGCACCTCCCACGCCCTCTAGGTAGTGGGGGAGAACGGGCAAGCGTGTTGCTCGTAGCTCCCCAGGTGTGGGGCGACTAGGTTCCTCACCGGTCCGTATCCGACAGTTCGACATCCGAGGTGACGTAGGCGTGGCTCTTCCGCCCCTTACCCCTGAACAGCGCGCAGCCGCGCTCGAAAAGGCCGCCGCGGCTCGCCGGGAGCGGGCCGAGGTCAAGAATCGACTCAAGCACTCCGGCGCCTCCCTTCACGAGGTCATCAAGCAGGGCCAGGAGAACGACGTCATCGGCAAGATGAAGGTCTCCGCTCTCCTCGAGTCCCTGCCGGGCGTGGGCAAGGTCCGCGCCAAGCAGATCATGGAGCGACTCGGGATCTCCGAGAGCCGCCGCGTACGTGGCCTCGGCTCGAACCAGATCGCCTCCCTGGAGCGCGAGTTCGGCGGCTCCGGCGCCTGAGTCCTGGGCATACCGGGATTGCTGGAATAATCGCTGCATGAGTGAACGTCCGCGGCTGACCGTGCTCTCCGGCCCCTCAGGGGTCGGCAAGAGCACGGTCGTCGCCCATATGCGCAAGGAACACTCCGAGGTCTGGCTCTCGGTGTCGGCGACGACCCGCAAGCCGCGCCCCGGTGAGAAGCACGGAGTCCACTACTTCTTCGTCACCGACGAGGAGATGGACAAGCTGATCGCCAACGGCGAGCTGCTGGAGTGGGCCGAATTCGCCGGCAACCGCTACGGGACGCCCCGTGCGGCCGTCCTCGAGCACCTGGAGGCCGGTGTGCCGGTCCTCCTGGAGATCGACCTCCAAGGGGCGCGTCAGGTCCGCGAGTCCATGCCCGAGGCCCTGCTGGTGTTCCTGGCTCCTCCCTCCTGGGAGGAGCTGGTGCGCAGGCTCACCGGGCGGGGCACCGAGCCGCCCGAGGTGATCGAGCGCCGCCTGGAGGCGGCCAAGATCGAGCTGGCGGCCGAGCCGGAGTTCGATGTCACCCTGGTCAACACCTCCGTCGAGGACGTGGCGCGCGAGCTGCTAGCCTTGATGGACGTTGTGTGATCTTCACTGATCAATCCCACCTTTCGGAAGGCCAAGCGTGTCCTCTTCCATCACTGCGCCCGAGGGCATCATCAACCCTCCGATCGACGAGCTCCTCGAGGCCACCGACTCGAAGTACAGCCTCGTGATCTACGCGGCCAAGCGTGCCCGTCAGATCAACGCGTACTACTCGCAGCTCGGCGAGGGTCTCCTCGAGTACGTCGGTCCGCTCGTGGACACCCACGTCCACGAGAAGCCGCTTTCGATCGCCCTGCGCGAGATCAACGCGGGTCTGCTGACGTCCGAGGCCGTTGAGGGTCCCGCGCAGTAGTCACCGCTTCTTTCCTTCATCCCAGGCCCGGCAGCGCGACTGTCGGGCCTGTGGTGTGTCATGGGGTTGTACGTTTTCGAGTGTTGGGGAGGCCCGGTGGACAAGCCGAAGGTCGTTCTGGGGGTCAGTGGCGGCATCGCCGCTTACAAGGCCTGTGAGCTGCTGCGTCGTTTGACCGAGTCTGGTCATGATGTGCGGGTCGTCCCCACCGAGTCCGCGCTGCACTTCGTCGGCGCCGCCACCTGGTCCGCGCTCTCCGGCCACCCCGTGTCCACCGAGGTCTGGTCCGACGTCCACGAGGTCCCGCACGTCCGTATCGGGCAGCAGGCCGACCTGGTGGTGGTGGCCCCCGCGACGGCCGACATGCTGGCCAAGGCGGCGCACGGCCTGGCCGACGACCTCCTGACGAACACCCTGCTCACCGCCCGCTGTCCGGTCGTCTTCGCGCCCGCCATGCACACCGAGATGTGGGAGCACCCGGCCACCCAGGAGAACGTGGCGACGCTGCGCCGCCGCGGCGCCGTCGTCATCGACCCCGCGGTGGGGCGTCTGACCGGCGTCGACACAGGCAAGGGGCGGCTGCCCGACCCCTCGGAGATCTTCGAGACCTGCCGCCGGGTGCTCGCGCGCGGCGCGACCGAGCCCGATCTCACCGGTCGGCACGTCGTCGTCAGCGCGGGCGGCACGCGCGAGCCGCTCGACCCGGTCCGCTTCCTCGGCAACCGCTCCTCCGGCAAGCAGGGGTACGCCCTCGCCCGCACCGCGGCCGCCCGGGGCGCCCGCGTCACGCTGATCGCCGCGAACACCGGGCTGCCGGACCCGGCGGGCGTGGACGTCGTCCAGGTCGGAACCGCCGTGCAGTTGCGCGAGGCGGTGCTGAAGGCCTCTTCCGACGCCGATGCCGTGGTGATGGCCGCGGCGGTGGCGGACTTCCGCCCGGCCGCGTACGCCGCCGGAAAAATCAAGAAGAAGGACGGCCAGGAACCGGAGCCGATCGTTCTGGTCCGTAATCCGGACATCCTCGCGGAGATTTCGGCGGACCGCCCGCGCCCCGGCCAGGTGGTCGTCGGCTTCGCCGCCGAGACGGACGACGTCCTCGCCAACGGCCGTACGAAACTGGCGCGCAAGGGCTGCGATCTCCTCGTGGTGAACGAGGTGGGGGAGCGCAAGACCTTCGGCTCCGAGGAGAACGAGGCCGTGGTGCTGGGGGCCGACGGCAGTGAGACTCCGGTGCCGTACGGCCCCAAGGAAGCTCTGGCCGAGACCGTGTGGGACCTGGTGGCACGCCGTCTGCGGTGAATGTCTCACTAACCTCAACCGACGCCTCCATCCGCGCGAAATCCGGCGTGGCGACCCTGGTGGAGACCGAGTGACATGGCGCAGAATGCCCGTGCCGCAGGTCACAGCGCTTCCGAGAAGCGAGACAGGGGTCCTGCGGGCGAGCGCGACCGATAAACTGTTCTCGGACGACGCCGGGCGCAGCCTCCGTCCCGTCCGCCAATGATCAGCCAGCAGCCGCTGCAACCACAGGGAGCGTTGTGTCCCGTCGCCTGTTCACCTCGGAGTCCGTGACCGAGGGTCACCCCGACAAGATCGCTGACCAGATCAGCGACACCATTCTCGACGCGCTTCTGCGAGAGGACCCGACGTCCCGGGTCGCCGTGGAGACGCTCATCACGACCGGCCTGGTGCACGTGGCCGGCGAGGTCACGACCAAGGCGTACGCGCCGATCGCCCAGCTGGTCCGTGAGAAGATCCTGGAGATCGGTTACGACTCGTCGAAGAAGGGCTTCGACGGAGCCTCCTGTGGTGTGTCGGTGTCGATCGGCTCGCAGTCTCCGGACATCGCGCAGGGTGTCGACACGGCGTACGAGAACCGGGTCGAGGGCGACGATGACGAGCTGGACCGGCAGGGCGCCGGCGACCAGGGCCTGATGTTCGGGTACGCGACGGACGAGACGCCGAACCTGATGCCGCTCCCGATCCACCTCGCGCACCGCCTCTCCCGCCGCCTCTCCGAGGTCCGCAAGAACGGCACGATCCCCTACCTCCGTCCCGACGGAAAGACCCAGGTCACCATCGAGTACGACGGTGACAAGGCGGTCCGTCTGGACACGGTCGTGGTCTCGTCCCAGCACGCTTCGGACATCGACCTGGACTCCCTCCTGGCCCCCGACATCCGCGAATTCGTGGTCGAGCCGGAGCTGAAGGCCCTCCTTGACGACGGCATCAAGCTGGACACCGAGGGCTACCGCCTCCTGGTCAACCCGACCGGCCGCTTCGAGATCGGCGGCCCGATGGGCGACGCCGGCCTGACCGGCCGCAAGATCATCATCGACACCTACGGCGGCATGGCCCGCCACGGCGGCGGTGCGTTCTCCGGCAAGGACCCGTCCAAGGTCGACCGTTCCGCCGCGTACGCGATGCGCTGGGTCGCCAAGAACGTCGTCGCCGCGGGCCTCGCCGCCCGCTGCGAGGTCCAGGTCGCCTACGCCATCGGCAAGGCCGAGCCCGTCGGTCTCTTCGTCGAGACCTTCGGCACCGCCAAGGTCGACGCCGAGAAGATCGAGACCGCCATCACCGAGGTCTTCGACCTCCGCCCGGCGGCCATCATCCGCGACCTCGACCTGCTCCGCCCGATCTACTCCCAGACCGCCGCCTACGGCCACTTCGGCCGGGAGCTGCCCGACTTCACGTGGGAGCGGACGGACCGGGTGGAGGCGCTGCGCAAGGCTGCCGGACTGTAGAACCAGCCGTACGACAAGGCCCGGCGCCCCTTCGGGGGCGCCGGGCCTTGTCGTTTCAGGCACTCCGATGCCGTCTGTGGGGTCGTT
This sequence comes from Streptomyces sp. NPDC001530, assembly GCF_042894545.1. Classification (NCBI taxonomy): domain Bacteria; kingdom Bacillati; phylum Actinomycetota; class Actinomycetes; order Kitasatosporales; family Streptomycetaceae; genus Streptomyces; species Streptomyces sp. NPDC001530. The sequence goes on from NZ_JBIAVS010000006.1 coordinate 374,535, forward strand.
CCCCCGCGAGAAATGGCTGGTACGGGCGGCCCGAGGTTCGTACGCTGGGGATCTCCCGGTGCGATGGCCGCGGTTACTTCGGTGGAGTGCACCCAGTGGTGCGCGGTGAATCTGGATCATGGTCCGCTGCCGCTTGGAACTCGGGAGGAACTGACGTCGTGGCGCCCGGTGCGATGGTTGCGGGTACTTCCGGGTGATGACCCTCGCAGGTTCGAATCCTGCTGCCGGTCCTGGACCGGTATGGCCGAGCGGCCCATGGCAGAAGCGCCCTCAGGGCGTTCGCGATCCGCGGCCGGCTTGATCTCGGGCGCCTGGCGATGTCAGTGCGGTCTGGTAGGAATGTTGCTGTGAGCAGCGCGAATGGGCGGGGTGAGGGTGGCGCGGAGGATGCGCCGCCCGAGCAGCTTGCGCTGATTCGGGAGGGCGTGCGGAAAGCCCGGGAGCCCAAGGCGAAGCCGCGGACGTGGCGGGGAGCCGCGCTCGCCAAGGAACTGCCCGTCGCGCGTGTGCTGGTCGACAAGGGCGTACTGCATCTTGATCGGTACTTCGACTACGCCGTGCCGGAGGAGCTTGATGCCGCCGCACAGCCGGGGGTGCGGGTCCGGGTGCGGTTCGGGGCCGGGCGGCACCGGGTGCGGGAGGGGCGCCGCGAGGGCGGCGGTCTGATCGACGGGTTTCTCGTCGAGCGGCTCGCCGATTCCGACTACTCCGGGCCGCTCGCCGCACTGGCCCAAGTGGTGTCTCCCGAGCCCGTGCTCGGGCCCGAATTGCTGGGGCTCGCGCGGGCCGTCGCCGATCGGTACGCGGGCAGTCTCGCCGACGTGCTGCAGCTCGCCGTGCCGCCGAGGAGCGCGCGGGCCGAGCAGAAGCCCTCGCCCGCGCCGCTTCCCGCCCCCGCGGTGCCCGCGGTCGGGTCCTGGGCGAGGTACGGGCGGGGGGCGGCCTTTGTGGAGTCGCTCGCGGCGGGCGGAGCGCCGCGAGCCGTGTGGCACGCGTTGCCGGGGCCAGGCTGGGCCGAGGAGTTGGCGCGCGCTGTGGGCGCGACGCTCGCCTCCGGGCGGGGCGCCCTCGTCGTCGTACCGGATGGGCGGGCCGTCTCTCGTGTCGATGCCGCGCTGACCTCGTTGCTGGGGGAGGGGCGGCATGCGGTGCTCACCGCCGAGGCCGGGCCCGAGAAGCGGTATCGGGAGTGGCTCGCCGTCCGGCGTGGGTCCGTGCGGGCCGTCGTGGGGACCCGGGCCGCCATGTTCGCACCCGTGCGTGATGTGGGGCTCGTCGCCATCTGGGACGACGGGGACGGCAGCCACAGCGAGCAGCACGCGCCCCAGCCGCATGCGCGGGAAGTGCTGCTGCTGAGAGCCGCCCATGACAAGTCCGCCTTCCTGCTGGGGAGTTGGAGCTGCACCGTCGAGGCGGCGCAGCTGGTCGAGAGCGGGTGGGCGTTGCCGTTGGTGGCGGGGCGGGAGCAGGTGCGGGAGACCGCTCCGCTGGTGCGGACCGTGGGGGACGCGGATCTCGCGCGGGACGAGGCCGCCCGGGCCGCGCGGTTGCCCACGCTCGCCTGGCAGGTCGTCAGGGAGGGGCTGCGGCACGGGCCCGTGCTCGTGCAAGTGCCTCGGCGGGGTTACGTGCCGCGGATGGCCTGTGCGCAGTGCCGGGCGCCCGCGCGGTGCCGGCACTGCGCCGGGCCGTTGGAGGCGCAGGACGCGGGGGCGCTGCGGTGTGCGTGGTGCGGGCGGGACGAGGCGGCGTGGCACTGCCCCGAGTGCGGCGGCTTCCGGCTGCGGGCGCAGGTCGTGGGTGCGCGGCGGACCGCCGAGGAGCTGGGGCGGGCGTTTCCCGCCGTGCCGGTGCGGACGTCCGGGCGGGAGCAGGTGCTGGACACCGTGTCCGAGGCGCCCGCCCTCGTCGTCAGTACGCCGGGGGCCGAGCCCGTCGCCGAGGGTGGGTATGCCGCCGCGTTGCTGCTCGACGGCTGGGCGATGCTCGGGCGGCCCGATCTGCGGGCCGGTGAGGACGCGTTGCGGCGGTGGATAGGCGCTGCGGCGCTCGTACGTCCGCAGGGGGCCGGGGGCACGGTGGTGGTGGTCGCCGAGCCGACCCTGCGCCCCGTTCAGGCGCTCGTACGGTGGGATCCCGTCGGGCATGCGGTGCGGGAGCTCGCCGAGCGGGCCGAGCTGGGGTTTCCGCCCGTCTCGCGGATGGCGGCCGTCTCCGGTACGCCGGAAGCTCTCGCAGGCTTTCTCGCCGCGGCCGAACTGCCCCGGGACGCCGAGGTGTTGGGGCCTGTGCCGATGCCCGTCACGGAGGCGGGGCGGCCACGGCGCGTCGGGGGGCCGCCTCCGGGGGAGCACTGGGAGCGGGCGCTCATTCGGGTGCCCCCGGGGAGCGGTGCCGCGTTGGCGGCCGCGCTGAAGACCGCGCAGGCGGCGCGGATGGCGCGTGGGGGAAGTGCGCTCGTACGGATTCGGGTCGATCCGCTGGACATTGGGTGACGGCGCGTTGGTGGAGGCGTGCGCCCAGGGCTGCCTCAGGGGTGGGGTAGGGGCGCCTCAGCGCACTTCCGCCTCGGCACAGGGCCGTGTCAGCGTAGGGCCGTGTCAGCGTAGGGCCGTCTCAACGCAGGGCCGTTTCAACGCAGAGCCGTCTCACCATGAGGCTGCCTCCCAGGCCGGTCGGCTCCGGGAGGCAGACGGGGTGTGGATCAGCCGTTGCGCGGGCCCGGGAACGCGGTGGACCTCACCTCGTCGCGGAGGGTGGGGCTGCCCGCCGTCGGCTGGGTCGGCATCGAGCGGGCCGCGGGGACCGTCGGCACCGTGGGGATACCGGTGTTGACGGCTACCGTGCGGGTGCCCGACGTCTCCGTGGCCCGCTCGGCCTCGGCGGCTGCCTGGGCGGCGGCGCGGCGGGCGCCGTAACGGCGGTGCACGGCCTGCTTGGTGACCCCGAGGGCCGAGCCCACCGCGTCCCACGAGAAACCGAGTGAGCGGTCGAAGTCCACGGCGGCGGTGACCAGGGTCTCGACGCTGTCCCGCAGCTCCTGGGCGAGGCGGACGGTCGGGGCGGGGGCGCGTCCGTAGACGACGAAGCCCGTGGACGGGCCGGAGCGGCGCGGACGGTAGACGTTGCCCAACTGGGCGGTGAGCGTGCGCAGTGCGTCCACCTGCCGGCGGACCCGCTCGATGTCCCGCACCAGCAAGTGCAGGCTGGCCCGAGCCTGGGCGTCGTGGGTTGCGTGGTCGGCCATGAACAAGCCTCTCGAACCGGCGTTGAAAAGGATCGGGCCGCGATTGCGGCCCGTTGTGGTCAACTCTTTCTTGACCAACGCCTTTCCGCTCCGCTGGTCACGCACTGGGGGCGTAAGGGCATATGTACGGGGCGCATGTTGACGCGTACGCCCCCGGTGGGGGTTGGCTCGCCTCGGCGTTCGGCCTTGGCTCGTCTGTTCTCCCATCCGCGCACCGCCCGTGCGAGTTGGGTGTCCAGTGCGGGTCTCTCGTGGGGGCGGGACGCCGTCGGCGGCTGCGGGGCGTGGGCGGCAGGCGTCCTGCCCGTACACCCTCAAGCCCTCAGCGCCCGGCGCCGCATAGACTGGTGCGCTGCCCCGTACTTCGCCGCGAGCGGCATGCGTGCGGGGGCTCAAGAACTCCCGCCCGAGAGGCCAACCGCCACCCATGAAGCTTGTCTTCGCAGGTACCCCCGAGGTCGCTGTTCCCGCTCTGGACGCCCTGATCGCCTCCGGGCGGCACGAGGTGGCCGCTGTCGTCACGCGGCCCGACGCGCCGGCCGGGCGCGGGCGACGGCTCGTCGCGAGTCCGGTCGCCGAGCGGGCGGAGGAGGCCGGGATCGAGGTGCTGAAGCCGGTGAAGCCGCGGGACGAGGAGTTCCTGGCCCGGCTCCGGGAGATCGCGCCCGACTGCTGCCCCGTCGTCGCGTACGGGGCGCTGCTGCCGCGCGTCGCCCTCGACATCCCCGCCCACGGCTGGGTCAATCTGCACTTCTCGCTGCTGCCCGCCTGGCGCGGTGCCGCCCCCGTGCAGCACGCGATCATGGCCGGCGACGAAATCACCGGTGCGTCCACGTTCCTCATCGAGGAAGGGCTCGACTCGGGGCCGGTGTACGGGACCGTCACCGAGGAGATCCGGCCCACCGACACCAGCGGGGACCTGCTCACGCGGCTCGCCTTCGCCGGGTCCGGGCTGCTCGCCGCGACGATGGACGGGATCGAGGACGGCAGCCTCAAGGCCGTGCCGCAGCCCTCCGACGGCATCACCATGGCGCCGAAGATCACCGTCGAGGACGCCCACATCGACTGGTCCGCCCCAGCGCTGCGCGTCGACCGGGTGGTCCGCGGGTGCACGCCCGCGCCCGGCGCGTGGACCGTCTTCCGGGGCGAGCGGCTCAAGCTCATCCAGGTCGCGCCCGTGCCCGACCACACGGACCTCGCCCCCGGCGAGCTGTCCGTCGGCAAGAACAACGTGTATGTCGGGACCGGTTCGTACGCCGTCGAGCTGCTCTGGGTCCAGGCCCAGGGCAAGAAGCCGATGCGGGCCGCCGACTGGGCGCGCGGAGTGCGGATCCCGTCCGGGGAGCGGCTCGGGGTCTGAGAGGCGGCGGCGACCGCGAGGGCCGCCGGGGGCACGGAGCGGGGCGGTGCGAAACGTGGATCCTTTCGCCCCCTCCGCCCCTACCCTTCCCTTGTACCAGGGGGCTCCGCCCCCTGAATCGGCCTGGACGGCCTCGTCCTCAAACGCCCGACGGGCTGGAACTCTGGCGGCCTTCCGGCGCATGCGACCCGTAAGCCCGCCCCTGCCTGTCCGGACGTAGGCTGGACGGGTCGAACCATCCAGGATCCGGAGCACCTTTTTCGTGAGTGAGCAGTCCCGTCGGCCGCGCAAGCCCGGCAAGCCCCATCGCCGTCCTCAGAAGGACCCGGTCCGCATGCTCGCCTTCGAGGCGCTGCGGGCCGTGGACGAGCGGGACGCGTACGCGAACCTCGTCCTGCCGCCGCTGCTGCGCAAGGCGCGCGCCAAGGGCGACTTCGACGGGCGGGACGCGGCGCTGGCAACCGAGTTGGTGTACGGGACGCTGCGCCGGCAGGGGACGTACGACGCCGTCATCGCGGCCTGTGTCGACCGGCCGCTCAGGGAAGTCGACCCGCCGGTGCTCGATGTGCTCAGCCTGGGTGTGCATCAGCTGCTCGGGACGCGGATTCCCACGCACGCCGCCGTCTCCGCCTCCGTCGAACTCGCCCGTGTCGTGCTCGGCGACGGGCGGGCGAAGTTCGTCAACGCCGTACTGCGCAAGGTCGCGCAGCAGGATCTCGACGGCTGGCTGGAGCAGGTCGCGCCGCCCTACGACGAGGACCCCGAGGACCATCTCGCCGTCGTGCACTCACACCCGCGCTGGGTCGTCTCCGCGCTGTGGGACTCGCTCGGCGGTGGCCGCGCCGGAATCGAGGATCTGCTCGAAGCCGACAACGAACGGCCGGAGGTGACCCTCGTCGCCCGGCCAGGGCGTGCCACCGCCGATGAGCTCCTCGACGTACTCGGCGAGGAGTCCGCGCTCCCCGGACGATGGTCGCCGTACGCCGTGCGGCTCACCGAGGGCGGCGAGCCGGGCGCCATCGACGCCGTACGGGAGGGCCGTGCGGGCGTCCAGGACGAGGGCAGCCAGCTGGTCGCGCTCGCCCTCGCGAACGCGCCGCTCGACGGGCCCGACAAGACCTGGCTGGACGGCTGCGCCGGACCCGGCGGCAAGGCCGCCATGCTCGCCGGGCTCGCCGCCGAACGTGGTGCCGTGCTGCTCGCCTCCGAGAAGCAGCCGCACCGGGCGGGCCTGGTGGCGAAGGCCCTCGCCGGGAACCCCGGGCCGTATCAGGTCATCGCCGCCGACGGCACCCGTCCGCCGTGGCGGCCCGGCACCTTCGACCGTGTCCTCATGGACGTGCCCTGCACGGGCCTCGGCGCCCTGCGCCGCCGTCCCGAGGCCCGCTGGCGGCGCCGCCCCGAGGATCTGGACGGCTTCGCGCCGCTCCAGCGCGGGCTGCTGCGCACGGCGCTCGACTCCGTACGGGTCGGCGGTGTCGTCGGGTATGCCACCTGCTCGCCGCACCTCGCCGAGACCCGCGCGGTCGTCGACGACGTGCTCAAGCACTACGACGGCGGCTCCGCCGAACTGCTCGACGCCCGCCCGCTCCTGCCAGGCGTACCGGGCCTGGGCGACGGCCCCGACGTACAGCTGTGGCCGCATCTGCACGGGACGGACGCCATGTACCTGGCGCTGATCCGCAGGACCGGCTGACCCGGCGATAGGCCGTCCTGGTCCGGCACCTGGACCCAGGGCCGTCCTGGTCCGGCACCTGGCCCAGGGCCGTCCTAGTCAGGCCGTGACGCCGGTTCCGGAGCCTCCGAAGGCGTCACCGAGGGCCGCGCCGAGCCGTCCTCGTGTGCCAGCCGGTGCGGCCACCACACCTTCGATCCGACGTCCAGGAACAGCGACGTCACCAGGATCGACCGCACGATGAACGTGTCCAGCAGGACGCCCAGGGCGACCGCGAAGCCGATCTCGGCGAAGGCGACCATCGGGAGGGTGCCGAGGGCGGCGAAGGTGCCGGCCAGGACCAGACCCGCGGACGTGATGACCGCGCCCGTCGCCGCCAGGCCCGTCACCACGCCCGCGCGGGTGCCCTGGTGGGTCGCCTCCTCGCGGATCCGGGTGGTCAGGAAGATGTTGTAGTCGATGCCGAGGGCCACCAGGAACACGAAGACGAACAGCGGGAAGTCCGTCTGCTCGCCCGCGTAGTCGAAGAGGTGCCGGAAGGCGAGCGCGCTGGCGCCGAGCGCCGCCGCGAAGGACAGCACAACCGTGCCGATCAGCAGCAGTGGGGCCACCAGGGCGCGCAGCAGCACCCCCAGGATCAGCAGGACGACCAGCAGGACCGCCGGGATGATCAGGATGTTGTCGTGGGTGGTCGCCGCGTCCATGTCGAGCAGGGCCGCGGTGCCGCCGCCCACCCGGGCGTCGGCGTCCGGCACGGCGTGCACCGCGTCCCGTACGCGCTCGACCGTCTGTTTCGCGGCCTCGCTGTCGGCGGGGGCCGTCATCGTCGCCTCGAACAGCACCTTGCCGTCGTACGAGGGTTTCGTGCCCGGGGGCACGGTGATGCTGTCGGGCACCACGCCCTTCGTACCGGCCACCGCGGCGCGCACCCGGTCGCCCTGGGCCTGGTCGGAGACGATGACCAGCGGATCGCCGCTGCCTGCCGGGAAGTACCGCTCGGAGATCTCCTGGCCGGTGATCGAGTCCGGCTTGCCGGTGAATGCGTCCGCGTTGCTGATGCCCTCGGCGCGGATCTGGAGCAGGCCGAGGGAGAGGGCGGCCAGGGCGAGGGCCGTGGCGCCCCAGACGACGCGCGGGCGGTGGGCGATACGGCGGCCCATGCGGGCCCAGACACCACTCGCGGTCGGGTCGGCCGAGCCGAAGTGCGGGATCGCCGGCCAGAAGATCCAGCGGCCGAAGACCAGCAGCAGAGCCGGGAAGAGCGTGAGCATGGCGAGGAGGGCGACCGCCACGCCGATGGCGGCCACCGGGCCCAGGCCCCGCGTCGAGTTCATCTCGGCGCCCAGCAGCACCAGCATGCTCAGCACGACCGTCGCGCCGGACGCGAGCACCGCCGGGCCCGCGCGGTTCAGGGCGAGGGCCATCGCCTCGTGGCGGTCGTCGTGGCGGCGCAGCTCCTCGCGGTAGCGGGCGACCAGGAGCAGCGCGTAGTCCGTGCCCGCACCGAAGACGAGGACGGTGAGGATGCCCGCGCTCTGACCGTTGACGGTAAGGCCCGCGTGTTTCGCGAGAAGATAGATCAGCGCCTGGGACGTGAAGAGCGCGGCGACCACACCGATCAGCGGCACGAAGATCAGGCTGAGGCTGCGGTAGGTGAGCAGCAGCATCACGATCACGACGCCCATCGCGGAGAACAGCAGCGTCGAGTCGATGCCTTCGAAGGCCTTGGAGAAGTCGGCGGAGGTGCCGCCCGGTCCCGTGATGTGGACGGACAGCCCGCCGCCGCCCTTGCCGACCTGGTCGCGGAGGGAGTCGACCGCGGGCGCGATCTCCTCCCAGCCCTTCTTGTCCATCGTGATCGGCACGTAGATCTGGGCGGCCTGGGGCGAGGTCGGGGTGTTGTAGACGGGGCCGCGCGTCTCGGCGCCGCGTACGCCGTGGGCGGTCAGCCCCTTGATCTGCTGGACGTCCTGGGCGATCGCCTGCTTGTCCTGGGCGGTCAGTCCGCCCTCGCGGGCGTAGACGACGACCGCGGGGATCTGCTCCGGCCTGAACTTGCTGGACGTGTCGAGGACTTGGGTGGACTCGGCGGAGCCGGGCAGCCAGGAGGCCGCGTCGTTGTCCTGGGCGTCGGTGAGCTTGGAGGCGAGCGGCGCCGCCACCACGAGCGCCACCAGCCACAGGCCGACGATCAGCCACTTGCTGCGCCGCCCGCACACGAACCCGATGAGTCCCTGGCGCACGTGGCGCTCTTTCCCGTCCGTCATGGCCACCCCCGTAGCCGCTTCTGGTGCCGGTGGGGCGCCCAGCATGGCATGTCGGACGGCGCCACAACATCCGTAGAACGGCCTAGGTCTGGACCGAGGAGAGCAACCGGTGCCGGGCATGGCAGTCTTGGGTCATGGCCGTGCAGATCAACCCCAGCATCCTGTCCGCCGACTTCTCCCGTCTTGCCGAGGAGGCAAGGGCGGTGGAAGGAGCCGACTGGCTCCATGTCGACGTCATGGACAACCATTTCGTACCGAACCTCACGCTCGGTGTGCCGGTCGTAGAGTCGCTCGCCCGTGCGACGGACACGCCGCTGGACTGCCATCTGATGATCCGGGACGCCGATCGGTGGGCGCCTCAGTACGTGGAAGCGGGTGCCGGTTCCGTCACCTTCCACGCCGAGGCGGCCGCCGCGCCGGTGCGACTCGCCCGCGAGATCCGGGCCAAGGGCGCCCGCGCCTCCATGGCGCTCAAGCCCGCGACCCCCATCGAGCCGTACGAGGACCTGCTCCCCGAGCTCGACATGCTGCTGATCATGACGGTCGAGCCCGGTTTCGGTGGCCAGGCGTTCCTTGACATCATGCTTCCCAAGATCCGCCGCACCCGTGAGTTGATCAGCAAGCACGGCCTCGAACTGTGGCTCCAGGTCGACGGCGGTGTGTCGGCGTCCACCATCGAGCGGTGCGCGGAGGCGGGAGCCGACGTCTTCGTCGCCGGTTCGGCGGTCTACGGGGCGGCGGACCCGGCCCAGGCGGTACGTGCATTGCGCAGTCAGGCCCAGGCCGCCACGGCCCACGCGGCCTGGGCGTGCGACCACTGAGCCAAGGGAACGTGAACGCCGCCCATCAGGGCTGATCAAGTACGCCGGATCTGCAAGGATGAACGGCGAATCCAGAGTGTGAACAGCAGTGAGGAGATCGCCGTGTCGGGTATGTCGGCGGGCCGGTCAGCCATGCGGATGGGACCCGCTGAGCTGGTGCAGGCGGCGGCCATGGCCCGCCGCTTCTACCTCGAGGGCAAATCCAAGATCCAGATCGCGGAGGAGTTCGGCGTCAGCCGCTTCAAGGTGGCCCGGGTCCTGGAGACCGCTCTCGAACGGGATCTGGTGAGGATCGAGATCCGTGTGCCCGCCGAGCTGGACGCGGAGCGCTCCGACGCGCTGCGCGCCCGCTACGGCCTCAGGCACGCCGTCGTCGTCGAGTCCCCGGCCGACGCCGAGGAGTCGCCCGATCCCGAGAACCTCGGAGAAGTGGCCGCCGACCTGCTCGGCGAGCTCGTCAACGAGGGCGATGTCCTCGGCCTCGCCTGGGGCCGCTCCACCATCCACATGGCGGCCGCCCTCGACCGGCTGCCGCCGTGCACGGTGGTGCAGCTGACGGGCGTGTACGACGCCGGGACGGCCGAGCGCGGATCGGTGGAGGCGGTGCGGCGCGCCGCCCAGGTGTCGGGCGGGGACGCCCACCCCATCTACGCGCCGATGCTGCTGCCCGACGCGGCCACCGCGGCCGCGCTGCGCAACCAGACCGGGATCGCGCGCGCCTTCGAGTACTTCGACAAGGTCACGGTCGCGTGCGTGTCCATCGGCTCCTGGGAGCCGGGCATCTCCACGGTGCACGACATGCTCAGCGACGAGGAGCGCGCCCACTACGCGTCCCTCGGTGTGGCCGCCGAGATGTCCGCGCACCTCTTCGACGCCGAGGGCCGTCGGGTCGGCCGTGACCTGGGCGAGCGCTGCATCACGGTCGAGGCCGACCGGCTGCGGCGTATCCCCGAGGTCGTCGCCATCGCGGGCGGGCAGCGGAAGGCGGCCGCCATCGACGCGGTACTGCGCTCCGGGCTCGTCACCAGCCTGGTGACGGACACGTCGGCCGCGGACTATCTGATGACGGCGGGGCCGACGCCCCGCCCGGCCCTGAACCGGGCGGACCCCGACGGGCCCTGAGGGTTCCGCGCGCCCGCGCTGTGAGGAGACGGTCGTGGCAGCATCGACGTCATGCTGCTGCGGTCCGTCCCTCGCGCGTTCGCGGGCCTGTTCCTGTGCCTCGGAGTGCTGCTGACGGGCTGCGCGTCAACCGACACCGGTGCGTCCTCGGCGGACGCCGGTACGGCGGTGTCGACTCCGTCATGGGTCGGCGACATGCGGACCGTCGCCGAGGACCGGCTCCCCGCCGAGGCCCGCGAGACTCTTGCCCTCATCGACCAGGGCGGCCCCTTCCCGTACGCCAAGGACGGTGCCGTCTTCGGCAACTTCGAGCGGCAGCTGCCGCGGCAGCCACGCGGCTATTACCACGAGTACACGGTCAGAACGCCCGGCGAGCGCGACCGGGGAGCCCGGCGCATTGTCGCCGGGCAGGGCGGTGAGATCTACTACACCGATGATCACTACAACTCGTTCAGGGCGGTGCTGAGATGACCCACGGGCCCTTCGCGAACGTGTGCCGCGCGGCCGGATGGCAGATCACCGAGCTCGACCTCACCGGAGTCAGGGACAAGATCGGCTTCATGGAGCGCTGCGTCCGCGCCCTCGACCTGCCCGACTGGTTCGGCCGGAACTGGGACGCGCTCGCGGACGTCCTGGGCGACCCCGACTGGGGGCCCGCGAGCCCGGGCAGACTGCTCGTGCTGACCGGCTGGCGGCCCTACGCGCTCGCACGGCCCGACGAGTGGGAGATCGTCCAGGAGGTCCTGGCGTCCGCCGCGGGAAACTACCAGGAGCACGACGCGACGCTGTCCGTCGTCCTCTCCCTTGGAGGATCCGACGAACTGCCCTCTGACCAGCCTGGATGATCTGTGAGGGCATCGCATAGCGGCCGACATGGGACAATGAAGTACGTGCTCTTCCCCCTGGCTGACCTGTCCGGGGGCCACCTCTGATCGACTGGGATGTGCAGCACGTGCGTTTCCTCAATGACATCCAGCCCCCGTACGACCTGACGTATGACGACGTCTTCATGGTGCCCAGCCGCTCCGCGGTCGGCTCGCGTCAGGGCGTGGACCTCGCTTCCCCGGACGGCACGGGCACCACGATCCCGCTCGTCGTCGCCAACATGACCGCCATCGCGGGTCGCCGGATGGCCGAGACCGTCGCCCGCCGCGGCGGCCTCGTCGTCATCCCGCAGGACATCCCGATCGAGGTCGTCACCGAGGTCATCTCCTGGGTCAAGGGACGCCACCTGGTGCTCGACACCCCGATCGTCCTCGCCCCCCACCAGACCGTCGCCGACGCGCTGGCGCTGCTGAACAAGCGCGCGCACAACGCGGGCGTCGTCGTGGACGAGGACGGCCGCCCGATCGGTGTGGTCACCGACGCCGACCTCTCCGGCGTGGACCGCTTCACGCAGCTCACCGAGGTCATGTCCAGGGACCTGCTGCTTCTCGACGCCGACATCGAGCCGCGCGATGCCTTCAACAAGCTCGACCACGCCAACCGCCGCTACGCCCCCGCCGTGGACGCGGACGGCAAGCTCGCCGGCATCCTCACCCGCAGGGGCGCCCTGCGCGCCACGCTCTACACCCCGGCCACCGACGCCAACGGCAAGCTGCGCATCGCCGCCGCCGTCGGCATCAACGGCGATGTCGCGGGCAAGGCCAAGCAGCTGCTCGACGCGGGCGTCGACACGCTCGTCATCGACACGGCGCACGGCCACCAGGAGTCGATGATCAGCGCGATCAGGACGGTGCGGGCGCTCGACCCGCAGGTGCCGATCGTCGCGGGCAACATCGTCGCCGCCGAGGGCGTCAAGGACCTCATCGACGCGGGCGCGGACATCGTCAAGGTCGGTGTCGGTCCCGGCGCCATGTGCACCACCCGCATGATGACCGGCGTCGGCCGACCGCAGTTCTCCGCCGTCCTGGAGTGCGCCGCCGAGGCGAAGAAGTACGGCAAGCACGTGTGGGCCGACGGCGGTGTCCGTCACCCGCGCGACGTGGCCATGGCGCTGGCCGCGGGCGCGTCCAACGTCATGATCGGCTCCTGGTTCGCGGGCACGTACGAGTCGCCGGGCGACCTCCATCAGGACGCCGACGGGCGCCTCTACAAGGAGTCCTACGGCATGGCGTCGTCCCGCGCCGTCAAGAACCGCACCAGCGACGAGTCGGCGTACGACCGTGCCCGCAAGGCGCTGTTCGAGGAGGGCATCTCCACCTCGCGCATGTTCCTCGACCCGTCCCGCCCGGGCGTCGAGGACCTGATCGACTCGATCATCGCGGGCGTCCGCTCCTCCTGCACCTACGCCGGTGCCAACTCCCTCGAGGAGTTCGCCGACAAGGCCATCGTCGGCATCCAGAGCGCGGCCGGCTACGCCGAGGGCAAGCCGCTGCACGCCAGCTGGAGCTGACGCGCTTCCTTGTGCTTTTCCGGACGGCCCCCGTGGTGCGACCACGGGGGCCGTCGGCGTACGTGGGCCACTAGGGCCGGCCGGATGGGGATCGCCGTGTGCGGGGCCGTCGGCGCAAGCACCTATCTCGCGGCCTGGCTCGACGAGCACGCGGAGGTGCGCTGGATCGGCTGCTCGGCCCCCGAGGTACGGGCCGCGCGCTCCGGCTGTCCCGAAATCAACGGGCTGGGCGTCTGGCCCGAGGACCTGCGCTCGCGGGTATCGGCAGCGCGCTGATCCGGGCGGCCGAGGAGCCGGCGCGTGAGCGCGGAGGCGACGTGATCGAGCTCGGGGTGGGCGCGGACAACCCGCGCGCGGCGGAGCTGTACGCGCGGCTCGGGTACCGGCCCCTGACCGGGTACGTCGACCGCTGGTCGTACGAGGACGCCGACGGTAAGACCCGTGAGTGCGCCGACCCGTGCACCTTCCTGGTCAAGGAGCTGGCCCCTCGTCGAGCTGACGTCAAGCACTCTTGACGTCAAGGCGGCTTGACGCGACGCTGATGGCATGACTACGCCGCAGAGCATCGAGCCGCAGTACACCCTGCTGACCGCCGTGGCCCGCCTCGACGAGCTGCGTGTACGGGAGTCGCTCGCCGGGGCCGGGAGCGACGCTGAGGCGCTCGACCGGGCCGAACTCCTCGAACTCCTCGCACTGAGCGAGGTGGTCGCCCGCAAGGCCGCGTACGGCCGTCAGCTCACCGTCCGCGCCGCCCGCGAGGCCGGGGCCTCCTGGTCGCAGATCGGGGCCGCGCTGGGCACCAGCAAGCAGGCCGCGTGGGAGGCCCACACCCGGTGGATCGACGCGCAGGCGGCGGCGTACGGGCGGCCCGGGCAGATGGGGTTCGACGACGATGACGTGGCGCGGGCGCGGGCGATTGCCGGGGGGCCGGACGGAGGCTGAGGCCGTGTGTTCGCCCCCTCCGCCCCTACCCGTCCCGTACCTGGGGGCTGCCGCCCCCAGACCCCCGCTATCGCGCTGACGCGCTCGTCCTCAAGCGCCGGACGGGCTGAAAGAATCAGCCCCTCCGGCGTTTGAGGAGCGGGGTCTGGGGCGGAGCCCCAGGGACGGGTAGGGGCGGAGGGGGCGAAAAACCACGGTGCGCCACGGTTGGCCTCAGCTCGTCTTCCGTAGTGCCTCCACCACCGCCTCCGCCAGCAGAGTGTGACCCGCGTCGCCCGGATGTACCCCGTCCACCAGGTGGGACGCGTCCAGGAGTGGGGCTCCGGGAAGCAGGGGTACGTCGTGTGCGGCCCGCTCCAGCGCCTCGCGCAGGTCCGTCAGCGTGGCGCCGAGGCGGTTCGAGGTGGTCTCCGCGTCGGGGCGTACGACGGGGGAGACGACCAGGAGCGGAGTGTGCGGGTGGCTCTGGCGGAGCACCGTCAGGAACGCCCGCACCACCTCGTACAGCAGCGCGGCCGAATACGCCGGCCGCGCCCAGCAGTTGGTGCCGAAGGCGACGGTGATCAAGTCGGCGTCGAGCGAGGCCAGTTGCTCGGCCGAGGCGAGTTCGCCGCGCGCCGCGCCCGCGTATCCGAGGTTCACCGTGTCGACGCCCAGCGCGCGTCCGGCGATCGCGGGCCAGGCGAGATGCGGGCGGGAGGCCGCCCAGCCCTCGGCGATCGAGTCGCCGTAGACGAGCCAGCGTCGGCGTGCGGGAGTGGGCTCGACCGTGCCCGCGTCGGCGGAGACGGCGCGGATCAGGGGGCACAGCGCCTCCGGCAGATGCACTGTGAACTCGCCGTCGGAGTAGGGGAGTTCGAGTACCGCCGTGCCGTCGTCCGTCGGGCGCGCCCGGACCTCGGCCGCCACCTCCTCGCCCGACAGCAGGGTGAAGGCGGGGTCGGCGGCGCGGTACGCGTCCACGAGGGACGGCTCCGTCGCCGCGTACCGGATCCGCAGCGCGGACACCCCGCGGCACCTCAACTCCAGGCGTACGCCCGCCGGTACGAGCGCCCGCGACCAGGTGTCGGCCGGCAGCCGGTCACGGTCGGCCGGGTCGGCGCGCAGCGGGCGGCCGTCGTCCGACCACCACGCGATGCCGCGCAGGAGGTTCTTCATCGTGGGCCGCCGATCGTCGGGTAAGGGAACTTGACCGTGACGCCGCCGTCCACGACAAGGGTCTGGCCGGTGACGTACGAGGAGAGCGGGGACGCCAGGAAGAGCAGGGCCGAGGCGATGTCGGCGGGTTCGGCCATGCGGCCGAGCGGGGCGTTCTCGGCGTTGCGGCGGCGGCCCTCCTCGCCGAGCAGTGCGGCGACGCGCGGGGTCCACACCGCCCCGGGCGCAACGGCGTTGACCCGTACTCCGCGTGGCCCGAACTCCACCGCCGCCGAGCGGACCAGCGACACGAGACCGGCCTTCGCGGCGCCGTACGCGGCGTGCAGCGGTGCCGAGGTCAGGCCGGAGACGGAGGCGACGAACACGAGGGGGCCGCCGCCGGATTCGGCGACCGCCGTGCCGCCGTACTGGACCGCGAGCCAGGCGTGCCGCAGCACCAGGTCGAAGTGCCAGTCCCAGCTCTGGTCGTCCATCGCGTCCAGGGGGGCGTACTGGGCCATGCCGACGATGTCGACGACTCCGCGGACCGGCCCCAACTCCCGTACGGCATAAGCGAAAAGGTCCCGTACGGCCTCGCGACGTGTCGCGTCGGCGACGTACGGGACCCCGCCCGTCTCGGCCGCGACCGCCTCGGCGCGTTCCTTGTCCACGTCGACGCAGAGCACCCGGGCGCCCACCGAGGTGAGCGCGTGCGCGGTCTGGCGGCCGATGCCGTTGCCGGCGCCCAGGAGGACGAACGACCGGCCGTCGAGGCGGTGGAGGGAGGCGTAGTCGGGCACCGGGGACGTGTCCAAAGGGGACTTGGGGTCAGGGGGCATGGGGCCTGGGGGCGCGGCTTCTGGGGTCATGGGGCCTGGGGTCGCGGTGCCTGGAGTCACGGCGCCGCCTTCGGCCGGTACCCCGCCAGCTCCGGGATGACTTCCTTGCCCAGGATCTCGAGCGTGCGCAGGATCTCCCGGTGCTCCAGATAGCCCCACTGGACGTAGCAGATGAGCTGGTCGATGCCGAGGTCCGCGTAGTGCTTCGCCTTGCGGACGATCGTCTCGGCGTCGCCGATGAGGATCATGTCCCCGTCGTTGAACTCCCTTACGGGGACGGCTCCTTGGATGATCGGGTTCAGGAGCGGGAAGGCGCGCTCGCGTTCCTCGGGGGAGAGGTGCGGGAGCTCCCAGTCGAGGGTGAAGCGGGCGAGGTTCTCGTACCACCAGGCGACCGAGTCCCAGACGCGCTTGCCCGGGCGGTCGGCCGCGTGGACGAGGGTGTACGCGGCGACGCGGTCCGTCGTGACGTCCGTGATCGGGTGCGGGGTGCGGGCCGCCTCGCGATAGGCGGCGACCTGGCGGGCCATCGCCTCCAGCGGCTGCATGATCGAGAAGGAGAGCAGGCCGAGGCCGCTCGTGCCCGCCACCTCCGCCGAGCCGGGCGAGGTCGCCGCCATCCAGCAGGGCGGATGCGGATCCTGGACCGGTTTCGGCGTGACCATGCGGCGGGGGAAGGAGAAGCGCGGCGACTCGTACGCGAAGTACTCCTCGCGCCACATCCCGGTGACGATCTCGATGGCCTCGCGCCAGTCCTCCCGCGACTTGGGCCGGTCGACGCCGAACGCCGTCTGTTCCATGGGCGTCGAGCGGCCCGTGCCCCACTCCACGCGCCCGTCGGACAGTACGTCGACGGCGGCGACCTTCTCCGCGATCCGCTGCGGGGGAGTGAAACCGAAGGGGGTCAGGGTCACGCCGAAGCCGAGGCGGATGCGCTCGGTCAGCGCCGCGAGATGGCCGAGCAGCACCTCAGGGGCGGGGCAGTGCGAGCGTCCCTCGCGGAAGTGGTGCTCCACCGCCCACACCGTGCGGAAGCCCATCCTGTCCGCGAGCCGGATCTGCTCGACGGCCTCGCGGTACGCCCGCTGCTCGGCCGCGCGCTGACCGTACGGGTGCGGTCCCTTCCAGGGCTTCGGTACGTCGATCTCGTACAGGACATCCAGGTCCATGCCGTGCCTCCCGTATCGACCGGCGAACACCGTGAAACAGACCTGACGAGGTGTCAATCCACACGGCCTCCGCAACCGCCCGCCGGGGCCGAAAGGCGCCCGCGGTCCGGGCCGAGAGGCGCCGACGGTCCGGGGCGAAAGGCGCCCCACGCAACCATCGAAAGGCCCCGCGCAACGAACATGCGCCGAGATGCGATGAACGCAACGATCTTGCGGAGATGCGCAAGGTTGCTGCATTACGCCCGTGAAGGCCGGACTCATAGGGTCAAGCGCTGTACATAGGCGTGGCGGGGACCCCGCTCGGTGGGTTCCTGCTCGCAGGGGTGCCGCTGGTCCCCGCCGTCCCGACCGGCAGCGATGAAGGAGCCAGCGCGTGCTCGACCAAGGCGCACCCCCGCAGTCCCGCACCACATCCGCCCCACCGTCCCCGGGGATCGGCGCGCGCCTCATGCGCCGCAAGCCCGTAGAACGCCTGGTCGCCGAGGGTGGCCAGGGTGAGGGAGGGTCGCTCCGGCGCTCCCTCGGGCTGTGGCAGCTGACCATGATCAGCATCGGCGCCACGCTCGGCACCGGCATCTTCGTCGTCCTCGGCGAAGCCGTCCCCAAGGCCGGCCCCGCGGTCACCCTGTCCTTCGTGATCGCCGGCCTCACGGCCCTCTTCTCCGCCCTCTCGTACGCCGAGCTGGCGGGCACCATCCCGGTCTCCGGCTCCTCGTACTCGTATGCGTACGCAACGATGGGCGAGTTGATCGCCTGGATCTGCGGCTGGTGTCTGGTCCTGGAGTACGGCGTGTCGGTGGCCGCGGTCGCGGTCGGCTGGGGCGAATACCTGAACGAGCTGCTCGACGGCACGATCGGCGTCACCATCCCGGACGCCCTGTCCGCGCCGCCCGGCGACGGCGGCATCTTCAACCTGCCCGCGCTGATCGTGGTGCTGCTCGCGATGGCGTTCCTGATCGGCGGCGCGAAGGAGTCGGCGCGCGCCAACACGATCATGGTGGTCGTGAAGATCGCCGCGCTGGTGCTGTTCTGTGCCATCGGCATCCAGGGCTTCCGCTCGGGCAACTACGAGCACTTCATGCCGCTCGGCATGGCGGGCGTCAGCGCCGCCGGTGCCACGCTCTTCTTCTCGTACATCGGCTTCGACGCCGCCTCCACCGCCGGTGAAGAGGCGAAGAACGCGCAGCGCGACCTGCCGCGCGCGATCATGCTCTCGCTGGTCATCGTGACGGCGCTGTACGTCCTCGTCGCGGCCGTCGCCGTCGGCGCGAAGCCCTGGCAGCGGTTCAACGACTCGGAGGCCGCGCTCGCCGAGATCATGAAGGACGTCACCGGGCAGACCTTCTGGGGCACGCTGCTGGCCGCCTGCGCCGTCATCGCCATCGCGAGCGTCGTCCTGACCGTGCTGTACGGCCAGACCCGCATCCTCTTCGCGATGTCCCGTGACGGGCTGGTGCCCAAGGTCTTCGCACGGGTCCACCCGAAGACGGGTACGCCCCGTGCCAACACGTTGATCGTCTCGCTGTTCTGCGGTGTCCTCGCCGCCGCGATTCCGCTCGGCCAACTCGCCGACGCCACCAGCATCGGTACGCTCTTCGCCTTCGCGCTGGTCAACATCGCCGTCGTGGTGCTGCGCCGGACGCGCCCGGACATGCGACGCACCTTCCGGGTTCCGTTGTCGCCCGTGCTGCCCGCGATCGGCTTCGTCCTGTGCGTGTGGATGATGGGCAGCCTGTCGACCGTCACCTGGGTGGTCTTCGGAGTCTGGATGGCCGTCGGGCTCGTGTTCTACTTCAGTTACGGCTACCGCCGGTCCCGTATCGCAACGGCAGACACCACCGCAGAAACCCTCGCAGAAAAGTGAACCACCCGCAGTGCTGAACGATCTCGACGAACGCATCGTGCACGCCCTCGCCGAGGATGCGCGTCGCTCCTACGCCGACATTGGGCAACTTGTCGGGCTGTCCGCGCCCGCGGTGAAGCGACGGGTGGACCGGTTGCGGGCCACCGGGGCCATCACCGGGTTCACCGTGCGGGTGGACCCGGCGGCGCTCGGGTGGGAGACCGAGGGGTTCGTCGAGATCTACTGCCGCCGGAATACCTCGCCGGAGACGATTCAGCGCGGTCTTGAGCGGTATCAGGAGGTTGTGGCCGCCTCCACCGTGACCGGGGAGGCGGATGCGGTGGTGCAGGTCTTCGCCTCGGACATGCGGCACTTCGAGCGGGTGCTGGAGCGGATCGCCGGGGAGCCGTTCGTGGAACGGACGAAGTCCGTGCTTGTCCTCTCGCCGCTGCTGCGGAGGTTTTCGTCCGGGTCGCCTACGTAGGTGCCTCTGGGGGATTCGTTGGCGGCTGCGGGTTGGTTGTGGCTTGTCGCGCAGTTCCCCGCGCCCCTAAAGGGGCGCTCCTCCTCGCGGGGCTCACGAAGTTACTCCGCTGTTTTTCTCGCCAGCGCGTTGTTCCCGATCGAGTTGTGCACGCTGAAGCTCACGGCGTCCGAGCGGTAGCGGTCGTCCGACCACTCCACCGGGCGCCCTTCGCGTGTGGTGGTGACGCGGCGGACGCGGAGGAGGGGGCTGGTGCGGCGGACGTCGAGGAGGTCGGCGTCCTGGGCGCCCGCCGCTACCGCGTCGATGACGTGCTCGCCGTAGGCGAAGACGAGACCGGTGTCCTCGAAGAGTCGTTGGGTGACGGAGGGACAGTCGGGCTCGATCGCCTCGACGGCGGGGGAGATCCAGTCCGCGTACACCGTCCGCTCCAGCAGGACCGGTTCGCTGTCCAGGCCGCGGACGCGCAGGACGTGCAACACCGGCGTGTTCTCACGGAGTTGGAGGCGGACGGCGTCCTCCGCGGTCGCCGGGTGGTACTCCTGGGTCACCACGTGCCCCGTCGCCTCGCGGCCCATCGCGCGCGCCCACTGGGCGAAGCTGCGCAGTTCGGCGAAGCTCTGGCTGCGGCGGCTGGCCAGGACCACACGGCGGGCGCCCTGGCGGGAGCCGATGAGCCCCTCGGCGGTCAGGGCGGCGACGGCCTGGCGGACCGTGCCGCGCGAGACGCCGTAGTGGGCCGCGAGGTCCGTCTCCGCGGGCAGCAGACTGCCCACCGTGTACTCCTCGCGGTCGATCGCCCGCCGCAGCTCGTCGGCGATCTCCTCGTGTCGCGCCGCCATGCTTCCCCTCTGATCCGACTGCTGTGCACAGCATGACCAGCCTAATCGAGAGCCGAGGATGATCGGCGCGGGCCGCGATTGTGCAGGGAATCGGGGGTTACGGTTTCGTCAAAGTTTACGAACAGGACACCCGCGACGGGCCTACTGGGGCCAACTTGTTCAGACAAGTTCTCCGTCCCACCCCACCCTCGTGCGTACTCCTGGAGAGACCGTGACCGTGTTCCTGCCGAGGACCGCCGTCCTCACCGGCGGCCTCGCCGTCGCCGCCGCACTCGCCCTGAGCGCCTGTGGCGCCGCTCCCGACGACAAGGCGACCACCGCCAACGGCAAGAGCGCGGCCACCGCGACCTCGGCCGCGGACTTCGGCGGCCTCGACGCCCTGGTCAAGGCCGCCAAGAAGGAGGGCACGCTGCACGCGATCGCGCTGCCCCGTGACTGGGCCAACTACGGCGCCCTGATCGACGGCTTCAAGAAGAAGTACGGCATCAAGGTCGAGGTCGAGAACCCGGACGGCTCCAGCCAGGACGAGATCAACGCCGTCACGTCGCGCAAGGGCCAGGACCGGACCCCCGACGTCCTCGACCTCGGCAGCTCCTTCGCGCTGAGCGCCGCCCAGCAGGGGCTGCTCGCGCCCTACGAGGTCGCCTCCTTCGGTGACATCCCCGAGGGCCAGAAGGACCCGAAGGGGCAGTGGTACAACGACTACGGCGGCTACATCTCCATCGGCTGCGACGCCAAGAAGGTCAAGGAGTGCCCGACGACCTTCAAGGACCTGCTGAAGCCGCAGTACAAGGGCCAGGTCGCCCTCAACGGCAACCCCACCAAGTCCGGTTCGGCCTTCGGCGGCGTGTACGCGGCCTCGCTGGCCAACGGTGGTTCCTTCGACGACATCCAGCCCGGCCTCGACTTCTTCGCCAAGCTGAAGAAGAACGGCAACTACACGCCCGTCGAGTCGACCCCGGCCACCGTCGAGAAGGGCGAGACCCCGATCAGCATCGACTGGGACTACCTGAACGCCGGTTACGCCGACGAGTTCAAGTCCAAGGGCGTCGACTGGAAGGTCACCGTCCCGACCGACGGCAAGTTCTCCCAGTACTACTCGCAGGCCATCAACAAGGACGCCCCGCACCCGGCGGCCGCCCGCCTGTGGCAGGAGTACCTCTACAGCGCCGAGGGCCAGAACCTCTGGCTCAAGGGGTACGCCCGCCCGGCCCTGATGACCGCCATGGAGAAGGCCGGCACGCTCGACAAGACCGCCGCCGCCAAGCTCCCCGAGGTCTCGGGCACGCCGAGCTTCCCGACCGAGGCCCAGCAGAGCAAGGCCAAGGGCGTCCTCGCCCAGGGCTGGGGCAAGGCCGTCTCCGGATGACCGCCGTCCTCACCGAGGCCGAGGCCGACGTGGCGTCCGCCGCTGCTGCTGCACGGCAGCAGCAGCGGCGGCGCCGCGCCCCCGGCTGGCTCGCCGTCGTCCCGCTGCTCGCCTTCGTGGCGATCGCCTTCGGGATCCCCGCTCTGGCCATGCTGAACGGCGCCTTCACCGTCAAGGACCAGGCCACCGGCGCCACTTCGTACACCACGGCCAATCTGACCGGCTCCCTCAAGGGCGCGTACCTCACCGCCCTGATCGGCAGCGTCAAACTGTCCGCGGTCTCCGCGGGCATCGCGACCATCCTCGGACTGCCGCTCGCCCAGGCCGTGGTGACCTCCCGCTTCCGCGCGCTGCGCGAGGCGGTGCTCACCGCGTCCGGTGTCCTCGCCAACTTCGGCGGCGTCCCGCTGGCCTTCGCGTTCGTCGCCACCCTCGGCAACTCCGGTGTGCTGACCCGGCACCTGGGCCTGACCGACAAGGGCTGGAACCTCTACAGCTTCTGGGGTCTGGTGATCGTCTACCTGTACTTCCTGATTCCGCTGATGGTCCTCACCATCACGCCCGCCCTCGACGGCCTCCGCTCCCAGTGGCGCGAGGCCGCGCAGAACAACGGCGCGACCTCCGTCCAGTACTGGCGGCACGTGGCGCTGCCCGTCCTCGCGCCCTCGCTGCTCGGCGGTCTGGTGCTCCTCTTCGGCAGCGCCTTCGCCGCGTACGCCACCGCCGCGGCGATGGTGGGCAGCGCGGTCCCGCTGGTCACCCTGCAGATCGCCGACGCCATCTCCGGCAATGTCCTGGTCGGCCAGGAGAACGTGGCGCTCGCCCTCAGCCTCGACATGGTCCTCATCGCGGGCCTGGTCATGGCCGTGTACCTGCCCCTGCAACGACGGAGTGCGCGATGGCTCGCCTGAACCTGTGGCGCTGGGTCGTCCTCGGCTGCGCCGCGCTGTACTTCCTGGTCCCGCTCGCCGCGTCCGTGATCTTCACGGTGGACGTGCCCGGCCAGGGCGTCACCTTCGACGCGTACAGCCAGATCGTCTCCACCGACGGCTTCGTCTCCAGCCTGCTCCTCTCACTGGAACTGGCCGCCGCCACCATCGCCGTGGTGCTGGTCCTGATGGTGCCCGCCATGGTCGCGCTGCGGCTCGGCGCGCCCCGGCTGCGGCCGGTCGTCGAGGTGGTGTGCTCGCTGCCGCTGGTCGTTCCGCCGATCGCCTTCGTCGCCGGGATCGCCACCGTGCTGAAGTGGGGGCCCGAACACCTCTCCCGTACGCCGCTGTTCCAGACGTTCGTGGCCATCCAGAACCCGGACTTCCCGTTCGTGCTCGTCCTCGCATACGTCGTGATGGCGCTGCCGTTCGTGTACCGGGCCCTGGACGCCGGGCTGCGCGCCATCGACGTACGCACCCTCGTCGAGGCCGCCCGCAGCTGCGGCGCGGGCTGGCCGCAGGCGCTGGTCCGGGTCGTGCTGCCCAATCTGCGCGGAGCGCTGCTCAACGCCTCCTTCCTCACACTGGCGCTGGTCCTCGGCGAGTTCACGGTCGCCCAGCTGCTCGGCTTCCAGCCGTTCGCCGTGTGGATCTACAGCGTCGGCGGCTCACAGGCCCAGCTGTCCGTCGCCGTCTCCGTGCTCAGCCTGCTCGTCACCTGGGCACTGCTCCTCTCGCTCGCCGGGCTCGGCGGGCGCTCCCGTACCGCTTCCGCCTCCCGGGGATGAACCATGACTGTCGCCACGCCTGAGACCCTTGAGGCCCTTGAGAAGGCCGCCACCGTTGAATTCCGGGGCCTGCGGCGGGAGTTCGGTCCGACCGTTGCCCTCGACGGGCTCGACCTGACCGTCCGGCCCGGCGAACTCCTCGCCCTGCTCGGCCCGTCCGGCTGCGGCAAGACCACCGCGCTGCGCATGCTCGCCGGGTTCGAACACCCCGACTCCGGCGAGGTGTTGGTCGACGGCGAGGACGTCACGCGCGTCCCGGCGCACCGCCGCGACGCCGGGATGGTCTTCCAGTCGTACAGCCTCTTCCCGCACCTCAGCGCCCTCGACAACGTGGCCTTCGGACTGCGCATGCGCAAGGTGCGTACGGCCGAACGGCGGGCCCGTGCCGCAGAGTTGCTCGACCTCGTGGGCCTGGCCGACAAGGGCGAGCGCTTCCCGCACCAGCTCTCCGGCGGCCAGCAGCAGCGCATCGCCCTGGCCCGCGCACTCGCCCTCCGGCCCCGGGTCCTGCTGCTCGACGAACCGCTGTCCGCGCTGGACGCCAAGGTGCGACTCACCCTGCGCGAGGAGATCCGCCGACTCCAGCAGGAACTCGGCATCACCACGCTCTTCGTGACACACGATCAGGAAGAGGCCCTGTCCATGGCGGACCGGGTCGCGGTCATGCGGGCCGGGCGGCTCGAACAGTGCGCCGCGCCCGCCGAGTTGTACGGGCGGCCCGCGACCGCCTTCGTCGCCGAGTTCGTGGGCACGATGAGCCGGATTCCGGGTCGGCTGGACTCCGGCGTGGTCGAGGTGCTGGGCCAGCGGCTGCCGGTGGACGGGGACGCGCCCGCCGTACGGGAGGTGGATGTGCTCGTACGGCCCGAGGCGGTGCGGGTGCGTGCGGACGACGCCGGTGACGCGCGGGTCATGGCCACCGCGTTCCTCGGGGCGGCCACCCGGGTCACCGTGCGGCTCGCCGACGGCACCGAGGTCAAGGCCGACCTGCCCACGCACGAGGCCGCGGTGCTCGGATCGGGGGCCGCCGTGACGGTGAGTCTGCCGGAGCGGGCGGTGCTGGTCGCCGAGCGTACGAAGTGAAGGGGGCCGGGTTTCGCACGCTGAGGCCCGGCCGCCCCGGCCCAGGTCTTCAGTGGGGTCACCACTGAGGATCCCACTGGACCTCGCTGGATCCCACTGGATCCCACTGGATCCCACTGGATCCCAGTGGGTCCCACGGGTCCCACTGGATTCCGGTGAGGTCCCCGCCGAGGCCCCTCGCCGAGATCTCCCCACCGACGAAAGAGAGCACCGTGACCCACCGCACCACCCCCCAACTTCCGCTCCAGGCCGTCCTGTTCGACATGGACGGCACGCTCGTGGACACCGAGCGGCTGTGGTGGGAGGCGGTGGAGCAGGTGGCCGACGGGCTCGGGCGGCCGCTGGCCCGCGCCGATCAGCCGGAGGTGCTCGGGCGGCCCGTCGAGTACACGGCCGGGTGGCTCGGCGGGATCACGGGTGCGTCGGCGGAGGGGATCGCCGCCGAGTTGCACCGGGAGTTCGCGGACCGGGTCCGCACCGGCATCGTGCCCCGCCCGGGGGCGACCGAATTGCTGGATGCCCTGGCCCGTGACGGCGTCCCCACCGCCCTGGTGACCGCGTCCCCCAGAGCGGTGGCCGACACGGTCCTCGAAGCCCTCGGCGCCGAACGCTTCGCCGCCTCCGTCACCGCCGACGACACCGAGCGCACCAAGCCCGCCCCCGATCCCTACCTCGCCGCCTGCCGTGCCCTCGGCGTCGACCCCGCCGCGTGCGTGGCCGTCGAGGACACCCAGACCGGCGTCACCTCCGCGGAGGCCGCCGGCTGCGCCGTGCTCGCGGTGCCCTCCCTCGCGCCGATCGCCCCCGCGGCCGGGCGCACCATCCTCGCCAGCCTGGAGCAGGTGACACCGGCACGGCTGCGCGCCATGGTCGCGCCCCGCGCGCTGCGGGTGATGACCTGGAACCTCTGGTACGGCGGAACCAAGGTCGACGACCACCGGGAGAAGCAGCTCAAGGTCATCGTGGAGACCGGTGCGGATGTGGTCGGTCTCCAGGAGACGTACGGGAACTCGGCGGCCGAACTCGCCGCCGCCCTCGGTTGGCACCACCACCGGGCGGGCGAGAACCTCGGCGTCATCAGCCGGTACCCGATCACCGCCCGTCTCGGCGACCCGGACGTCGGCTTCTACGGGGGGACCGGGGTACGGATTCGGCTGGACGGCGGGGAGGAGGTGGACGTCTGGAGCGCCCACCTCGACTACACGCCGTACGGGCCCTACGAGGCCCGCTTCGACGGGCTTTTGGCGGTTGAGCTGGTCGCCCACGAGGGCGGGCGGCTGGCGCAGATGCGGGAGATCCTGCGGCAGATCGCCGAATCCGCGGCGGACGGTGTCCCCGTCCTGCTGGTCGGTGACTTCAATGCCCCCTCGCACCTGGACTGGGCGGATGTCGAGTGGCCTGTGACGAAGGCCGCCGAGGACGCGGGGTTGCGTGACTCGTACCGCGAGGCCCACCCCGATCCCGTCCGGGATCCCGGGTACACCTGGTCGCCGGTCCACGTGGAGCACGAGGACGGCAGTGGACGTCCGGAGCCGCAGGACCGGATCGACTTCGTGCTGCACCGGGGCCTGAGCGTGCTCGACTCCCGCACCGTCGTCACGGGCGCCCCGCGGGTGTGGCCCGACGTCGCCGGCAACGACTGGCCGTCGGACCACGCGGCGGTGCTCACCACGTTCGGGCTCCGCTAGAAGCGTTTCTTCGCCCCCTCCGCCCCTACCCGTCCCGTTCTGGGGGCTCCGCCCCCAGACCCCCGTGTCGCGCTTCGCGCTCGTCCTCGAACGCCGGACGGGCTGGAGAGGAGCGGGGGTCCAGGGGCGGAGCCCCAAGGGGGCCAGGGGCAGCTCCGGGGGAGCCCCGGGCAGGTTCCCGCCGTCCGGCCCGGGGCCGTGTCTGTGACCTGCGTCTCAAGGGGGATCCGGGCTCCGACTGAGGGCGCGCAACGAATCGCCGCGGAGCCCATGGTCCACGCAACGATTCGTTCAGTGGCGCGCAACGGCTCCTTCTTGTCCGGCCGAGCCCGCCGACCGTACCGTCTAACTGAGCGACCCCGGGGAAGTGCGGGCAGGCCCCACGCCGCCCGGCACGCACTCTCGCCGCACCAGTCAAAGGCCCAAGTAGCTCCGCGCTACGAGGGCCTTCGTCCGGCACGCCGAGGGCACGTGCCGCACGACGCGGGAACGCACCCGCAGTTCCCCGGCGCCGCTCACCCCCAACCCCTCCGTACCGGTGAGGAACACGCATGCGCACAGCCCTGCTCCAGAGCTCCGGCCGCCCCGGCTCGATCGTCGAGAACCTCAAGGTGCTCGACGAGGCCGCGGGTCGTGCCGCCGCCGCTGGCGCCGGGCTCCTGGTCGCGCCGGAGATGTTCCTGACCGGGTACGCCATCGGCGACGACATCGCCCGCCTCGCCGAGCCCGCTGACGGCGACTCCGCGGACGCGATCGCCGAGATCGCCACCCGGCACGGTGTAGCGGTCGTCTACGGCTACCCCGAGCGCGCGGGCGAGTCCGTCTTCAACTCCGCCCAGCTGATCTCAGCCGACGGCACCCGCCTCGCGAACTACCGCAAGACCCACCTCTTCGGCTGCTTCGAGCGCGACCACTTCACGCCCGGCGAGCAGCCGGTCGTGCAGGCCGAGCTGAACGGCCTCCGCGTCGGCCTCATGATCTGCTACGACGTCGAGTTCCCGGAGAACGTCCGCGGGCACGCCCTCGCCGGTACCGACCTCCTGCTCGTGCCGACCGCGCAGATGCACCCGTTCCAGTTCGTCGCCGAGTCCGTCGTCCCGGTGCGCGCCTTCGAGAACCAGATGTACGTCGCGTACGTCAACCGGGTCGGCCAGGAAGGGGAGTTCGAGTTCGTCGGGCTCTCCACCCTCGCCGGACCCGACGGGGTCGCCCGCGTCCGGGCCGGCCGCGGTGAGGAACTGGTCTTCGCCGACGCCGACCCCGTCTTCCTCGCGGCCTCGCGCGAGGAGAACCCGTATCTGAAGGACCGCCGCCCCGGTCTCTACGGGTCCCTCATCTGACGGTCACTCGCCAAGCTTCCCCCTCACCAGCTTTCCCGCAAGGAGTCCGTACCCCATGACGTCCACGGTGCCCAACGCCGTCCAGCACGCCGATGTGCAGCAGCCGCCGATCACCATGTTCGGCCCGGACTTCCCGTACGCGTACGACGACTTCCTCGCGCACCCCGCGGGTCTCGGCCAGATACCCGCGACCGAGCACGGCACCGAGGTCGCGGTCATCGGCGGCGGCCTGTCCGGCATCGTGGCCGCGTACGAGCTGATGAAGATGGGCCTCAAGCCCGTCGTGTACGAGGCCGACGAGATCGGCGGCCGGCTGCGGACGGTCGGCTTCGACGGGTGCGACCCCTCGCTGACCGCCGAGATGGGCGCCATGCGCTTCCCGCCGTCCTCCACCGCCCTCCAGCACTACATCGACCTGGTGGGCCTTCAGACCCGGCCGTTCCCCAACCCCCTCGCCGAGGCGACGCCCTCGACGGTCGTCGACCTCAAGGGCGAGTCGCACTACGCGACCACCGTCGACGACCTGCCGCAGGTCTACCGCGATGTGATGAACGCCTGGAACGCCTGCCTCGAAGACGGCGCCGACTTCTCCGACATGAACCAGGCCATGCGCGAGCGCGACGTCCCGCGCATCCGCGAGATCTGGGCGAAGCTCGTCGAGAAGCTCGACAACCAGACCTTCTACGGCTTCCTGTGCGACTCGGAGGCCTTCAAGTCCTTCCGGCACCGCGAGATCTTCGGCCAGGTCGGCTTCGGCACCGGCGGCTGGGACACCGACTTCCCGAACTCGATCCTCGAGATCCTGCGCGTCGTCTACACCGAGGCCGACGACCACCACCGCGGCATCGTCGGCGGCTCCCAGCAGCTGCCGCTGCGCCTGTGGGAGCGCGAGCCGGAGAAGATCGTGCACTGGGCGTACGGCACGTCGCTCGCCAAGCTGCACGACGGCACCCCGCGCCCGGCCGTGACCCGCCTGCACCGCACCGCCGGCAACCAGATCACCGTCACGGACGCGAACGGCGACATCCGTACGTACAAGGCGGCCGTCTTCACCGCCCAGTCCTGGATGCTGCTCTCCAAGATCGCCTGCGACGACTCGCTCTTCCCGATCGACCACTGGACCGCCATCGAGCGCACTCACTACATGGAGTCCTCGAAGCTCTTCGTGCCGGTCGACCGGCCCTTCTGGCTGGACAAGGACGAGGAGACCGGCCGGGACGTCATGTCGATGACGCTCACCGACCGTATGACGCGCGGGACTTACCTGCTGGACGACGGTCCGGACAAGCCCGCCGTCATCTGTCTCTCGTACACGTGGTGCGACGACAGCCTCAAGTGGCTGCCGCTGTCCGCGAACGAGCGGATGGAGGTCATGCTGAAGTCGCTCGGCGAGATCTACCCGAAGGTCGACATCCGGAAGCACATCATCGGCAACCCGGTGACCGTGTCCTGGGAGAACGAGCCCTACTTCATGGGCGCGTTCAAGGCCAACCTGCCGGGCCACTACCGCTACCAGCGGCGCCTGTTCACCCACTTCATGCAGGACCGGCTGCCCGAGGACAAGCGGGGTATCTTCCTCGCGGGCGACGACATCTCCTGGACGGCCGGCTGGGCCGAGGGCGCCGTGCAGACCGCGCTGAACGCGGTCTGGGGCGTCATGCACCAGCTGGGCGGGACGACCGACCCGACCAACCCCGGGCCCGGCGACGTCTACGACGAGATCGCGCCGGTCGAGCTGCCCGAGGACTGAGGCCGGGGGCGGGTTCGTCCCCGGGGCTCAGATTCCGGCCGCCCGAGCCGCCGTGTACAGCTCGGCGGCCAGGTCCTTGAGTTCCCCGGCGTCCCGCGGGGCGTCGCCGAAGTCGAGGAAGAACTCGTCGAGGCCGACCTCGGCGTGGGCCGCGAGGTCCGTCACGATCTGGTCGATGTTGCCCTGGAAGGGGGCGCGGTCCGAGCCGTCGTACGCCTTGGCCGTGTACTGGAGGTTCGCCCGCGCCACCGACTGGATGGGCTCCGTCCGCCCGCGCTCGGCCGCGTAGTTCCGCACTCCCTGCCACTGCGTGGCGAGCTGCTCGGCCCCCATGGCCACCGGCATCCAGCCGTCTCCGCGCTCGACGAGCCGGGACAGCGACTTCTTGGTGAAGGCGGGCAGCAGGATCGGGATCGGCCGGGCGGGCTTGGGGGAGACCACGGCCGACGCGATCTTGGTCAAGCGGCCCTCGTACTCCACCGGGTCCGGACCCCATACCGCGCGGCACACGTCGAGGACCTCGTCCAGGACCTGACCGCGCTCCTCGAAGGGCGCCACCCCCGCTGCCGCGTACTCGTCGAGCGACCAGCCCGTGCCCAGACCCGCGACGACCCGGCCGCCGCTCGCCGCGTCCAGCGTGCCCAGGGCCCTGGCCAGCTGGAACGGGCCGTGCAGCGGGGCGACCAGGACGCTTGTGCCGAGCCGGACCCGCCGAGTGGCCGGGACGGCCAGCGTCAGCGTCACCAGTGGCTCGGCGAGGCCGCGGTACGACGAGGGCCAGGGCACTCCCGGCATGCCGTACAGCCCCTGAGTCGCGGGTTCCGGGAACAGGGCGCGCTCGAACACCCACAGGCTCTCGTAGCCGATCTCCTCGGCCAGGCGCGCCACGTCCGGCACATCGCGTCCGATGTCGTACTGGTGCGTTTGCGGAAGACTCAGCCCGAGCCGAGTGGCCATGCTTGTGCTCCTTTGCATCAGATGCATCAGACGTATCGATCAGCAACGTATCGCTTACTACGTCGCGTTCCGCGCCGTACGCGGTGGTGTGACCTGATCAGCCCGGCAGCGGTGTGAGCAGCATCCGGCCGGCGAAGCCGACCGCGGCGTCGAGGCGGTCGCCGAACTCTTCCGCCAGGTCGGGCAGGCCGCGCAGCGCCCACAGGGCCCGCGCCGCCGACCAGGTGGCGTCGCGGGCTCGCTCGAGGCTCCACGAGCCGAGCAGATGGGTGAGCGGATCGGCGATCTGGAGCAGGTCGGGGCCCGGCATCAGATCTTCGCGGACGCGTTCCTCCAGCGAGACGAGGAGGTCGCCCACGCGGTCGAACTCGTCCTCCAGATCGGCCGGTTCGCAGCCGAGCGTACGACAGGTGTCCACGACGGCCAGCGCCAGATCGTGCCCGATGTGCGCGTTGATGCCCGCGAGCGCGAACTGCAGCGGACGTACACCGGGATGACGCCGGAACTGAAGCAGCGGGCGCCAGCAGGCCGGTGGACGGCCCTCCTCGGCCACCGCCAGATAGCGCTCCGCGAACCGCACGTCCAGCGTGATCGCGGCCTCGGGATCCGGGAACTCCCCGGCGTCCAGGCGCCGGTCGACCTCCTCGGTGACGGTGAGGTAGACGCGGTTGAAGACCGCGATCCCGTCCCGCTCGGGCAGCGTCGCGTCGAGGGTGCGCATACGGGAGACGACCGCGTCTACAGGAGTGGTGAACTGTGCCAACTGCGCCATAGGGGCAGCGTCCCAGTCCTAGGCTGGCGGGAGCGCCGCCGGGCCGGACGCTTCCCCAGAACGGGGGAACGCGTCCGTGGCGGGAGTGGGTCCGTGGCGGGAGTGGGGGGAGCAGTACGTGTCAGGCTTACGTGCCCAGCGGCTGGCGGCGCGCAGGGCAGAGCGCAGGCGGGCCGCCCGGCGCGGCGCCATGGTCGCGGCGGCCTCGGTCGTGGTCGCCGTCGGTACGGTGACCGGGATGCTGTCCGCGCTCGACGACGGGCGCCCCTCCGACGACGCCAGACCGCTGGTGACCCGCTCGCCCAGCCTCCGGACGCTGCCCGCGGTACCGAGCCCGTCACCCACGTCGGCCTCGCCGTCGCCGACTTCGCCCACGTCAGCGTCCCCGAAGCCGAGCCCCAAGCCGTCCACCAGCAAGAGGAAGCCGGAGACCGCGGCCGCGCCCGCCCTGCTCTACCGCCACCCCGACTCCCAGGTCCTCGACTGGGTCAAGGCCCATCCCGGCGACTCCCGGCACGAGGTGATCGAGTCCCGGATAGCCGACCGCCCGGCCGCCGTCTGGTTCGCCGACTTCACACCGTCCACCATCACCGCACAGGTCAGGGCGGTGACCTCGGCCGCCGCCGCGCAGGGCCGGGTCCCGGTCGTCGTGCCGTACACCGTCCCGCAGCGCGACTGCGGCGGCGCCTCGGAGGGCGGGGCGCCGGACCTCGCCGCTTACGACGGCTGGATCGACAAATTCGCGGCGGGGCTCGGCTCCGGCGAGGTCGTCATCGTCCTTGAGCCCGACTCGATCGCCCAGTCCGACTGTCTCAGCGAGGGCCAACAGGCCGACCGGTTCGCCTCGTTGGCCCGCGCGGGCCGCGTCTTCAAGGCCGCGAACCCCAAGGCCCGCGTCTACTACGACGCCGGCCACTCCGACTGGAACCCCGCCGTCAAACAGGCCTCGCTGCTCGACCAGGCGGGCGCCGCCTCACCCGCCTCCTCCGACGGCATCTTCACCAACGTGTCCAACTTCCACCGTACGAGCGACGAGATCGCGTACGCCCGACAGGTGCTGTCCGCGCTCGGTGGCCCCGCGGGCCTGGGCGCCGTCATCGACACCAGCCGGAACGGCGCCGGTGCCCCGGCCGACGGCGAGTGGTGCGATCCTCCGGGCCGGAAGATCGGCCAGGCGCCGACCCTGACCACCGGGCAGGCCAGGATCGACGCCTATCTGTGGGTGAAGCTGCCGGGCGAGTCCGACGGCTGCAAGGGCACGCCGGGGACCTTCTCGGCGGAGTACGCCTATGAGTTGGCGCGCTGATCCTCGAACTCGTCGTACGAGGACGTGCCCTCGTCGAGGAGCGGCCCCTGCGTCTTGAGGTGGGCCGGTGCCATCGCCCGCAGCGCGTGATAGCCGGTGATCACGACGAGGGTGCCGAGGGCGATGCCGCTCAGCGAGAAGGTGTCCGTGAACTTCAGCGTGACGCCGCCGACGCCGATGATGATGCCCGCGGCGGCCGGCACCAGGTTCAGCGGGTTGCGCAGGTCGACCCGGGCATGGAGCCAGATCTGGGCGCCCAGCAGGCCGATCATGCCGTACAGGATGACGGTGATGCCGCCGAGGACGCCGCCCGGGATCGCCGCCACGACCGCGCCGAACTTGGGGCAGAGGCCGAAGAGGAGGGCGAAGCCCGCGGCGGCCCAATAGGCGGCGGTCGAGTAGACGCGGGTGGCGGCCATCACGCCGATGTTCTCGGAGTAGGTGGTGTTGGGCGGGCCGCCGACCGCGGTGGAGAGCATCGAGGCGACGCCGTCCGCGGAGATCGCGGTGCCCAGCTTGTCGTCCAGCGGGTCGCCGGTCATCTCACCGACGGCCTTGACGTGACCGGCGTTCTCGGCGACCAGCGCGATCACGACGGGCAGCGCGACGAGGATCGCCGACCACTGGAAGGACGGGCCGTGGAAGCTGGGCAGCCCGATCCAGTCCGCCTTGCCCACACCGGACAGATCGAGCCGCCAGTGGTCGGTGAGCTTGCCGCTCGCGTCCACCGAGTGGATCTTGCCGAAGATCCGGTCGAAGGCCCAGGAGATCCCGTATCCGAAGACCAGACCCAGGAAGATCGCGATCCGTGACCAGAAACCGCGCAGGCACACCACGGCCAGACCGGTGAAGAGCATCACCAGCAGCGCCGTCCACTGGTCCTGCGGCCAGTACGTGGACGCGGTCACGGGCGCCAGGTTGAAGCCGATCAGCATCACGACCGCGCCGGTCACGATCGGCGGCATCGCGGCGTGGATGATCCGCGCCCCGAAGCGCTGCACGGCGAGTCCCACCAGGAACAGGGCGATCCCGACCACGAAGACCGCGCCCGTCACCGTCGCGCTGGTGCCGCCCTGCGCGCGGATCACCGCGGCGACGCCGACGAAGGAGAGCGAACAGCCCAGGTAGCTGGGCACACGGCCGCGGGTGGCGAGCAGGAAGATGACCGTCGCGACGCCGGACATCATGATCGCGAGGTTCGGGTCGAGGCCCATGAGGACGGGGGCGAC
The DNA here is from genome assembly GCF_042894545.1 of Streptomyces sp. NPDC001530. Lineage (NCBI taxonomy): Bacteria > Bacillati > Actinomycetota > Actinomycetes > Kitasatosporales > Streptomycetaceae > Streptomyces > Streptomyces sp. NPDC001530. The sequence goes on from NZ_JBIAVS010000006.1 coordinate 407,889, forward strand.
GAAGGATGCCCCGAACATGGCCACCACGTGCTGGGCGCCGAGCCCGGCCGTGCGGGGCCAGGAGAGGCGTTCATCGGGGCGGACGACCGCTCCGGGGGCGGGCGTGCGCCCGTCGCCGTGCAGTTTCCAGCGCACGCCGAGGTCCATAGTGAGGCTTCGCTTTCTGTACGTGAATCTGTCCGGACCATTGTCAGGGGTAACCAGCCGCCCTACGCTCGCTCGGCCCTACTGATGAACTGCGTTCATATCGCTGATCGGAGTGGTCAATGAGTGCCAGACCCCGACTGGGCGTGGTCGTCGCCGCCGTGGTGACCTGGCGGCCGTCGTCGTCCCCTCCGCCTCGGCGCACGCCGCGCCCAAGGTCCCGAAGGAGCCCCTGGACGGTCGTCGACAAGCACCGGTTCGCGGCGAGCGACGTCGTGCACGCGGCCGCCGACGCGGGGGACCGGGCCGCGCAGGCCGCCGTGCCGCAGCTCGAAACGCCGCCCGGCGGCGACCTGTGGGTGCTACGACCGGCGGCGGAGCAGCTGGACTCGATCGCGGGCTGACCAGTCCCGCACAGACAGGGGCTCCTGAGCGGCCGCTTAGGATGGGGTGACCCCGCCGTCCCCTCCGGCACCTCAGGAGCCCCGCCCGTGACCGCCGAAGCACCACCCGCCGCCCCCGTCCTCGCCTACGGACGGCTGATCCCCGTCACCGTCCACTTCGACGACCTCGACGCGCTCGGGCTGCTGCACAACGCCCGCTACCCGGTGATGGTCGAGCGAGCGTGGACCACGCTGTGGAACGAGCGCGGCTTCGGCTTCGCGGGCGACTGGGAGGCGGCGGGCGATTTCTGCAACGCCGTCAAGGAGCTGCGGATCAGCTACGAGGCCCCGGTCAACCGGCCGGGCGCGTACGCCGTCCACCTCTGGCTGGAGCGGCTCGGGAACACCGGACTGACGTACGGGTTCCGCTTCTGCTCGGCCGACGGCGCGGTGACGTACGCGCACGGCACCCGGGTCCTCGTCCGGCTCGACGCCGGGACGCTGCGCCCGACGCCGTGGAGCGACAGGTTCAGGGCCTTGGGTCGGGAACTGCTGCGCTCGCGGGGCTGACCTTCGGCCGACCCCGGTCACCCGCCCGCAGCACCCCCGCGAACGCGACGAGCCCGCAGGCCAGCACGGTCACCAGCCCGAACGACACCACCAGGCTCGTCGCCTGCGCCAGCGTGCCGATCGCGCCGGGCGCGACCAGCCCCGAGGTGTACGTGATGGTGGCGACGCCCGCGATGGCCTGGCTGGGGTTGGGGCCACTGCGGCCGGCCGCGGCGAAGCAGAGCGGGACGACGACCGCGATGCCGAGGCCCAGCAGGGCGAAGCCGCCCATGGCGACCGCCGGGGTGTCGGCGACCACGACGAGCAGTCCGCCGAGCGCCGCGCAGACACCACCGACGCGTACGGTGCGTACGGCGCCGAAGCGGTCCACGATCCGGTCGCCCGCGATCCGCGCGAGGGCCATGGTGAGTGTGAAGCCCGTGGTGCACGCCGCCGCGAGACCCGCCGACGTGTCCAGCTGGTCGCGCAGATAGACCGCGGACCAGTCCAGGCTCGCGCCCTCCGCGAACACCGCGCAGAACCCGACCGCGCCGATGAGCAGCGCCGACCTGGGCGGCAGGGTGAAGCGCGGCGGCGGCTCCTCGTCCTCGGTCGGCTTGATGTCGAGCACCCACTGACAGGCGACCAGGCCCAGCACGGTCAGCACCGCGGCGGCGAGCGCGTGGTGCAGGCGTGCGTCCGAGCCCAGGTGCGCGGCGAGCGTGCCCGCCGCCGAGCCGATCAGGGCGCCCGCGCTCCACATGCCGTGCAGCCCGGACATGATCGACTTGTCGAGGCGGTTCTCGACCTCCACGCCCAGGGCGTTCATCGCGACGTCCGCCATGCCCGCCGTGGCACCGAAGGTGAAGAGCGCCAGGCACAGCGTGTACAGGTTCGGCGCGAGGGACGGCAGGATCAGGGCCAGCGTCCACAGCGAGATCAGTCCCCGCAGCGCCGTACGGGCGCCGAAGGTGTGGCTGATCCGGCCCGCGAGCGGCATCGCCACGGATGCGCCGATCGCCGGGAACGCGAGGGCGATGCCGAGCTGCCCCGCGCCCACCGAGGCGTGGTCCTGGATCCAGGGCACGCGGGTCGCGAACGACCCTGTGACCGCGCCGTGCACCGCGAACACGGCGGCCACCGCGTACCGTGCGCGCTTCAATTCGCGCATGTCGTAGACCACTTCACCCATGGTGCCGCTGCCCCTCCCGGACGTCCTCCCCATGCTGCCGCCGTAAACTATCAGGAACCCTGCCTGATAAATAGCGGATTTAAGGGAGGGGGAGTCCGGGGTCCAGCCCCACTGATCCGGGAGGAACCCGTGAGCCGGAAGGATTCCGCGATCTGGGAGGATCCCGGCATGCCCGCATCACCGCGCACCGCCCGGGCCATCAACGACCGGCTCGCCCTGCGCCTGCTCCAGCAGGAAGGCCCTTTGACGGCAGGGCAGTTGAAGCAGCTCACCGGACTGTCCCGGCCCACGGTCGCCGACCTCGTGGAACGCCTTACGGCGGCCGGGCTGATCTCCGTGGTGGGGGAGTCCGGGGAGCAGCGGCGCGGCCCGAACGCCCGGTTGTACGGGATCGTCGCCGACCGGGCCCATCTCGCCGCCCTCGACGTGCGGACCGAGGGCGTGTCCGTCGTCGTCTCCGACCTGCTCGGCGCGGAGCTCGCCCGGGCGTCGGTGCCCATCGCGGACGACACCGGCACGGGGCCCGCCGTCGAGCAGGCGGTCACGCTGGTCGAGCGCGCGGCCAAGGAGGCGGGGGCCGAGCGTCTGCACACGGTCGGCATCGGGGCCCCCGGTCTCATCGACCCGGCGACCGGCGAACTGCGCGACTCCTCGGGCCTGCCCGAGTGGCACCGCCGTCTGGTCGCCGCCCTTCAGGAACGCCTGCCCGCCCGTGTCCTGGTCGAGAACGAGACGAACCTCGCCGCGCTCGCCGAACAGCGCGACGGTGCCGCGCGCGACCGCGACACGTTCGTGCTGCTGTGGCTGGGCCACGGCACCGGTGCCGCGGTGATTCTCGACGGAAAGCTCCGCCGCGGTGCCTCCGGCGGCACCGGCGAAATCGGCTTCCTCCCTGTGCCCGGCACGTCGACCCTGCCCTCGGCGACGGACTGCGAGGGCGGCTTCCACTCGCTGGCGGGGGCGGCGGCCGTCGCCGGGCTCGCGGCGGAGTGCGGCGTCGTCGTGGCGGAGGCCGCGCCGCACGAACCGCACGCGGCGACCCTGGTGCGGCAGGCGGCCGCGACCTCCGACGCCCCGGCCTCCGCCCGCTTCCTCGACGCCCTCGCCGACCGCCTCGCCATCGGCGCCGCCTCCGTGATTGCCGTGCTGGACCCCGGCTGCGTGGTCCTGGGCGGTGAGGTCGGCCGGGCGGGCGGGGACGTGCTCGCCGCGCGGGTCGCCTCGCGGCTGGTGCGGATGTCGCCCCTTCCTACCGAGGTGCGTGCGAGTGCGCTGGGCGGCGGGGCGGTACTGCGCGGCGCGCTGCTCACCGCCCGCGACGGCGCGCAGGAGGAACTCTTCGCACCGCGCGCCGGGTAGCCCGGGGGTGGGTGACTGGGGGTGGTTTTTCGCCCCCTCCGCCCTTACCCGGTCTCGTCCTTGGGGGCTGCCGCCCCCAGACCCCCGCTATCGCGCTGACGCGCTCGTCCTCAAACGCCGGACGGGCTGAAGATGCCCGGCCGGGGCTGAAAGTTTTCAGCCCCGGCCGGTGAAAGATTCAGCCCCTCCGGCGTTTGAGGAGCGGGGTCTGGGGCGGAGCCCCAGGTACGGGACGGGTAGGGGCGGAGGGGGCGAAAACCCTGGTCACCAGCACCCCGCCCGGGTCACCCCTGCCGTCCGCCCCCGAACCGCGCCGCCAGGTACTCCTCGAACGTGCCCTTCCCCACGGCGTGCCCCGGCGTCAGATGCCCCCCAGCCCGAAACGCCCGATACCCCTTCCCCGCAAGGGGGACATTGACCAGTGGGCGCCGCCTCCCGGCGGCCCGGAGATAGGCACGGGCCAGCGAGGGGAACGTACGCACCTCGGGCCCGCCCATGTCCTCCACCCGCCCCACGGGAGCGCAGACCGCCAGCGAGGCCAGCCGGTCGGCGACCTCGGCGACCTCGATCGGCTGGTCGCTGACGCCGGCGGGGAGGAGCAGGACCGGCGGCTTGGCCAGCGCCGCGAGGACCTGGAGTACGAGGTCGTGGAACTGGGTGGTGCGCAGGATCGTCCAGCCGAGCCCCGACTCCTCGACCAGCTTTTCCACGGCGAGCTTGGTCTTGTAGTAGCCGAACGGCACCACGTCCACGCCGACGATCGAGATGTAGACCAGGTGCGCGACACCCGCCTCGCGCGCGGCCCCGATCAGATGCGCGGCCGCCCGCTCGTCGCCCCCGCGCGGCGAACTCGCGCAGTGCACGATGGCGTCCACGTCGGCCACGGCGGCGTCCAGCCCCGGCCCGCCCTCGCGCAGATCGACGGCGTACGGCTGCGCGTGCCGGCTGAGCACCCGCACCTCGTGGCCGTCCGCCCGCAGCCGCTCGGTGACGAGCCGGCCGAGGGTTCCGGTGCCGCCGGTCACCAGGATCGTGGTCATGCTCTTCAGCCCCTTCGGACGTCGGACGCTCCCAGGTGGAGCGCCCTCTGTCAGTTGAGACCGAGGCAGGCACCGCGAATGTGACAACGTCCGGCCATGACGTCGCGGCCGACACGACTCTGCGGCCGACCAGGCCTTCGCCGGATCCGAAGCCGTGGATCAGACCTCGATCAGGCCTGGGCCCGCGCCACCTGGCGCCCCACGAACTCCAGCTTGTCCGGGTTCAGTACCGCCCGCACCTGCGTGCACAGGCCGTCGTGGACCTCGAACGTGACGACACCGAGGAGACGGTCGTCCGCCCGGGCGAGCAGCGCCGCGCTTCCGTTGACCTCGGCCACCGTGACGTCGACGTCGTCCCTCGCGAACGAGCCCACGATGCCCGCCAGGAAACGCAGGACCTTCTCGCGCCCCTCGATCGGCCGGAGCGCCGCGGAGACCTTGCCGCCGCCGTCGGACCACCAGGTCACTTCGGCCGCGAGCAGACTCTCCAGACCGGCGAGATCGCCCTCGCGGGCCGCCGTGAGGAAGGACGCGACGAGCCCGGCCTGTTGTTCGGGCGCGGCCTCGAAGCGGGCCTCCGGCGCGGCGACCCGCCGCACCGCCCGCCGGTACAGCTGACGGCAGTTGGCCTCGCTCAGCTCCAGTACGCCGGCGATCTCCCGATGGCCGTACGCGAAGGCCTCCCGCAGCACGTACACCGCGCGTTCGGTCGGGGTGAGCCGCTCCAGGAGGACCAGCAGGGCCAGGGACACGGCGTCGCGCCGCTCGGCCGACTCCAGGGGGCCGAGCGTGCCGTCCGAGGTGATCACCGGCTCGGGCAGCCACGGCCCGGCGTACTGCTCGCGCCGTGCGCGGGCCGAGGCCAGCCGGGTGAGGCAGAGGTTGGTGACGACTTTGGCGAGCCAGGCGCCGAGTTGCCCGATGGCCGCGCGGTCGGCGCCGCTGAAGCGCAGATACGCGTCCTGCACGGTGTCCTCCGCGTCCGCGGCGGAACCGAGCATGCGGTAGGCCAGCCCGAACAGCCGCGGGCGATACGTCTCGAACTCATCGGCGAGGCTCGTCGTCACGCCCCCAGCCTGGCAGAGACCGGGTTGGAGACCCGGCGGCGGGGCAAGGGCCTCCGTCACCGCCGCCGGGTCGATCGGGGGCGACCATTCGGTGTCGGCAAACCGGTTTCAACAAGCAGTGATCGCCGACCTTAAATGGACTAGACCAAAGCGTCAATAGGTATGGACCATCATCAAGGAGGGGGAGCGGGGCGGAAGTTGGGCGCCCGCGCGTCGCTCGAGAAGTCCATCCGTATGGCCTGTGAGGCACCCCACAGGCGTTCGCCCGCATAGGTGTCGATCAGGCGTGGCACACTGGCCCTGTACCAGAAGCAGCGCACTCCGGGGTCGGTGAAATTCCGAACCGGCGGTTACAGTCCGCGACCCGGTCGCTTCCAGCGGCCGGTTGACCAGGTGAAATTCCTGGACCGACGGTTAAAGTCCGGATGGGAGGCAGTGCGCGGCGGGCGGGCATTCGTGCGCGCCGCCGTTTGATGCGACTCGTCCTGTGGGACGAGTCTTCTTTCGGCGTCGCTCCCGGTGTCGTCGTCCGCTTCATTCTGTCGTCATCGACAGGCCCCGGAGTCCGTGCCCCATGAGGCAGGAGGACCCGGGAAGTGTTCACCGGAATCGTCGAAGAGCTGGGTGAGGTCACCGCCGTCGAAATCCTCGACGACGCCTCCCGTTTCCGTCTGCGCGGCCCCGTCGTCACGCAGGGCGCGCAGCACGGCGACTCCATCGCCGTCAACGGCGTCTGTCTCACGGTGGTCGAGCACGAGGGCGACGAATTCACCGCCGACGTCATGGCGGAGACCCTGGACCGCTCCAGCCTCGGCGCTCTGGCCGTCGGCTCTCGCGTGAACCTGGAGCGCCCCATGGCCGTGGGCGAGCGCCTCGGCGGGCACATCGTGCAGGGACACGTCGACGGCACGGGCGCGGTCATCGAGCGCAAGCCGTCCGACAACTGGGAGATCGTCAAGATCTCGCTGCCCGCGGACCTCTCCCGTTATGTGGTCGAGAAGGGCTCCATCACCGTCGACGGCATCAGCCTGACCGTCGTCGACGCCGGCCCGGACTACTTCACCGTGAGCCTCATCCCGACCACCCTCTCGCTGACCACGCTCGGCCTCAAGCAGCCCGGCGACCCGGTCAACCTCGAAGTCGACGTCATCGCCAAGTACGTCGAGCGGCTGCTCGGTGACCGCGCCGCCGCCGAGGGGGCCGGGAAGTGAACTGGCTCAACTCCGAGGCCTTCGTCCTCTTCGACCAGCACATCAAATGGTCGGACATGATCGGCAACGTGATCGGTCTGATCGCCCTCGCCCTCGGCTGGCGGCGCTCCATATGGAGCTGGCCCGCACAGTTCCTGTCCGGCGTCGTCCTCTTCGCGGCCTTCGCGACGGCCCACCTGTCCGGCAGCGCCGGCAAGCAGGTCGTCGTCATGCTCGTCGCCGGGTACGGCTGGTGGCAGTGGAACCGCGGCAAGGGGCAGACGGAGGACGGCTCCATCGCCGTCCGCTTCGCCACCTGGCGCGAGCGCGGCTACATGATCGGCGCCGCGGCCGTCGGCACCCTCGTGGTCGCCGGCCTGTTCCTCGCGTACCCGTCCCTCTCCTGGGACCCGTGGCCGGACGCGTACATATTCGTCGGCACCATCGTCGCCATGTACGCCCAGGCGCGCGGCATGGTCGAGTTCTGGTTCGCCTGGCTGCTGGTCGACCTGGTGGGCGTGCCGCTCAACTTCGCCAACGGCTTCGCCTTCTCCGGTTTCGTCTACGTCCTGTACGGCGCGCTCGTCCTGTGGGGCCTGCGCGACTGGTGGCTGCGCTCCCGCAAGGCCGGGCAGCCCGTCCTGGAAGGAGCCCCGGCATGACAACCGCGCCGGTCTGGTACAGCACCGACAACATCGAGGACTTCGCGCTCGACCCGGTCGAGAAGGCCATCGCCGACATCGCGGCGGGCCGCCCGGTCGTGGTCGTCGACGACGAGGACCGGGAGAACGAGGGCGACCTCGTCATCGCCGCCGAGAAGGCGACCCCCGAGATCGTCGCCTTCATGATGAGCGAGTGCCGCGGGCTGATCTGCGCGCCCATGGAGGGCGACGAACTGGACCGGCTCCGGCTCCCCCAGATGGTCGACGACAACACCGAGTCGATGAAGACCGCGTTCACCGTGTCGGTGGACGCCTCCGCCGCTCACGGTGTGACCACCGGCATCTCGGCATCCGACCGCGCCACCACGCTTCAGCTCCTCGCGGACGGCACCGCCCAGGCGGACGACTTCGTGCGCCCCGGCCACATCTTCCCGCTGCGCGCCAAGCCCGGCGGCGTCCTCGTCCGCAACGGCCACACCGAGGCCGCTGTCGACCTCGCCCGCCTCGCCGGTCTGCGCCCGGCCGGCGCGATCGTTGAGATCGCGGGGGAGGACGGCCGGATGCTCCGGCTGCCCGAGCTCATCCCCTTCGCCCGCAAGCACGGCCTGACGATCATCTCCATCGAGGACCTGATCGCCTACCGCCGCACCGCGGAGCCGACCGTCCGCCGCGAGGCCGAGGTCAACCTGCCCACCGCCTTCGGCGAGTTCACGGCGTACGGCTACCGCTCCACCGTCGACGGCGTCGAGCACGTCGCCCTCGTGCACGGCGAGATCGGCGACGGCGAGGACGTTCTCGTCCGCGTCCACTCCGAATGCCTCACCGGCGACGTCTTCCACTCGCTGCGCTGCGACTGCGGCCCCCAGCTGCAGACGGCCATGGAGCGCATCCAGGCCGAGGGCCGCGGCATCGTGGTCTACCTGCGCGGGCACGAAGGCCGTGGCATCGGCCTCCTTTCCAAGCTGCGCGCGTACGAGCTCCAGGAGCGTGGGCGGGACACCCTCGACGCCAACCTGGAGCTGGGCCTGCCCGCCGACGCCCGGGACTACGGCGCGAGCGCGCAGATCCTGGAGGATCTCGGCGTCCGCAGCCTGCGGCTGATGACCAACAACCCCGACAAGACCGACGCGCTCGTCCGGCACGGCCTCAAGGTCGCCGGGCGGGAGCCGATGCCCGTACAGGCGGGCGAGCACAACCTCCGCTACCTGCGCACCAAGCGGGACCGGATGGGGCACGACCTGCCCTGGCTGGACACGGCCCCCGTGTCGGCCTGCGGCAACCAGTAAGAGACCAACGAGGAGAGACGTGAGCGGCAAGGGTGCACCGGAACTGTCCGTGAGCAATGTGGGTGACCTGCGGGTCGCCGTCATCGCGGCACAGTGGCACGAAAAGGTAATGGACGGTCTGGTGGACGGCGCCCTGCGCGCCCTGCACGACCTGGGGATCGACGAGCCGACCCTGCTCCGGGTCCCCGGCAGCTGGGAGCTCCCGGTCGTCGCCAAGGTGCTGGCCGGACGGGGCTACGACGCGATCGTCGCCCTCGGCGTCGTCATCCGCGGCGGCACCCCGCACTTCGAGTACGTGTGCCAGGGCGTCACCAACGGCCTCACCCAGGTCTCGATCGACACCGGCGTCCCCGTCGGCTTCGGCGTCCTCACCTGCGACACCGAGGAGCAGGCCCTGGACCGCGCGGGTCTGGAGGGCTCCAACGAGGACAAGGGGCACGAGGCGGTGACGGCGGCGGTGGCGACCGCGGCCACCCTCCGCTCAGTATCTGAACCGTGGCGCTAGGTCGGCCGGCACACGCGTAAAGTGGGCGCCACCATGTCCAATAAGACGTTCGAGGAGCTCTTCACCGAGCTCCAGCAGAAGGCCGCCCACGGCGATCCCGCCACTTCCCGCACCGCAGAGCTGGTCGGCAAGGGCGTCCATGCCATCGGCAAGAAGGTCGTCGAGGAGGCCGCCGAGGTCTGGATGGCCGCCGAGTACGAGGGCAAGGAGGCGGCCGCCGAGGAGATCTCGCAGCTGCTGTACCACGTCCAGGTGATGATGGTCGCCCGCGGGATCTCCCTCGACGACGTGTACGCCCACCTCTGATCCGCACCCGCACACATCCCCGTACGAAACGAACAAAGGAAGCCGACCTCATGCTGCGCATCGCCGTCCCCAACAAGGGTTCCCTGTCAGGCCCTGCGGCGGAGATGCTGCATGAGGCCGGCTACCAGCAGCGCCGGGAGTCCAAGGAGCTCAGGATCGTCGACCCGGAGAACGAGGTCGAGTTCTTCTACCTCCGCCCCCGCGACATCGCGATCTACGTCTCCTCCGGCCGCCTCGACATCGGCATCACCGGCCGCGACCTGCTCATCGACTCGGGTGCCAACGCGGAGGAGATCCTCCCGCTCGGCTTCGCCCGCTCGACCTTCCGCTTCGCCACCAAGCCGGGCACGGCGAACGGCGTCGAGGAGCTGAACGGCATGACGGTCGCCACCTCGTACGAGGGCATCGTCGCCAAGCACCTCGCCGACCACGGCGTCGACGCCTCCGTCGTGCACCTCGACGGTGCCGTCGAGACCGCCATCGAACTGGGCGTCGCCGAGGTCATCGCCGACGTCGTCGAGACCGGCACCTCGCTGCGCAACGCCGGCCTGGAGGTCTTCGGCGACCCCATCATGAAGTCCGAGGCCGTCGTCATCCGCCGCGTCGGAGCCGACACCGAAGAGCCCAAGGTGCAGCAGTTCCTGCGCCGCCTCCAGGGCGTCCTGGTGGCACGGACGTACGTGATGATGGACTACGACTGCCGCGCCGAGCACCTGGAGAAGGCCGTCGCCCTCACCCCGGGCCTGGAGTCGCCGACCATCTCGCCGCTGCACAACGAGGGCTGGGTCGCCGTGCGCGCCATGGTCCCCGCCAAGGAGGCCCAGCGGATCATGGACGACCTGTACGCGCTCGGCGCGCGGGCCATCCTGACCACGGCCATCCACGCCTGCCGGCTCTGACGGGACCGCCGGACATGTCAGACCTTCCCACCCTTCCCGTCACCTTCCGCCCGTCCCGCACTCGGGCCGTGCTGCTCACCGCGGGCGCCGCGATCTTCGTGGTCATCACGACGGTCGCGATGCTCCTGGAGCAGCTCGGCCCGGGGGAGCGGCTCAGCTTCGTCTTCACCGCGGCGCTGCTCTTCGGCGTACTCCTGCTGCTCTCCCGGCCCAAGGTCGTCGCCGACGAGAGGGGGGTCACCGTCGTCAACATCGCCAGCAAGCGGCATCTGGACTGGGCGGAGATCCTCCAGGTCAACCTGCGCCCGGGCGACCCCTGGGTGTTCCTCAACCTCAGCGACGGCACCAGCCTTCCCGCGCTCGGCATCCAGCCGGGCATCGCCAAGCAGCGCGCGATCGAGGACGCCCGCGCCCTGCGCGCGCTCGCCGAGGCCCGTTCCATCGCAGACTCCGAGAAACATGAGGGCTGACTCTCAGCCTTCCACCCTGCCCTGCGGGCCCATGTCTTGATTAATCTGTTGGCGGAGGCGTTTCGTTGCGCCTCCGCCTCTGATGTGCCCCCCGGTCCTCAGAGGCCCCCTGCTACCCGAGGAGTGACTCCCTCCAGCGATGGACGGATCGTCCTGTAGTACCTGCGCCGCCCCCTCCCGACATATCGAGGCGGCGGCATGACCATCCCCCTGTTGCTCCTTGGGGCAGCGTTCCTGCTGATTCTCGCCAACGGCTTCTTCGTCGCGGCGGAGTTCGGCCTCGTCACGGTCGAGCGCCCCGACGCCGAGAAGGCCGCGGCCGACGGCGACCGACGGGCCCGTACCGTCGTGAACTCGCTCAAGGAACTGTCCTTCCAGCTCTCCGGCACCCAGCTCGGCATCACCATCACCTCGCTCGTCGTCGGCATGCTCGCCGAACCGGCGCTCGCCGAGCTGCTGCACGGCCCGTTCAGCGCGATCGGTCTGCCCGAGGGCGCCGTGCCCGGCGTCGCCGTGGTGGTCGGCATGCTGCTCGCCTCGGCCGTGCAGATGGTCATCGGCGAACTCGTGCCCAAGAACTGGGCGGTGTCCAAGCCCCTGCAGGTCGCCCGCTTCGTCGCGGGCCCGCAGCACGTCTTCTCGCGGCTGTTCCGGCCCGTGATCGCCGCGCTCAACACGGTCGCCAACCGGCTCGTACGGGCCCTGGGCGTCGAACCCGCCGAGGAGCTGGCCTCCGCCCGCACCCCCGGGGAACTCGTCTCCCTGGCCCGGCACTCGGCGCAGGCCGGCGCGCTGGAGCAGGACACCGCGGATCTCTTCGTACGGACCCTCTCGCTCGCCGACCTGACCGCGCAGCACGTCATGACCCCGCGGGTGAAGGTCAGCGCGCTGCAGTCCTCGGCGACCGCCGAGGACGTCGTGAACCTCACACGCGCCACCGGCCTGTCGCGCTTCCCCGTCTACCGGGAGCGGATCGACGAAATCGTCGGCATGGTGCACCTCAAGGACGCCCTCGCGATCCCCTCGCAGGACCGGCTGCGCACCCCCGTCGGCCGGATCGCCCAGGCCCCGCTGCTCGTCCCGGAGACGCTGCCCGTGCAGCCCCTTCTCGAACAGTTGCGCAGCGAACAGCCGATCGCCGTCGTCGTCGACGAGTACGGCGGTACGGCGGGCGTCGTCACTCTGGAGGACATCGTCGAGGAGCTCGTCGGCGAGGTCCGCGACGAGCACGACGGCCATGACCTCCCCGAACTCGCCGCCGCGCCGCCCGAGGACGGGCGGCCCGCGTGGGACGCCGACGGCAGCTGCCGGGTCGACGTCCTGCAGCGCATAGGTCTCGACGTGCCCGAGGGCCCGTACGAGACCGTGGCCGGACTCGTCGCCGATCTCCTCGGCCGTATCCCGGCCCCCGGCGACAAGGCCGAACTCCCGGGCTGGCGGTTGTCGGTGCGCCAGGTCGGGCACTACCGCGCCGAGCGGGTCCGGCTGGTCAGGACCGCGGACGCGGCCCCCGCGGTGGAGGCCGTCCGATGAGCGTGCTCCAACTTCTGTTCGCCGCGCTGCTGGTGCTGGCCAACGGCTTCTTCGTCGGTGCCGAGTTCGCGCTCGTCTCCGTGCGGCGCAGTCAGATCGAACCGCTGGGGACCGCGCGGGCGCGGCAGGTCCTGTACGGCCTGGAGCGGCTGCCGCAGATGATGGCCGCGGCTCAATTCGGCATCACCGTCTGTTCGTTGACGCTCGGTGCGGTGGCCGAGCCCACCGTGGCCCACCTTCTGGAACCGGTCTTCGAGGCGATCCACCTGCCGGAGGGCCTCATCCACCCCCTCGGGTACGTCATCGCGCTCGCCTTCGTCGTCTTCCTCCACCTCGTCATCGGCGAGATGGTGCCGAAGAACCTGGCGATGGCGGCACCGGAGAAGACGGCTCTGTGGCTGAGCCCTGGACTGGTCGCCTTCGCGCGCCTGTGCAAGCCGGTGACGCTGGGGCTGGGTGCCTGCGCCCGCGTCATCCTCCGGCTCTTCCGTGTCGAACCCAAGGACGAGGTCGAGGCCGTCTTCACCAGCGAGCAGCTCAACCGACTGGTCGAGGACTCGGGCCAGGCCGGCCTGTTGGATCCGGAGGAGCAGGAGCGTCTGGAGGACGCCCTCGAACTGGGGTCCCGCCCGGTCACGGACGTCTTCCTGGACCGCGACTCCCTGGTGACGGTCGGTCCCTCGGTCACCCCGGGCCAGGTCGTCGCGCTCACCGCGCGCACCGGGTACTCCCGTTTTCCGGTGGTCGCCGAGAACGGTGCCTTCATGGGCTGCTATCTGCACGTGAAGGACGTACTCGACCTCGAAGACTCCGACCGTGCGGTTCCGCAGCAGATCTGGCGGCCCATGACCACCCTGCGGTCCGAACTGCCCCTGGACGACGCGCTCACGGTGATGCGCCGCGCCGCGACGCATCTCGCACAGGTCGCCGACGCCTCCGGCAAGGTGCTCGGCCTTGTGGCCCTCGAGGACGTCCTCGAACTCCTCGTCGGCGAGGTACGCGACCCGGCGCACCGTGAAACTCCACCCCTCCGCGTCTCGGAACCCCGCGCAAGCGCGGCACCCGAGGAGGCCCTGGCAAGCTGACCCGCACCTCCGCCCGGGGGCCGGGCGTGCGGGCGGGTGGGTTTTCTCGCCCCCTCCGCCCCTACCCTCCCCCCTGCTCGAGCGAAGCCGAGAGCTTGGGGGAGGGTAGGGGCGGAGGGGGCGAGAGAACGCCTGAGCGTCACATGGGCGACGGATCCTGGGGGCCCCGTCCGGACAGGACCTCCCCGTACGCCTGCATCAGGTCCGGCAGTCGCAGGGTGGACAAGTCGTCGCGGGACAGGCTGCCCGGGTAGCCCGAGAGACGGAGGTCGCGGTACGCGCAGCTCTTCTCGTACAGCGTGCGCAGGAAGCGGCCGTTGCCGAGTTCGTCGATCCAGCCCTGGTCGACGACGTGGCCGGCGATCGAGCGCAGCTCGTCCAACGCCTCCTCGTCCCAGATGTCGCCGTTCTCGGCGGCGAGGACCTCGCCGATGGAGGTGAGTTCGAGGGGACGGTAGGAGGGGAAGTCGACCCGGGTGGTGAAGCGGGAGGAGAGGCCGGGGTTGGCGGCCAGGAGGCGGTCCATGCCCTCGGGGTAGCCGGCGAGGATGACGACGAGGTGGTCGCGGTTGTCCTCGGCCCGCTTCAGGAGCACCTGCAGGGCCTCGTCGCCGTATGCGTCGCCCTTGCCGTATCCGGAGTTGGAGAGCGCATACGCCTCGTCCACGAAGAGGACGCCACCGATCGCCGAGTCGATCAGCTCGTTGGCCTTGACGGCCGTCTGGCCGAGGTATTCGCCGACCAGGTCCGCCCGCTGCGCCTCCACCAGATGGTCGCCGCCGAGCAGCCCGAGCGCGTAGAAGACCCGGCCGAGGATGCGGGCCACGGTGGTCTTGCCGGTGCCGGAGGGGCCGGAGAAGACGAAGTGCCGCTTCGGCGGCTGGACCGGGAGACCCTGCCCGGCACGCAGCCTCGCCATGTTCAACTGGGCCGACAGCGCCTTGACTTGGCGCTTCACGGGCTCCAGGCCCACCATGCGCTCCAGCTCGGCGAGCGCCTCTTCGAGTAAGGCGGGGTCGGTCGGCCCGGCGGGCAGCGGCTGCACCGGCACCACGGCCTTCTCGCGCACCGCGTCGGTCTCGGGAGGCAGCGCCCCCGGCACCGAGAGGTCGGGCTCCGAGAGCTTCAGGTCCCGCCCCTCGGCGCCGAACAGCGGATCCACCCCGTCCGGGCCCTCCATCACGTCCTGCCCGACCCCGGCGAGCGTGATCGCCGCGAGGTCGGCGGCGGCATCGTCGTACCCGTCGCCCTCGGAGATCGCCGCGAGCCGTGCCGAGGTGTCCATGAAGGAGGGGTCGACCCGGTGCACCGCCCGGTACAGCGGCAGTGCCGCGGCGGAGCGGCCGGTGCCCTCGTGCGCCCGCGCCAGCCAGTAGCGCAGCTCCTTGCGCTGCGGCTGCTCGCTGCGACAGCGCATCAGCGCGGAGGAGAGCAGCGGCTCCGCCTGGCCGTACATCTCCAGGCGGACCCGGGCCATCCCGCCGAAGAGCCCGGCCTCTATGCCCAGCATGGGATCGTCGATCAGCGGATCGGTGTGCCGGACCAGCTGCTCCCAGTCCTTGACCAGATAGGCGCGGCACGCGTGCAGGAACCGCACCTGGGGGTCCGCGTCGACGGGCGGCAGACCCGCGAGCGCCCGGTCCAGCTCGGGGACATGGCGACCGTCCAGCCAGTGCGAGGCGTGTGCGAGGAGCAGGTCGCGCGGGCTCTCCAGCACCGGCTGCACCCACCAGCCCAGCCAGTACCAGGAGTTGAGGGTGCGCCGGTGCCGGGCGCGCTGTTCGCCGAAGCGGTCCCGGTGCCGGAACATCCGCAGCAGCGCGGTCGTCGTGTCGATGCGCAGCGCGTGCAGTCCGAGCCAGCCGTCCGCCATGCCCGGGTCCATCCGGACCGCGGTGCGGAACTCCTCCTCCGCCTGCGGATAGGCGCCCATCGTGTAGGCGTCCACACCTCGCAACCAGGCGAGGTCGGCCGGGGCCTCGGGGCCCTGCGTGCCGAAGTCCATCACGTCCCCCACAAACCGTGCCCCCGATGGTCAGGGGATGTCTGTTGGATCAGGCACCCCCTCGCCGCCGGGCCGGTGCCCGTCGGCAGCTCTCGTCGAACCGCTGTGCCGCGGACGGGAGTTGCACCGGTGCGCAGAGCAGCCGTCCGAAGGTCGCACCGAGAGGCATCGTACCTGCGGTACATGGGTGGGCCGAAGGGTGCCGCACACCCCGTTCCACGAGGTGGGAGCAGATGGGGCGCACTTCGCACGGTGACCGAGGGTGAGCGAATCACGGCGCGCAGCGCCCGGAAAGGGGGGTGTGGGCAGAACGAAGCCCCCGATCACGGGGGAACAACCGGGGGCTTCGCGACTGCGGGCGGCTTCGAGAAACCGCATATTGAGAACGTAAGTCCTGTACGGCCCCCCGGTCAAGCCGAGTTGAAGCACTACGAGAACTTCTCATGCAAGGGTCTTCACGAGTTCAGCACATTGCGGATGGTCCGTCACCGTGAGTGACGGCCGGGTCCGGTCCTGGGGTCTCAATAGGCCCCGGCAGCACCTCGTACCCCTCAGGACTCTGTCGCACCAGAAGGTCGGCGAAAGGTCTTGAGGGGTCCTTGGCGAAGTGTTGGTGCTCCGCGCTGACCCATCCGGCCCAGAACTCGCGCTGCGCCTCCCCGTCCCGCAGCTGCCCACGCGTCCAGGCCTCGTCGTGCGGCAACTCCATCCACAGCAGTCGCGCGAGGAACGGGCGCAGTGTGCGGCGGCCCGCGCCGACGCCCTCCAGGAGGATCACGGGTGCGGGTGGCAGCTCATGCGCGGGCCCGAAGCTCCGGGCGATCCAGTCGTAGGGGGTGTAGCGCGCCGTCTCGCCGCGGCGCAGCGGCTCGACCACCTGGCGCAGCAGCCGCTCCGTCCAGGCGAAGAGTTCCTCGTGCGTCGCGATGTCGTCGAGGTGCAGCACGGGCGCGTCGTCCAGTGCCGCCGCCAACTGCCCGGCGAATGTGGTCTTTCCGGAGCCCGCGTGCCCGTCGACGCCGATCAGGCGGACGGGGCCGCAGGAGGGCGGCAGTCGGCGCAGGTGTGAGGCGAGGTCGTGAATGGGGCTTCCCGGGGTGCGGTGAGATGTCGGCATATTCCTGAGGAACATTCTATGCGGGTGGCGTTCACAGCGGATCCATGGGTGCCGAATAGTGTCGTATTGAACTAGTGATTGAACAATCCTCAAGAACTGCTTTCGCCCCTTCCATATGCCGTGGGCGACATGGAACCAGGTATTTCGGAAACGCCGTTCCGGTTCCCCTTGATGCTGAGTAGGGTGCCTGGTGCGCGACTGCGAAGCGTCATACGGGGATGGACAGGGGAAGATGGCCGCGGGGTTATTCGAGGGGCAGTATGTGTGGCATCCGGCAGCCGACGACCGCAGACTCGCCGGCGTCTGCGTGGATGTCCGGGCCGGCCGCTATCTGAGCGCCCATGAAGCCCTGGCGGAGACGCGCGGGGACTTCGGTTTACGGGCCCACCGCTCCCTGGTCCTGGCTTCCGAGGCCGCCGACTCCGACCTCGCCGAACGCTGGCTGGCCGAGGAGCCGGACCCCGAGGCCGCGCTGTTGTGGGCGCGCGTGGCGGTGCTGCGGGCGCTGCGCGCGGCCGACGCCAAGGACGACCGGGCCGAGGCCCTGGAGCGCATCGCGCTGACCGCGTGCGACCGGGCCGCGACGATGGCCCCCGCCGATCCCACGCCCTGGGTCGCCAAACTGGCCATGGCCCGGCTGCACGACCTGCGCGACCCCGCCCCGCACGGCCTGCTCACACAGCCGCCCGGACCCTGGCAGCTGTTCTCGCACATCCTCCGCCTCGACCCCTGGAACCGTGAGGGCCACCACCGCTTCCTGGCGTTCTTCTTCACCCGGTACGGCGGTTCGGTGAACGCCGCCTGGGACGTCGCCGCCTTCCTGAGCCAGCGCGCCCCGGCCTCCTCGCCGCTGCGGCTGCTTCCACTGGTGGCCCTGGTGGAGAGCTACAACCCCTCGCAGCTCCTCGTCGACCGCACCTGGGAGCAGCCCCAGTGGCGCTCCACGGCGCTCGCGATCTACCAGAACTGGCTTCCGCAGGTGCCGGGTTACCGGTTCACTCCGGTGCTCGACCTGGCGTATCTGGCGCACGCCCTGTTCATGGCCCAGCGCGAGTTCGAGGCGCGCGCGGTCTTCATGGCCATGGGGCCGTACGCCTGCCGTATGCCCTGGAGCGTGTTCGGCGACCCCGAGGAGCAGCTCTCCCGCGCCCGCCGCTCCTGCGGCCTGCCCGTGCCGGGAGCCGCCTGACCCCGCGTGCGGTCGCCCCCCAAGCCTTCCGGCCAACCCCCCAGAGAAAGGTCAGTTGTGTCAGAACGGATATCGGCCCCCCGCGCGAGAGGTCGCGGCGGCGAGGATTCCGCCGCGCTCGACGACGACGCGACACTTCATGCGATGGGATATCCGCGAAAGCTCACGCGCCGATTCCAGGCGTTCGACAATTTCGCGATCTCCTTCACCATTATCAACATCATCTCGGGAATTTTCTCATCCTTCGGATTCGGCATGAATGCCGGTGGTCCGCGCATTCTCGTCTTCGGCTGGATCGGCGTCTCCGTCATGGTGCTGTTCATCGGCGCCGCCATGGCGGAGGTCGCCTCCGCGTATCCGACCAGTGGGGCGCTCTATTTCTCCGCCGGAAAGCTCGCCAAGCGCCACAAGGGTGCCTGGTCCTGGTACACGGGCTGGCTGAATTTCGTGGGTCAGGTGGGTGGTACGGCCGCCACCGGGTACGCGGCCGCCACCTTCATCCAGGCCTTCATCGCCCTGCAGTGGCAGTCGTACGAGCCGACGGCCCAGCAGACGGTCCTGATCACGGCGCTGATCATCGTGCTCCAGGGTCTGGCCAATACCTACACCGTGCAGCTGGTCGCCCTGCTCAACCGGATCTCCGTGTGGTGGCTGCTGATCGGGCTGTTGGTGATCGTGAGCACACTGATCGTGATGCCCGACGATCACCAGTCGGCCTCGTTCGTCACGCATTTCGTGAACAACACCGGTTTCACGAACGGCCTTTACGGAGGGATGCTCGGCCTGCTGGTCACCAGTTGGACCTTCACGGGCTTCGACGGCAGCTTCCACATGTCCGAGGAAACGGTGCGGGCCACGGTCAACGCGCCCAAGGGGATCACGCGGGCGATCGGCTATTCGGCGATCACCGGACTGATCCTCATGCTCGCCCTTGTGTACAGCATTCATGATTATGACCAGGTGGCGAGCTCGTCTGCGCCGCCGGTGCAGATTCTCATCGATGGGCTTGGCATGGGCACGGCAAAAGCCATCCTGTTGATCGTGATCGGGGCCATGCTCTTCTGCGGCCTGGCCAACCTCACCAGCAACACCCGGCAGATCTTCGCCTTCTCCCGGGACGGCGCGATGCCGGGCTCCCGCTGGTGGCACTCGGTCTCGCCGCGCACCCGTACGCCCGTCAAGGCCGTGTGGCTGGCGGTTGCCTGCTCGCTGGCACTGGTCGTGCCCGGCTGGTGGTCGCACACGGCCTTCACCGCCATCGTCAGTGTCAACGTCGTCGGGCTCTTCCTCGCCTACGCCGTGCCGATCTTCCTGCGGCTGCGGCTCGGCGACGAGTTCCAGCCCGGCCCGTGGCACCTGGGGCGCTGGAGCAAGGCTGTCGGCTGGGTTGCCGTGATCTGGATCCTCGCCAGCAGCGTGCTGTTCATGCTGCCGCAGGTCTCACCGATCACCGGCGACACGTTCAACTACGCGTCGATCGCCCTGGCCGTGGTGCTGATCGTCGCCACGGTCTGGTGGTTCGCCACCGCGCGCCGCCGCTTCCAGGGACCGGTCAGCTACGGACGGCCCGACGAGGTCGCGGCGATGGACCTCATCTGACTCACCCCGCCTCGGCCCCGGTGATGGCACTGCCGTCCGCCGGGGCCGAGGCGTCCCAGGTCATGCCAGTGGTCCCGACCAATATTGGTGGGTGCGACGCGGGCCGAAGTGCTGGCAGAAGTCGGCGTCAGGCGTCCATAGTTGGCGCACCACAGTTTGCGCAGAGCCGTGCATTGGGCCCGCCCGTTCCGGACACCTGGGGGTCTTCCACCCATGAGCAGAGCCGAACAGCCGTCCCGCAGAACCGTCCTGGCCGCCGCGGTCGCCGCGGCAGCGGTGGGAGCCGCGGGCCCGTCGGCCGCCGCCGCACCGGCCCGCGCCACGAGGGCCGCCACGCAGGCGCCGGGCAGTCTCGTGGACAACCGCGCCTGGACCTCGTACACCGACTGGCGTAGCGGTGCCGCCAAGGGTACGCGGGCCGTGCCGGGTATCCGTCCCGGCATCGTGATCGCCGCCCCGGCCGGCACCACCGATTACACGGACCCGCACACCGGCAAGACCGCCACCTGGGAGTACGCCACCTGGACCTCCCCGGTCCACAAGCTCGCCGTCCCCTCCACCGAGGCCATCGCCTCCTGGAACGCGCACACCCCGGCGGGCACCTGGCTCCAGGTCGAGCTGACGGGCACGTACTCCGACGGCACGGACACTCCCTGGTATGTGATGGGCCGTTGGGCGGCCGGCGACCAGGACATCAAGCGGACCTCCGTGGACGACCAGAGCGACGGCAAGAGCAGCATCTGGACGGACACCTTCTCCATCGACGACGCCGCCTCGGGTCTGCGCCTGGTCTCGTACCGGCTGCGGCTGACCCTCTACCGCACCCCGGGCACCAGGATCACCCCCACGGTGTGGCGACTCGGTGCGATGGGCTCCGACATCCCCGACCGCTTCACCGTCCCCGCGTCCACGCCCGGCCTCGCCCAGGAACTGAGCGTCCCGCGCTACTCGCAGGAGATCCACGCGGGCCAGTACCCCGAGTACGACAACGGCGGCGAGGCCTGGTGCAGCCCCACCTCCTCGCAGATGATCATCGAGTACTGGGGCCGCAAGCCGACCGCGGAGCAACTGGCCTGGGTCAACCCGGACTACGCCGACCCGCAGGTGTGCCACGCGGCCCGCTTCACGTACGACTACCAGTACGCCGGCTGCGGCAACTGGCCCTTCAACTCCGCCTACGCGGCCACGTACAAGGACCTCCAGGGCGTGGTGACCCGCCTCGGCTCGCTCACCGATCTGGAGACGCTGATCGCCGCCGGTATCCCGGCCATAACGTCCCAGTCGTTCCTCAAGTCCGAGCTGACGGGGGCGGGTTACGGTACCTCCGGCCACCTCATGACCGTCATCGGCTTCACCGCTGACGGCGATGTGATCGCCAATGACCCGGCGTCGCCCAGCGACGACGCGGTGCGCCGCGTCTACAAGCGGCGCGAATGGGAAAATATTTGGCTCCGTACGAAGCGGTACAACGCCTCCGGGAAGGTCGTCTCCGGTACCGGCGGCGTCTGTTATCTGTACTTCCCGGCGCAGCCCTCGGCGCGGCAGTGCAAGGCACTCGCGGCGGTGGGCATCCGATGAGCCGAGGGGCGGCCCCCACACGGTGAGGGGCCGCCCCCGCGTACTCAGCTCTGGACCGGATTGACCACCCAGTCCGGGTGGTTCGGCATCGGCGGGGTCGCCGCGCCGTACAGCCACGGATGCAGGAAGCCGTCGAGGTCCTCGCCCGCGACCTTCGACGCCAGGTCGATGTAGTCCTGCGTGCCAGCGATCTTTCCGCGGTACTTGGTGACCCAGGCGCGCTCGATCTTCCCGAACGTCTCCTGGCCGACCTTCTCGCGCAGCGCGTACAGGACGAGCGCCGAGCCGTCGTAGCGCATGCGCTTGAAGAGGTTGGGCTCGGTGGGCTCGGCCGGGGCGCCGTAGTCGTGGCGCCACTGGTCGTGGTTCGCGTACGCCGTCTTCATGGTGTCCTCGAAGCTCACGCCCCCGTGCGCCTGCGAGTACAGCCGCTCGTAGAAACGGGCGTGGCCCTCGCTCAGCCACAGGTCGGACCAGCTCTTGATGCCGACGCTGTCACCGGTCCACTGGTGGGTCAGCTCGTGCACCAGGTTCCGCTCGGCGCTGACCTGGTCGCCGAGCAGATCGGCCTTGGGGATCAGGGAGAGCGTCTGCGTCTCCAGGGCCACGCCCAGGTCGGTGTCGCCGACGAGGACGCCGTACCGGTTGAAGGGGTACGGGCCGAGCCGCTCCTCCAGCCAGGCGATGTGGTCGGCGGTGAGCTTGCGGTACTGCTCGGTCGGCGCGACCAGGTCGTCCGGGACCACGTCGCGGATCGGCAGCCCGTGCGGGCCGGTGCCGTCGACAAAGGTGAACCTGCCGATCGCCAGCTGTGCGAGCTGCGTCGCCAGCGGCTGTTCGGAGTCGTACGTCCACCTCACGCGCCCGTCGGCCTGCTCGGTGCGGTCGGTGAGCTCGCCGTTGGCGACGGCTGTGAGGCCCGGCGGCGTGGTGATGCGGAAGGTGATCGGCGCGCGCCGGCTCGGGTGGTCGTTGGACGGGAAGATCATCTTGGCGCCGTTGGGCTGCGGGTAGAGCACCGTGCCGTCGGGCGTGGGGATCCAGCCGTAGTCCTCGATGGCGTCGTCGCGGTGGCGTAGCTGGGTCGGGTCGGCGGTGTAGGTGACCTTGACGGTGAAGTCCTTGCCCTGGGCGAGGGGCTTGGCCGGGGTGATCACCAGCTCGTCGCCGTCGCGTTCGGCGGCGGCCGTCTTCCCGTTGACGGTCACCGTGTGCAGGGTGTTCCCGGCGAAGTCCAGGTCGAAGCGGGACAGGGCCTGGGTGGCGGTCGCCTTGATCGTCGCGGTGGCCTCGAAGGGCGTCTTCGGCGCCTGCCAGTCGAAGTCGAGGAGGTAGCGGCCGACCGTGTATCCGCCGTTGCCGTCGAGCGGGAAGATCGGGTCGCCGAGGCCTGCCGCACCCAGGGACGGGGCGCCGGCCGCGGCTTGTGGTGATGTGGAGGAAGCGGCTTGCGAGACCGGACCCGTTAAGGCGGCCGCCACGGTGATCGCCGCCGCCAGGGCCGGGCGAGCTCTGCGGCGAGGCGTCCGGAACGTGCTCATCAGGGACCTTTCGGTTGACTGACCACTGTCGTGTGATGAGACGCACAGTCCCCTCGCATCGTTGTGGAATCCCGAGGCGTTCGAGGCGCGTCGAAATGTTCGACCCCTTGGGCGTGACCGAGGTCTCTACCGCTGAAACCCACTTCGGTGGCAAGGTGGTCGGGTCGGTGGGGAGCCGACGGGAGGTGGGGGGATCCACCGCACCACTACGTCAGCGAGATGCCATGACCGCGACCTCCGCCACCGCCACCCGTCTCCGTGCCCGCACCGGAGGCCCCAAGGACGACGGCCCCAAGATCCTTGAGCACATCGCGGGCTGGACCTTCGTCGTGGTCCTGGCCATGCTCGTCACGCAGCTCGGCCTGCTGTGAGTTTCTGAGGTCCCCCGCTGTGAATTGAGCGCTTCCGCTGTGAGCTGAGCTGTCGGAAGACGGTCCTCCAGAAGGCGTCGCCCTGCCGGTCGAAGCAGTCGATCGGAGTCGAACAAGCAGGTGGCGTCTCTCTGCCATACTGCCGGTGTCCCGCTGGCAGTTGGAGACCAGGGCCGAAATTGAATCATAGTCAACAGCGCGGCGTCGACCGCCCACGGGCGCGCGGCACCGACCGCTCACTGGCGCGCCGCGCCGAACTCATCGCCATCGGACGGAAGTTGTTCGCCGACACGTCGTACGACGCGCTGTCGATGGACGACATCGCACGGCAGGCACACGTTGCCAAAGGGCTGATCTACTACTACTTCAAGTCCAAGCGCGGCTATTACCTCGCCATCGTCGAGGACTCGGTCGCGGACCTGATCTCCCGGGCGGCCGGCGGCCTCGAACTGCCCCCGGTGGAGCGGGTGCACCGCACCATCGACGGCTATCTGCGCTACGCCGAGCACCATCAGGCCGCGTACCGCACGATCATCACCGGCGGAGTCGGTTTCGACACCGAAGTGCAGGCCATACGGGAGGGCGTGCGCGAGGCCATCGTCGAGACCATCGCCGAAGGCGCGTACGGCAGGCGCAAGATCGCGCCGCTGCCCCGGATGGCGCTGCTCGGCTGGCTCTACAGCGTGGAGGGCGCCACCCTCGACTGGATCGGCCACCAGACGCTGCCGCGCGACACCATGCGCGAGCTGCTGGTGAAGATGCTGGGCGGCGCCCTGCGCGCTGTAGAGGAGCTCGACCCCTCCTACCTGGCCCCGCCGGACGCCCGCCGCGACGCATGAACGAGGGGCGGGGGTCCTCCGACCCCCGCCCCAAGTCCCGTATCAAAAGGGCTCGTTGATCGACCCGATCAGCTCATCGACAGAGCTAGTGGATCGACTTGATCAGCTCGCCGTTCGAGGTGTCGCCGCTCAGCTCCCAGAAGAAGGTGCCGCCGAGTCCCTGCGCGTTCTTGTAGTTCATCTTGCGCGCGATGGTGGACGGAGTGTCGTAACTCCACCAGTTGTTCCCGCACTTGGCGTATGCGGTGCCGCCGACCGTGCCGGTCGCCGGGCACTTCGTCTTGAGCACCTTGTAGTCGTCGATGCCCTGCTCGTACGTGCCTGCCGCCGGGCCGGTCGCCGTGCCGCCCGGCGCCGCCTGGGTGACCCCGGTCCAGCCGCGCCCGTAGAAGCCGATGCCGAGCAGCAGCTTCGAGGCCGGGATGCCGAGACCCTTGAGCTTCGCGATCGTCGCGGAGGTGTGGTAACCGGCCTTCGGGATACCGGTGTAGGAGTTCAGCGGCGAGTGCGGGGCCGTCGGTCCCGTGGCGTCCCAGGCGCCGAAGAAGTCGTACGTCATCGGGTTGTACCAGTTGACGTACGGGGCTGCTCCCGCGTAGTCCGCCGCGTCGATCTTGCCGCCGGCGGTGGCATCCGCGGTGATCGCCGCGGTGACCAGGTTGCCGCCGCCGAACTTCGCCCGCAGCGCCGCCATCAGGTTCTTGAACGCCGCCTTGCCGCTGGTGTCACAGGTGTTGCCGCAGGCGTTGGGGTACTCCCAGTCGATGTCGATGCCGTCGAAGACGTCCGCCCACTTGGAGTTCTCGACCAGGTCGTAGCAGGACTGGGCGAACGCGGCCGGGTTCCTGGCGGCCTCGCCGAATCCGCTCGACCAGGTCCAACCGCCGAAGGACCAGAGGACCTTGAGGCCCGGGTGCTTCTTCTTCAGCTTGCGCAGCTGGTTGAAGTTGCCGCGCAGCGGCTGGTCCCAGGTGTCGGCGACACCGTCCACGGACTGGCCGGCCGTGTACGCCTTGTCGGTCGCCGCGTACGCGTCGCCCATGGCGCACTTGCCGCCGGTGACATTGCCGAAGGCGTAGTTGATGTGGGTCAGCTTGGCGGCCGAGCCGGAGGTCTCGATGTTCTTGACGTGGTAGTTCCGGTCGTAGACGCCCCATTCGGTGAAGTAGCCGACGACCTTGGAACCGGCCGCGGCGGTGTGGGGCGTGCCGGACTTCGTGGTGCCGGTGTCCGTGGTGGCGGTCGCCGTGCCGGCGCCGGCCAGGAGTCCTGCGCCGAGGACGGCGCAACAGGCGGCGGACAGGAGCGCCCGGAAGGAGGCGCGGGGGCGGTGCGGTCTGATCATCGGGTGTCTCCTCGTGGGGAGAGGGGAACGCGCGCCGATTGGCATGAACGCGATAGGCGTGAGGGGAACCCTAGGAGGACTAGACCAGTGCGTCAATGGTTCGGACCAATTTCCCTTTCTTTTAGTAAGCGGTCGTTAACTGGTGACGCGGTGCCTCCGATCGGGCATACTCACAGCGCCAGAGCCGCTGATCAGCAGGTTCCGTAACCCGGACCGGGAGTATCGGCTCGGCCAAGTGAGACCCGGCGGAGCGACCCCCACGACGGGCCCGTCCGCCAGTGCCCGAGAGGGAGGAGAGCGTCGCCATGCCCGACCGCGCCCCGCAGCCGGTGGACCGTCAACTGCCCACGGACGAGGCCCGGGATCTGATCTCGCTCGTCCGCGACATCGCGCAGCGTGAGATCGCCCCGAAGGCGGCCGAGGAGGAGGACGCCGGTCACTTCCCGCGCGACGTCTTCAGGCTGCTGTCCGAGTCGGGGCTGCTCGGGCTGCCGTACGACTCCGAGCACGGAGGCGGAGACCAGCCGTACGAGGTCTACCTCCAGGTCCTCGAAGAGCTCGCCGCGGCCCGCCTCACCGTCGGCCTCGGCGTGAGCGTGCACTCCCTCGCCTGCCACGCCCTCGCGAACTACGGCACCAAGGAACAGCAGGTCGAGCACCTGCCCGCGATGCTCGGCGGCGGCCTCCTCGGCGCGTACTGCCTCTCCGAGCCGTCCTCCGGTTCGGACGCCGCCTCGCTGCGGACCAAGGCCGTGCGGGAGGGCGACGACTGGGTGATCACCGGCACGAAGGCCTGGATCACGCACGGCGGCATCGCCGACTTCTACACCGTGCTCGCGCGCAGCGGCGGCGAGGGCCCGCGCGGCATCACGGCCTTCCTGGTGCCCGGCGATGCCGAGGGGCTGAGCGCCGCGCAGCCCGAGAAGAAGATGGGCATGAAGGGCTCGCCCACCGCCCAGGTCCACTTCGACGGGGTGCGGATCTCCGACGACCGGCGCATCGGCGACGAGGGCCAGGGCTTCGCGATCGCCCTGTCCGCGCTCGACTCCGGGCGGCTCGGCATCGCGGCCTGCGCCATCGGCGTCGCCCAGGCGGCCCTCGACGAGGCAGTGGCGTACGCCAGCGGCCGACAGCAGTTCGGGCGGCCGATCTCGGACTTCCAGGGACTGCGCTTCATGCTCGCGGACATGGCCACGCAGATCGAGGCGGGCCGGGCGCTCTACCTGGCCGCGGCACGGCTGCGCGACGCGGGCCGGCCCTTCTCCAAGCAGGCCGCCATGGCCAAGCTGCTGTGCACGGACACCGCGATGAAGGTCACCACGGACGCCGTCCAGGTGCTCGGCGGGTACGGCTACACCGCCGACTTCCCGGTCGAGCGCTTCATGCGCGAGGCCAAGGTCCTCCAGATCGTCGAGGGCACCAATCAGATCCAGCGGATGGTCATCGCTCGTCACCTCGCGGGTCCCGACTCGCGCTGAACCGCCCCTCGCTCCGCGGGTCCCAGCTCGCGGCGAACTGTCCGTACCCGTAAATGAGCGACGGCGCCGCCAGTCGGGCCCACTCCGGGTCGTGGCGCCCCGGCAGCGTACGTCCGCGATCGGCCCAGGTGCGCATCAGGGCACGGTAGATAGGCGGATCCTGGGCCGGCACAGGCCCCTGCTGAACCGATTCCGCCGGAGCGGGAACGAGGATCCAGCGCCGACGCGCGGTCGCGGAAGGTGAGGGGGTCATACCAGGGCAACGCGCGGGCGGGCGGGCAGGTCACCCGCCCGCCCATTCGGGCGTGAGTTCGTGATGGGCCCGTACGGGGGGCTCCGTCCGAGGCGCGGTATCTGGTCCCCGGCGACTATCTGACGTACCGTCAACTGCGCCGCCGGGGGCCGCACCCCTCCGGGTGACGTCAGCTGCCGTGCGCCCTGGGAGGCCCGCCGTGCCCGACGACCGCCCCGTTGCCCTCGACGAGTACCCCGTACACCAGGTGCCCCTGTCCATGAAGCATGTCACGACCGGCGACCGCAACGCCTACGACCGGTGCATCTTCCACGTCCTCGACCACCAGGGCCGGGCACTGCTGATCCTGGGCCTCGGCGTCTATCCGAACGCCGGAGTGATCGACGCGTACACCACCCTGCGCCTCGGTGACCGCCTGCATGCCGTACGGGCGTCGGACGCGCTCGGCGACGACCGGATGAACCTCGCCGTGGGACCGCTGCGGATCACCGTCGAGGAGCCGCTGCGCCGCCTGCGCCTCCAGTCGGGCGACGCGTCCCTGTCGTACGACATCACCTGGACCGCCGACTTCCCGGCCCTCTGGGAACCGCACCACATCCAGCGCCGCGGCGGCCGGCTCACCCTGGAAGGACGCCGCTTCGTACAGGCGGGCGGCGTCGAAGGGATCATCCGCGTCGACGGTGACGAGATACCGGTCTCGGCGGACGGCTGGACCGGCACCCGCGACCGCAGCTGGGGTGTGCGCCCGATCCCGGGGGAGGAGGGCGGCCGGCTCGCGGACGACCACCCGACCGAGGGGTTCCACTGGCTCTGGTGCCCGGTCCGCTTCGACGACCGGTTCCTGATGGTCATCATCCAGGAGGACGCCGACGGATACCGCACCCTCAACGACGCGACGCTCGTACGCCAGGGGGAACGCGACCGCCAACTCGGCTGGCCACAGGCCGACATCACCTATCGCTCCGGCACCCGGCACCCCACCTCGGCCGTCATCCACCTCACGGATCCCGCGGACCGCAAACCCAGGGAACTGGGCGTGGAGGTGCTGACCTCCTCGCCGCTCGCGGTCGGCGCGGGCTATCCGCCCGCCGACGACTGGCAGCACGGCACGTGGCGCGGCCGGGACTGGACCGACCGGCGCGCCTACGACCTCTCCGACCCGGCCGCGCACCCCCTCGCCGCGTACGGGGTGATCGACCACGCCGCCCGCTTCGCGCTCGACGGGCAGGTCGGTTACGGGATCTTCGAGCACGGCTCGTTCGGCCGCCACGATCCGAGCGGCTTCACCGGATTCGACTCGGTCGCGCCCTGAATCTCGGTCGCGCCCTGAATGGAGGTGTGAGATGGCCGCGGCACCGCGCCCCCGTACGACCACACGTGATCCCGAGGAGCTGGCACACCGGCTGACGGCCTGGCTCGCCACGCGCCTGCCCGGCGCCACGGCGGTGAACGTGACCGTCCCCGAGTCCAACGGCATGTCCAGCGAGACCCTGCTCTTCGAGATCGAGCACCCCGAACCGCCGCTGCGTGCCTGTGCGTTGAGGCTCGCGGCGGACCCGGCGGCGTACACCGTCTTCCCCGTCTACGACATGCCGCGTCAGTACCGCACGATGCGCCTCGTCGCCGAGCGCACCGATCTGCCGGTGCCGCGGGTGCTGTGGCTGGAGGAGGACCCCGGGCCGCTCGGGGCACCGTTCTTCGTCATGGAGAGGATCGAGGGGCGCGTGCCCCCGGACGTCATGCCCTATACGTACGAGGGGAATTGGCTGCACGCGGCGAGCGACGAGGAGCGCGAGCGACTGGAGGCGGCCTCGATCGGACTCCTCGCGCGGCTGCACGACCAAGTCCCTTCGACAGAAGCCGACTTCCTAGCAACGCCCGGTGAGGGCAGCCCGTTGCGCCGTCATGTCGCCGCCCAACGTGCCTACTACACATGGGTGGTTGACGGACTGTCGCGCTCGCCCCTCATCGAGAGCGCCTTCGACCGGCTCGACCAACTGTGGCCGCGCGACGAGGGCGAGGCGGTGCTCAGCTGGGGCGACGCGCGCATCGGCAACGTCATCTACGACGGCTTCGAACCCGCCGCCGTCCTCGACTGGGAGATGGCGGCGCAGGCCCCGCGCGAGGTCGACCTCGGCTGGACCGTCTATCTGCACCGCTTCTTCCAGGACCTCACCGTGAGCTTCGGTCAGAGCGGACTGCCCGACTTCCTGCGCCGCGACCGTGTGGAGCGGCGCTACGCCCAACTCACCGGCCACACACCGCGGGACATGGACTTCTACACGCTGTACGCCGCCCTGCGGCACGCGATCGTGATGCTTCGTGTCGCCTACCGCCAGGCGCACTTCGGCGAGGTCGCCGTACCCCCGGACCCGGACACACTGATCCTGCACCACGGCAGCCTGCGAGCCATGGTGCAGGGCAGCTACTGGGATGGACCGGGCGTCGGTCGCTGAACGCGAGGACCGGTCAGGCGGCCTGGCGCCGCATCTCGGGGGCCCGCATCGGGCGCGAGCCCGGGCCGCCGACGTGCGAGAACGGCTGCGTCCGCCAGTCGAGGCCCTGAGGGAGCGTCAACAGGAGGGCGGTGTCCTGCTCTTGGAGCTCCGCGGACTCGTCCGCGGCCCGTGCGTCGGCCGCCGCGCGGCCCGTGCCGGAGCAGACCGTGAGCCCGAACGGGTTCCATGGCGAGGCGCACAGCGCGTGCTCCGGCAAGACCTCCTCGTCCGCCAGCAACGCGATGGGCTGCGCGCAGTCCGGGCAGATGACCCGGTACATCTCGAAGGTGTCGTACGCGTCGAACTCCTCGCCGTCGGCGGCGTCGGGTTCGACGCCCTCCGGCTCGGGCTCGAGAACGGGCTGCTGCCGCTTGGACGCGGTACGACCAGGGCGCTTAAGACTCTGCATGGGTTTCTCCCCCTCGGGTGGGCCGACCAGGCGCTGCGGCCTCGACCACAGCAAGCACTTCCCGTCCGGTCTCTGCGGTAATCACGAGAACATCACGCACCCGGTTGCGGCACTGTGTCGTTCGTCACATGCCGCCCGCAGGTGCCCGGCGTGGTGGATTTGTCCCCCGGACGGCTCACAGGCGACTCTCTGCCACATCACAAACCGGGTATGACCTGCGCCGCTGAGTATCCGGGGGGATCAAGGGCCCTGTAGGTTCTTGCGCCATGGAGGAGCTGGACCGACAAATTGTGCAGCTGCTCGTCGCAGACGGGCGGATGAGTTACACCGACCTGGGCAAGGCCACGGGCCTGTCCACGTCCGCCGTGCACCAGCGGGTGCGCCGGCTGGAGCAGCGCGGCGTCATCCGTGGCTATGTCGCGGTCGTGGACTCCGAGTCCGTCGGGCTGCCCCTGACGGCCTTCATCTCGGTGAAGCCGTTCGACCCCAGCGCCCCGGACGACATCGCGGAACGCCTCGCCGGCGTCCCCGAGATCGAGGCCTGCCACAGCGTCGCGGGCGATGAGAACTACATCCTCAAGGTGCGCGTCTCGACCCCGCACGAACTGGAGGAGCTCCTCGCCCGGCTGCGCTCCCTGGCGGGCGTGTCGACCCGTACGACGGTGGTGCTGTCCACGCCGTACGAGGCACGACCGCCGAGGATCTGACCCTGACTGCTGTGGGCAGTCGTTCCGCTGGGGCGATAGGGGCCTTGCCCGAGCGCAGCCGAGAGCTTGGGGGAGGGCGGGCACAGCCGACAGTGCCGGGCGCCCCGCAAACGCGCCCCAGGTGCAGCACCGGCAGGTTGGGGCGAGACACTGTCGGTCATGAGTGAACGCACCGCCCCGCCCGCCAAGACCGTCCTGCTCCGCCGCGGCGAGGTCCACAGCCCTGCCGACCCCTTCGCGACAGCGATGGTCGTCGAGAGTGGGCAGGTCGCCTGGGTCGGCTCCGAGGGCGCGGCCGACGCCTTCGCGGACGGCGTCGACGAGGTCGTGGATCTCGACGGCGCCCTGGTCACTCCCGCGTTCACCGACGCACATGTGCACACCACCTCCACCGGGCTCGCGCTCACCGGCCTCGACCTGTCCGACGCACCCTCCCTGGACGCGGCCCTCGCCCTCGTACGCGACTTCGCCACCACCCGCCCCGCCGACCGGGTCCTGCTCGGCCACGGCTGGGACGCGGCCCGCTGGCCCGGCGGGCGCCCGCCGACGCGCGCCGAACTGGACGAGGCGGCCGGTGGCCGGCCCCTCTACCTCTCCCGTATCGACGTGCACTCCGCCGTGGTCACCACCGCGCTCCTGGACCTGGTCCCCGGGGTCACGGCACGCGCCGGGTACGCGCCCGACGGCGCCCTGACGCGCGAGGCCCACCACGCCGTCCGCGCCGCCGCCCTCGGCGCCATCACCGAGGCCCAGCGCACCGAGGCCCAGCGCGCGGCGCTCGCCCACGCCGCCTCGCTCGGCATCGGCTCCGTGCATGAGTGCGCGGGCCCCGACATCTCCTCCGAGGACGACTTCACCGGGTTGCTGCGGCTGGCCGCCGACGAGCTCGGCCCCCGTGTGGTCGGCTACTGGGCCGAGCAGGATGTCGAGAAGGCCCGCTCCCTGGGCGCGATCGGCGCCGCCGGCGACCTCTTCGTCGACGGCTCGCTGGGCTCGCACACCGCATGCCTGCACCAGCCGTACGCCGACGCCGGGCACACCGGCACCGCCTACCTCGACACCGCCGCGATCGCCGCGCATGTGGTGGCCTGCACCGAGGAGGGCCTCCAGGCGGGCTTCCACGCCATCGGGGACGCCGCGGTGACCTCCGTGGTCGAGGGCGTGCGCGTCGCCACCGAGAAGGTCGGCCTCGCCCGCGTGCGCGCCGCCCGGCACCGCGTCGAGCACGCCGAGATGCTCACCCCCGAGACCATCGCCGCCTTCGCCGAACTCGGCCTCACCGCTTCCGTGCAGCCCGCCTTCGACGCGCTGTGGGGCGGCGAGGAGGGCATGTACGCCCAGCGCCTGGGCGCCGAACGGGCCCGCTCGCTGAACCCCTACGCGGCCCTGCTGCGCACCGGCGTGCCGCTCGCCTTCGGCTCCGACAGCCCGGTCACGCCCCTTGACCCGTGGGGCACCGTCCGCGCCGCCGCCTTCCACCGCACGCCCGAGCACCGGGTGTCCGTACGCGCCGCGTTCACGGCGCATACGCGTGGCGGCTGGCGGGCGGTCGGACGGGACGACGCGGGTGTCCTGGTGCCGGGCGCCCCGGCCGACTACGCCGTGTGGCGCACCGCCGAGCTCGTGGTGCAGGCCCCCGACGACCGGGTCGCGCGCTGGTCAACCGATCCCCGCTCCGGCACCCCCGGACTGCCCGATCTGACCCCCGGCAACGACCTGCCCGTCTGCCTGCGCACCGTGGTCGGCGGACGGACGGTGTTCGTGCGGCCTAACGAGTGATGTCCGGGGGTGGCGTGGTCGCGATCGTCGCCCGCCACCCCGTCGCGCGACCTGCGCATCCTCCGCGCTGACCAGGCGTTTGAGCGAAAATCCGCAGTTCAAACGGCTGTTGACAGCTGGCCGCGGGTGGCCGGTAGGTTCGGCCGGGTCCACCACCGGACGTCCGACCGGGGAACTTCCGCGCGGCCTCGAAGCGCCGCTGGGTCAGGGGTGGTGTGCCGCACCGGCGCACCACCACTGGGAGCCAGGCCCAGCGCCCGCGCGAACGAGGCGAGGGAACGTTCCGACAAGTCGGCAGGTGTGACCCGGGTGGGGCCCGGACGTTCAGTAGACAACGGCTTTCGGTCGATCCGCAGCCAGCGGGTCCCTGGTCGGCCCGAAGGGCGCCGGGCCCCGATCCGCAGCACCATGAGTTCCGCCCCCGGGCGGCCACTCTTACCCGCCTCTTGTCGAATCGACACACCTGTACTAACGCGGCGACGCAACAGCGCAGGTTGAGCGCACTATGGTGGACCCCTGCGTACGGACACGAAGGGGCAGCAGTGAACGACGGCGACGGGACCCTCGCGGCAGGAGCCCAGGGGAGACAGTTCGGCCCGCTCGGCACGGCCTTGGTGATCATCCCGACCTACAACGAGGCGGAGAACATCAAGAAGATCGTCGGCCGGGTACGTGCCGCCGTGCCGGAGGCCCACATCCTGGTGGCCGACGACAACAGCCCCGACGGCACGGGCAAGCTCGCCGACGAGCTGGCCGCCGCCGACGACCACGTCCAGGTGCTGCACCGCAAGGGCAAGGAAGGCCTCGGCGCCGCCTACCTCGCGGGCTTCCGCTGGGGCATGGAGCACGGCTACGGCGTACTCGTCGAGATGGACGCCGACGGCTCGCACCAGCCCGAGGAGCTGCCCCGCCTGCTGACCGCCCTCAAGGGCGCCGACCTCGTGCTCGGCTCCCGCTGGGTGCCGGGCGGGCGGGTCGTGAACTGGCCCAAGTCCCGCGAGTTCATCTCCCGCGGAGGCAGCCTCTACTCCCGCGTGCTGCTCGACGTACCGATCCGCGACGTCACCGGCGGCTACCGCGCCTTCCGCCGCGAGACCCTCGAAGGCCTCGGCCTCGGCGAGGTCGCCTCCCAGGGGTACTGCTTCCAGGTCGACCTGGCCCGCCGCGCCGTCAAGGCGGGCTACCACGTCGTCGAGGTGCCCATCACCTTCGTCGAGCGGGAACTCGGCGACTCCAAGATGAGCCGCGACATCCTCGTGGAGGCCCTGTGGCGGGTCACCACGTGGGGCGTGGGGGAGCGGGTCGCGCGGATCACGGGCCGCAAGTCCTCCTGACGTCCCGGTCCCGGGTGCGCGGCCGCCGTGTTGATCCACAGCCGCGGTTGATCAGCCGCTTATCCCGTACTGAGCAGTGCCCAGGCACACTGGGAGCATGACGACTGGCGCTCCGACTCCCACGTACCCCGCCCGACCGCGGCGCTCGCGGCTGCGCACGTTCCTGCCGCTCGGCATCGCCGCATGGCTGGTGCTGGAGATCTGGCTGCTGACCGTGGTCGCTGGCGCGGCGAGCGGCTTCACGGTCTTCCTGCTGCTGGTAGCCGGTTTCGTCCTCGGCTCCGTGGTCATCAAGCGGGCCGGCCGCCGGGCCTTCCGCAACCTCAGCGAGACGCTGCAACAGCAGCAGAGCGGTGCCGCCCCCACGACCGGGGGTGGCAACGGCAACGGCCTGATGATGCTCGGCGGCCTCCTCCTGATGATCCCCGGCCTCATCTCCGACGCGGTGGGCCTCGTCCTGCTGATCCCGCCCGTCCAGAAGGCCCTCAGCCGGTACGGGGAGCGCACCCTCGACCGCAAGATCCGCGAGGCCGCCCCCGGCACCTTCGGTGACGCCTTCCAGCAGGCCCGCATCCACCGCCCCGACGGCAAGGTGGTCCAGGGCGAGGTCATCAGGGACGAGGGACCGCAGGGTCCGACCGCGGATCCGGGCCCGTACCCGCCGCTGAACCGCTAGTTCTCAGCCCTCCCCGGGGGTGCTACCCCCGGGGAGGGCTACGCCACGTCGCCGCACTGAACGCACGAAACCGCGAGCACCGTACACATGGTGTACGGCGCCCGCGGTCACGTGCGTGCGTTGTATGCCGCCCAGCCCCCGGAGGGACTACGCGGACTTGCGGCTGTCTCGCGGGTGTACCGCGATGTTCATCGCACCGGAGCGCAGAACAGCCAGACGCTCCTCGAGGACCTCTTCGAGCTCCTCGCGGGTGCGCCGCTCCATCAGCATGTCCCAATGTGTACGCGCGGGCTTGGCCTTCTTTTCCTCAGGGCCGTCGCCGTCCACCAGGAGTGCCTGGGCCCCGCAGACCTTGCACTCCCACTCCGGCGGGATCTCCGCCTCGACCGAGAAGGGCATCTCAAACCGGTGCCCCTTCTCGCATGCGTACTCCACGGCCTGGCGCGGGGCCAGGTCGATGCCGCGGTCCGTCTCGTAGCTGGTCACCACGAGGCGCGTGCCGCGAAGAGCTCGCTCACTCATGAATCGTGCCTCCCGGGCTTGTCGCCCACAGGACAGGTGTCGCTGTCGTCGTCATCCGGTCAACGTCCGGTCGGCGGTAAAGATTCCCGTTCCGGGTCATGCGTCGCCGTCGTAGCCGCCCCTTGTTGTACCCACCAGCGCCCGGTTTGTCACATCTGGCAGCAGATGTCACCCAGCGTTTCGGTATCTTTGACGCGCAGTAACGGTACGCCTGGCAGGCCAAACGCGTACACTACCGGCCTTTGGCCCCGGGCGCTAAATCCTGTCCGGTATGGGATTGCCCGCGTCGCGCACAGCCTGCCGTACCGGAACCCGCGCGAGCAGCACGAATCCGATGACGAAGAAGGCCACGAGCGAGATGATCGCGTCCCGATAACTTCCCGTCAGCTGGTAGGTCAGCCCGAACAGAAGCGGGCCCAGCCAGCTCATGCCGCGGTCGCTCATCTCGTACGCCGAGAAGTACTCGGCCTCTTTGCCGCTCGGCACGAGATGTGAGAACAGGGAGCGCGACAGCGCCTGACTGCCACCCAGGACGAGGCCGATGCCGGCGGCGAGGACGAAGAACCAGACGGGTGCGCCGGCGGGCAGGAAGTACCCGGCGCCGAGCGTCACGGTCCAGGCGACGAGCGAGCCGAGGATCGTGCGCTTCGCGCCGTACGTGCGTGCCAGCCGCCCCATCCCGAGCGCGCCCCCGACGGCGAGCACCTGAACCAGCAGCACGGCGACGATCAGGGTCGACTGGCTCAGGCCCAGCTCCTCCGACCCGTACACGGAGGCCTGCGAGATGACCGTCTGGATGCCGTCGTTGTAGACGAGGTACGCGAGCAGGAAGGCGAGGGTGAGCGGTTTGCCGCGCATGTCCCGCACGGTGGCCGCCAGTTGGCGCCATCCGTGGACGGGCGCCGTCCCGGCGGAGGCCGCGGGGCGGTCGCGCAGCCGCTGGAGCGGTACGAGGGTGAAGGCGCCCCACCAGATGCCCGCCGAGGCCAGACAGATGCGGACGGCCGTCGATTCGGAGACACCGAAGGTGTCATGGGCCGTGAACAGGATCAGGTTCGCGACGAGGACGAGTGACCCCGCCGCGTAGCCGAAGGCCCAGCCACGGGACGAGACGGCGTCGCGCTCCTCGGGCGGGGCGATCTGCGGCAGATAGGAGTTGTACAGGACCATCGACACCGCCACCGAGGCATTGGCGACGATCAGCAGCAGTCCGCCCAGCAGATAGCGGTCGCCGTTCAGGAAGAACATGCCCGTGGTGGCCGCGGCGCCCAGATAGGCGGCGGCCGCGAGCAGCGGCTTCTTGCGGCCCGTGCGGTCGGCGGCCGCGCCCGCCATCGGCATCACGAAGATCGACAGGATGACGGAGGCGGAGACTGCGTACGCGAAGAACGAACCGGCGCGGACCGGGATGCCCAGGGGATGGACGAAACCGTCCGCGTCCGCCGCGTGCTTGGCGACCGACGTCAGATAAGGGCCCAGGAACACGGTGAGCACGCTCGTCGAGTAGACGGAGCACGCCCAGTCGTAGAAGTACCAGCCGCGCTGCTCGCGCCGCCGCTCGGCGGCCTCGTCGGCCGGCTGTGCCCGCACGGTGTCAGTGCCCACCCGTGCTCCTCGCTTCCCCGTGAACGGACCGCGCGAGGAGGCTCAGACCCAGGTGCCCCGGTCTTCCAGGACCTTGCGCAGCGTGTCGATGTGATCGGTCATGATGCCATCGACTCCCAGGTCCAGGAGCCGGTGCATCCGTTCCGGTTCGTTCACGGTCCACACGTGCACCTGCAGCCCGCGCGCGTGGGCGGCCCGTATGAAGCGAGGGTCGACCACCGGCACGCCCGACTGGGACTCGGGAACCTGGGCGGCGATCGCCGAGCGGCGCAGGGCGGCCGGTATGCCCCACGAGCGCAACCGCAGGCTGAGCACCCCGCGTGTCCCGTACGACGTCGCCAGGCGCGGCCCGGCCAGACGCTGGGCGCGGGAGACGCGCGCCTCGGAGAAGGAGCCGACGCAGATCCGGTCCCAGGCGTTGGTGCGGTCGATCAGATCGAGCAGCGGCCGGAGGGCGGGCTCGGCCTTCACGTCGACGTTCCAGCGCACCTCGGGGAAAGCTTCGAGCAGCTCTTCGAAGAGGGGGACCGGTTCCTTGCCCGCCACGCGCGCGTGGCGCACGTCTTCCCAGGGAAGGTCCGCGATCCGGCCCGCCCCGTCCGTCACCCGGTCGAGGGTCGCGTCGTGGAAGGCGACGAGCTTGCCGTCGGCCGTCGCGTGCACATCCGTCTCGATGTAGCGGTAGCCCGCCTCCACCGCGCGCCGGAACTGGGCCAGGGTGTTCTCCAGACCGTCCGCTGCCCCGCCCCGGTGTGCGAAGGGGATCGGGCCGGGATGGTCGAGGTACGGGTGGCGTATGCGCGTGCTCACCGGGGCAGTATCGCGCGCTCCGGTTGACCGGCGGCAACGACGGTGCTGCCGCCCGGTGCCGTGCGTACGGCGAACACGGGCAGGAAGAGCTGGGCGAGGGGGCCGATGGCGACGGCGTACAGCACCGTGCCGATGCCGACCGTGCCGCCGAGCGCGAAGCCGGTTGCGACCACTGTCAGTTCGATGACGGTACGCATCAGGCGGATCGAGCGGCCCGTACGCCGGTGCAGGCCTGTCATCAGGCCGTCGCGCGGGCCCGGGCCGAAGCCGGCCGCGATGTAGAGGCCGGTCGCCACGCCGTTCAGCACGATGCCCGCCACGAGCAGCGGAATCCGTACGGTCAAGGTGTGCGCGTCCGGCACCAGCGCGAGCGTGCCGTCCATGGCGATGCCGATCACGAAGACGTTGGAGACGGTGCCGAGGCCGGGGCGCTGGCGCAGCGGGATCCACAGGAGCAGCACCGCCGCGCCCACGATGATCGAGACTACGCCGATGGTCAGACCGGTCAGCTCGGCGAGACCCTGGTGCAGAACGTTCCAGGGCTCCAGGCCGAGGCCCGACTCCACGAGCAGGGCCGAACTCGCGCCGTACAGGGCCAGGCCGAGGTAGAGCTGGACGAGGCGGCGGGGGATCCGCCGGGATTCTGCGGGCGTGGATCCGGAATGTGCGGACAAGAGATGCCCCCCGTGTGGTGGTAGTGGCCTGACTCGTGACACTCTGTGGCTTGGGAAGAAACGCCATCCATGGCCAATTTGGGGAAGGTGGACTGGGATTCATGGCTCAGTGGACTTCGGCGGTGGGTGCCGCACAGCTCGCCCGGCTCCTCAACTCCCAGCAGAAGCGCCCCGCTGGGCCGGGCACCCGCCGCCCGCCCGCCTATCGCGCGCTCGCCGACGGCATTCGGCTGCTGGTGCTCGAAGGCCGGGTGCCGGTCGCCGCGCGGCTGCCCGCCGAGCGGGAGCTCGCACTGTCCCTGTCCGTCAGCCGTACGACCGTCGCCGCGGCCTACGAGGCGCTGCGGGCCGAGGGGTTCCTGGAGTCGCGCCGTGGAGCGGGCAGCTGGACCGCCGTGCCGGCCGGGAACCCGTTGCCCGCGCGCGGCCTGGAACCCCTGCCGCCCGAGGCGCTCGGATCCATGATCGACCTCGGCACCGCGGCGCCGCCCGCACCGGAGCCGTGGCTCACCCGCGCGGTGCAGGGCGCCCTGGAGGAGCTGCCGCCGTACGCGCACACGCACGGCGACTATCCCGCCGGGCTGCCCGCGCTGCGCTCGATGCTCGCCGAGCGCTACACCGCGCGCGGCATCTCGACGATGCCCGAGCAGATCATGGTGACCACCGGGGCGATGGGCGCGATCGACGCGATCTGTCATCTCTTCGCCGGTCGCGGCGAGCGCATCGCCGTCGAGTCGCCCTCCTACGCCAACATCCTTCAGCTGATGCGCGAGGCCGGGGCCCGGCTGGTGCCCGTCGCCATGGCCGAGGGACTCGCCGGGTGGGACATGGACCGCTGGCGCCAGGTCCTGCGGGAAGCGGCGCCCCGTCTCGCGTACGTCGTCGCCGACTTCCACAATCCGACCGGCGCCCTCGCCGACGAGGACCGGCGGCGCGGACTCGTGGACGCGGCGCGCTCCGCGGGCACCGTGCTGGTGGTCGACGAGACCATGAGCGAGCTGTACCTGGAGGAGGGCTTGGAGATGCCGCGCCCGGTGTGCGGTTTCGACCCGGCAGGCTCCACCGTCATCACCGTCGGGTCGGCGAGCAAGGCCTTCTGGGCCGGGATGAGGATCGGGTGGGTGCGGGCGGCGCCCGATGTCATCCGCAGTCTGGTCGCCGCGCGTGCGTACGCCGACCTGGGGACGCCCGTGCTGGAGCAGCTGGCCGTGAACTGGCTGCTCAGCACCGGGGGCTGGGAGCAGGCCGTGGACATCCGGCGCCGCCAGGCCCGGGAGAACCGCGACGCCCTCGTCGCCGCCGTGCGACGGGAGCTGCCCGGGTGGGAGTTCTCGGTGCCCAAGGGCGGGCTCACCCTGTGGGTGCGGACCGGAGGGCTGTCGGGGTCGCGGCTCGCTGAGATGGGCGAGCGGGTGGGGGTGCGGGTGCCGTCCGGTCCTCGATTCGGCGTGGATGGTGCCTTCGAGGGGTATGTGCGGCTGCCGTTCACCGTGGGGGGTGCGGTGGCTGAGGAGGCGGCGGTGCGGTTGGCTGCGGCGGCGCGGTTGGTGGAGACGGGGGCGAGCGGGGGGAACGAGACGCCCCGCACGTTCGTGGCGTGACAGACGGTTTTTCGCCCCCGCCGCCCCAGTTTCAGCCCGTCCGGCGTTTGAGGACGAGCGCGGTAGCGCGATACGGGGGGGGTCGGGGGCGGAGCCCCCAGGGACGATGGGGGTCCCCCTGCTCGAGCGAAGCCGAGAGCTTGGGGGAGGGTAGCGGCGGAGGGGGCGAAAAACCCTTCCGCGGCGGGCCTCAGCTCTCCGCGACCGCTGCCTCGGCGATCGCCGCCTCCGCGGGCAGCGGCTCCGCATCGGCCGGAGCCGTCCGCTCCGGCAGGAGGTCGAGGACCGCCCGCCGATGCGTCTCGCTCGTCGCGTCGTCGTACGGGTCCGGTGTGGCCGGAACCTGGAGACGAAGGACGGGACCGGCGCCGAGGCGGGCATAGCCCCGGCCGGGGGGCACGTCCCGGGTAGGGGTCGTGTGCGGGGGCGCGCCCAGGATCGCTTCGAGCTGCGCGGAGGAAGCCGGCCCGAGCACCACGCGCGCGCGGGTGTGCTGACGCACCGCATCGCAAAGGAATTCCAGGCTGTCGAGGTGCTCGGCCACGACGACCGTGACGCCCGCCGCACGCCCATGGCGGAGGGGGACTTGGAGGAGGGTCTGAGGATCCTTGCGCCCGTCGGCGGCGGCCAGGTGGCCCAGCGCGCTGGGCCGGTCCAGCAGGATCCACAGCGGTTTCTTGATGTCGTCCGGCGGCGGGTGCCCCGCCTGACGGGCACGGTTCGCGGCGATCAGCCGCCGCTCCGTCTCATGCGCCGCCCATTCCAGGCTGGCGAGCGCTCCCGCCACCCCGCACTCGACGGCCAGCACACCGTCCCGCCCGGTCAGGCACGCGTACTCGCCGGTGCCCGCGCCCTCGACGATGACGACATCGCCGTACTGGAGGGTCTGCAGGGCGATGGAGCGCATGAGTGTGGTCGTGCCGCTGCCCGGGTCGCCCGCGATCAGCAGGTGCGGCTCCGTGGAGCGGATCCCGGTGCGCCAGACGACGGGGGGAACGTCGCGCTGTTCCTCACCGTGGGTGAGAGGGAGCGTGCGCTGGACGTCGGCCGGGTCGGTGAAGCCGAGGACCGTCTCGCCGGGGGCGGTGACGAAGCGCTGGGCGGCGATGTCGGTGGGGAGGGGCGGGAGGACCGTGACCGTGAGTTCGTTGCCCTCCTCGTCCCACTCGAAGTGGTACTCGCGGCCGCGCCCCGACTTGGCGTGCAGGAGCTGTTCGATGCGGGCGCGGGACTCCGCCTCGCCGTCCGTGAAGTAGGCGGGGTAGCGGATGAGGAGTCGGGACACGCGTCCGTCGTCGTCGAATGCGTACGAGGAGAAGGCCTTGTCCCAGTCGCCGCCGTGGGCGTAGAGGGGATCGGGATCCTCGGCCGCCGAGAAGTACGGGACCAGGGCCTCGTACAGCGACTGGAGGCGCCCGGTCTGGGCCTCGTCGGGGCCCGTGGGTGCCGACGGGGTGCGGTCGCGGCCGGTCCAGGCTGCCGCCGCCATCAGGCTGATGACGGCGAGCAGCGGCCCGTACGGCACCAGGGCGACGATCAGGATCACCGAGGCCACCAGGAACAGCAGCGGCCCGCGCCGGTCCTTGGGAGTGGCGGCCCACTTGCGCCGTCCGGCACCTGCCAGCCGGCGCAGTCCACGGGTGATCGTGATCAGCGGGTGGAGGACGTCGGTGGCGCTGTCGGCTGCCGTCCGGGCCAGCTCCCGGCTTCGGGCGATCTGTGCGCTGCCGTTGCTCAGAATGCGGGGGAGAGGGCGCCGAGCCACTGCTGTCTCCTGATGGTGCGTGTGTGGGGGGAGGGACGTCAGAACTTGATCCCGCCAAGGAGGCTCGCCAGGCTCTCCCCGCCGGCCTTGATGCTCGGAGCAATGCCCGTGCTCGCGAGATAGAAGCCGAAGAGGGCGGAGGTGCAGGCGTGCGAGCCCTTGAGTCCGTCCTTGCGGAAGAAGAGGAAGACGACGATGCCGAGCAGGACGACGCCTGAGATGGACAGAATCATTTGTGCTCTCCTGGTTCGAGGGGACAGTCACCATGAGTTCTTCCAGGATCACAGGATGTATCCATACGATAAAAGGTGCAACTGGGTGAATTTCGGTTGATTCCACCCGGTTGGCGGAGCCGTCTTGGGCCGACTGAGCGGGTCTGTTGCGTTCGGTGGGTCTGCTGTGATCTTTGCCGAGGACGGTGCCGGTCATGTGCCGTCGAAGCCAGTACGCTGGCGATTCACCCGTACGGGGCACCGCTCGCCCTCGTGCAGGTCCGGGCGTGACAGCTCCGCTCGCTGTCATAAGCTCCCGCAGTCCCCGTTGTAGTCGTTGTGAGAGGCGGTCCGGCCGATGAGTGAAGCCCCCGACCCCGAGGTCGTGGAGCTGGCGACCAAGATCTTCGATCTGGCGCGCCGCGGCGAGACCGAGGCGCTCGTGGCGTACGTGGACGCGGGCGTTCCGGCCAACCTCACCAACGACCGCGGTGACTCGCTCGTGATGCTCGCCGCGTACCACGGCCACGCCGAGGCGGTACGCGCCCTGCTGGAGCGCGGCGCCGAGGCGGACCGGGTCAACGACCGGGGCCAGACGCCGCTCGCCGGAGCTGTCTTCAAGGGCGAGGAAGCTGTGATCCGGGTGCTCCTGGACGGCGGCGCCGATCCGGCCGCCGGTACGCCCTCGGCCATCGACACGGCGCGCATGTTCGGCAAGACGGAACTGCTCGAATTGTTCGGCGCACACTGACTCGAACGTCCTGACCAGGCGAAACGCAGAAAATGGGGGAGGCGGAACGGGGCCGCCGGAAATACGGTCGCGGCAGGAAGAACTGCCGAGTCATCATGACGTCGTGATTCTCGGACGCGATGGCTGGGCAGGTGTTGCCGCACCGCGCGGGCCGTGATGCGGCCCGCATGGGCCACCGACGAGAGGCAGAGGAAGATGGTCTACAGCAAGCAGGAAACGGCGGGCGCTCCGACGTGTTGTCACGCGGCCAGGTAATGCAGGATCCCGGTTGCGTCGACGCTTGATGTGAGGCTGTTTCCCATGTTCGATCCGGTCATAGCGCCCAGCGGAACGCTGCTCGGCCTGCTCCAGAGGGGCCGCGGCGACGGCACGCTGCACGCGCTCACCGCCCCGCGCGCCGAAGCGCTCGCGGCGCTGAACCACTGTGTGCTGCGGGACCCCCGCCACGACTGGCAGGTGGAGAACCGCTCCCTTTACTACGCCCGTCTCTACCTCGATCTGAGCGGTGGGCTCGACGAGATCGAGCGGCACCTCTTCGCCGCCGAGGACGTCCTCGACACATGCGAGTCCCGCACCGGGCTCGCCCTCGCGGTCCTCGGGCACCTCGCCTCGTACGGCAGGCGGGACGCGCTCGACCTGCTGCGCAGGTACGCCGCCTCCGGCAGCAACTGGGCCTGGGCCCTCGACGAGCTGGCCCTGCGCGACGACGACGCGGGTCTGCGCGCCCTGGCCGTGCCCGTGCTCGCCCGCTTTCCGGCCGACGCGGAGGGCGAGGCCGAACTCGCCGCCGCCGTGCGCGACGCCTTCGAACCGCGGCCCTGGCGGCTGTGGGCCGACGATCCGCGCGCATCCATCGGCACGCGCGTGCGTGCCGCCCAGGAAGCCGGCTCCTTCGACCGCTGGCAGCGGCAGATGCGCCCCTCAGGGCCCCGCCCCGGTTGGAGCGTCCAGGCCGTCTTCGACTGGGCCCAACAGGGCATCGAACGCGGAGCAGCGCTCCATGTTCCCGCCGCCCGCTGCCTCACCGCCGTCGCCGGTCCCGAGGACCGGCCCGAGATCGTCGAGGCCGCCCGAAGCGGCGGCGA
This sequence comes from Streptomyces sp. NPDC001530, assembly GCF_042894545.1. Taxonomy (NCBI): domain Bacteria; kingdom Bacillati; phylum Actinomycetota; class Actinomycetes; order Kitasatosporales; family Streptomycetaceae; genus Streptomyces; species Streptomyces sp. NPDC001530. The sequence goes on from NZ_JBIAVS010000006.1 coordinate 451,302, forward strand.
CGGAGCCCGCTGCACCGCCTTGCGCTATCTCGCCGACGGTAATGATCCGGACGCCCTCGAGCTGATCGAGCGAGCCGTGGCCAACGGCTCGACGGCCGTCACCGAGGCCGCCGTCGACGCCTTCGAGCGGATGCGCAGTGTCGCCGCCGTCGACCGGGCACGGAGTTGGGCGCACCGGCCCGACGCCCTGGGCGCCGCCGCCGGACGGATGCTCGCCTGCCGGGGCGGAGCGCACGACAGCGAACTGGTGCTCGGCGCACTGCGGGAAGCGGTACGGGGCGAAGGTCCCGACGCGCCGACCCTGTGGACCCTCGTCGACGGCACTGGACGGCTCGGCATCGCCTGTGCCGCACCCGTCCTTCGGCACATCTACCGCGAGACGGCCTCGTCCCATCTGCGCGGGCGCGCCGCCCGCGCCCTGGCGGCCACCGACCCATCCTTCCCGGCCGGCTTCGCCGTCGAGTGCCTGTGGGACTGCGAGGAGTCCACCCGCGAGATCGCCGCACGGCACGCCGAGACCGGTGACGCGCGTGTGGTCGATCAGCTGCGCCGGCTGGCGGCGGATCCGGCCGAAGAGGCCGAAGTCCAGACGGCGGTACGCAGCCGGATCGGGCCCGACATGCCCGCCGTATGAACGTGCGGTGACCCGGGAGTCAGGAGCGCATGGACGGGGGCTGACCTGCTCGGGTGTGCAGCGCAACGCTCATGGGACGTTCATCGTTCGCAAAGATCCACGTTGACGCGGCCACGTCCAGCACGGCGACAACACGGGTATGCGTGTCGTCATCGTGACCGAATCCTTTCCCCCCGATGTGAACGGCGTGGCCCACTGCGCGCTCCAGACCGCCCGGCACCTCGTCGATCGCGGTCACGCTCCCCTCGTCGTCGCCCCGGCCACCGCGGCCGGGAGCGGGCCCGACGCCCTCGCGCCGTGCCCCGTCATCCGTGTCCCCTCCCTACCGCTCCCGGGCTACCCCCAGGTCCGCGTCGCCCTCCCCAGCCGACGCGTCGCCGCGGCGATCACCGAACACCGCGCCGACATCGTCCACCTGGCCAGCCCCTTCATCCTCGGCGTCCGCGGCATGGCGGCCGCCGCCCGGCTCGGCATCCCCGCCGTGGCCGTCTACCAGACCGACCTCGCCGGATACGCCCGTACGTACATCAGCGCGGGTGAGGCCACCGCGTGGCGGCGCATACGCTCCGTGCACGCCGCCGCCGACCGGACTCTGGCCCCGTCCAGCGCGGCCCTGCACGACCTGGAGGCACACGGTGTGCCCCGGGTACGGCTGTGGCCGCGCGGGGTCGACACGGTCCGCTTCCGTCCCGACCACCGGGACGAGGCGCTCCGCCGCGAACTGGCGCCGAACGGCGAGCTGATCGTCGGCTACGTCGGCAGGCTCGCCCCCGAGAAGCAGGTCGAGCTGCTGGCCGGGGCGTGCGGACTGGACGGCGTACGCGTCGTCGTGGTCGGCGACGGGCCGAGCGAAACCACTCTGCAGGGTGCCCTTCCCGGCGCGGTCTTCCTCGGGCGTCGTACGGGCGACGAACTCGCCCGGATCTTCGCCTCCTTGGACGTCTTCGTGCACACCGGCCCCTTCGAGACCTTCTGCCAGACCGTGCAGGAGGCCATGGCGAGCGGCGTGCCCGTCGTCGCCCCCGCCGCGGGGGGACCCCTCGACCTGGTCGCCCACGGGCGTACGGGGCTGCTGGTGCCGCCGCGCGACGCGGCCGCCGTACGCGACGCGGTGTGGGCCCTGGTCGCCGACCCCGCGCTGCGGGCCGCCTACGGCGCCGCGGGGCGTGCCACGGTCGAGGGCCGCACCTGGGCGGCCGTCGGAGACCAGCTCATCGGGCACTACGCCGATGTGCTCTCGGCGCGGAAGCTGGTGGCGGCATGAGCCTGCGCATCGTCCGACTCGCCAACTTCGTCGCCCCCGCCTCCGGCGGCCTGCGCACCGCACTGCGGGAGCTGGGCGCCGGCTACCGGGCGGCCGGCCACGAGCCGGTGCTCATCATCCCCGGTGAGCGCGCGAGCGATCGCGACACCGAGCAGGGGCGGGTGATCACGCTGCCTGGGCCGCTGCTGCCCGGGACCGGCGGCTATCGCGTGCTCACGGACAAGCGGCGGGTGGCCCGGCTCCTGGAGTCGCTCGCCCCCGACCGCCTCGAGGTCTCCGACCGGACCACCCTGCGCTGGACCGGAGTGTGGGCCCGCAGGGCCCGGGTGCCCGCCGTGATGGTCTCCCACGAGACCGCCGACGGCGTGCTGCGGACCTGGGGGCTCCCCGAGGGGATCGCCCGGCGGACCGCCGACGCCCTCAACGTCCGTACCGCACACACGTATGCGCGGGTCGTGTGCACCACGGAGTTCGCCGAGCGCGAGTTCGTCCGCATCGGCGCCCGCAATGTCGTACGTGCCCCGCTGGGCGTCGATCTGGTGGGCCGCCACCCCGCGCTGCGGGACCCCGGGCTGCGCGCTCGCTACGCGCGCGTGGACGAGGCGTTGCTCGTGATGTGCTCCCGGTTGTCCGTCGAGAAGCGGCCGGGTACGGCGCTCGACGCCCTGGAGGCGTTGCTGCGGCGCGGACAGCGTGCCGTGCTGGTCGTCGCCGGGGACGGGCCGCTGCGGGTCCGGCTCGAACAGCGCGCGCGGGAACGGAGGCTGCCCGTCACCTTCCTCGGGCACGTCTCCGACCGAGCCGTGCTCGGTGCGCTGCAGGCCTCCGCCGACGTGTGTCTGGCCCCCGGGCCCGCCGAGACGTTCGGGCTCGCCGCCCTGGAGGCGATGGCCTGCGGTACGCCCGTGGTGGCCAGCGCACTGTCCGCCCTGCCGGAGATCGTCGGGTCCGCCGGGGCCACCGCGGCGGACAGCGGGGACTCCTTCGCGGACGCGGTCCGGCTGCTGCTCGGGCGCCCCGAGCGCGAGCGCAGGGAGGCCGCACGCGCGCGTGCCGAGTGTTTCGGCTGGGGCGCCGCGGTGGAGGGCTTCCTCGCCGCGCACGACGCGGTGGTCCAGGTCCGGCCGCGCCTGCAGGAGGGCGTCGGATGAGACCGCTGCGCTTCGTGGCCCTCGGGGACTCGCTCACGGAAGGCGTGGGCGACCCCGTGGGCGAGAGCTGGCGGGGCTGGGCCGCGCTGCTCGCCGGCGGGCTCGACGAACCCGTCGAGTTCGTCAACCTCGCGGTGAGCGGGGCCCAGACGCGCGACGTACTGGAGCGGCAGACACCGGCGGCACTGGCCCTGCGGCCGGACGTGGTGTCCGTCGTGATCGGCGTGAACGACACGCTGCGGTGCACCTTCGACATCCATGCCGTGGCCGCCCGGCTCGACAAGGTGTACGCGGCTTTCCGGGACCAGGACGCCGTCCTGCTGACCGCCTGTCTGCCGGATCCCGGTGCGATGCTCGGGCTGCCGGGCGCGCTGGCAAGGCCGCTGGCCCGGCGGCAGCGCGCCGTCAACACGGTCGTGCACGCGCTGTCCGAGCGCTACGAAGCGGTGCACTTGCACGCGGCGGAGGGCGCCTGGCTGATGGACCGCGCGATGTGGAGCGCGGACCGGTTGCATCCCGGCGAGCGTGGGCACCGGCAACTCGCCCTGCGCTTCCATGCGCTGCTCACGCAGGAGGGCATCGCGGCGGGGGCCGCGCCCTCGGCCGAGCCCGAGTTTCCCGCGCCCACGCGGTCGGCCAGCCTGTGGTGGCTGGCCACCGCCGGGACGGGATGGGTGGCCCGACGGTGCACGGACCTGCTGCCGCAGCTGCTCACCCTCGCCGCCGCCGAGGTACGCCACCGGGCGCGTGGCACCAGCGCACGCCTCGACCTCAGCGCCTCGCACGCCGTCGCGTCCGCGCTGGCCGCCCTGTCGGTAGCCGAACAGCCGGACGTGGCATGAGAGTTCAGCAAGGGCCCACAGCCCTTCAGCGGCGGCGCACGGCCACGAAGCGGACCGGCGTGCCCGGGACCGCCTGAGCGGCCGCGGGGAGGTCCACGGAGCGGACGACGGCGATCACCGGGTACCCCCCGGTGGTCGGATGGTCGGCGAGAAACACGACCGGTCTGCCGTCGGGCGGTACCTGGACGGCGCCCAGAACCATGCCCTCACTGGGGAGTTCGCCGGAGACGGCCCTCTCCAGTGGGGGCCCTTCCGTACGCAGACCGATGCGGTTGCTCGCGGACGACACCCGGTAGGCGCGGGTCGTCAGGGTCCGGACAGCCGACGCCGTGAACCAGTCGTCGCGCGGGCCCGGCGTCACGCGCAGCACCAGCTCGGCGGGCGGAGCCGCGTGCGGGACGACGTCCACGCGCGCGTGGAGCGCGTCCGGGCGTCCCAGGGGCAGCACCATGCCGTCCGAGAGCGGCGGGGGGCCGAGGCCCGAGAGGAGGTCCGTGGAGCGGCTGCCGAGGACCGGGTCCACGGCCACTCCACCGGAGACGGCCACATAGCTGCGCAGCCCCGCGCGCGCGTGGCCGACGTCCAGGAGCGCTCCGGCGGGCACGTGTACGGGCGCTCCCCAGGCGGCCGGACGGCCGTCCACCGTGACCGGGCAGGGCGCTCCCGCCACCGCCACCGTGACCGCCGAACGCGGGCGCAGGGCACAGCCGTTGAGCGTCGTCTCCAGCACGGCGGCTTCGGAGGCGTTGCCGACGAGCCGGTTGGCCAGCGCCGCCGCGGGCGCGTCGAGCGCCCCGGAGCGCGGTACGCCGAGGTGGGCGTGGCCGGGGCGGCCCTGGTCCTGGACGGTGGTGAGGGCTCCGGAGCGCACGACGGAGAGGGCTCGGTCGGTCATGAGCACCTCGGCGATGAGAAGCGTGCCCGCTCGGTCATGAGCGCCTCGGCGGTGAGGAGAGGGCCATGTCGGTCATGAGCGCCCCGCCGGTACGAAGCGGACCCGGGCGCCCGGAGCCAGCAGCGCGGCCGGCACGCGCGCGTGGTCCCACAACACCGCGTCCGTCGTCCCGATCAGCTGCCAGCCGCCCGGCGAAGAGCGGGGGTACACGCCCGTGTACGGGCCGGCCAGCGCCACGGAACCCGCCGGAACCGTCGTGCGCGGGGTCGCCCGGCGGGGGACGTCGTAGCGTGACGGCAGCCCCGTGAGGTAGCCGAAGCCGGGCGCGAACCCGCAGAAGGCGACCCGGAATTCGGCCGCCGCGTGGATCTCGGGCACCTCGTGCTCGGGTACCCCCCACAGGGCCGCGACATCGGCCAGATCGGGACCGTCGTACCGTACAGGGATCTCGATCGCCTCGTCCGCGCGCGCGGGCAGCGGCGGGATGTCCCAGGTGGGGAGCCGCTCCGCCAGGCGCGCGGGGTCGTCCAGGCCGTCCAGCAGGACCGTGCGCGCCGCGGGGACGATCTCCCGCACGGACAGGGAGCCCTCCGCGCGACGGCGCAGCAGCTCGGCGTGCAGGGCTTGGGCGGCGTCGCCCGAGGAGACCTCGACGAGCAGGGCCCGGTCGCCGACGGGCAGCGCCCTCATGCGAATGCCTCCACCTGGACGCCCGCGGACTCCAGGCGGGCGCGCACCCGGCGGGCCAGCTCCACCGCGCCCGGTGTGTCTCCGTGCAGGCACAGGGAGCGGGCGCGCACCGGGATGCGCTCCCCGGAATGGGAGGTCACCACGCCGAAGCGGGCCAGGCCCACCGAGCGTTCGACGACCGTGTCGGTGTCCGTGATCACCGCGCCGTCCTGGGTGCGCGGCACCAGGGTGCCCTCCTCGGTGTACGCGCGGTCCGCGAACGCCTCGGTGGCGGTGGGCAGTCCCGCCCGCTCGGCGAGCTTCAGGATGCGGGAGGACGGGAGGCCGAGGACGGGCAGGGTGGCGTCCGCGAGCAGCACGCCGTCGACGACCGCCGCCGCCTGCTCCTCGTCGTGCACGACGCGGTTGTAGAGCGCGCCGTGCGGCTTCACGTACGACACGCGCGTGCCCGCCGCGCGCGCGAAGACCTCCAAGGCGCCGATCTGGTAGGCCACTTCGGCCGCCAGTTCGTCGGGCGGCACGTCCATCGCGCGCCGCCCGAACCCCGCCAGGTCCCGGTAGGAGACCTGGGCGCCGATCCGTACGCCCCGCTCGGCCGCCAGCTCGCACACCCGCCGCATGGTGGCCGCGTCCCCGGCGTGGAAGCCGCAGGCCACATTGGCGCTGGTGACGACGGACAACAGCTGTTCGTCGTCGGTCAGCCGCCAGCGGCCGAAGCCTTCGCCGAGATCGGCGTTGAGATCGATCGGGGTCATGAGGTGCGGATTCTCCTTCGTCGGCTGGTTCTTCAGACGTCGGCTGGTGCTTCAGACCACTTCTTCAGACCACGCGGTACTGCTCGTCGCGGGTGTCGGTGAGGAACATCTGGCCGGGCGCGTGGGTGATCGCGAACGGCGGGCGGGACGCCATCACGGCCGCCTGGGGTGTCACTCCGCACGCCCAGAACACCGGGATGTCGTCCGGTGCGGCGTCCACCGGATCGCCGAAGTCGGGGCATGAGAGGTCTTCGATGCCCAGCCCCGACGGCTCACCGCAGTGCACCGGGCTGCCGTGCACGGCGGGCAGCAGACTGCTCTCCCTGATCGCCGCGGCCAGGTGCTCGGGCGGGACCGGGCGCATCGACACGACCATGGGGCCGTGCAGCCGCCCGGCCGGACGGCACTGGCGTCCCGTCACGTACATGGAGACATTGCGGCCCTGCTCGATATGGCGCATCGGGACGCCCGCCTCGGCCAGCGCCCACTCGAAGGTGAAGCTGCACCCGATGAGGAACGAGACCAGGTCGTCACGCCAGTGGTCGACCACATCCGTGGGTTCGTCGACCAACTCGCCGTGCTCCCACACCCGGTAGCGCGGCAGATCGGTGCGCAGGTCGGCGCCCTCGGCGAGCGGAGTGGTCCAGGAACCGGCGTCGGTGACGTCGAGGACCGGGCAGGGCTTCGGGTTGCGCTGGCAGAACAGCAGCGTGTCGTACGCCCAGTCGGCCGGCACCGAGATCAGGTTCGCCTGGGTGTGGCCCGCGGCGACTCCGGCGGTGGGGCCCGATACACCCGAACGGAACTGGGCGCGCGCCTCCTTGGGGGTCCACGCGTGCGCGTGCTCGTCGAGCAGGTTCAACGGACGGTCCTGGACGGTGTCGTTCACAGGAGCTCCTTCCCGCGGGTCTCGGGCAGCCCGATCAGGGCCAGCGCGGCGAGGGCGTAACCGATCGCGCCGAAGACGAGCGCGCCGCCCACGCCCCAGCTGTCGGCCAGGAAGCCGACGGTGGTGGGGAAGACGGCGCCCACGGCGCGCCCCGTGTTGTAGGTGAAGCCCTGCCCCGTGCCGCGCACGGCCGCCGGATACAGCTCGCTGAGGAACGAGCCGAAGCCGCTGAAGATGGCCGACATACAGAAGCCGAGCGGGAAACCGAGCACAAGGAGAAGGGTGTTGGCGCCGCTGGGGATGTTCGCGTACGCGAGGATGCACGCGGCCGAGAGGATCGCGAAGAGCAGGATGTTGCGCTTGCGGCCCAGTTTGTCGGTGAGATAGCCGCCGGTGAGGTAGCCGATGAAGGCCCCGGAGATCAGGAACGTGAGATACGTGCCGGTACCGACGACCGACAGCCCGCGCTCCGTCTTGAGGTACGTGGGCACCCAGGTGGCGAGGGTGTAGTAGCCGCCCTGAACACCCGTGGAGAGCAGGCCCGCGAAGACCGTCGTCCGCAGCAGCCCGGGCGCGCCGGCGCTGCCCGGCTTGAAGATCGCCGCGAACGAGCCCTTCTCGGCGCTGACCGCGCGGCGTTCGGCCGCCTCCGGGGCGTCGTGCACCTGGCGCCGCACCCAGAGGACGAGCAGCGCGGGCAGCGCGCCGGTCCAGAACATCACGCGCCAGGCCAGACCGTCGTCCAGGAACTGGAAGACGAGGGTGTTGACGAGCACGGCGAGCCCCCAGCCGACCGCCCACGAGCTCTGGATCGCGCCGAGCGTGCGGCCCCGGTGCTTCGCGCTCGCGTACTCGGCGACCAGGATCGCGCCGACCGCCCACTCACCGCCGAATCCGAGGCCCTGGAGGGCTCGGAAAACCAGCAGTGTCTCGTAGTTGGGGGCGAAACCGCAGGCCACGGTGAACACCGCGTAGGTGGCCACGGTGATCATCAGCGCATTGACGCGCCCGAACCGGTCGGCGACCACACCGGCGATCGCGCCGCCGACTGCCGAGACGACCAGCGTGACTGTGGTGAACAGGCCGGTCTGGCCGCTGTCCAGGCCGAAGTACGCCGCCAGCGCGACCATGCTCAGCGGCAGCGTGAAGTAGTCGTAGGAGTCGAGGGCATAGCCGCCGAACGCGCCGGCGAAGGCGCGGCGGCCGCGCGGGCCGAGCGCGCTCAGCCAGCCGAACGCGCCTTCCTGAGTGGTGGGTTCACCCGTGCCGGACCGGGCGTCGGCCGTCGGGGCCTGGGACGGAGGGGTCGTGCTCATGGGCACCTCACAGTGAGGGACGGAGGGTGCTGGGGAACTGAGCCGTGCCGTGCGGGACTTGAGAACGGAAGCCGTGCCGTGTGGAAGCGGTGGGCGCCTGAGCGGTACGGAGGGATGCGATGCGGTCGTGCGGTCGGCGCCTGCCCGCCAAGGTAGAGGATCGTTGAACGATCCCTCAATACTTATGTTGTTTCGTTCTTGTATCTGCGATTGAATTCCGGGCATGACAGAGCTGACGGGACTGGCCGACGATCGCGCCCTGCTGGGCCGTACCAGCACCGCCGAGCGCGTCTCGGACATCCTCAGGAGCCGTATCGCGGAGGGCTTCTTCCCGCCCGGGACACGGCTGTCCGAGGACAGCATCGGCGGGGCGCTCGGCGTCTCGCGCAACACCCTGCGCGAGGCGTTCCGGCTGCTCACGCACGAGCGGCTGCTGGTGCACGAGCTCAACCGCGGGGTCTTCGTGCGGGTGCTGACCGTCGAGGACGTCGAGGACATCTACCGCACCCGCGGTCTCGTCGAGTGCGCCGTGGTCCGCGGCCTCGGCGAGCCGCCGTACGCCGTGGACGGCCTCGCCGAGGCCGTCGCGGACGGGCAGCGGGCGGCGCGCGAAGGTGACTGGAAGGGCGTCTCCACCGCCAACATCCACTTCCACCGGGAGCTGGTCGCGCTCGCCGGGAGCGCCCGCACCGACGAGCTGATGCGCAGCGTCTTCGCCGAACTGCGCCTCGCCTTCCATGTGGTGGACGACCCGCGGCGGCTCCACGAGCCGTATCTCGCGCGTAACCGCGAGATCCTCCAGACCCTCCAGGCGGGCGACCGGGACGGGGCCGAGCACCTGCTCGCGGGCTACCTCGACGACTCGCTCAAGGGGCTGGTCGGGGTGTACGGGCGGCGGGTGGCCGACGGCGGGCAGGGGATCGGCTGAGCGGGGGCTGATCCCAGCCCGTCCGGCGTTCGAGGACGAGCGCGGAGCGCGATACGGGGGCGGGGGGGCTCCGCCCCTCAGTACGGGACGGGTAGGGGCGGAGGGGGCGAAAAACCCGGCGGGACCCTACCGCGCCTCCGCAGCAGGACGAGGGAGCGCCGAGGCGAGGCAGCGGGAGGAAGGGGTGGGACCACGGCTGTGACGCCGGTCGCTTCTGCGTCGTTTCGACCGTTGTCAGACCGAGGACCTAGTCTGTGCACCGTGACTTCGCCTGCATCGACGGACAGCGTTCCGCCCCAGCTCAGCGCGGGGCCGCGCCCCGCTCCGGGCCCGGCCGCCGACGAGGGCCTGGCGCGGCGGCTGCGCGCGCTCGCCTGCACCGCGCCGCTGCACGACCTCGACGTACGCAAGGCGAACCTCGCGGGTGAGTACACGGTGTACGGGATGGCGGAGGTCGCCCTCGCGGCCATCGACCTCGTCACACTGAACATGGACTTCGACACGGGCGCCGACCACGAGCAGATAGTCGCCAGGCTCATCCCGCGCATCGCCGCCCAGGCCCCGCAGCGGCCCGTCGCCGAGCACGAGCGCGTGGCCCGCTGGGTCCTGGAGAACCTGATCAACGTCGGCAGCGTCGACCGTGGCTTCCGTGCCGTATACGGCACCTTCGCACCCGACGGCTCCTACGTCCGCCGTGACTACGACTTCAAGCTGATCGAGGAGGTGCCCGGATACGGAGGGAGCGTCTATCTCCGTACGACCGACGAAGCGGTCAACGTCCTCGTCGGCGCCCTCGACACCGACGTCACCAGCGCGCAGATCGCCGCCGAGGTCAAGCTGGAGGTGCTGATCAGCCGCGGTCGGCTCGCCGACGCCCAACTCGCCGCCGAGCAGGCCCGCTACCGCACCGTGCAGTACTCGGAGACGCTCAGGAAAGCCCTGGACGCGACCCGGCGCAACGTCCGCGCCGTCGACTGGCTCCAGGCCGTGCCCGACATGATCGCCGAGGCCCTCGACCACGTCGCCGACCGGTACCGCCACGAGAACGCGATCCTCACCAACATCCGCAAGGCCCGCGACGAGTCCGAGGACCCCGAGCAGAAGCGCCGAGCCGCCGAGCTCGTCGACATCGTCAAGGACTGCATCCGCAGGCACACGCAGCTGCAGTCCCGGCTCCTGGAGGCAGGCCCCCTCTTCCGCGCCGAACAGGACCGGCAGGCCTTCGCCACACCCATGACGACCTCGGGGATCGACCTGTACGGGCATCTCGTCGCGCCCGTGCTGCCGCTGCCCGTGGAGCAGGCGCTGCGCGTGACGGATGCGTTCTTCGCGCGCGGGACCGGTCTGCGCACGCCGGTGGCCGTACGGGTCGGCGACCTCGTCGACCTGCTGCTGACGCCTCCCGTGGAGCGGGAGCACCTCGGGGCGGAGATGCCCGAGCCGGACCTCATTGCCACGCCGGACGACAGCCGGTTCAGCGAGGAGCAGCTCGCTGCCGCCATGGAGCTGCTCGACCTGCCCGCCGACGCGCCGCGGCGGTTGTCCGGGCTGCTGGCCGAGGCACGTCGGCAGGACCCCGAACTGCCGTATCTGATCGCCCTGTTGGCCGTGCACGCGGCCAGTCCGCCGGTCGGGACCGCCTACCGGCAGGGGGAGGCGAAACTGCTGTTCGCCGTGGACGACGGGACCGAGCTGGATGATCCGGAGTTCGGTGGGGCGGACCTCATTGTGGGGATGGCCCTGCTGGATGCGGCGGGAATGGCAGCGGATCGGACGGAGGCCGCGTGATGCCTGGCTCGTCGTTTGACTGCGGGCCGTCTGTGGCTGGTCGCGCCCACGCGGCGGAGCCGCTTGATGTCACGCCCCGCGCCCCGTTCAGGGGCGCTCCTTCCTCCGTATCTCTGACCAAGGAGCCCCAACCGTGACCGAGCACGTCGAGTGGAGTGAGCCGGAAGCCGTCGCCGCGCCGGTGACCGCCGCCGTCACGCCCGCCGACGCCGCCGACGCGGCGCGGCTCGTTGCGTTTGGACTGCAGCCCAAGCTCCAGCCCGCGCGCGATCAGGAGTACGCGGAGCTGCTGAGGCGGTACCGCGAGGACCCGCCCTTCGCGCGGCTTGCGGATGCCGTGGCCACGGGGCTCGGGCTGGTCGTGCTGGAGGTGTCCCCGCGCGCGGGGATGGCGGTGACCGCCGCCGAGGACTCGGTGTTCGCCGTGCGCATGGGCGACTACGCGCGGCGGGCGTCCGCCGATTCGGCCGACCGGTTCCTGCACGGGCTCGCGCATCTCGCCGTCGCCGCCATGGCGTTCCCGCGCCCCGAGGACCTCGCGGACGACGGGTACATAGGGCGCGTCTCGGTCAATGGCGTCGACGCGTTCGTACGGCAGGCCTGTCGGCGCCTGGAGGAGCGGGCCGAGGAGCAGGGTGAGAACACCGACCCGGCGACGGACGCGCCCGGCCTGGAGGCGGCCTGGCGGATCTGGGCGCGGCGCAGCTCCACCGGCGCCACCAAGGACGCGCGAAGACTGGCCGGTTCGACGACCGGCATCGTCGGCAAGGCCGTCGCGTTCCTCACCGACTCCGGGTTCCTGCAGCGCACCGGGGACGACGGGGGAGGGACGTACCGGACGACGGCCCGCTACCAGCTCCAGGTCCGTGACATGGCGGGCAGTGCGGCCATGGCCGAGCTGCTGGAGCTGGGCATCGTCCCGGTGACCGACGGCAACGCGACGCTGCTGCCCGCCGAGGACACCGACGACCTGGAGCTGGCCGCCGACGCCGGACTGCCCTTCCACTCCTGAACCCCGCCCGACCTTCCCAAGACTTACGACGAGAGTCCGCCGCCATGTACGAGCTGTCCCGGGTCCGCCTCTACTCCATCGGGCCTGCCGGTGCGCGCTATGCCGACACCGTGCTTGACCTGCGGGGTGTCGGCGAGCCCGTGCCCGACCCCGCGCCCACCCAGGCGGAGTTCTTCGAGGAGGAGCCCGTCGGGCCGCCGCGCCGGCCCGCGCCGGCGGGCGTGCTCTTCCTGGAGAACGGCGGCGGCAAGTCGGTGCTGCTCAAGCTGATCTTCTCGGTGATGCTCCCCGGGCACCGCAACACGCTGGGCGGTGCCAGCTCCGGTGTGCTGCGCAAGTTCCTGCTCGCCGACGACTGCGGGCATGTCGCGCTGGAATGGCAGCACACGCTGACCGGTGAGTGCGTCGTGGTCGGCAAGGTGAGCGAGTGGCGGGGACGGCAGGTCTCCAACGACCCGAGGAAGTTCGCCGAGGCCTGGTACTCGTTCCGGCCCGGGCCGGGGCTGAGCCTGGACAACCTGCCCGTCGCCGAGGCCACCGCCGTGCGCCCGCCCGTCGAGGGGGCCTCCGGCGCGCAGGGGCGGCGGCGCACCATGAAGGGCTTCCGGGACGCCCTCACCGAGGCGGGCAAGGCGTACCCACACCTCGAAGTGCACTGGGAGGAGATCCACGACCGGTGGAACGAGCACCTCGGTGACCTGGGCCTCGACCCCGAACTCTTCCGCTACCAGCGGGAGATGAACGCCGACGAGGGCGAGGCCGCCGGTCTCTTCGCCGTCAAGAAGGACTCCGACTTCACCGACCTGCTGCTGCGCGCGGTCACCGACACCCGCGACACGGACGGGCTCGCCGACCTGGTCAGCGGCTTCGGCAACAAGCTGGGACGGCGCGCCGAACTCATGGCCGAGCGCGACTTCACGGCCGGGTCCGTGGACCTGCTCGGCCGGATCGTCGACGCCGCCGAGGCACGGGCACGCGCGCGTGACATCCACGCGGGCGCCGAGCGGCGTACGCGGACGCTGGCGCGGCGGCTGTCCGCGCGGGCTGTGCAGGAGCGCGTACGCGCCGGTGAGCTCGCGCAGCGCGTGACCGCCGCCGCGTACGCCGTCACGCATGCCGAGGGCGCCCGCGAGCGCAGCGCGCTGATCGCGGCCGAACTCGCCTACCGGCACGCTTCGTTGGCGCTCGCCGGGGCGGAGAAGTCCGCGGCCGCGCAGAAGCGCGGGCTGGCCGACGCGCGCACGCTGCACTCCGCGTGGCAGGCCGCCGAGGCCGTGCTGCGGCACCGCGCCGCCGCCGACCGCTCCGCGCGCGTGGCCGCCGCGATCCGCGAGGCCGAGCGGGACGCCGCGCCCGCGCTCGCCGCGCGGGCCAAGGCAGCCGTGGATCTCGTACGCGCCCTGCACCGCGCCGCCGAAGGCGCCGAGGCGCTCGCGAACGAGGAGGAGGAGCGGTCCGCCGGGCTCCAGGAGGTCGGCGAGGCGGCGTACGCGGACTCGACCGCCGCGGCTACCGCCGCGCAGCGCGCCCGCAGTGAGGTCGGGCATCTGCGCCAGCGGCTGACGGAGGTCGAGCAGGAGACCGCCGAGGCGGTCCGCGCCGGCTGGCTCGACGACAGCGCCCCCGACGCCGACCCGGCGCGCGCCGCCCTCGCCGCCAGCGATGCCGAGAAGACAGCCGTCGCGGCCTGGGACACCGCCCGGGAAGCGTCGCGGCGTGCCTCGGAGCATGCCCGCGAGGCGGCGTCCGCCGAGTCCCGGGCCGAGCTGACGGCGGCGCGCGCGGCGGACGCCGCCACGGCGGCCGAGCGGGCGTACGGCGCCGAGCGGAGCACGGCGGAGGCGCTGGCGGGGGAGGAGCGGCTGGCGGAGCTGCTGAGCCTGCCGGGTAACCACTCGCTTGGAGGTGTCCCGCAGCCCCGTCGTGACGAAGGTGCCGCCGAGGCCGAAGGTCTCTCGCGTGAAACCCCCCTGTCCGCAGAGGAGTTGGACCAGTACGCCGACGAACTGCGCGAGCTCCTCGACGACGGTGTGGCCTCCGCCGAGCGGCAGCTCTTCGAGCTGCGCACCGCCGCGGCCGACGACGCGCGCATCCTCGGGGCCCTCGGCGACGGCGGGCTGCTGCCGCCAGGGCCGGATGTCCTGGCCACGGTCGAGTACCTCGGCGAGCACGGGATCCCCGCACTGCCTGGCTGGCGCTATCTGGCGCAGGCCGTCGACCCCGCCGACCACGCGCGCGTGCTGGCCGCCAGGCCGGAACTGGTCGACGGCGTGATCATCACCGACCCGGACACGCACGCACGGGCCCGGGAAGCGCTCAGCGAGGCCGCACTGCTGCCGCGGTCCGCCGTCGCGGTCGGTACGGCCGCCGCGCTGCTCGCCCCGACTCCGGCCCCCGACGCGGGAGACAGCGGTGTCTTCCTCGTACCGCCGAACCCGGCCATGCACGACGAGCACGCCGCCGACGAGGAGCGGCAGGCGCTGCGCGCCCGCGCGACCCAGCGGGACGAGGAGATCCGGGCGCTCGCGGCCCGGCTCGGCAAGGACCGCGAGCTGGCGGCGCGGCTGGCGTCCTGGCGGACCGGCTGCCCCGCGGGGCGGCTCGTCGAGCTCGCCGCGGCCGCCAGGGACGCGCGCGCGTTCGCCGAGGAGGCCGAGGCCGAGCTCGCCGAGGCGCGTACCGTCCGGGCGGAGGCCGACGAGGCGGCGGCCGAGGCGGCCCACGTACGGGATGAGCGTCAGGAGGCCGCCCAGCGGGCCCGGCGCGCCGCCGACGCGCTCGCCGGACTCGCCTTCCGGCTGCGCGAGCGCGCCGGCTGGCAGGTCAAGCTGCGCGAACTCGCCGACGAGGCCACGGAGTCGGAGGCCCGCGCCCAGGTCTGCCTGGAGCGCGCCCGCGCCGCCGACGAGGACCGCCGCGCCGCCCAGCGCGCCGCCGACGACGCCCGCCGTACGGCCCGTGCGCTGCGTGCCGAGCGCGCGGAGATCGCGGGCGCCCCCGACGACGTACCGGAGGACGAGGCAGGCGCGGCGAAGTCGTCGCTGCCCGCCCTGCGTGAGGCCTACCGGGCCGCGTCCCAGCTGTACGAGAAGGTCGGCGTCGGCGCCGACCTGCGGGCCGAGCAGGCGCGGGCCGAGAGCGACGAGAGCGCCGCGCTCGCGGAGCTGGACCGGCTGAGCAACAAGGTGCGCACCCGCGCGGCGCAGCTCCTGGAGTCGCCGGACGGCTCCGACGGGCCCTCCCGGCAGGCTGCCGCCGCGCGTGCCGAGGAGCTCGTGCAGCTCTTGGAGACCCGTATGTCGACGGCGAGCGAGCAGCTCGGACGGCTGCGCGGCGAGGCCGAGCGGCACGCGCCCGAGGACGGCGAGGCCCACACCGAGCTCCCGGAGGAACTCCAGCCGCGCGACGCCGAGCACGCCCAGGCGCTGCTGCGCACGGCGACCGCCGAACTCGCCTCCCGCACCGAGGCGTTGACGCAGGCCCGGGAGGCACACGCCGAGCTGTTGGAGGCCCACCGCGGGGCCGAGGACGCGGCGAGCGGGTTCGATGAGATCGCCGCCATGCTGCGGGACCTGCTGCGCGAGCACGCCTCCGAGGAGGAGCAGGAGGAGCCCGAGCCGTACCCCGGCAGCCTGGAGGAGGCCCGGCAGTCCGCCGCCGAGGCCCGCCGGTCGCTGCGGGGCTGTGCCGCCGATCTGTCCGCCGCCGAGGCCGCCGTACGCGAGGCGAGCGACGTTCTCGTACGGCACGCCAACTCCACGCGCTACGAGCAGGTGCGCACCCCGGCCCGGCAGCAGATCCGCGAGCTGCCCGCGTCCGCGCTGCCCGAGCATGCCCAGAAGTGGGCGGACGCCTTCGCACCCCGACTTCGCGTGCTCACTGACGAGTTGGCACAGCTGGAACGGAACCGGGACTCGATCGTGGACCGGCTCCGAGGCCTGGTCGAGTCGGCCCTGGCGACCCTTCGGTCCGCTCAGCGGCTCTCCCGGCTGCCCGAGGGGCTCGGCGAGTGGTCCGGGCAGGAGTTCCTGCGCATCCGCTTCGAGGAGCCCGACCAGGCCATACACACCGAGCGGCTCGGCGAGGTCATCGACGAGGCGACGCGCGCGGCGGTGAAGAAGAACTCCGACCTGCGACGCGATGGAATGTCCCTGTTGCTGAGGGGCGTTGCCGCCGCCCTTCAGCCCAAAGGCGTCGCCGTCGAGATCCTCAAGCCGGACGCGGTGCTGCGCGCCGAGCGCGTGCCCGTCGGGCAGATGGGCGACGTCTTCTCGGGCGGTCAGCTGCTCACGGCGGCCATCGCGTTGTACTGCACGATGGCGGCGCTGCGATCGAACGACCGAGGCCGCGACAAGCACCGGCACGCCGGCACGCTGTTCCTGGACAATCCCATCGGCCGCGCCAACGCCACGTATCTGCTGGAACTCCAGCGGGCCGTGTCGGACGCGCTCGGCGTCCAACTCCTCTACACCACCGGCCTGTTCGACACGACCGCGCTCGCCGAGTTCCCGCTGGTCATCCGCCTGCGCAACGACGCCGACCTGCGGGCCGGCCTGAAGTACATCAGCGTGGAGGAACACCTCCGCCCGGGGCTGCCGCAGCAGCCTCAGGGAGACGAGGCGGTGCACAGCGAGATCACGGCCACGCGGATGTTCAAACGCCCGGCGCCCGCAACCCCCTAGGGGCGCGGGACTGTGTCGATATGCGGCTCCGCGGCGTGGGTGCAGGCGGTGCTTGCGACAGCGAGGAAGTGCTCGGTCTTGCGTTCGTAGCGGCGTCGCAGCCGGTTACCCCGTGCCGCCAACCATCGTCGCAGGTGGGCGTGGTCGGCTCGCGTGTCGGGCGAGCCGATCGCACAGCGGAGAACCATTCCAGGTCGCCGCGGGAGTCGGGTTCGTCGAGGACCAGGCGGTGCAGCTCGGCCCACACCCCGGCCTTGCTCCACTCGGTGGACCGGCGCTGGGCCGTGGTCCTGGACGGACCGAACGACGCAGGGCGAAGCTGCTGCCACGTGCAGCCACATCGCGACGAACACGATCGCCGCCGACGCCTCTCGCCGGAACAGCCCCCACAACTCGTCCGACACCATCCGCTGAGCGATCCCCACCACAGCCGAGGGCCCACCTGGCCGATTGAGATGACCTGTAACGGACTCCAACGCCCCCTCCCGTCTCCTGGCGCACCGCCGGACACGGAGAAATGCGGCGATGAACTCCCGTTCCTCTCATGTAAGTTCAGGCTCGACCAGTTGTCCGAGGAGAGGAACTCTGCCTTGCGCACGCCCTACCGTCGTCTGACGACTGTCCTTGGGATAGCCGCGGCCTCCGCGTCGGCGCTCGTCCTGGGTACCGCCCCGGCACAGGCCGCCGGCAACATCTACGAGGCCTACAACGCCATCACCTCGCCGAGCGCGAAGACCGAGTTCGCCGAGGACGGCGAGATCCTCACCGCCCTCGACATGAAGAAGGACGGCCACGGCACCGCCGCCCAGTGGCGCTACAACTCGAGCTCCGCCACCCACTCGTACTACAACGGCTACGGCTACGCCGTCGCCCACGACTGGAACCTGTCCTTCGCGGAGGGCACCACCCTGCAGATCCGCGCCTGCCTGCAGGACACGTCCAACGGCACCCCGTACAGCTGCGGCGGCTGGGAGTACGCCAAGGCCTGACCGTCACAAGTCGGCGAACGGGCGGGCCCTCGGGCCCGCCGCTTTCGAGTTCGCAGGTCAGTGCTCGCCCTGCGCCGATGGCCGCGGCCCAGCGCCGGTTCACCGAGTGGGGCAAGGCCGGGGTGTGGGCCGAGCTGCACCGCCTGGTCCTCGACGACCTCGGCTCCCTCAAGGGTGCGACAACTGCCCCGTCCCGCCCTGTCGGCGTATGCGTTCCTGAGCCCGCTCCGCGGCACGCGCCTGCCGTCGTGTCCTGCGTCGCTCGCGCCGCAGGGACCGGGCGGTGCTGCTCGGTGCCGACACCACGCCGTTGCGCTGGTTCCACACCTGGCGCGTCACCCAGACGTCGAGCGCGGCCCACGTCGCCACAACGGTGCTCGCCACGCTGCTGAGGACCATCGGGAACGCCAGCCATGAACCGGCCAGCGTGCACAGGAACGCCACCATCGCCTGGATCAGCGTCACGGCGATGATCAGCACCGCCCGCACCGCGGCCGTACGCACCGGATCGGGCATCCGGCGCCGCCGCGCGGGCTCCTCGATCCACAACGGCCGGTAGTGCGGCTGCTCCTGAGCCGCGGCGCTCTCAGTGGTCCCGCCCCCGTGCGCCGGAATGTCG
Organism: Streptomyces sp. NPDC001530; assembly: GCF_042894545.1. NCBI lineage: Bacteria > Bacillati > Actinomycetota > Actinomycetes > Kitasatosporales > Streptomycetaceae > Streptomyces > Streptomyces sp. NPDC001530. Next base: position 469,756 of record NZ_JBIAVS010000006.1, read on the forward strand.
CGATCCAGTGCCTCGAGACCCCACCGCGCCGTCTGGTGCGCCGCATCGCCGTCCTCAGGCGCCACGCGCCGCTCCGCCGTGCCCATCAACTCGTCACTCCCCACCGCCCAGCAGGCCCCTCGCACTGGTGTCATGCGACACCGGCTCCCCAGTGGCTGCCCGGCTTGCGCTGCTTTACGCCGCCTGAGCGCGGCATGCGGCCCCTGTGACCGATTCCGCCCCCATCTCCCGTACAGAAGGACGAACGACATGCCGTGAAGATTCCCAACGAGCGAAAAAATCCAGCCAACTGACCAAGTTCACCGCTCCGATCCGATCCGGCCCCAAGTGCCGGATTCGGGGAGGCAATCTCCCCCAATGAACGGACAACTGCCCATGTCTCGTTCCCATCGCGCGGGGGCTGCGCCCGGACAGCTCTTCGAGTTACCTGTGCGTCGGTAGTAGGCTCACGCCGTTTGTTGACGCACATGTGTACCCCCGGGCTGACGGGGGCGAGCTGGGGGAGGCCATGCGCTTTCGCGGGAAGTCCATCCGCCGGAAGATCGTGGCGCTGCTCCTCGTGCCGCTGGTGTCCTTGACCGCGATCTGGGCCTTCGCGACCGTGCTCACGGGCCGCGCGGCCAACCAGCTGTTCAACGTGTCGGACATCGTGGAGAAGATCGGCTACCCCACCGAGGACACCGTCGGCGTCCTCCAGCAGGAACGTCGCCAGACCCTCGTCTATTTGGCCGATCCCCGCGCCTCTGACGGGCTTGCGGCGCTCAAGCGCAGCAGGACCGCCACCGACCGGGCCGTGGCGAAGATTCGTAGGAACGCCAAGGACGAGGACCTGCGCGAGGAGATGGGCGAGGGCACCGCGGGGCGCCTCACCTCCATCGTGGACGCCGTCCGCGGCATCGACTCGCTTCGCCGCAGCGTCGAGGACGGAACGGTGACCCGCGCCGAGGCCCTCAACCAGTACAACCTTCTCGTGGACCCCTGCTACGCCCTCCTGGCCTCCCTCGACGGCGTCGACAGCGTGACGATGGACAAGCAGGCCCGCGCCCTCCTCAACGTCACCCGCGCCCGCGAACTGCTCTCCCGCGAGGACGCGTTGCTCGGTTCCGCCCTTGTGGTCGGAAGGCTCTCCCGCGAGGAGATACGCGACGTCTCCGATCTCGTCGCCCAGCGCACCCTGCTCTACGACATCAGCCTGCCGCTGCTGCCCTCCTCGGAGCGCGAACGCTTCCAGCGCTATTGGAAGAACGCCGACACGGCGCCCCTGCGCGTGGCCGAGCGGTCCGTCGTCACCTCCGCCGCCGGCTCGCCCCGCGGCGTCACAGCGAAGAGCTGGGACAGTGCGGCCGGGCATGTCCTCGACGACCTCGGCGACCTCGACGACAAGGCGAGCGACCGCTATCAGGACCGCGTCCGGCCCGTGGCCATGGGCGTCATCGTCAAGGCGGTCATCGCGGGCGTCCTCGGGCTCATCGCCCTGCTGGTCTCGCTCGTCATGTCCGTACGCATCGGCCGGAGCCTCATCCGCGATCTGCGCCGACTGCGCCTGGAGGCGCACGAGGCGTCCGGCGTCCGACTGCCCAGCGTCATGCGCCGCCTCTCCGCCGGCGAACAGGTCGACGTCGAGACCGAAGTGCCCCGCCTGGAATACGACAAGAACGAGATCGGCGAGGTCGGCCAGGCACTCAACACCCTCCAGCGCGCCGCCGTCGAGGCCGCCGTCAAGCAGTCCGAACTGCGCGACGGCGTCTCCGAGGTCTTCGTCAACCTCGCGCGCCGCAGCCAGGTCCTGCTCCACAAGCAGCTCACCCTGCTCGACACCATGGAACGCAGGACCGAGGACACCGACGAACTCGCCGACCTGTTCCGCCTCGACCACCTGACCACACGCATGCGGCGTCACGCCGAGGGCCTGGTGATCCTCTCCGGCGCCGCCCCGTCCCGGCAGTGGCGCAAGCCGGTCCAGCTCATGGACATCGTCCGCGCCGCCGTCGCCGAGGTCGAGGACTACGAGCGCATCGAGGTACGGCGGCTGCCACGCGTCGCCGTCACGGGCCCGGCGGTTGCCGACCTCACCCACCTCGTGGCCGAACTCCTGGAGAACGCCACGGTGTTCTCACCCCCGCACACGGCCGTCCAGGTCCTCGGCGAGCGGGTCGCCAACGGCTTCACCCTGGAAATCCACGACCGCGGCCTGGGCATGGCCGCCGAGGCGCTCCTCGACGCCAACCTGCGGCTCGCCGAGACCCCCGAGTTCGAACTCTCCGACACCGACCGGCTCGGCCTCTTCGTGGTCAGCCGGCTCGCCCAGCGGCAGAACGTCCGTGTCTCGCTCCAGCCCTCCCCGTACGGCGGCACCACCGCGGTCGTGTTCATCCCCGACGCGCTGCTCACCGACGACGTCCCGGACACCAACGGTATTGGCTTCCGCCTCGACCGCGCGCTGCCCACGAAGGAGGGCGTGACCGAGGACGGCCGCAAGGCGGCGCTCTCCCAGGTGCCGGTGCGGCTCCCCGGCCTGCCCGCCTCGATCCTGGACGGTCCGGTCGAACTGGAGGCGCCGGTCGACCTGGACACCCTCACCGGTTTCCCGGGCGCCCTCGGCGACGAGGACAGCGAGCGCGGTGGTCTGTTCCGGCCGCGTCGCTCCATCGCCGGCGTCCCGGGCGAGCAGCACCAGCCGGCCGAGGACAGCCACGGCGAGCCCGCCCGCTCCGGCGGCGACGACCTTCCGGGTGCCGCCGCCGTCCCACTGCCGAGGCGCAGAGCCCCCAAGCTGGTCAGCTCGCACGGCCGTCCGGTGACCCAGACGAGGTCGCGGCGCGACGAGGCGGACGAGAAGCTCACCGAGGACTTCGCGTCACTGAAGGACCTCGAGCCGGTGCAGAGCCTGGAGCCGGTGGAACGCGGCACGGTGGAACTCGACGGCGCGAAGCCGCTGCCGGCCCGGCGCGGTGAGCGCGGCGAGACCCCAGCACGGCGGGGCGGAGAGCGGACCGAGGCCCCTGGCCTTCGCGAGGCTTCCGGTGCGCGCGAGGGTGCCGGGCTGCGGGAGACGTCCGGCAGGCGGGAGGCGTCCGGCCTCGCTGAGGCGCCCGGCCTTCGACATGCCCCCGCCCTCCCCCAACGCACCCGTCGCACCACCGCGTCGACGAGCACGAGCACGGACAAGACCACCCCGCGCTCCGACGCCGCGACGGGAGCGACGGAATCGGGCGCGGGCCCGCTGCCCCGCCGCGTCCGGCAGGCCAATCTGGCCCCGCAGTTGAAGGACGGCCCCGAGCGGCGCACCGAGCGCGACCAGGCCCGCACCGGTACGGGAGCGGACCTCGCCGAGCGCGACGCCGACGAGGTACGCAGCCGGATGGCCTCGCTCCAGCGGGGCTGGCAGCGCGGCCGCGAGGAGAACGCCGCGGGCGACGATGCCCAGGACGGCACAGCACCAGGAACGACAAAGGGGGACGGTCGATGACCGCACCGAAGGCCGCAGGGCCCACCACGACCAGTAAGGCGTCAGGCGAGCTGAACTGGCTTCTCGACGACCTGGTGGACCGCGTCGCCAGCATCCGCAAGGCGATCGTGCTCTCCGGCGACGGCCTTCCCACCGGGGCCTCCAAGGACCTCACCCGGGAAGACAGCGAGCATCTGGCCGCCGTCGCCTCCGGCTTCCACAGCCTCGCCAAGGGCGTCGGCCGCCACTTCGAGGCGGGCAGTGTCCGGCAGACCGTCGTGGAGCTGGACGAGGCCTTCCTGTTCGTCACGGCCGCCGGTGACGGCAGCTGCCTCGCCGTCCTCTCGGACGCCGACTCGGACGTCGGGCAGGTCGCGTACGAGATGACGCTCCTGGTCAAGCGGGTCGGCGTACATCTGGCCGCCGCTCCGCGCACCGATCTGCCTTCGGGCGGGTAGTGGGATGACATGAGCGGAGACGGTCAGGGAACACGCCACTGGTTCGACGACGAGGCCGGACCGGTGGTCCGTCCGTACGCCATGACACGTGGACGCACCACCAGTCCGGCCCAGCACCGCCTCGATCTGATCGCGGTGGTCGTCACGGAACACCATGCCGACGACCCCGAAGCGGACCAGACGCTGTCCCCGGAACACGTGGACATCGTCGAACTGTGCCGCGACGCCCCCCAGTCGGTCGCCGAACTCGCCGCGGAACTCGACCTGCCCATCGGAGTGGTACGGGTCCTCATCGGGGACCTCGTGGACGAGGAAATGGTCCATGTGACACGGCCCGTACCGCCTGCCGAACTGCCGGACGAGAGTATTCTGCGCGACGTGATCAACGGCCTCCGGGCGCTCTGAGCAGGGCGGAAGCGGGGAAACAGACGTGACAGGCTGGCAGTTCTGGGTCGACCGAGGCGGCACCTTCACGGACATCGTCGCGCGGCGCCCGGACGGCCGCCTGCTCACCCACAAGCTACTGTCCGAGAACCCGGCCAGATATGCCGACGCGGCGGTCGCGGGCGTGCGCGCACTTCTCGGTGGCGACGGCCAGGACGTCGCGGGCGCGCGCATCGACGCCGTCCGCATGGGCACCACCGTCGCCACCAACGCCCTCCTGGAACGCAAGGGCGAGCGCACAGTCCTCGTCGTCACCCGCGGCTTCCGAGACGCCCTGCGCATCGCCTACCAGAACCGCCCCCGTATCTTCGCCCGCGCGATCGAACTGCCCGAGCTGCTGTACGAGCGTGTCGTCGAGGTCGACGAGCGGATCGCCGCCGACGGCACGGTCCTGCGCGCCCCCGACCTGGACGGCCTCGCAGGACCTCTCCAGGAGGCGTACGACTCCGGGATCCGCGCGGTCGCCGTCGTTTGCATGCACAGCCACCTGCACCCCGCCCACGAACAAGCCGTCGGCGAGCTGGCGGCCCGTATCGGCTTCCCGCAGATCTCGCTCTCCAGCGAGGTCAGCCCGCTGATGAAGCTCGTCCCGCGCGGCGACACGGCCGTCGTCGACGCCTATCTGTCGCCCGGACTGCGCCGCTATGTCCAGCACGTCGCCGACGAACTTGAGGGCGTGCGGCTGATGTTCATGCAGTCCAACGGAGGTCTCGCCGAAGCGGGCCAGTTCCGCGGCAAGGACGCCATCCTGTCCGGACCCGCGGGCGGCATCGTCGGCATGGCCCGTATGTCGCAGCTCGCCGGCTTCGACCGCGTCATCGGGTTCGACATGGGCGGCACGTCCACGGATGTCTCGCACTTCGCGGGCGAGTACGAGCGGGTCTTCACCACCCAGATCGCCGGGGTCCGGCTGCGCGCGCCCATGCTGGACATCCACACCGTCGCCGCGGGCGGCGGTTCGGTGCTCCACTTCGACGGCTCCCGCTACCGCGTGGGCCCCGACTCGGCAGGCGCCGACCCCGGTCCCGCCTGCTACCGGGGTGGCGGCCCGCTCACCGTCACCGACGCCAACGTCGCGCTCGGCCGCATCCAATCCGCCCACTTCCCAGGGGTGTTCGGCCCCGACGGAGACCAGCCGCTCGACGACGCGCTGGTCCGCGACCGGTTCGCTGCCCTCGCGCGCGAGATCCGCGAGCGGACGGGCGACGACCGCACCCCGGAACAGGTCGCCGAGGGCTACCTCCAGATCGCCGTGGCCAACATCGCCAACGCCGTCAAGCGGATCTCGGTCCAAAAGGGCCACGACGTCACTCGGTACACGCTGACCACCTTCGGCGGCGCCGGCGGCCAGCACGCGTGCATGGTCGCCGACTCGCTGGGCATCCGCACCGTCCTCGTCCCGCCCATGGCCGGTGTCCTGTCCGCCCTCGGCATCGGACTCGCCGATACGACGGCCATGCGCGAGCAGTCCGTGGAGGCGCCCCTGAAAGCCTCCTCGATGCCGGCCGTCCTGAAGACCGCCGACGACCTGGAGGGCGCCACTCGCACCGAACTCCTCGACGAGGACGTGCCCGAGGACCACATCCAGGTCACCCGCCGCGCCCAGCTCCGCTATGACGGCACTGACACAGCACTCACCGTCGAGCTCACCGAGCCCGACACCATGACCCACGCCTTCGAAGAACGCCATCGCGCCACCTACTCCTTCACCCTCGACCGCCCGGTCGTCGTGGAAGCCCTCTCCGTAGAGGCCACCGGTCTCACCGAACCCCCCGATCTCTCCGCCCTCGCTCCCTACGAAGCCGCCCCCGAAGGCCGCCCCGCCGCTTCGGAGACCGTCAGCCTGCACACGGGCGGTGCCTGGCGGGACGTCCCCCTCCATCGCCGCGAGGAACTGCCCCCCGGCGAAACGGTCACCGGCCCCGCGATCATCACCGAGGCCGGCGCGACGACCGTCGTCGATGACGGCTGGCGGGCCGCGACGACCGACGACGGGCATCTGGTCATGGAACGCGTGGCGGTTACGGAGAGTTCCGATCTCGGCACGGAAGCGGATCCCGTTCTCCTCGAGGTCTTCAACAACCTGTTCATGTCGATCGCAGAACAGATGGGCGCCCGTCTGGAGTCCACCGCCCAGTCGGTCAACATCAAAGAGCGCCTGGACTTCTCCTGCGCCCTCTTCGACCCCGACGGCAACCTCGTCGCCAACGCCCCGCACATCCCTGTGCACTTGGGCTCGATGGGCACCAGCGTGAAGGAGGTGATCCGGCGCCGCGGCGACAGCATGCGCCCGGGCGACACCTACGCGGTGAACGACCCGTACCACGGCGGCACCCACCTGCCGGACGTCACCGTGATCACTCCGGTCTTTGACACGGAGAGCACGGAGGGTGAGCGGATCCTCTTCTATGTCGCCTCGCGCGGCCACCACGCCGAGATCGGCGGCATCGCACCGGGCTCCATGCCCGCGAACAGCCGCACCATCGACGAGGAGGGCATCCTCTTCGACAACTGGCTGCTCGCCGAGAACGGCCGCTTCCGTGAGGCCGAAACCCTGGCCCTGCTCACCGAGGCGCCCTACCCCTCGCGCAACCCGAAGACCAACCTCGCCGACCTGCGCGCCCAGATCGCCGCCAACCAGAAGGGCGTCGACGAAGTCGGCCGCATGATCGAGGACTTCGGGCTCGATGTCGTCCAGGCGTACATGAGGCACGTCCAGGACAACGCGGAGGAATCGGTGCGCCGCGTCATCGACGCTCTTGAAGACGGTGAGTTCGCCTACGAGACCGACTCCGGGGCCGTCATCCGTGTCCGTATCTCCGTAGACCGCGAAAAACGCTCCGCCACCGTCGATTTCACCGGTACGTCCCCGCAGCTCACCACCAACTTCAACGCGCCCTTCGCGGTGGTCAACGCCGCTGTCCTGTATGTCTTCCGCACCCTGGTCGCCGACGACATCCCTCTCAACGACGGCTGTCTGCGCCCCCTCGACATCGTGGTGCCGCCGGGGTCGATGCTCGCCCCCGAGCCTCCGGCCGCCGTCGTCGCGGGCAACGTGGAGACGTCCCAGGCGATCACCGGTGCCCTGTACGCGGCCCTGGGAGTGCAGGCCGAGGGCTCCGGCACCATGAACAACGTCACCTTCGGCAACGAGCGGTACCAGTACTACGAGACCGTGGCCTCGGGATCGGGCGCGGGTGACGGTTTCTCCGGCGCGCCGGTCGTGCAGACCCATATGACCAACTCGCGGCTCACCGACCCCGAGGTCCTGGAGTGGCGGCTGCCGGTCCGGCTCGAGGAGTTCGCGGTGCGGCGCGGCAGCGGCGGCGCGGGCCTCCGGCACGGCGGGGACGGCGCCGTGCGCCGCATCCGGTTCCTGGAGCCGATGACCGTCTCCACGCTCTCCCAGCACCGCCGGGTGCCGCCCTACGGAATGGCGGGCGGTGCGCCCGGAGCACTCGGCGCCAACCGGGTGGAGCGGGCGGACGGCACGATCACCGAACTTGGCGGAAGTGATTCGACGGACGTCGGCCCCGGCGACGTACTCGTCATCGAAACCCCTGGCGGCGGGGGCTACGGCCCACCGCCGCACGACCCCCATCAAGCAGGAGAAGAGATCGATGATCTTCGGGCGTTCTGAGCGCGGCAAGCCTCCGGTCGAGCCCGTCACGCTCAAGATCCTCGTGGCCGGCGGCTTCGGCGTGGGCAAGACGACGCTGGTCGGCGCGGTCAGCGAGATCAAGCCGCTGCGCACCGAGGAGGTGCTCACCGAGGCGGGCCGGCCGATCGACGATACGAGCGGTGTGGAGGGCAAACACACCACCACCGTCGCCATGGACTTCGGCCGCATCACGCTCCGCGAGGACCTGGTGCTCTACCTCTTCGGGACGCCCGGGCAGGACCGCTTCTGGTTCCTGTGGGACGAACTCGCCACCGGCTCGCTGGGCGCCGTCGTCCTCGCCGACACCCGCCGCCTGGAGGACTGCTTCGCCGCCGTCGACTACTTCGAGAGGCGTTCCATACCCTTCGTGGTCGGCGTCAACTGCTTTGAGGGCGCGGCTCGTTACCCCGCCGACGACGTCCGCCAGGCCCTCGACCTCGACCCCGGAGTGCCGGTCCTCCTCTGCGACGCCCGGGACCGGGAGTCGGTCAAGGAAGTCCTCATCGGAGTCGTCCAGCACGCCATGGCATTCGCGGCCGACCGCCGCCAGACGGTCACGACCTGACGCACAGGTACGGCCCGTACCCCCGCCGACCGGGGTACGGGCCGCAGTCATGCACGCGCGCGTGGCTCACGCGAGACGCACGCGCGCGTGGACCCCTGTTTCAGCTGACCTCGTCCTCGTGCCAGCCGAAGCTCTTCTCCACCGCCTTGCGCCAGTTGTGGTACTCGCCGTCGCGTACGGAGGACTCCATGGCCGGCGTCCACTCGACGTCCTTCTGCCAGTGCGCCTTGAGCTCGTCGAGGTCGTTCCACACACCGGTCGCGAGCCCGGCCGCGTACGCGGCTCCCAGGCACGTCGTCTCGGAGACCTTCGGGCGGATCACCGGCACCCCGAGGACATCCGCCTGGTGCTGCATCAGCAGATTGTTCTTGGTCATGCCGCCGTCCACCTTCAGGGTGGTGATCTGCACCCCGGAGTCCTGGTACATGGCGTCGACGACCTCACGCGTCTGCCAGCTGGTCGCCTCCAGGACCGCGCGGGCCAGGTGCGCCTTCGTGACGTACCGGGTGAGGCCGGTGACGACACCGCGCGCGTCGGAGCGCCAGTACGGGGCGAACAGGCCCGAGAACGCGGGCACGATGTACGCGCCGCCATTGTCCTCGACGCTCGCCGCCAGTGTCTCGATCTCGTCCGCGGTGCGGATGATGCCCAGCTGGTCGCGGAACCACTGCACCAGCGCCCCGGTGATCGCGATCGACCCCTCGAGGCAGTAGACCGGCGCCTCGGTGCCGATCTTGTACCCCATGGTGGTCAACAGCCCGTTCTTCGAGGGAACGGGCCGGTTACCGGTGTTGAGCAGCAGGAAGCTCCCCGTGCCGTACGTGTTCTTCGCCGTGCCCACGTCGTAGCAGGCCTGCCCGAACACCGCCGCCTGCTGGTCGCCTAGCGCCGACGCGACGGGGACGCCCGAGAGTTGGCCCACGGCGGTGCCGTACACCTCGGAGGAGGACCTGATCTCGGGGAGCACCGCTTCGGGGACGTTCATCGCGGAGAGGATGGACTGGTCCCACTGGAGCGTCTCCAGGTTCATCAGCATGGTGCGCCCGGCGTTGGTCACGTCGGTGACGTGCTGTCCGCCGTCCGTGCCGCCGGTCAGGTTCCAGATCAGCCAGGAGTCGATGGTGCCGAACGCGATCTCGCCGCGCTCGGCACGCGCGCGCAGACCGGGGACGTTGTCGAGCAGCCAGGCCGCCTTGGGCCCGGAGAAGTAGCTGGCCAGCGGCAGTCCGGTCTGCTCGCGGAAGCGGTCCTGCCCGTCCGAGCCGCCCAACTCGTTGCAGAGCGCGGACGTACGGGTGTCCTGCCAGACGATCGCGTTGTGCACGGGCTTGCCGGTGGCGCGGTCCCACAGGACCGTCGTCTCGCGCTGGTTGGTGATGCCGAGCGCGCTGACCTGGTCGGCGCGCAGACCGGCCTTGGCGATCGCGCCCGCGACCACCGCCTGCACCTTGGACCAGATCTCGGTGGCGTCGTGCTCCACCCAGCCCGGCTTCGGGAAGATCTGGCGGTGCTCGCGCTGGTCGACGGCGACGATCGCGCCGTCCTGGTTGAAGATGATGCAGCGGCTTGAGGTGGTGCCCTGGTCGATTGCGGCGACGTACTTCTCGGCATGGTCCGTCATGACGTCCCCTTCGTCAGAAGGCTGCGTTGTAGATCGCGGCCCCGATGGCGGCACCCGCGATCGGGCCGACCACCGGGATCCAGGAGTAACTCCACTCCGAGGTGCCCTTGTTGGGAATCGGCAGCAGCGCGTGGGTGAGGCGCGGCCCCAGGTCGCGGGCCGGGTTGATGGCGTACCCGGTGGGGCCGCCCAATGAGAGGCCTATGCCGACGACGAGGAGGGAGATGAGCAGGACGGGCAGGCCCGCGTCGCCGATGCCCGCGACGTGCTTGCTCCCGCCGACCAGCCCGAGGATGGGCAGCATCAGGGCGGCGGTGGCGATGATCTCGGTGATCAGGTTCTGCACGGGGTTGTTGATCTCGGGCCGTGTCGAGAAGATCCCCAGCGTCTCGATGGCCTTGTCCTCCTCGGAGTTGAGGTTGAACTGGCCGAGGTAGAGCAGCCAGCAGAGGGTGGCCCCGATGATGGCTCCGGCGAACTGCCCGAGGATGTAGAAGGGCACGTCCTCCCACTTCGTGGAGCCCTCGATCGCGAAACCGATGGTCACCGCCGGGTTGATCTGACCTCCGGACAGCGGTGCCGAGGTGTACGCGCCGGCGAGCACGCCGAAGCCCCACCCGAAGGCGATGACCACCCAGCCAGCTCCCTGCGCCTTGGACTTGTTGAGGGTGACCGCGGCACACACTCCCGCGCCGAACAGGATCAGAATTGCGGTGCCGATCAACTCGCCGACAAAGATGTCTCCGTTGCTCATGGCGGCTCCTAGGCCCTCGCCCGGGGCGATCGGCCCCGGTCCACCGTGCAGGGTGCGTTTCCCATGGCTACTTCAGCCGAGGGCAGGGAGGTCCCGCGCCCCGCCCGGCGTCCGTGATGAGCGTGCCGTCGCAGCGGAATCGCCCGTGGGGACGGCCCGTGGGTACAGGTCGGAAACCCGAGCGGCGCGGTGCCTGAAGACGCCCGAATGCGGCGATGCCGACTGACACCCGGAAGTGTTCACCGGTGCCCAGGGGGCGTCAAGGTCGCGGACTGCAACGGTTCGAAGGCCGCAAACGGGACGCGAGACGGAGTCCGCCGACGGCCGGACACAGGCAGGCGGTCGGGCCCCGCGACTCCGGACCGGCAACCACCGGGCCCGATCGACGTCGATGTGCCGAGAGCGAGAGCCGGCCGTCGACCGGCTTGTGCACCCTCGCTGTCGGCGGGTCGGCGGGTCGGCGGGTCGGCGGGTCGGCGGGTCGGCGGGTCGGCGGGTCGGCGGGTCGGCGGGTTGGAAGGTCGGCGGGTTGGAAGGTCGGCGGGTTGGAAGGTCGGTGGGTTGGAAGGTCGGTGGGTTGGAAGGTCGGTGGGACTGGGAGGCGGCTGGGCAACCGGTTGGGCAACCAGCGGGTCCGCCGCTCCCTCGGTCAGCCCGTCAGTGTGTGCCCGAACTGCTGCGCAGGTGCCGCCCCCGAGCCGCGGCGGATCTCGTGGCCCGGCAGACCCGCCCGCCCCAGCACCCAACTCGCCCCCTTCAGGGCCTTCGCGGCCTGTTTGAGGGGCGCCAGGCAGGCGGCCGCCTGCCGATGGTCGATCACGCTGCCGGGCGCGCACAGCACCGTGGCCAGCGACAGCGTGACGGTCCGTCCGCCCGCCGACCACGGCGTGTCGAGCATCGAGGTGGCCAGCGGATCGAGCGTGTCCGGGTCCGCGAGGACCAGGAAGTCGTCCCCGCCGATGTGCCCCACCCGCGTCGCTCCGGACGCTGCGTGCTGCAACGCGCGTCCGACCGCCCGGATCAGCTCGTCGCCCGCCGCGAACCCCGCTCCGTCGTTGACCTGCTTGAAGTGGTCGACGTCCAGCCAACTGAGCGCGAACATCCGGCCGTCCGCGATCCGCCGGTCCACCTCGCCGGTGATCGCGTCCGAACCGGGCAGTCGCGTCAGCGGGTTGAGCCCCGCCGCCTCCTCCACCCGGCTCTCGGCCAGTGCCCGTACGAGATCGGCGAGCCGTACGACACCCACGCACCGCCCGTACTGGTCGACCACCGCGACATCGTCGGAGGTACGGTCCCGCTCCCCGTCCGCCACCACATCGAGCACTTCCCACGCGGTGGCGTCGACGCCGACCGTACGCGGCGGATCGCCTAGCTTGGCGGCCGGCCGGTCGGCGTACAGCGCATGCCCATAGCGCCCCGACATCGACAGCAGGAACCGCGATCGGTGCACCGACCGGACCGGGATCCCGGAGGAGTCCACGAGCAGCACCCCGGACACATCGGGCGAGCCGGTGAGCAGCGCCCGCACCTGGCCCGCGGACGCCGTGGCGGGCAGCAGCGCCGCCGGCCGCACGAACTGCCGTACCGACGGCCCCGAACGGGGCGGCGCCGCGACGCCGGGGGAGAGGGCCGGAACGTATACGTCCGCCGCGGGCAGCCGCGCCGGCGGCGCGAACAACTCGCCCTGTGCCAACTGCGCGCCCGCCGACACCGCCGCCGCGCACTGCAGCTCCGTCTCGACCCCCTCGACGGACAGCAGCGCGCCCAACTGCTCGCACAGCGTCCGCATCGCCCGCACGGCCGCGGGTCGCGACAGTAGGGACACGTCGAGCTTCATCAGCTCGGGCGCGAGGTCCGTGAGCAGCCGCAGGGGTACGTCGCCGTCGCCCACCCCGTCCGCGCAGATCCGGAAGCCCTCGCCCCGCACCGCGGCCACCGCCTCCAGCAGGGCGTGCTGCGGCACGTGGGTGTACGGCGGACCGACGTCGACCGTCACCTCCCACGGCCGCCGCCCGGCCTCGCGCACCGCATCGCGCAGCGCCGCGAGCCCGCCGAGATCCGCCAGGGTTCCGGCGAACACGTTGACGTGCAGCGGCAGCAGCGTCTCCTTGCGGGCCGCCGCACGGATCGCCAACGCGGCCAGTCGACCGTCGAGTTCGGGGTCGCGGCGGGCCTGCGCCAGGATGTCACCGGCCTCCGGACGGGCGAGTATCTCCAGCGCCGCAACCCCTCCGGTCGTCAGATTGACGACCGGTTGGAAGGCGAAGCGGACAGTATCCGTCCAGGAGGGCACGGCAGCATAATGGCGCCGCCCGCGCACGCCCGGGCGCGATTCATGAGCTGTTCACGCAGGATTCCGAGGTCGTCACACTGGGTGCGGATGGCCACCGGGATGAGGAAATACGGCCGGTCGCGGAGTCCGGGATGAGGGCATACGGCTGGGCGTCGAGTCCGGGACGAGCTCACGCGGCCGGGCGCCGAGCCTGCGACGGGCGCACGAGGACAGGCGCCAAGACGAGAGCCCGCGGACGCCTGTCGATGTCACCGCACGGCGACGACCGACGACCCGTGTCCGAACAGCCCCTGGTTCGCGGTGATCCCCACCCGTGCCCCCGCGACCTGCCGGTCACCCGCGCGGCCCCGCAACTGCCATGTCAGCTCGCACACCTGGGCGATGGCCTGCGCCGGAACGGCCTCCCCGAAGGAGGCGAGCCCGCCGCTCACGTTCACCGGTATGCGCCCGCCGAGCGCCGTCGCGCCCTCGCGCAGCAGCTTGGCCGCCTCGCCCTCCGCGCACAGCCCCAGATCCTCGTACCACTGCAACTCCAGGGCCGTGGACAGGTCGTACACCTCGGCCAGTGAGAGATCCTCGGGGCCGATGCCGGCCTCCTCGTAGGCCGCGCGCGCGATCGACGCCCGGAAGGTCTCGGCCGCGGGGTCCACCGCGACCGTGGAGTCCGTGGCGATGTCCGGCAGGTCCAGCACCGTGTTGGGATAGCGCGGCGTCACCGTGGACACCGCGCGGATCCGCACGGGGTCCGCCGCCCCGTGCCGGCGCGCGAACTCCATGCTGGACAGCACCACGGCCGCGCCGCCGTCCGAGGTCGCGCAGATGTCGAGCAGCCGCAGCGGATCGGCGACGACCGCGGACCGGGCGACCTCCTCGGCGGTGACCCGCTTGCGGTAGCGCGCAAGGGGGTTCAGTGCCCCCAGAGCGGCGTTTTTCACCTTGACCTGCGCGAAGTCCTCCAGTGTGTCCCCGTGCACCGCCATCCGCCGTCGCGCATACAGCCCGAAGTACGTCGGATTCGTCGCCCCGAGGATGCGGAACCGCAGCCAGTCCGGATCGTCCTGCCGGTCCCCGCCCGCAGGTCGGAAGAACCCCTTGGGTGCCGCGTCCGCGCCCACCACGAGCACCACGTCCGCGAGGCCCGAAAGGATCTGTGCCCGCGCCGTGTTGAGCGCCTGCGCCCCCGACGCGCACGCCGCGTAGACGCTCGCGACCCGCGCCCCCTGCCAGCCCAGCGCTTTGGCGAACGTCGCCCCCGCCACGTACCCCGGATAGCCGCCACGCACGGTGTCCGCGCCCACGATCGAGCCGACGTCCCGCCAGTCGACTCCGGCGTCGGCCAGCGCCGCGCGCGCCGCCACGACCCCGTACTCGACGAACCCGCGTCCCCACTTGCCCCACGGATGCATGCCCGCGCCGAGCACCGCCACCTCGCCGGTCATGCCGTCACCCCCGTACGCCACATGCCTGTCATGCCGTCACCCCCGTCGGCCGCCAGTGCCAGGTCGTCCAGGTCGTCTCCACGTCCTCGTTCAGCACACCGGGGACGACCTCCACCTCCATGCCCACCGTCAGGTCGGCGACGGTGATCCCGGGAACTGCCTGGCCGAGCACCACGATGCGCTCGGATTCCAGCTCCACAGCGATCAACGCGTACGGCTCCCAGGAGAGTTCCGGATCGGTCACATAGGGTGACGGCGGGCGATACCGGCTGTCCGTGTACGACCAGACGCGGCCGCGCCGGGACAGCGGCACCTCCGTCAGTTCACCGCCACGGCAGCCCGGATTGCGGCAGAAGGCGTCCTCGCGGGGGAAGAACACCGAGGAGCACGCCGAGCAGCGCGTACCGAGGAGACGGAAGTCCTCCCCTTCCCCGGCGAACCACCCGGCGACCGCAGGCGTGCGTGTACGCGACAAGACCCCTCCACGGCACTAGATCTGACGGAACGTCAGAAGTGTGTCACGGGCAATGGGAATTGGGCAGGGCGTCGTGGCGAACCACCGGGGCTGCTGGGGCGTCGGAGTACCGGCAGGGACGGCCGGGGCCCACGGGGGTGGCTCCGGCGGTCCCGCCATTCCAATGAGGGCGCGCTCCGGTAGAGACGTCTGCCCAGTGATCGGATACAGTCCGCGGCGTGTCCGCAACCCCGCATCCGCCCGCCGACTTCGCACCGGACTCGCACTGTTCGAGCTGTGGCGCACCTTACGGAGCGGGCATCTCCGGCTGGCCCCGCACCTGCGCCGTCTGCGGAACCGTGGCCTACCGCAATCCGCTGCCGGTCGCGGTGGCGCTGCAGCCCGTGTACGACGCGAAAGGCACGTCCCTGGTCGTCATCACCCGGACCATCGCTCCCGCGCGCGGGAGCATCGCCCTGCCCGGCGGGTTCATCGACCACCGGGAGGACTGGCGGCACGCCGTCGTGCGCGAGCTCAAGGAGGAGACAGGCATCGACGCGGCCAGCCGGGAAGTGCGGCTCGCCGACGCGATGAGTTCTCCGGCCGGGCATCTGCTGCTCTTCGGACTCCTCCCCGAACGCTCGGCCGCCGAGCTGCCACCGTCCGCCGCCACGGACGAGACGGAGGGCTGGCACCTGCTGCGCAGACCGGCCGAACTCGCCTTCCCGCTGCACACCTTGGCGGTGCGGGCGTGGTTCGAGGGGCGGTACATCTGAGGGCTCTTGTGCGGTGAGCCGCCCATGGGGAACGCCCACGGCCGGCCCCACGTGAAGTCGCGCTCCGGACCCGCGCAGCTGTGCGGCCCCGCCGCCCCGGCATCCGTACGCCCCAAGGCCTGCCCGAGACGCTCACCGATCGGTCAGAGTGCCCCGAGCCCCTGCACCCGCACGGGGTACGACGGCTCGCTCAGGTCGCCCTCGCCCTCCCGTCGCACGACCACCTGCCGCCCCTCCCAGCGCGTCACATAGCGCTCGATCTCCGGCTCGTCCCACCCGTCGCCCGCGTCCGGCACGACGAGCCCGCCTCCGCTGCGCCCGCGCGCGGGCGCCCACGCCTCCAGTTCCAGACCGCCGTCGGCCCCGCGTACGGGCACGACGGAACCCGCGCGCGCCAGAACCGGAATCCGTGACAAGGGGGCGTCGATCAGCACTTGGGCCGGCCCCTCGTACGCCTCCTCGGTGACCGTGTCGTACCACCGTCCCCGCGGCAGCTGCACCGCACGCCGATCTGCCCCGTGGTCCAGCACGGGCGCCACCAGAAGACTGTCGCCGAGCAGGAAGGCGTCCTCGCAGTCGCGCAGCGCCCGGTCCTCGGGCGCGCCCCACCACACCGGTCGCACGTACGGCGCACCGGTGCGGCGCGCCAGATGCGCCAGTGTGACGAAGTACGGGAGCAGACGCCGCCGCTCGACGAGCGCCACGCGCGCGTGCTCCAGGACGTCGTCACCGAACTCCCAGGGCTCCCTTCGGCCCGCCCGCAGGCTCGCGTGGGTACGGAACAGCGGAAGGTACGCGCCGAGCTGGAACCACCGCAGATACAGCTCGGGAGAAGGGCTCCCGTCGAAGCCGCCCACATCGGGCCCCGAATAGGGCACCCCGCACAGCCCGAGGCCGATCACCAGCGACAGCGAGGCCCGCAGCCCGGGCCAGCCCGTCGCCACATCCCCGGACCAGGTTCCTCCGTAGCGCTGCATTCCGGCCCACCCGGAGCGCGAGAAGAGGAACGGCCGCTCCTGGGGCGTCAGTTCGCGCAGGCCCTCGTACGCGGCCCGGGCCATGCCCAGCGCGTACACGTTGTGCGCCTCACGATGGTCTCCGCCGGGCCCCTCCAGGCAGTGCCGGGCGGAACGCGGCAGCGTCGACTCCCCGAAGGCCGTGAACGACGTCGGCTCGTTCATGTCGTGCCAGAAACCGGCGAACCCCTGCGTGAGCCGCTCCTCGTACAGACCGCCCCACCAGCGCCGCACGCGCGCGTGCGTGAAGTCCGGATAGACCGACTCTCCAGGCCATACGACACCGCGCACGAGCCGCCCCGAGGCATCCCGTACGAAGGCGTCCTCGGCGAGCCCACTGTCGTACACGGCGTTGCCCGACTCGGCTTTGACCGCCGGGTCGACGATCGACACCAGGCGGATGCCGTCGCGGCGCAGGTCCTCGGCGAGCACGGGCAGCTTCGGGAAGTGCTCGGGGTCGACGGTGAACACCTGGTGCGCGTCGTAGTGGTCGATGTCCAGGTGGATCGCGTCGAGCGGCAGACCGCGCTCCTGGTAGCCCGCGACGATCCGCCGCACCTCCTGCTCGCTGCCGAAGCCCCAGCGCGCGTGATGGTGCCCCAGCGCCCACGCGGGCGGCAGCGCGGGTGCCCCGGTGAGCGAGGCCCAGGCGTGCAGCACGCGCGCGGGGGTGCCCACGATCACCCAGCAGCGCAGCGGGCCGCCGTCCATCCGCAGCTCGCACGTCCCCGGCCGGTCGTGCCCGGAGCCGGCCCCCTCCTCGCCCTCGCGCAGCGTCACCGTGCCGTCCCACGGCGTGTCGTGGAAGACGAGATGCGTGGCAGCGTCGGCGACCACCATCTGCACGGGCATGGTGATGTACAGCGGATCGTCGCCGGGCCCGAAGGCCTGCCCGGGATCGGTGTTCCACAGCCGGTACGTCCCGTCGCGCAGCCGGGGGCCCGCCGCGCGTCCGCCCAGGCCGAAGAACCGCGCGTCTGCGGCCACTTCGGAGCGCTGCATCCAGCGGGCTCCGCCACCGTCGACGGGCTCCCACCAACGCGGCGGCAGATCGCGGCGCAGGGTCACACCACCGGGCGTGCGCACCTCCACCGCGCCGTGCCGTGAGACGACGACGGTCGCCCGCTCGGCCACGACCCGCCAGCCGCCGTCCTTGTCGGGCTCCAGGACGGCTCGCGGGTCCGGCTCCGGGCAGCGGCCCGCGAGCGCGTACGACGGCTCTGGGGCAACCCCCTCCCAGCCCCAGAACACCCCCCCGTTCACCGCGACCATGATCCGCAGCTCGGACCGCGCGAACCGGACGACTCCACCGCCGGGCCCCGGCTCCACACCGCGCACCGGCCCAGGCACCCGCGCGCGCTCGGCGCCCCGCTGCGGCAACCCGGTGGCGTCGGCACGCCTCCTGCGCCACGCGGCCCGCACCGTGCGCAACCCTTGAGTGGCGCCCCCCGAGCCGACCGCCTTCACCGAACGCACCAGGTCACGACCGTCCATGCTGCTCACCCTGCCATTGCCGACACCAAATGGGTGAGTCGTTCAACTCCCGTTCACCCGTGGCGACGCCACATCTTCACTCCGCCGACTATGTGTGGCGCGCCCTGGTGCAGAAGTCGATCACATGGCATCGTCCGTGTCAGCCGCGTGTCGCGCACACCCCTGCTCGTGCGCGACAGACGCACACGACGCGCACAGTCCGGGAGCCGCCCCATGTCCACCGCGAACCCCTCACCGCTCTGGCAGCCCACCGAGGAACGCATCGCCCAGGCGCAGATCACTAAGTTCCAGGCCTGGGCGGCCGAGCACCACGGAGCCCCGTCCGACGGCGGCTACGCGGCGCTGCACCGCTGGTCCGTGGATGAGCTGGACACCTTCTGGAAAGCCGTGACCGAGTGGTTCGACGTCCGGTTTTCGACCCCCTACGCGCGCGTGCTCGGCGACCGCTCCATGCCGGGCGCCGAATGGTTCCCCGAGGCGACCCTCAACTACGCCGAGCACGCCCTGCGCGCGGCGGAGACCCGTGCGGACGAACCGGCTCTCCTGTACGTCGACGAGACCCATGAGCCGACCCCGGTGACCTGGTCGGAGCTGCGCCGCCAGGTCGGCTCCCTGGCCGCCGAGCTGCGCGCCCTCGGCGTACGCCCGGGAGACCGTGTCAGCGGCTATCTCCCGAACATTCCGCAGGCCGTGGTCGCCCTGCTCGCGACTGCCGCCGTGGGAGGCGTCTGGACGTCCTGCGCCCCCGACTTCGGCGCCCGCAGCGTCCTCGACCGCTTCCAGCAGGTCGAGCCCGTCCTGCTCTTCACGGTCGACGGCTACCGCTACGGCGGCAAGGAGCACGACCGCCGCGACACCGTCGCCGAACTGCGCCGCGAACTGCCCACCCTGCGCGCCGTCGTCCACATCCCGCTGCTCGGCACCGAGGCACCCGAGGGCGCGCTGGACTGGTCCGACCTGACCTCCGCCGATGTGGAGCCCGTCTTCGAGCAGGTGCCCTTCGACCACCCCTTGTGGGTGCTCTACTCCTCCGGCACGACCGGCCTTCCCAAGGCCATCGTCCAGTCCCAGGGCGGCATCCTCGTCGAGCACCTCAAGCAGCTCGGCCTGCACTGCGACCTGGGTCCCGAGGACCGCTTCTTCTGGTACACGTCCACGGGCTGGATGATGTGGAACTTCCTCGTCTCCGGCCTGCTCACGGGCACCACGATCGTCCTGTACGACGGCAGCCCCGGCTACCCGGACACGGGCGCCCAGTGGCGCATCGCCGAGCGCACCGGGGCGACCCTGTTCGGTACCTCCGCGGCGTACGTCATGGCGTGTCGCAAGGCGGGTGTCCACCCCTCCCGCGACTTCGACCTCGCGCGCGTGCAGTGCGTCGCCACCACCGGCTCGCCCCTGCCGCCCGACGGCTTCCGCTGGCTGCACGACGAAGTCCGCGACGATTTGTGGATCGCCTCGGTCAGCGGCGGCACCGACGTGTGCTCCTGCTTCGCGGGAGCCGTACCGACACTCCCGGTGTACATCGGTGAACTCCAGGCCCCCGGCCTCGGCACCGACCTGCAGTCGTGGGACCCCAGTGGAAAGCCCCTCACCGACGAAGTCGGTGAACTCGTGGTCACCAACCCGATGCCGTCCATGCCCATCCGCTTCTGGAACGACCCCGACGGCAGCCGCTACCACGACAGCTACTTCGACACGTATCCCGGAGTGTGGCGCCACGGCGACTGGATCACCGTCACCTCACGCGGCTCCGTCGTCATCCACGGTCGCTCCGACTCCACGCTCAACCGTCAGGGCGTCCGCATGGGGTCGGCCGACATCTACGAAGCCGTCGAACGCCTCCCCGAGATCAAGGAGTCGCTCGTCATCGGCATCGAACAGCCCGACGGCGGCTACTGGATGCCCCTCTTCGTGCACCTCGCCCCCGGAGCCGCACTCGACGAGGCCCTCCTGAACCGCATCAAGCAGACCATCCGGGAACAGCTCTCCCCGCGCCACGTCCCCGACGAGGTCATCGAGGTACCCGGCGTGCCCCACACCCTCACGGGCAAGCGCATCGAGGTCCCGGTCAAACGCCTCCTCCAGGGCGCCTCCTTGGAGAAGGCGGTCAACATCGGCTCCGTGGACAACGTCGAACTGCTGCGCTTCTACGAAGACCTGGCCCGCAAGCGCGCCTGATCACCCCCCGTAGGTGGCCTCGGACTCGCCGAGTACGACAGCGAAGTCCGAGGCCAGGCGCACCGCGTCGACGGGTTCGAGTTCCGCGACCGAGATCCGCACACCGGGGCCGGAAGCGAGCCGGAAGCGCGCACCCGCCGCGACCCACCACCCGTACGACCGCAGCCCGTTCACGACGGCCGACTCGTCCCGCACGGGCACCCAGAGGTTCATCCCGCTCACACCGTGAGCCTCGATCCCACGCGCCGCGAGCTCACGTTCGAGAGTCTTCCGCCGCAGCCCGTACGTCTCCCGGGCGCGCGCGACCAACGCGCGCGTGCCGTCGTCCGTCATGAGCCCGTACACCGTCTCCTGCAACAGGTGACTGACCCAGCCCGACGTCAGCAGCAGCCGACCGTCGTGCCGAGCCAGCGTCGTCGGATCACAGGCCGCAGCGGCCCACCGCAAATCGGTACCGAGGAACTTGCTCACGGTCCGCACGTGCACCCAGCGCGCCAGACCGCCCGCGGTCAACGTGCGCAGAGGTGCGTCCGCGACGGCGGACGCGTGATCGTTCTCCACGACCAGCACATCGGGCTCTTCCTGAAGCGCGTCGACCAGCGCGTCCCGGCGCTCCGCCGAGAAACACCCGCCGTACGGATTCTGCGCCCGCGGACTGCACACCACCGCGCGCACGCCGCCCCGCAGGGCACCGCGCAGCGCCTCGGGGCGGATCCCCTGGTCGTCCACCGCGACCGGAACGGTGCGCAGCCCCAATGCCGTGACCAGATCGAGCAGATGGTGATAACCGGGGTCTTCCATGGCGACGGCGTCGCCCGGCCGCAACTCCACCGACAGCAGCCGCCCGATCAGATCCAGCGCACCGTGCGCGAACGTCACGTGGTCGGTCGGCACCCCGTCCGGCCCCAGCCAGTCCCGTACGGCGTCCTCGAGCCGCGCCAGCCGCGGCGTGCTGCGGTGCGACCGCGCACCGGGGGAGAGCCGTGATGGCGGCACCAGATGGGGCAGCAGCTCGGGGTCCGGATGCCCGCCCGCCAAGTCGCGCAGCCCGTCCGGCACTCTCGGCGGCCGCCGTGACGCCACCGAGGGTGCGGCGGCCACTACGGTCCCGCCGCGCCCCCGGGTCACCACGATCCCGCGTCGCCGCAGCTCCTTGTAGGCGGTCGCGACCGTTCCCGGACTCACGCCGAGCTCGTCGGCAAGTCTGCGCACCGGGGGCAGTGCCGTTCCCGGCTCCAACGCGCCCTCGGACACGCCTCGTTCGACGGACGAGGCAATCCCCTTGGCCGTCGTACCACTGATCCCATATTGTGTTGCCACGTTGCTAAGTATGTATCAATACATAATTGAAGGCAAGGGGGAACAGTGAGCCCGATGCGCCGCGCAGCCGCATGGTCGAAACGCATTCCAGGAGGCCGCGACGGCCGAAGAATGCTCTGGATCGCCCTCGTCGACCGAATTGGCAGTGGCCTGTGGGCATCGGCCTCCGTCCTGTACTTCACCTACGTCACCGGCCTCTCCGTCGCGGAGGTCGGCACCCTTGTCGCCGTGTCCGGAGCCGTCGGTATCGCCGGCGCACCGCTCGGCGGCCGCATCGCCGACCGCCTGCCGCTCACCCACGTCCTGATCGCCCTCCAGATCCTGCGGGCCCTGGCCTCCTTCGCGCTGCTGACCACCGACAACTACGCCCTACTGCTGGCCTTTTCCGCCGTCGGCAGCCTCGGCGACCGCGCCGCCAACGTCCTCACCAAGCTCTACGCCACCCGCGTCGCGGGACCGGACCGCGTCCGCTACCAGGCCCTCAACCGCACCGTCGCCAATGCCGGCTGGGCCCTTGGCGGTCTCGCCGCCGCGGGAGCCCTCGCCCTGGGCACCACCGCGGCATACCAGTGGCTCCTGGTGGGCGACGCCCTGTCATTCGTCGCCGTCGCGCTCGTCACCACACGCTGCGGGGAACCGCCCTCGGCCGCCCGCACGATCACCACGTCGAAGGACCCCGCCCCCGCTACGCGGCCGGCCAGCCCCTGGCGCGACCGCACCTACCTCGCATACGTCGCCACAGAGACCGTCCTCTTCCTCGACGACGCCGTGTTCAAGGTCGGACTGCCGCTGTGGATCGCGCACTCGGACCACGCGCCACACGGCCTCGCCCCGCTGCTCATGGTCCTCAACAACGTGATGGTGGTGGCCCTGCAGGTTCCACTGGCCCGCTTCGGCGCCACAACCGCCGCGGCGCGCGCCCTGCTGATCCCGCTCTCCGCCGCCTTCGCCCTGGGCGGCGTCGCCATGGCGCTCTCGGCCACGGGCGGTGTCGTCGCCGCGACCCTGTTCCTCACCGCCGCGGCCGTCGCCTTCACCATCGCCGAGATGCTCCACGCCACCGTCTCCTGGGAACTCTCCGTCGCCCTCGCGCCCGACACGGCCCAGGGCGCCTACCTCGGCGTCCACGGACTCGCGCAGTCCGCACAACGCAGCGTCGGACCACTGGCCGTCACCGCGGCCATCGCCACAGGCCCCCTCGGCTGGACCGCATTCGGCGCGACCATAGCCGTGACCTGCTGGTTTCAGCACCACGTCGTACGTGAGCGCCTTGACCGACCGGCATTGTCAGTGCCACCAGTTACTGTGAGTGAGCATTGATCGACTGCGCACAGGGGGAAACATGGCGCACACCCAGCACCAGACCATGCGACGCGTACTGCGCCGCGAAATCGCCGGCACCATCGGCCTGTTGACCGACGAACAGGACTTCACGGCGATGCGGCGCTACCGCACCTTCGCCTTCGACGACCACACGACGTACCTCCAGCAAGTGGAGTCCCTGCTCAGGACCCTCGCCGCCCAGGGCAGCCACACCACGGTCGCACTCTTCGACCCCGAGGAATACGCCGAATTCTGCGCCAAAAGCGGCCTCGAACCCGACGCCCCGGCCAGCCGCACACGCTTCACCGCCGAACTGGCGGCCACGGGCCCCACCGTTCCCTACGACGGACAGCCCCTCGACGAACTCGTCCCGGACCTCGTCGACGAGGCCATCCGCATGGCCACCTGGGAGTACGCGACCACACTCCTGGCCCGCATCGGCAACTGCGCGTCCTGCGGCGAGGACATCGGCCGAGCGGCGTTCGCCCGCGCCTCCCACCTGCTCGCCCGCATCATCGACACCGCGGGCCGCGGCGACCTGCACCTCGTATGCAGCGTTTCGACAACACCCGAGACGCTCGTCGCCGTACTCCGAGCCGATGACGACCCGGAGGGCAGGGCCCGCCTCGAGGAGTCGGAAGCCCTCGAATTCACCACCGTGCTGGCCCTCGGCATCGCGACACGGACCGCCGGGGGACTGGTCATGCGCACCACCGCGCCCGACACCACCGACCGTGTCTATGGATGGCGCCTGCGCGGAGAAGACCTGGAACCCCTGACCGCCGCGGAAGTCTTCGACGCCTACTGCACCGACGCCGACTCCGGAGACCTCGTCTCCCCGGAATCAGGCGTCGACTACTGCGTGCCACCCGACCTCGGAGACGAAGGGGAAAGGACGGGCCATACGCACTGAACGTGAAAGGGGCGCCCCACCCGCAGGTGGAGCGCCCCTGGACACGAGTCGATCGAGCGACGACGTCCGGTTACTCGCCGGACAGCACCGCCTGCGCCGCCGTACGTGCCTCTTCGGCCGTGTCCGCGGCACGCGCGGCCGCGGCGGCACGCTCGCACTGGGCGAGCGTGTACTTGGCGAGCGTCGCCCGAACATAAGGAATGGACGCGGCGCCCATAGACAAGGAGGTGACACCCAGACCGGTCAGCACACACGCGAGCAGCGGGTCCGACGCGGCCTCACCGCAGACACCACAGCTCTTGCCCTCGGCCTTGGCCGCCTCAGCGGACAAAGCGACCAGGTCGAGCAGCGCGGGCTGCCACGGGTCCTGCAGACGGGACACCGCACCCACCTGCCGGTCCGCGGCGAACGTGTACTGCGCGAGGTCGTTGGTCCCCAGGGACAGGAACTCGACCTCCTGCAAGATCGACCGCGCCCGCAGCGCGGCCGACGGAATCTCCACCATCGCGCCGAACTTCGCCTGCAACCCGGCCGCACGGCACGCGTCCGCGAACGCCTTGGCGTCCGTACGGTCCGCGACCATCGGAGCCATCACCTCGAGGTAGACCGGCAGCCCCTCCGAAGCCTTCGCGAGGGCGGTCAGCTGCGTACGCAGCACCTCGGGGTGGTCGAGCAGCGACCGAAGACCGCGCACACCCAGCGCCGGGTTCGGCTCGTCGGCCGGAGTCAGGAACTCGAGCGGCTTGTCCGCGCCCGCGTCGAGCACACGCACCACGACACGACCCTCGGGGAAGGCCTCGAGCACCTGTCGGTACGCCTCGACCTGCTTCTCCTCGGACGGCGCGTTCTTGCTGTCGTCCAGGAAGAGGAACTCGGTACGGAACAGACCGACACCCTCGGCACCGGCCTCGACAGCGGCAGGCACGTCCGCGGGACCGCCGACGTTCGCCAGCAGCGGCACCTTGTGACCGTCGGAGGTGGCACCCGGACCCGTCGACGCGGACAGCGCCGCCTTGCGCTCCGCCGCCGCGGCCTCCAGTTGCGCCTTCTTCTCCGCACTCGGCTCCACGAAGATCTCACCAGTGCTGCCGTCCACGGCGATCACGGTGCCTTCGGCGAGCTCACCGGCACCGGGCAGCGCCACCACGGCGGGCACGCCGAGCGCTCGCGCCAGGATCGCGCTGTGGCTGGTCGGCCCGCCTTCCTCGGTGACAAAACCGAGCACCAGAGTGGGGTCGAGCAGTGCCGTGTCCGCAGGCGCAAGGTCACGAGCAATAAGGACGTACGGCTCGTCGCTGTCCGGGACACCCGGCATGGGCACCCCGAGCAGTCGGGCGACGATACGGTTCCGCACGTCGTCGAGGTCGGCCACGCGACCAGCGAGGTACTCACCCGCACCGGCCAGCAGCGCGCGGTACGCGGCGAACGCGTCGTACACCGCACGCTCGGCCGTGCTGCCGACGGCGATACGACGATCCACATCCGCCATCAGCTCGGGATCCTGGGCCATCATGGCCTGAGCCTCGAGCACCGCTTGGGCTTCGCCCCCCGCCAGATTGCCGCGCGCAATCAGGTCGGCTGCCACAGCCTCCACGGCCTTGCGGGCACGCCCCTGTTCGCGCTCCGCGTCCTCCGCAGGGATCTGCTTGGCAGGCGGTTCAAGAACCGCCGTTCCCATGTGCCGAACCTCGCCGATCGCCACACCGTGGCTCACGCCGACGCCTCGCAGCGTTGTCTCCATCTCACCCGTCTCCGATAGTGCGGCGGGTCCCGCCGCCGCGGTGGTTGTCCAACTTGCCGTCTCCTACGACGGCACCCACGTCACTGCCAGGCGAAAAGAACGTCGCCGGCCTTCACATCGCCGTCCTCACGGACGTCGGAGAGGGAGTCGGCCGTGGCCTCGAGCGCCACGATCGGGCACACCGCGGACTTGCCGGCCTCCTCGACGGCTGCCGGGTTCCAACGGACGACGCCCTGACCGCGCGTCACGGTGTCCCCCTTGTTGACGAGCAGCTCGAAACCCTCGCCGTTGAGCTGCACGGTGTCGATGCCCAGGTGCGTGAGCACACCATGGCCCTCGCTGTCGACGACGACGAAAGCATGCGGGTGGAGCGAGACAATGACTCCGTCCACGGGGGCGACAGCCTCCGAGGGCTCACGCACCGGGTCGATCGCCGTGCCGGGGCCTACCATCGCTCCAGAGAACACGGGATCGGGTACCGCGGCGAGTCCGATGGCGCGTCCTGGAATAGGGGACGTCACGGTGGTCATGGGAAGCCTCCCAGGGGTGGAGATTCATATGGGCCGTCACTGCCTGTCCCGGACGGCGCACTGCCGAGCAGGGTATGTCATATGAAGTGCCGGTTCCGCATGACAGGTACCGGTTGGCGGCCGTAGAGCACAGCGCAAACGATTTGCGCCCCCTCCAGGCGCCGATGTAGAGTCGTACTCCTGCTTGAGGCTGAGCGACGCAACCAAGCGTCCTTGCCTGGCAGCACTCAACTTGTCAGATCCTATCTCGGGGTCTCGTTCCGCATGCCTGCGGGACGGTGGTCAGAGAGACGGAAAAACACTGATAGAGTTTGAAACACCGAAGGGAAGCGCCCGGAGGAAAGCCTGAGAGAGTCTCTCGGGTGAGTACAAAGGAAGCGTCCGTTCCTTGAGAACTCAACAGCGTGCCAAAA
>NZ_JBIAVS010000007.1:0-170367 GCF_042894545.1 Streptomyces sp. NPDC001530
CCGTCCGGCGTTTGAGGACGAGCGCGTTAGCGCGATACGGGGGTCTGGGGGCGGAGCCCCCAGGGACGGGACGGGTAGGGGCGGAGGGGGCGAAATCACTCCTCCCTGCGCACCTCGTAGAGGAAGCAGCCGTACTCCACGGCGCGTACGTGGACGAGGGTCACCTCCGGGTCCGCGAAGGCCCGGGTGAAGGCGTCGTCGAAGGAGTCCGGGGGCTCCACCAGCCGGCCGCCGAGGATGCGCCCGTCGGCGGAGTAGCGGCGGACGGTCCGGTGGGCACCGGGGAAGGGGTAGCCGTCCAGGGCCGGGCCCGCGCAGGGCTCCGCGTGGATGAAGACGGGGCCCTGCTCGTCGTAGGCCCCCGGCTCGGCCCCCGTCTCCGCGGCCCAGCGACGCAACGGCGCGTACGAGACGAGCGCGATCCGCTCCCCGGGCCCGCTGCGCCGCAGACAGCAGCGCAGCGGAGCCCCGCCCTCGGCGTCCACGAAGGGCCGACAGGGACGGCCGGCGTCATCGGTGTCCCGGAGTTCCTTCAGAGCCGCCGGCTCAACGGGCCGCGCGGCGTACGTCGTCATCGTCATGCGTCCAGGCTCGCGCCCGCGCGGCCCCTCCACCGGCGGGAAACGGACATCGCATTCCGTGCAGGTCCCGTGGAAGGATGGCGCAACCCACACATAACGAGGAGATGACCGCGTGCCTGGCACAAACCTGACCCGCGAAGAGGCGCAGCAGCGGGCGACGCTGCTCACCGTTGACTCGTACGAGATCGATCTCGATCTCTCCGGCGCGCAGGAGGGCGGCACCTACAGGTCCGTGACGACGGTGCGCTTCGACTCCGCCGAGACCGGCGCGGAGTCGTTCATCGACCTGGTGGCTCCGACCCTCCACGAGGTCACCCTGAACGGGGACCCGCTCGACCCCGCCGAGGTGTTCAAGGACTCGCGGATCGCTCTCCCGGGGCTCCTGGCGGGACGCAACGTCCTGCGCGTCGTCGCGGACTGCGCGTACACCAACACCGGTGAGGGCCTGCACCGGTTCGTCGACCCCGTCGACCAACAGGCCTACCTCTACACCCAGTTCGAGGTCCCGGACGCCCGCCGCGTCTTCGCGTCCTTCGAACAGCCGGACCTGAAGGCCACCTTCCAGTTCACCGTGAAGGCGCCGACGGGCTGGACCGTCATCTCCAACTCCCCGACGCCGGAGCCCAAGGACGACACCTGGGTCTTCGAGCCGACGCCGAGGATCTCCAGCTACATCACGGCGCTCATCGTCGGGCCGTACCACTCCGTGCACAGCGTGTACGAGAAGAACGGGCAGTCCGTTCCGCTCGGCATCTACTGCCGGCCCTCCCTCGCCGAGTTCCTCGACTCGGACGCGATCTTCGAGGTGACTCGGCAGGGCTTCGACTGGTTCCAGGAGAAGTTCGACTACGCGTACCCGTTCAAGAAGTACGACCAGCTCTTCGTGCCGGAGTTCAACGCGGGCGCGATGGAGAACGCGGGCGCGGTGACCATCCGCGACCAGTACGTGTTCCGGTCCAAGGTCACCGACGCCGCGTACGAGGTGCGCGCCGAGACCATCCTGCACGAGCTCGCCCACATGTGGTTCGGCGACCTCGTGACCATGGAGTGGTGGAACGACCTGTGGCTGAACGAGTCGTTCGCCACCTACACCTCCATCGCCTGCCAGGCGTACCACCCCGAGTCGCGCTGGCCGCACTCCTGGACCACCTTCGCCAACTCCATGAAGACGTGGGCGTACCGGCAGGACCAGCTGCCCTCCACGCACCCGATCATGGCCGAGATCCGCGACCTGGACGACGTCCTCGTCAACTTCGACGGCATCACGTACGCCAAGGGCGCGAGCGTCCTCAAGCAGCTCGTCGCGTACGTCGGCATGGACGAGTTCTTCCGCGGCGTGCAGGCGTACTTCAAGGCGCACGCCTACGGCAACACGCGGCTCAGCGATCTGCTGGGCGCGCTGGAGGAGACCTCCGGGCGCGACCTGAAGAACTGGTCGCAGAAATGGCTGCAGACCGCGGGCATCAACGTCCTGCGCCCGGAGATCGAGACGGACGCGAACGGCGTCGTCACGTCCTTCGCGATCCGCCAGGAGGCCCCGGCCCTGCCCGCCGGCGCCAAGGGCGAGCCGACCCTGCGCCCGCACCGGATCGCGGTCGGCCTGTACGACCTCGACGAGGACAGCGGCAAGCTGCTGCGCGACGAACGCCTGGAGCTGGACGTGGACGGCGAGCTGACCGCCGTACCGCAGCTCGTCGGCAAGCGCCGCCCCGCCGTGATCCTGCTCAACGACGACGACCTGTCGTACGCCAAGGTCCGTCTCGACGAGGCCTCGCTGGCCTTCGTCACGGAGCACCTCGGTGACTTCGCGTCCTCCCTGCCGCGCGCCCTGTGCTGGGCCTCGGCCTGGGACATGACCCGGGACGCGGAGCTCGCGACCCGCGACTACCTGTCCCTCGTCCTGTCGGGCATCGGCAAGGAGTCGGACATCGGTGTCGTGCAGTCGCTGCACCGCCAGGTGAAGCTGGCGATCGAGCTGTACGCCGACCCGACCGCACGCGAGGCCCTGCTGACCCGCTGGACGGAGGCGACGCTCGCCCACCTGCGCGCCGCCGAGCCCGCCGGCGACCACCAGCTGGCCTGGGCGCGCGCTTTCGCGGCGACCGCCCGTACGCCGGAGCAGCTGGACCTCCTGGAGGCGCTGCTGGAGGGCCGCGAGACCATCGAGGGCCTGGCCGTCGACACCGAGCTGCGCTGGGCGTTCGTGGAGCGGCTCGCGGCGGTCGGACGCTTCGACGAGGCGGAGATCTCCGCCGAGTACGAGCGCGACAAGACGGCCGCCGGTGAGCGCCACGCGGCCACCGCCCGTGCCGCCCGGCCCACCGAGGAGGCCAAGGCGGAGGCCTGGGCCTCGGTCGTCGAGTCCGACAAGCTGCCGAACGCGGTGCAGGAGGCGGTGATCTCGGGCTTCGTCCAGACCGACCAGCGCGAGCTGCTCGCCCCGTACACGGACACGTTCTTCACCGTGGTCAAGGACATCTGGGAGTCCCGCTCGCACGAGATCGCCCAGCAGATCGCCGTCGGCCTCTACCCGTCGATCCAGGTCTCCGAGGAGACCCTCGCCAAGACCGACGCGTGGCTGGCCTCCGCCGAGCCCAACGCGGCCCTGCGGCGCCTGATCTCGGAGTCCCGCTCGGGCATCGAGCGGGCCCTGAAGGCCCAGGCGGCGGACGCCCAGGCAGCGAGCGAGCAGCCGGCCGAGGCGTAAGCCATGGGCGCGCAAGCGGTGGCGACATCCATAGGCGCGTAAGCGATGGCGACCTCCGCAGGCGCGTAAGCGGTGGCGGTGGCGACGGCGGGCGGGTGACCAAGGAGGTCACCCGCCCGTCGCGCTCACGAGGCGGGCGGTGTCGCTCATCGTCCGCACGTGCGGTCCGGTCCGGTCCCGTAGGAGGGCGTCCCGTCCCGTAGGAGGGTCAGCCGGGGATCATCCCGCCGGTGACGTTCACGAACGTACCCGTGATCCCGCCGGCGTGGTCGGAGGCGAGGAAGGCGGCGGTGGCCGCGATCTCGGGCAGCGTCGGGTTGCGGCGGGTCATGCGCATGCCCGCGAGGTTGGCCAGCAGTCCCTGGATGGCGTTCTCATCGAGGTCCATGCCGCTGTCGACCGCGGCGAGCTTCTCCCGGGTCAGTGTCTCGGGCACCCCGGCCGCCCACAGGCCCACGGCCCGGATCCCGCGGGGGCCCAGCTCGATCGCCAGATTCCGCACCAGCGTGTCGATCGCCGCGTCCGCGGGCCCGGTGCCGCCCATCATCGGACTGCCGTGCGCCGAACCGCTGTTGAGCGTGAGGATCACACCGGAACCGCGCTCGGCCATGCGGCGGGCGGCGGCACGGGCGGTGATGAAGTTGGCGTGGATGCCGGTCACCACGGGCCGTACGAAGTCGTCGACGGGCATGTCCAGCAACGGCGCGCCCTGCACGTCGCCGCGCGTGACGAGGTTGAAGGAGATGTCGATCCCAGCCTCGGTGTCCAGGGACGCGATGTGCGCCTCGACCGCCGCTTCGTCCAGGGCGTCGAGCACCGCCGTCTCGGCGTGCCCGCCCGCCGCCGCGATATCCTTGGCCACCGCGTCGAGCGTCTCCCCCGTACGCCCCACGAGGTGCACCCGGGCGCCCTCGCGGGCGAAGGTACGGGCGACGGCGCCGCCGATGCTTCCGCCGGCGCCGTAGATGACCGCGGTCTTGTCGGTGAGCAGCATGGTGATCTCTCCTTGAGGACTGACTGGTTGAGTGGCTGACGGTGTCGTACGTGTCGTTCATGGAGACGTACGCGCCCTACGTCACTCATCGGTCATCGGTCGGCCGGGAGCCGCAGCGGCAGTCCGAACGCCGGGAAGAGGTGCGGCTCGAAGGAGGTGATCTCCACGATCCGGTCGCCCTCGAAGCGGAGTACGTCGAGGACCTGGGCGCGGTAGACGGTCGTACCCGGGCGTCGTACATAACCCCCGGCCGCGAGCTGCCCGTTCGCGCGGGCGGGAAGGTGGCGCCAGTGGCCGAGGAACATCGTGGAGGCCGGGTCGAGGCTGGTCCTGAGGAAGTCGGTGATCGCCTCGCGGCCGACGAACCAGAACGGGTTCGGCGGCATCGTGAGCGTGATGTCCTCGCTGAGCAGGGTGGCGACCTCGGTGAGGTCGAGGCGTTCGGCGGCGGCCATGTAGCGCTTGAGGACCTCGCGTTCGCGGGCGTCCGCCTCGGCGGTCCAGTCGGTGCGGCGGCGGGGCAGATGGTCACGCAAGGTGGGCCGGGCCCGCTGCAACGCGCTGTTGACCGAGGCGACGGTCATCTCCAGCGCCTCGGCGGTCTCCGCGGCGGCGAGCCCGAGTACGTCGCGCAGGATGAGGACGGCGCGCTGGCGGGGCGGCAGGTGCTGGATGGCGGCGAGGAAGACGAGTTCCAGCGTCTCCCGGGAGACGGCGGCGGTGTCCGGCTGGTCCTCGGTGGAGGGCAGGTCCTCGTCCGGGTAAGGCTGCAGCCAGGTGATACGAACGGGAGGTTCGGCGCCGTCGCCGTGGTTCATGCCGGGCAGCGGCTCGTACCGCTGGGGGCGGCGTGCGGTGCGCCGCTGGAAGTCCAGGCAGGTGTTGGTGGCGATCCGATACAGCCACGTCCGTACGCTCGCCCGCCCCGCGAAGCCGTCCCGCGCCCGCCAGGCCCGCAGGAACGTCTCCTGCACCAGGTCCTCGGCGTCGTCGTACGAGCCCGACATCCGGTAGCAGTGCACGCGCAGCTCCCGGCGGTACGACTCGACGAGCGCGGCGAAGTCGCCCTCACCGATGTCGACTTCCGTCACACCGACACCGGTGACGAATTCCACCGGGCTCTGCCGACCCGGCCGGCCATCCCGACCATCCCGGCCCTCCCGGCCCTCCCCCCTCTCCCGGCCCTGCCGGTCCTCCCGGCGCTCGCCTCGCCCTACCCCTCCCCCTTCCTTCGCGCTGTCCCGGGCGACCCGGGCGATGCGTCGTAGTCGCCCGACGGAGGAGGCCAACTCGCTCACGCCGGAGTAGAAGACGGACGGCGGTTGCGGCACCAGTGCGTCGACCTGGCGCCCGACCTCCTCGATGAGTCCCTGCACGGTGTCCACGGCTGTCGCTCGCCGCTCGCGATACGCCTTCTGCCTGCAGGCCGCGGAGCAGTAGACCGAGCTCCGCCCCTTGCGCCCCACCCGGTCGGGCAGCGCCTTCCCACAACTCCGGCACACGACATCGACGACCACGGGGACCTCCCACAGAAACGTCACGCGGGGACACCGTGACGCTATCCGTTTCTTCGCCCCCTCCGCCCCTACCCTCCCCCAAGCTCTCGGCTTCGCTCGAGCAAGGGGGACCCCCATCGTCCCTGGGGGCTCCGCCCCCCCAGACCGCCCGTATCGCGCTCCGCGCTCGTCCTTAAACGCTGGACGGGCTGAAAATCTCCAGCGCCGGCCGGGAAAGTTCAGCCCCTCCGGCGTTTGAGGAGCGGGATCTGGGGCGGAGCCTGGACGGCGACGAAGCTGCCCGACCAGACGACCGTGGCGACGGCCGCGAGGGCGATACCGAGACCGGTGGCCCCCTTCCCCGCCCCCTTCCGCACTGCCGTGCGGGTCACGCTGTGCGTACGCGTCCGGTCCAGGACTGCCACGAATGTCCCTTGCCTCTCGGTTGGTCGGGGGGACTGCCCGGCTACCGTCGCAAGGCGGGAACTGTCACGTCCATCGAGTCTTTTCGAGCATTCTTTTCAGTTGAACTGAAAGATCCAGAGGCAGAAGCGGGGACTGCGGCGGCAGTCGTACGCGGCTTGAGCTGACCGAAGACCGTCGCCCCGAACGCCAGTGCCATGCCCGCCAGTTGCACCGGCGTCAGCGCCTGCCCCAGCGCCGCCCACCCGATGACGGCCGCGGTCAGCGGCGAGAGCGGGCCGAGGAAGGTGACCTGCGTGGCGGTGAGCCGGCCGATACCGCGGAACCAGAGCCAGTACGCGACCGCCGTGTTCGCCAGCGCGAGGTACAGGTAGCCGCCGATCGCCCGGCCGTCCAGCGCGGGCGGCGCGCCCTCGACGAGGAGGGCGACCGGCGCGATCAGCAGCCCGCCGGCCGTCAACTGCCAGGCGGTGAGCGCCAGTGGGCCGACCCCGTCCGGGCGCCCCCACCGCTTGGTGAGCACGGTGCCGGTGGACATCGAGGCGGTCGAGGCGAGCGCCGCGAGCACACCCACGGGGTCGAGCGCGCCCGCCGCCTTCAGCACGACGAGGCTGACGCCGAGGGCCGCGGCGATGCCGGTCAAGAGCGTACGGAGGGTCGGCCGGTCGCCGAGTAGCAGCACCGACAGGCCCGCGACGAACAGCGGCCCGATCGAGCCGACGACCGCCGCCATACCGCCGGGCAGCCGGTACGCGGAGAGGAACAGCAGCGGGAAGAAGGCACCGATGTTCAGCGCGCCCAGCGCCGCCGCCTTCCCCCACCAGACGCCGCGCGGCAGCACCCGCGCCAGCGCGAGGAGCAGCAGCCCGGCGGGCAGGGCGCGCATCACCGCCGTGAATAGGGGCCGGTCGGCAGGCAGGAACTCGGTGGTGACGGCGTAGGTGCTGCCCCAGGAGACGGGGGCGAGCGCGGTGAGGGCTATGAGGGCGGGGCGGTTGCTGTGCGCGGCCATGAGGCACCCGGTTTCGAGGAGACCAGTGGGAAAGAAGTGGGTCGGCGAGAAGTAGGCCAGCAGGAAGTAGCTTAGCTCTAAGCTACTTTCCGTCAAGCCACTTGCCGCCAATCCACTTGCCACTAATCAACTTTCCCTTGATCTACTTTCCGCCCAGCTACTTTCTTGCGGCCGACCTGTCAGCAGCGGATACTCGCCCCATGAGCACCCCCAAAGACCCCGTCGACGCGATCATCGAGCAGTGGGCCACCGTCCGGCCGGACCTCGACACCGCCGCGATGGAGGTCTTCGGACGGATCTACCGGCTCTCGCGGGCGATGGGCGACCGGACGGAGAAGGCGTACGCCCGCTACGGCATCTCGCGCGGGGAGTTCGACGTACTGGCGACGCTGCGCCGCTCGGACGCCCCGTACACCCTCTCGCCCCGGCAGCTCTCGGCGACGCTCATGCTCACCACCGGCGGGATGACCGGTCGCCTGGACAAGCTGGAGCGCGCCGGGTTGCTGCGCCGCTCACCCGATCCGCACGACCGGCGCGGGCTCCAGGTCACCCTCACCGACGAGGGCCTGCGCCTGATCGACGAGGCCGTCGGGGCGGGTCTGGCCATACAGACGGAGACCCTCTCAGCCCTGGACGAGGAGCGGGCCGCCCAACTCGCCGACCTGCTCCGCGAGTTGCTCGCCGCCGCCACCGCCTAGACGGCGCGCGCCTCCGGCGTCCCGACCGCGGCGTCCAGCGCCGCCGCGACCGCCGCCGCGTCCGGGGACTCCGCCGCCCAGGCGACGTATCCGTCGGGCCGCACCAGCACGGTCGTACGCCGGTCGCTCGCCCAACTCTCCACAGTGAGCCGTTCGTTACGGTCTCCGCCTGTGTACGACTCCGAGGCCGACGTCGGCGTGATGAGGACGAACCTGCCGCCGCGCAGGGCCTCGTAGAGGCGGCCGCTCCGCAGGGCGACGTCGGGTGCGCGCGTGCCGACCAGGGGGTGGGAGCCGCGTGGCGCCCCGTACGCGTACCCGATGCCCGTGATCTGACCCGCGGCCTTGCGGCGGGCGGGGCCGACGTGGTTGAGGAACGTGGCGAGCCCGGCGCGCAGCGCCAGCGTCCAGGGGTACTTGGCCATCGCGAGCCGCACGATACCGCCGCTGCTGCGCAGGACGGACTTTCCGACCGGGTGGCGCTCGGCCTGGTAGGTGTCCAACAGGGCCGTGTCCGCATGCCCGTTGAGGACCAACGCCAGCTTCCAGCTGAGGTTCGCGGCGTCCTGGAGACCGGTGTTCATACCCTGGCCGCCGGCCGGGGTGTGCACGTGCGCCGCGTCGCCGGCGAGGAAGACACGGCCCACTCGGTAGGCGGGCGCCTGGCGCTCGTCGCTGTGGAAGCGGGACATCCAGCGGGCGTCGCGCATGCCGTAGTCGCGGCCGAGGGCGAGCCGGGCGATCTCCTTGACCTCGTCGAGTTCGAGCGGCTCGCTGTCGGGCACGTCGCGGCCGCGGTGCCAGCCGATGACCCGGTAGTAGCCGTCGCCGAACGGCGCGATGAAGGCGAAGGCGTCGCCGACGGCGTTGGCGGTCAGCACCGACTCCGGCTCCTCGTCGAGCAGGACGTCCGCGAGGACGACGGACCGGATGACCGACTTGCCGGGGAACGGCAGCCCGATCGCCTCACGCACCGCGCTGCGCATCCCATCCGTCCCGACGACGTACGCGGCCCTCAGCCGCTCCGGCTCACCGTCCCGGCGGCGGACGTCGAGCGTCACCCCGCCCGCGTCCTGGCTCAGCCCGGTCACCTCGGCCTCGTACACGAACCGCACCCCGGCGTCCTCCGCTCGCCGCTGCAACACCTTCTCCACCTCGTACTGCGGGATCACGAGGAGGTGGTTGAAGCGGGAGGGAAGGGTGTCGAGCGCGACACTGAGCCCGCCGAAGAGACGGATGCGGTCGAGGGGCCGACCCTTGGGCTCCAGGTCGTCGGCGAGACCACGGGCATCCAGCTGCTCCAGGGTGCGGGCGTGCAGGACGAAGGCGCGGGAGAGGTTGCTGATCTTGTGCGGGCGCTTCTCGACCAGGGTGACAGGGACACCGGCGGTGGCGAGGTCGCCGGCCAGCAGCAGCCCGGTGGGGCCGGCGCCGACGACGATGACGTCGCGGGGAGGGGTGGTGGTGCGTGTGGTGCACGTGGTGTCTGTGGTGGGGTCTGCAGCGTCTGCGGTGTCTGCGGTGTCCATGTTGCGCGAGTTGCCGTTCATGACGACCTCCTGATGCCAACGCCTGTTGGTCAACGCCTATTGGTCAACGCTCGCTGGCCAACCCATGTCGGCCAACATCCGTTGGCCACCACCTGCGGGCCGACGCCCGCATGCCAACGCTTGTTGGCCAACGCTTGTTGACCAACATAGGACGGCATCACTGGACTGTCAACACGTGTTGGCCTACGGTTGTTGGCATGCCACTCAAGGACCACCCCACGCCCGCCCCCAGGCCCACGTCGGCGTCGGCGTCAGCACCGGCATCGGCTTCACCCTCGGCATCGGACGCGTCCACGCCCGCCCCCGCGCCCCGCCGCTCCGACGCCACCCGCACCGCGATCCTCGCGGCCGCCCGCGAGCGCTTCGCGGCCGACGGCTACGAGCGCGCCACGATCCGCGCCATCGCCAAGGACGCGCGGATCGATCCGTCGATGGTCATGCGCTACTACGGCTCGAAGGAGGGGTTGTTCGCCGCCGTGCTCGACGTCGATCTGCGGATGCCCGATCCGGCGGGCCTCGACCCGAACGACGTGGGCCGCGTCCTGGTGAGCCACTTCCTCGACCTCTGGGAGGAGAACGACGTGCTCACCGCGATGCTCCGCGTCGGTGTCACCAATCAGGCCGGCGCCGAGCGCATGCAGGGCATCTTCAAGGACCAGATCACGCCGGTCGCCCGGCGCGCCTGCCCCGACCCCGAGCAGGCGCCGACACGGGGCGCGCTCTGCGCCTCACAACTGCTCGGGCTCGCGCTCGCCCGCTACGTCCTGAAATTCGGTCCGGCCGTCTCGCTGCACCGCGAGGAGATCGTGGCGTGGCTGGGGCCGACGGTGCAGCGGTATCTGACGGCGCCGCACCCGTAGGACCGGAGTCCGTGGCCGCGCACCTGGCCGCGTACCTGCGAAAAACACGTCGAGGGAGCCCACGCACCGTCGGGTGCGCGGACTCCCTCGAAGGAAAGAGCCGGTGAGAGCTGAGGTCAGCCCTGCTTCTGTCGCCTGTCGGACTTGTCCAGGACCATCACGAGGCCGGCGATGACCAGGAACAGAACGATCGGCGCCACGACGTAGAGGCCCAGCGTGTCGATCACGCTCAGGCCCTGGCCGGGGTCGTCACCGTCGTCGCGGATCACCGCGAGCGCGGGGGACGACATGAGCAGCATCATCAGCGTCGTACCGGCTGCCAGGGTGCCGGCCCGCAGGGCGTTCTTCTTGTCCACGGTGCAAACGTAGCGAACGCCTGAAGGGGTCGCGCGCCCGGGGGTGCCGTACGGAGGTCTCAGGGCTCCGCGTGACCGCCCACGCCGCCCCGCGCGCCCCCACCACCACGCGCGCCCCCGCCGCCCCCGGCCTGCGCCTGCGTCCCTGCGCGCGCCCGCACCACGTCGATCAGCGCATGCAGCCGGGGCGACGCGGCCAGCTCCTCCAGGGTCACCGGGCGGCCCTCGGCGTCGGCGATGGGCAGGCGCCAGTTGGGGTACTGGTCCCAGGTGCCGGGCAGGTTCTGCGGGCGCCGGTCGCCGATCGTGTCCGGGAGCCAGACGCCGATCATGCGGGCCGGGGTGCGCAGCAGGAACCGGTGTACGGCCTGGATCTCGGCCTCCTCCGCCACCGCGGGGCAGCCGCCGCTCGCACCGCGCAGCAGCCCGAGCCGGGTGAGCAGCGCCAGCCACTCCCCCGTGTCCGCGGCGGCCGCGGCCCGCTCCTCCTCCAGGGAACCGGTCAACAGGCCGAGCCGGTCGCGGAGTTCGACATGGTCGCCGGTGAGCCGGGCGGCGGTGGGCGGCAGGTCGTGGGTGGTGGCGGTGGCCAGGCAGTCGGCGCGCCAGCGGTCCGGGGGCAGCGGGAGCCCGTCGCCGTCCCAGTCGCGTTCGAACCACAGCACCGAGGTGCCGAGCACCCCGCGCGCCTGCAGCGTCTCGCGCACGCCCGGCTCCACCGTGCCGAGGTCCTCGCCGATCACCAGCGCCCCGGCGCGCGAGGCTTCGAGGGTCAGGATCGCGAGCATGGCCTCGGCGTCGTAACGGACGTACGTGCCCTCCGTCGGCGGCTGTCCCTGCGGGATCCACCAGAGCCGGAACAGGCCCATGACGTGGTCGATGCGCAGGGCGCCCGCGTGGCGGAAGAGGGCGCGCAGGAGGCGGCGGTAGGGGGCATAGCCGGACGCGGCGAGGCGGTCCGGTCTCCAGGGCGGCAGGCCCCAGTCCTGGCCGCGCGCGTTGAAGGCGTCCGGGGGTGCGCCGA
The DNA here is from genome assembly GCF_042894545.1 of Streptomyces sp. NPDC001530. NCBI lineage: Bacteria > Bacillati > Actinomycetota > Actinomycetes > Kitasatosporales > Streptomycetaceae > Streptomyces > Streptomyces sp. NPDC001530. The sequence continues at coordinate 11,702 of NZ_JBIAVS010000007.1, forward strand.
CCGACATGCCGGCGGCGAAGTACTCCTGCTGGGCCCAGGCGTCGGCCCCGTCGGGGTGGACTCCGACGGCCAGGTCGTGCACGAGCCCGACGGCCATGCCCGCGTCGCGCGCGGAGCGCTGGGCGGTGGCGAGTTGGGCGTCGGTGAGCCAGGCGAGGCGGGTGTGGAAGTCGACGCGGTCCATCAACTCGCCCCGGGCGCGGGCGGTTTCGGACGAGCGGGGGTCGCGCAGTCCCGCGGGCCAGCGCCGCCAGTCGGAGCCGTACATCTCGGCGAGCGCGCACCAGGTGGCGTGGTCCTCCAGCGCTTCGCCCTCCTCGGCGAGGAAGTCGGCGTACGCGGCCCGTCTGCCGGGCCCGAGCGGCACCGCGCGGACCAGTTCCAGCGCCTCGCGCTTGAGTTCCCACACGGCGTCGCGGTCGATCAGTGCGCCCTTGTGCAGGACGGATTCGCGCAGTCGCTCGGCGCGCTCCAGCAGCGTACGGACGCGGTCGGGCTCGTCGACGTACGCGAACTCGGGGATGTCCTCGACCCGCAGATGCACCGGGTCGGGGAAGCGGCGGGAGGAGGGCCGGTACGGGGAGGGGTCGGTGGGGGCGCCGGGTACGGCCGCGTGCAGGGGGTTGACCTGCACGAATCCGGCTCCGAGTGCCCGGCCGGCCCAGGCGGTCAGTTCGGTGAGGTCGCCGAGGTCGCCCATGCCCCAGGAGCGGCGGGAGAGCAGGGAGTAGAGCTGGACGAGCAGGCCGTATGTGCGTCCGGGCGGCGTGGGCAGCCGGGCGGGGGCGACGACGAGGTGGGCGTCGGCGGTGCGGCCGTCGGGGGCGGTGGCGCGCAACGCGTGGACGCCGGGAGGGAGTTGTTCGGCGGAGGCGCGGGTCTCGCCCTGTTCGGTGACGATACGCAGCCGGGTGCCGTCCGGCAGTGCGGCGAGCTCTGCGGGCAGGCGGCCGCCCCAGCAGACCACCGTCGGCGGCAGCAGCCGTTCCCGCAGCACGGCCTCCCGCGCCGCGAGGGCGGCGCGCACGGCATCCGAGGTGCCCACGTCGACGTCGAGCGCCGCCAGGGCCGCGACGAGCGCGGTGTCCGAGGCCGCGACCGTACGGTCCGGGGACGGGCTGTAGGAGGTGGCGACGCCGTGCAGTTCGGCGAGCCGGGACAGGGGCGTCGGTGGCGTCGTCTGCGGAGGGTCGGCGGGCCGACGAGGTGCCATCTAGACCCCCGAGGCGGCGCCGGTGGAGGTGGGCTCGCTCGTCAGGTGCGCGGCGTCGGCCAGCGGCGGCTCGCTGGTGAGCGGTTCGGCGTCGGGCAGCGGGGGTTCGCTGGTCAGCGGGGCCTCGGCGCAGGCGCCCTCCGCGCTGAGCAGGCACAGATGGGCGCCGTCGGGTTCGACGGACGACTCCGCCGCGCGTTTGGAGAGGGCCGGCTCGGGCTGGGAGCGGGCCGACTCGCTCGGGGCGAGGGCCGACTCACCTTGGGAGAGAGCCGAGAGCAGAAGGTGTGCTGATGCGGCCACGAGGGGCCTCCTTGTCGATGTACGGCGGCCTGGGGCCTGTCCTGGTGGGTCCCGGGGGTCCCGGTGGGTCCCGGGGGTTACCGCAGCCCTACCCAGCAGGCGCGACGGCAGACGTACACGGACGAACAACGTGCTTCTGGTCACATTCTGTTCCCCTGCGGCACCTCCAGATTGGGGCAAAGAAGGCACTTCGGCCACTCTCGTTGACACCCTCACCGCGCGGATGGTGGGCTCGACGCATCCCTGACATGGGCCGTCGGGGAGTCGGGCGACGAGGAGGGGGACCGTGCAGCTCCGGCGTGGGAAAGGGGCGGCCGCCCTCGCGTTCGCCATCGTCGCGAGCGCGCTGGGAGCGGCTCCCGCCGCCGTCGCCGCGCCGCACGCACCGACGGCTTCCACGGACGACCACGAGGCCGTCGAGAGCGGCGTGCCCGCGGTCTGGCCCCGCCCGCAGTCCCTGCGCGCGGGCGGCACCCCGGTCGCGGTCACGGACGAGGTCGTCCTGGTGACCGACGCGACGACCGATCCGTACGCCCTCGACGCCTTGCACACCGCGCTCAGCCGGGCCGGCGCGCGAAAGATCACGGCGGCGCGCCAGGGGGACGCGCTCCCCGCGGGCGCGCTGGTGGTGCGCGCGGGCCAGGAGACGGCGTACGGGAGCACGAGGGGCCGCGCGTACGCGTTCGGCGGGCATGCCGGGAGCGCGGCCTCCGAAGGGGCGCACGCCCTCGGCTCGCGCGCCGCGAGCCCCCTGGACAAGGCGCTCACCGCGCTCGGCGCCGCACCCCGCGCCGACCTTCCCGCAGGCGGCTACCGCCTGGCCGTCGGCCGCCTCGACGGCCGCGACACCGTCGCCCTCGCGGGAGTCGGCGAAGACGGTCTGTTCCACGCGGTGCAGACGTTCCGGCAGCTCATCGGCGCCGACGGCAAGATCGCGGGCGTCAGGGTCCGCGACTGGCCCGGCACCGCCGTCCGCGGCACCACCGAGGGCTTCTACGGCACCCCCTGGACCCGCGAACAGCGCCTCGCCCAGCTGGACTTCATGGGCCGCACCAAGCAGAACCGCTATGTGTACGCCCCCGGTGACGACCTCTACCGCCAGGAGCGCTGGCGCGAGCCGTACCCCGCCGACCAGCGCGCGCAGTTCCGGGAGCTGGCGGAGCGGGCGCGCCGCAACCACGTCACCCTGGCCTGGGCGGTGGCCCCGGGCCAGGCGATGTGCTTCTCCTCGGACGCCGATGTGAAGGCGCTGACGCGCAAGCTCGACGCCATGTGGGCGCTCGGGTTCCGGGCCTTCCAGTTCCAGTTCCAGGACGTCAGCTACAGCGAGTGGCACTGCGGCGCGGACGCCGACACGTTCGGCTCCGGTCCGGAGGCGGCCGCGAAGGCGCAGGCCAGGGTGGCGAACGCGGTGGCCCGGCAGCTGGCCGAACGGCACCCGGACGCCGTCGCGTTGTCCCTGATGCCGACGGAGTACTACGAGGACGGCTCGACGACCTACCGCCAGGAGCTGTCGCACGCCCTGGACGAGAGCGTCGAGGTCGCGTGGACGGGCGTCGGCGTGGTGCCGAGGACGATCACGGGGCGCGAACTGGCCCGCACCCGGGAGGCGTTCGGCGGGCATCCGCTCGTCACCATGGACAACTACCCGGTCAACGACTACGCGCAGGACCGGGTGTTCCTCGGCCCCTACCAGGGGCGCGAACCGGCGGTCGCGACAGGTTCGGCGGCCCTGCTGGCGAACGCGATGCCGCAGGCCGAGGCCTCCCGCATCCCGCTGTTCACCGCAGCCGACTACGCCTGGAACCCTCGCGACTACCGCCCCCAGGAGTCCTGGAGGGCCGCGATCGACGACCTCGCGGACGGCGACGCACGACGCGGGGACGCCCTGCGCGCCCTGGCGGGCAACGACGCCTCCTCCGTCCTCGACGGCGACGAGTCGGCGTATCTGCGCCCGCTCATCGAGGCGTTCTGGCAGGCGCGTACGACCACGGACCGGGCCACGAACGAGACGGCGGCCCGGCGGCTGCGCGCCGCGTTCACGGTGATGCGCGAGACCCCGGCGCGGCTGGCCGACGACTCGATCGCGGCCGAAGTCGCGCCCTGGTCCGAGCAGTTGGCGCGTTACGGCGAGGCCGGTGACACGGCGGTCGCCATGCTGCGCGCCCAGGCGGACGGCGACGCGACGGCGGCCTGGACGGCGTACCGCGCCCTCGACCGGCTGCGCGCCGAGCTCGCGGCGAGCCGGGTGACGGTCGGCAAGGGCGTGCTCGACCCGTTCCTGACGAAGGCCAGGACGGCGTACGAGACGTGGGCGGGCCTCGACCACGAGCCGGCCGCGGACCGCGGCGCGACGGCGGACGGCCGTACCGTCCGTTTCCCGCACGTCCGCGCCCTCACGGCCGTGAGCGTCCTCACCGAACCCGGCACGAGCGGTTCCGTGGAGGCCCATGTCCCGGGCGAGGGCTGGCGGTTCCTCGGCTCACTCTCGACCGGGGGCGCGACGGACGTCACCGCGGACGTACGCGCGGACGCGGTCCGCGTCACCGGTCCCGCGCCCTCCCGCGTACGCCACCTGGTGCCGTGGTTCGCCGACTCCCCGGCCGCCGCTTTGGAGTTGGCCCGCTCCGAGACGGACGTGGAGATCGGCGGTGCGGCGGAGCGGGTGACGGCCCGGCTGACCTCGCTGCGCCCCGCCGACGTCCGCGGCGACCTGACGACGAAGGCGCCGAAGGGCATCGAGGTCAAGGTCCCGCGTTCCCCCTCAACCCTCCCTCGCGGAACCGCCGTTGACGTCCCGATCGACGTCACCGTCCCCGAGGGGACGCCATCGGGGACGTTCGACGTCACCGTCGCCTTCGGCTCGGAGACCCGCACCCTGACGGTCCGCGCCTTCCCGCGCACGGCGGGCCCCGATCTGGCCCGCACCGGCGAGGCGTCCTCGTCCGGCGACGAGACACCCGACTTCCCGGCGTCGGCGGCGAACGACGGCGATCCCGGGACGCGTTGGTCCTCCCCCGTCGAGGACGGTGCCTGGTGGCAGGTGCGGCTCGCCGAGCCGGTCCGCCTCGGCCAGGTCGTGCCGCGCTGGCAGGACGCGTATCCCTCCGCGTACCGCGTCCAGGTCTCCGCCGACGGCCGCACCTGGCGCACGGCGGCGACTGTCGACGACGGTCGCGGCGGCCGCGAATCCGTCCGCTTCGACGAACGCGACGTGCGCTACGTGCGCGTCCAGGGGGTCAAGAGGGCGACGCAGTACGGGTATTCGCTGTGGTCGGTGGAGGCGTACGCGGTGGCGGGCTGACCGCCTTCCACGGGTCGCCGACGCTTCTTCGCGGTTCGCGGACGCTTCTTCACGGTTCGCCGACGCTTCTCCGCGGTTCGCCCGGAGCTCTTCGCGGTTCACCGGAGCTTTTTCGGGGATCACTATTCACTCGCTACATATATCGAGTGCATAATGATCGACATGAGCACCCGTCACATCCTGTTGGGGCTGCTCGCCGGAGGCCCCAGCCATGGGTACGACCTCAAGCGACGGCACGACGAACGCTTCCCGCAGGCCCGTCCGTTGGCCTACGGGCAGGTCTACACGACCTTGCAGCGCCTGGTCCGCGACGGTCTCGCCGAGGTCGACGGCACCGACTCCGACGGTGGTCCGGAGCGGACGCTGTACCGCTCGACCGACGACGGATCACGTGAACTGGCCCAGTGGGCCGGGGAGATCACCCCGCCCGCGCCCTTCGTGACGAACGAGATCTTCGCCAAGGTCGTCGTCTCGATCCTCGCCTCGGCGGACCCGGCCGGCTATCTGCGGGCGCAGCGCGCCGCGCACATGGCACGGATGCGTGAGCTCACGGCGGTGAAGACGGCGCCCGGCGCCGATCTCGCGACCGTGCTCTCGGCCGACTACGCCCTCAACCACCTCGACGCCGATCTCCGCTGGATGAACACCACGGCGGCCCGGCTCACCACCCTGACCGCGGAGGTCGACGCAGCATGAGCAATCCACCACTTCTGGCGGCCCGGGACCTCGTCAAGGCGCACGGCTCCACCCTGGCGCTGCGCGGTGCCTCGGTGGACCTGCGCGCGGGCGAGATCCTGGCCGTCACCGGGGCGAGCGGCAGCGGCAAGTCCACGCTGCTGCACTGCCTGGCGGGCATCGTCCGGCCCGACGAGGGCACGGTGGAGTACGCGGGTGAGCGCCTCGACCGGTTCCCCGAGAAGCGGCTCAGCGAGCTGCGGCGTACCGACTTCGGGGTGGTGTTCCAGTTCGGGCAGCTGATCCCCGAGCTGACCGCCGTCGACAACGTGGCGCTGCCGCTGCTGCTCGCGGGCACCTCGCGCATGGCGGCGCGGGAGCGGGCCGGTGAGTGGCTGGAGCGGTTCGGCGTACGGGGGCAGGAGGCGCTGCGGCCCGGCGAGATGAGCGGCGGCCAGGCCCAGCGGGTCTCGCTCGCGCGGGCGCTCGTGACCGGCCCGAAGGTCGTCTTCGCGGACGAGCCGACCGGCGCGCTCGACTCCCTCGCCGGGGAGCAGGTGATGACCGCGCTGATCCACACGGCTCGCGAGTCCGGCACGGCGGTCCTGCTGATCACGCATGACGCCCAGGTGGCGGCGTACGCGGACCGCGAGGTGTCACTGCGGGACGGGTTGGTGACCGGGGAGGCCACCTCGGCCCCGAGCACCGAGGCCCCGTTCGGCTCCACCACCGAGACCTCCACGGAGACGGCCCGATGACCACCGCACCCGTATCCGTCCGATCGCTGGCCCCCGAGGGCCGCACGGCCCCGCCCCAGCAGTCGCCACCGGCCGCCCTCACTCGCCGCGACACCCAGGAGACGGCCCGATGACCACCACCCCGCCACCCGCCGCACTCCTGCCCCACAACACCCCGGCCCGACCCCAGCTCCCCCCGTCGGCCACCCTCACCCACCGCGACACCCAGGAAACGGCCCGATGACCACCACCCCGGCACCCACCGCACTCCTGCCCCACAACACCCCGGCCCGACCCCAGCTCCCCCCGTCGGCCACCCTCACCCGCCGCGACACCCAGGAGACGGCCCGATGACCATCACCCCGGCACCCGCCGCACTCCTGCCCCACGACACCCCGGCCCGACCCCAGCTCTCCCCGTCGGCCGCCCTCGCCCGCCGTGACGCCCAGGAGGCCGACCGATGATCGCCGATCTCCGTCTCGCGTTGCTGCTCACCCGTGGTTCCGATCGGCGGGAGTGGTGGCGGGTCACGCTCACGGCGGTGGGTGCGGGGCTCGCCACGGGATTCGGGCTGGCCGCCGCGGCGGTCGCCTCCATGGACGGGCAGTACCACGTGTCCCTGGCCAACGGCCTGCTCGACCAGCCCGGCGAGCGCTCGGGCATCGTCCTCACGCTGCTGCTCCTGCTGGTCCCGGTGCTGGGCTTCCTCGGTCAGTGCGCCCGCATCGGCGCCGTACACCGCGACCGGCGGCTGGCCGGGCTGCGGCTCGCGGGGGCCTCCCCGGCCCAGGTGCGGCGGATCGCCGCGCTGGAGGCGGGGCTCGCCTGCCTCGCGGGTTCGGCGGTCGCGACCGTCTTCTCCGTCCTGTTCCTGCTGGGCCAGTGGCAGCATCCGCCGGCCGTGGTCTGGGCCGGGTTCGCGGTGATCGCGGTGGCCGTGCCCGTACTGGGCGCACTGGTGAGCACGCTCGCGCTGCGCCGCGTGGTCGCCTCGCCGCTGGGCTGGGTGCGCCGGGTGCGCCCGAGCGGCGGCCGGGGCCCGGGCGCCGCGTTCCTGGCGGCGGCGCTGGTGCTCCTCGTCACCGGGCTCGCCATGGCCCCGGGCAGCTTCGGCGGCTTCGGCACGGCCCCGCTGCTCGTCTTCACTGTGGTGATTCTCACTGGCATGGCCGCGGTGTGGGTGACGGGCGCCACCGCCCGGTTCACGGGCCGCGTTCTCGCGGACCGGACGGAGAACCCGGCGACCCTGATCGCGGCGGAACGCCTGCGCGAGGACCCGTGGGCGGCCGCCCGCACCCACGCCGCCGTCCTCCTGGTGACGGTCGTGGGGACGGGCTTCATGGGCGTACGACAGGTCCTGCTCGACGACCTGAACGGGCGCGAGCGCCATACGCTCGCGGAGGACATGTCCTTCTACACCACCGGCGTCAACCTGACCGGCGCCGCCATCCTGATCGCCCTGCTGATCACCCTCTCCGGCCTCGCCGTGGGCACCGCCGAGTCCCTGGCCACCCGGCGCCGGGGCCTGGCCGCGCAGGCCGCCGCCGGGGTGCCGCAGGCGGTGCTCGGCCGGGCGCTGCTCCTGGAGACGGCCCTGCCGCTGGCTCCCGCGGTCGCGCTGGCCGGCTTCGGCGGCATGGCGATCAGCGTCTGGTACGGGCAGCTCGCCGGCGACGGATCACTGCCGCTGCTGCCCGCGATCGTCCCCGTGATCATCTACGCGGCCTGTCTGCTGGCGGCGGCCACCTCGCTGCCGCTGCTGCGCCGCTCGGTGCACCCGGCGGAGCTGCGGTACGTCTGACGACCGCTGCGCGCGGGCATGGCCGGCTCCCCGGGAGGCACGGGGGTCCTCCTGGGGAGCCGGAGCGGGGGCGGCAGCCCGTGCTGCCGGGCAACACAAAGGCCCGGATCGTCAGGCGGAAATGCCGTCGATCCGGGCCATCGCGTCGTCCGCGCCGTACGGCTGCAGGTATGGCAGCCAGCGCGGGTCCCTATGCCCGGTTCCGATGATGCGCCAAGCGAGCCCCGTCGGCGGGGCGGGTTTGTGGCGCAGGCGCCAGCCGATCTCGACCAGGTGACGGTCGGCCTTGACGTGGTTGCAGCGGCGGCACGACGCCACCACGTTGTCCCAGACGTGCTGACCCCCGCGGCTGCGCGGGATGACGTGGTCGACGCTGGTTGCGACGCCACCGCAGTACATGCACCGGCCGCCGTCGCGGGCGAACAGAGCTCGCCTGGTCAGCGGAACGGGCCCCCGGTAGGGGACCCGCACGAACCTTTTCAGCCGGACCACGCTGGGTGCGGGGACAGTAACGGTCGCGCTGTGCATGAAGGCGCCGGATTCCTCGAGACAAACGGCTTTGTTCTCAAGGACGAGGACGAGCGCGCGGCGGAGCGGTACGACGCCGAGCGGCTCGTACGACGCATTGAGGACCAGGACATGCGGCACGGATGCCTCCTTGGGCGTCGGCGGCGCGTGGCTCGCGCCGGGACGATCTGTGGCCAGTGTCCCCTCTTGCCTGGTGGACGCGCCACCATGTCCCGGTAACGGGCTGGGAGTGTTTTCGACCACACCTTCTTCCTCCCCAGGTGAGCACAGTCTCTCCCTCGAACATCGCAACGATCCACACACGATGCCCCGTTAGTGTGGTGGTTCTGCCCGACCGGTGCCCCTCATGTGTCCCCTGCCGCGGGCAGACCGCTACGCCTGGAGGTACCTGCCGTGTCCCTGCCCGTCCTATTGGCCGCCGGTTCGACGCCGTCGCCGTCCCCCTCGACGTCGACCGACCCGACGGTCGCCACGCTTCAGGACGCCCAGGAAAGCGCGACCAACGCAGCCAGCTGGGTCGAGCAGAACTGGTCGACGTGGCTCAGCATCGGCCTGCGGGTCCTGCTGATCCTGGTGATCGCGGCGGTGCTGAGAGTCGCGGTCCGGCGGGCGATCACCAAGCTGATAGACCGCATGACCCGCACCGTCCAGGCGGTCGACGGCACGGCCCTCGGCGGCCTCCTGGTGAACGCCGAGCGGCGCCGCCAGCGCTCCCAGGCGATCGGCTCCGTCCTCCGCTCGGTCGCGTCCTTCCTGATCATGGGCACGGCCGCGCTGATGATCCTCGGCACCTTCGAGATCAACCTGGCCCCGCTGCTGGCCTCCGCGGGTGTGGCCGGTGTCGCCATCGGTTTCGGCGCGCGCAACCTGGTCACCGACTTCCTCTCCGGCGTCTTCATGATCCTCGAGGACCAGTACGGCGTCGGCGACACGATCGACGCGGGCGTCGCCTCCGGCGAGGTCATCGAGGTGGGCCTGCGCGTGACGAAGCTGCGCGGCGACAACGGCGAGATCTGGTACGTCCGCAACGGCGAGGTCAAGCGCATCGGCAACCTCTCCCAGGGCTGGGCCACGGCCGGCGTCGACGTCACGGTCCGCGCCTCGGAGGACCTGGACCACGTCCAGTCCGTCATCAGCGAGGTCGCCGAGGCCATCAGCAAGGAAGAGCCCTGGAACGAGCGTCTCTGGGGCCCGATCGAGATCCTGGGCCTGGACAGCGTCCTGCTCGACTCCATGGTCGTCCGGGTCTCCGCCAAGACGATGCCCGGCAAGGCCCTCTCCGTCGAACGCGAATTGCGCTGGCGCATCAAGCGCGCCTTCGACGCCGCGGACATCCGCATCGTCGGCGGCCCGGTGACGGAACCGGAGGAGGACCCGGCCCCCGACCCGACGGAGAACGTGGCGGCCCCGTCGGCCCAGGCGAACCCGGCGTCTCCGCAGGCCTTGGCGGCCGCGCCGATCACGTCGACGCCGTCGGGCGCTCCGAAGTAGCGGCCACGGCTTGTGCTTTGTACGAGGGAGGCGGCACCCGGGTGTTCCGGGTGCCGCCTCCCTCGTCTGTACGGGACCCCGACCGCCGGAACTGTTCAGCACACTCGTTCGAGTGAACGCGTACGGAATTCCCAGGTCGTGGGGCGGCGGGTGGCCCATCGTTCTGCCGGGGCACCCAGCGCGGGCCTAGCCTGGCATCAGCGTGACGAGGGAGAGCCATCGATGAGCGCCAAACCCATCATGGAGCCGGTCATGAGGCAGCAGGACCCCATCGATCTGCTGATCGCGATCGAGGAGGCGTCTCAGGCGCCGATTCGACCCGAGTACATCGAGGGGATGGCCATCGTTCCGCCGCAGCCGAACGACAAGCACAACCACTGCTACCAGTTCGCCGGGACGACCACGACCGGGGCCAAGGCGGCCGCGGGTGACTTCGTCGACGTGCAGTAGCAGCCGTGCAGTAGTCGCCATGCCGTAGACGTGCAGTAGTCGCCCGCCACACAGAGCACGCGCACCGCCCCCGCAGGTAACGAGTCTGTTGCCTCGGGGGCGGTTTCTCTTGACGCCCCCTCGGCCCCCGGCCTACGTTCCTCCCACCAAACAGGAAACTTTCCTAACAGTGATCATGGGATGGACTTTCGTTCCAGGTCACTGGGAAACTGGGCAGCTGAGAAAGGCAGGTGTCGACACACATGGCAGGATCCGCCGGCACGCCGGGCACTCCGCGCGTCCTGCGCGCCATGAACGACCGCGCCGCCCTCGACCTGCTTCTCGCGCACGGCCCGCTGTCACGGACCAGGATCGGGAAGCTCACCGGGCTGTCCAAGCCCACCGCCTCACAGCTCCTCGCCCGCCTGGAGGCGGCGGGCCTTGTGCTCGCCACCGGCACCAGCGAGGGCCGCCCGGGCCCCAACGCCCAGCTGTACGTGGTCAATCCGGGCGCCGGCTACGCGGCGGGCCTGGACGTCACCCCCGAGCGCATCCTCGCCGCCGTCGCCGACATCACCGGCCGGACGGTGGGCGAGTACGAGCTGCCCACCCCCGGACGCCGCCCCGCACAGCCCGTCGTACGCCAGGTCACCGACGCCCTCGACGGCGCGGTGAAGGCGGCCGGACTGGCCCGGGACGACGTCCGCCGCCTCGTCATCGGCACCCCCGGCGCCTTCGACCCCAGCACCGGCCGGCTGCGCTACGCCTCGCACCTGCCCGGCTGGCACTCCCCCAGCCTCCTCGACGAGCTCGCGACCGCACTGCCGATACCCGTCGAGTACGAGAACGACGTCAACCTCGTCGCCATCGCGGAGCAGCGGCTCGGCGCCGCCCAGGGCCACGAGGACTTCGTCCTCCTGTGGAACGAGGGCGGTCTCGGCGCCGCGCTCGTGCTCGGCGGACGGCTGCACCGCGGCTGGACCGGCGGCGCGGGCGAGGTCGGCTTCCTGCCGGTGCCGGGCGCGCCCCTGGTGCGCCAGGTGACCAAGGCCAACAGCGGCGGCTACCAGGAGCTCGCCGGCTCCCAGGCCATCCCCAAGCTGGCACGCGAGCTCGGCATCAAGGACATACCCACCGGTCCGTACGCCGAGGTCGCCGCAGCCCTCGTCGAGCGGGCCGCCGCCGTCGACGAGGGGCCGTACCTGCGGCTCCTGGAGACGTACGCGACCGGTCTCGCCACCGGTCTCGCCTCGCTGGTCTCCGTGCTCGACCCCGAGCTCGTCGTGCTCAGCGGCGCGTCGCTCACCGCGGGCGGCGAACCGCTGCGCGCCCTGGTCCAGGCCGAGTTGGAGGAGCTGGCCGCGTCCCGGCCGCGCCTCGTCGTCGGCGACGTCCACGAACACCCCGTGCTGCGCGGCGCGTTGGAAAGCGCCCTGGCGGCCACCCGCGACGAGGTCTTCGACACCTCCCGCTGAACCCCTCACCCCCTCAGCCCTTTCGCGCACACCACCACCCCTGCCCTACCCTGCCCTAGGGAGACCCCGTCATGCCCGGAATGTCCCGGAAAGCGGTCGCCGCGCTCGCCGCTTCCGCCTCGATAGCCCTCCTCGCCACCGCCTGTACCGGCCAGTCCGGCTCCGCCGCGAGCGACGACGCGTCCAAGGAACAGACGATCAACTTCTGGCACGCGTGGAGCGCGCCCAGCGAGGTCAAGGCCGTGAAGTCCCTGGTCGCGGGCTTCGAGAAGGCGCACCCCAACATCCACGTGAACATCGTCGGCAACATGACGGACGACAAGATCAACCAGGCGCTGCGCGCGGGCGGCGACAAGGCCCCCGACGTGGTCTCCTCCTTCACCACCAACAACGTGGGCAAGTTCTGCTCGTCGGGCGCCTTCGTCGATCTGAACCCCTTCTTCAAGAAGGCGGGCATCGACCCGGAGACGACCTTCCCGAAGGCGATGAACGAGTACACCCAGTTCGACGGCAACCGGTGCACTGTGCCGCTGCTCGGTGACGCGTACGGGCTCTACTACAACAAGAACGCGTTCGACAAGGCGGGCATCAAGAGCCCGCCGAAGACCTGGTCCGAATTCGAGGCCGACGCCAAGAAGTTGACCGTGGCCAAGGGCGACTCCTACTCGCAGCTCGGCTTCATGCCGAACTACCACGGCTGGGAGTCGACCACCGAGCACTACTTCGGGCAGTTCTCGCCGACGTACTTCGACAAGAACGGCAAGTCGAACATCGCCAAGGACCCCGCATTCCAGGCCGGTTTCACCCTCCAGAAGAAGCTCGTCGACGAACTCGGCGGCTACCAGAAGCTGGAGAAGTACCGCTCCAAGCTGGGTGACGAATGGGGTCCCAAGCACCCGTTCCACACCGGTCAGGTCGCCATGCAGCTGGACGGCGAATGGCGGCTCGGCATGGCCGAGGAAGCCAAGCCCGACTTCGAGATCGGCGTCGCCCCGCTGCCCGTACCCGACGATCAGGCCGACCAGTACGGCAAGGGCTACATCACCGGCACCATCGCGGGCATCGCCTCCACCAGCAAGAAGCAGAACGCGGCCTGGGAGCTGGTCAAATACATGACCACGAACACGGACGCGGTGGTCGGCTTCGCCAACGACATCCACAATGTCCCCTCGACGCTCGCCGCGCTGAAGTCCCCGAAGCTGAAGTACGACCCGCGCTTCAAGACGTTCCTGGACATCGCCTCGAACCCGAACTCGACGACGACTCCCGCGTCCATCAACGGCGGCACGTATCTCGTGACGATCCAGCAGTTCGGATACGACTACGAGAGCGGCAAGGCGAAGGATCTGAAGGCGGGTCTGGAAAGCACCGCCAAGCAGATCGACACGGACATCGCGCAGGCGAAGTAGCCCATGAGCACGATCACTTTGGCGTCGAAGCGCCGTCGGTCCGGCCTTGTGGCGAAGCGCAGAAAACAAGCACTGCGAACCCTCGCCTTCATGTCACCCTGGCTCATCGGCTTCGCGGTCTTCTTCGCGTACCCGCTGATCTCGACCGTCTATTTCTCGTTCATGCACTACGACGGCTTCAAACCGCCGACGTGGAGCGGAACGAAGAACTGGACCTACGTCTTCCAGAACTACCCCTTGTTCTGGCCCGCGTTGAAGAACACCCTGTGGCTCGTCCTCATCATGGTGAGCCTGCGGGTCGTCTTCGGACTCGGTGTCGGCCTGCTGATCACGAAGATCAAGACGGGTACGGGCGTCTTCCGCACCCTCTTCTACCTCCCCTACCTCGCCCCGCCGGTCGCGGCCACGATGGCCTTCGCGTTCCTCCTCAACCCCGGTACGGGCCCGGTCAATTCGATCCTGGAGAAGGTCGGCATCCCGGCGCCCGGCTGGTTCAACGACCCCACCTGGTCGAAGCCGGCCCTGACCCTGCTGGCCCTGTGGGGCATCGGCGACCTGATGGTCATCTTCATGGCCGCGCTGCTCGACGTACCGACCGAGCAGTACGAGGCTGCGGAGCTGGACGGCGCCTCCGCGTGGCAGCGGTTCCGCTATGTGACGCTGCCGAACATCTCGCCGATCGTGATGTTCGCCGTGGTCACCGGCGTGATCCAGACGATGCAGTACTACACCCAGCCACTGATCGCCGGAAAGGTCGCCTCGGGCGTCATCCAGGGCGCCGGTACGCAGTTCGAGCCCGGCTACCCCGACAAGTCGACGCTCACCCTGCCGCAGCTCGTCTACAACCTCGGCTTCCAGCGCTTCGACTACGGCTCCGCCTGTGTGGTCGCGCTCGTGCTGTTCGCCCTGTCCATGGTGTTCACCGCGTTCCTGATGCGGCGCCGGGGCGGTCTCATCCAGGCAGGTGACTGACCATGACGCAAGCGCCTCAGTTGTCTCACGTCCTCGACAAGCCCGTGGAGTTGAGGGCTCCCGTGTCGCCCGCCGAGCGCACCGCCCGCCGCAAGGCCCTGCTGGAGTGGGTCGCGGTCCACGCGCTCGGCGTCGCCGCCGCCCTCTTCTTCGTGCTCCCGTTCGTGTTCGTGTTCCTGACCTCGCTGATGAGCGACACCCAGGCGCTCAGCCGCGATCTGATCCCGCACACGTGGGAGTGGGGCAATTACCGGAAGGTCTTCGACACACCGGGCTTCCTGACCTGGTGGAAGAACACCCTGCTGTACGCCGGTGCGGGCACCGTCCTCACCGTCGTGTCGTCGATCCCCGTCGCCTACGCGCTCGCCAAGTTCCGCTTCCGCGGCCGGAATCTGTCGCTGATGCTGGTCATCTCGATGATGATGCTGCCGCCGCAGGTGGTCATCATCCCGATGTACCTGTTCTGGGCGAAGCAGCTGGATCTGTCGGGAACCCTCTGGCCGCTGATCATCCCGATGGCCTTCGGGGACGCCTTCTCCATCTTCCTGCTGCGCCAGTTCCTGATGACCATCCCGAACGAGTACCTGGACGCGGCCAAGGTGGACGGCTGCGGAGACCTCAGGACGCTCCTGAAGGTCGTCCTCCCGATGGCGAAGCCGGGCATCGCCGCGGTCGCGCTCTTCCAGTTCTTCTACGCCTGGAACGACTACTTCGGGCCCCAGATCTACGCGTCGGAGAACCCCGGCGCCTGGACCCTCTCCTACGGCCTGGAGTCGTTCAAGGGCGCGCACCACACCGACTGGAATCTCACCATGGCCGCGACCGTGCTGGTCATGGCCCCCGTGATCCTCGTGTTCTTCTTCGCCCAGAAGGCGTTCGTCGAGGGCGTCACGCTCACCGGAGTGAAGGGTTAACCACGTATGAAACTCACCGTGGTCGGCGGAGGCTCGACCTACACCCCCGAACTCATCGACGGATTCGCCCGGCTCAGGGACACCCTCCCCATCGAGGAACTGGCCCTCGTCGACCCGGCCGCCGAACGCCTCGAGCTGGTGGGCGGCCTGGCCCGCCGTATCTTCGCCAAGCAGGGGCACGACGGCCGTATCGTCACCACCTCCGACCTGGACGCGGGCGTCGAGGGCGCCGACGCCGTCCTGCTGCAGCTGCGCGTCGGCGGCCAGGCGGCCCGCGCACAGGACGAGACCTGGCCGCTGGAGTGCGGCTGCGTCGGCCAGGAGACGACGGGCGCGGGCGGCCTGGCCAAGGCGCTGCGCACGGTGCCGGTCGTCCTGGACATCGCGGAACGCGTACGCCGTACCAGTCCGGACGCCTGGATCATCGACTTCACCAACCCGGTCGGGATCGTGACGCGCGCCCTGCTCCAGGCGGGCCACAAGACGGTCGGACTGTGCAATGTGGCCATCGGCTTCCAGCGGAAGTTCGCCGCACTGCTCGGCGTCGCACCCGCCGATGTGCACCTCGACCATGTGGGCCTCAACCACCTCACCTGGGAAACTGGTGTGCGCCTGGGTGGTCCCGAGGGCGAGAACGTCCTTCCGAAGCTCCTCGCCGAGCACGGCGACACCATCGCCGACGACCTGCGCCTGCCGCGCACGATCGTCGACCGGCTGGGCGTCGTCCCCTCGTACTACCTGCGGTACTACTACGCGCACGACGAGGTCGTACGGGAGCTGCGGACGAAGCCGTCCCGGGCCGCCGAAGTGGCGGAAATGGAACGGCAGTTGCTGGCGCTGTACGCCGACCCGGCGCTGGACGAGAAGCCGGAGCTGCTGGCCAAGCGGGGCGGCGCGTACTACTCGGAGGCGGCGGTGGACCTCGCGGCGTCGCTGCTGGGCGGAGGCGGAAGCCCCTACCAGGTGGTGAACACCTACAACAGGGGAACCCTCCCCTTCCTGCCGGACGACGCCGTGATCGAGGTGCAGGCCGCGATCGGCTCCAAAGGGCCCACGCCGCTGTCGGTGCCGTCCGTGGACCCGCTGTACGCGGGCCTGATGGCCAACGTGACGGCATACGAGGACCTGGCCCTGGAGGCGGCCCTGCGCGGCGGCCGTGACCGGGTCTTCCGGGCCCTCCTCTCCCATCCCCTGGTCGGTCAGTACGCGTACGCCGACGCCCTCACCGACCAGCTGATCGCGCACAACCGGGAGCACCTCGCGTGGGCCTGACCGCAAGCGTCCTCGCCATCGACGCGGGGAACAGCAAGACCGACGTCGCGGTCGTGGCGCCGGACGGGCGGGTGGTCGGCACGGCGCGCGGCGGCGGATTCCGGCCCCCGGCCGTGGGGGTCCAGGCGGCCGTGGACGCGGTCGCCGACGCGGTGCGGCGGGCCTTCGCCGAGGCGGGCGTCAGCTCGGTCGAGCACGTCTCGGCCTGTCTCGCCAACGCGGATCTCCCGGTCGAGGAGGAGCAGTTGGCGGCCGCGCTGCACGCGCGCGCGTGGGGCACCAGTGTGGAGGTGCGCAACGACACCTTCGCGATCCTGCGGGCCGGGATCGCCGAGCCGCGCGGAGTCGCCGTCGTCTGCGGCGCCGGGATCAACTGCGTCGGCATGCGGCCCGACGGCCGCACCGCCCGCTTCCCGGCGATCGGCCGTATCTCCGGGGACTGGGGCGGGGGTTGGGGCCTGGCGGAGGAGGCCCTGTGGCACGCGGCACGGGCGGAGGACGGCCGGGGCGGTCCCACGGCGCTGGCACGCACGCTGCCCGCGCACTTCGGCCTCGACTCCATGTACGCGCTCATCGAGGCACTGCACCTGGAGCGCATCGGCAACGCCCGTCGCCATGAGCTGACGCCCGTGCTGTTCGCCACGGCGGTGGACGGCGATCCGGTGGCCCGCGCGATCGTCGACCGGCTCGCGGACGAGGTGGTCGCGATGGCCGCGGTCGCCCTGACCCGCCTCGACCTCCTCGCCGAGGAGACCCCGGTCCTCCTCGGCGGCAGCATCCTCGCCGCCCGCCACCCCCAACTCGACGACCGCATCCACGAACTCCTCGCGGCCCGCGCCCCCAAGGCGGTCCCCCAAGTGGTCACCGCCAGCCCCGTCCTGGGCGCCGCTCTCCTGGGCCTGGACCACGTACGGGCCCCGGACAAGGTGCACGCGCGCGTGCGGGCGTTCTACGAGGAGGCCTGAGAAGTCCTACGAGGAGTCCGGACGGGCGGGCGGTCGGGATGTCCGCGCCGGAAATTCCCGCACATCCGTGGGAACGAATGGCCCGGACGCCTCCTCTGGTGGGTGTCGATGCCCATCTCAGGAGGCCCCATGTCCGACCGCACGGCCACGCGAGCCGCCGTACTCCTCGCCTCGGTGCTCACCGCCGACGCCCTGTTCCACCTCTACTGGGCGACCGGTTCCACCTGGCCCGCCGCCGACGAGAAGAGCCTGTCGTACGCGGTCCTGGGCACCGAGGCGCCGTTCGCCCCGCCCGTCGTCCTGCCGCTCGCCGCGCTCCTGCTGACGGCGAGCGGCATCGTCGTCGCCCAGTCCCGGCGCCCGCACCGCCTGCTCCGCCTCGGCACCCTCGCGGTGGCGGCCGGGCTGTCCCTGCGCACGCTGGCGGGCGTCTACTGGCTCTTCGCGCAGGACACCGGAACCGCCTTCTACTGGCTCAACCTCGGGCTCTACACGCCCTTGTGCGCGGTGCTGTGCGCGGCCGCGCTCAGGGTCGCCCGCCACCAGGGCACCGCTGTCCGCGCGGGCACCGCCCGTTGGGAAGATGCCGTACGTGTCCGATGAGGAAGCGGCCCGCCGGGTGCGCGCCGCGCAGCGCGGCGACACCCTCGCCATGGCCGAGCTGCTGGACGAACTGGCCCCCTACGTAGGCCGTATCTGCGGTCCCATCGCCTTGGACCAGGGGCCGGACGCCGCACAGGAGGCGCTGGTCGCGGTGTTCCGCTCGCTGCGCACCCTCAAGGACCCGGCCGCGCTGCGCGGCTGGGTCCGTGCCATCGCGGTGCGGGAGGCGGTCCGGCTGGCCGGGCGCGCCGCCCGCGCGGTGGCCGCCGATCTGAGCACCCTGCCCGCGCGCGGGGATCCGCAACTCGCCGCCGACATCAGGGATGTACTGGACCGGCTCTCCCCCGAGCACCGGGCGGTGCTCGTCCTGCGTGACGTGGAGGGCCTGGACGAGCGGGCCGCGGCCGAGCTGCTCGGCCTGCGCGTCGGCACCGTCAAGTCCCGGCTGCACCGGGCGCGCGACACCTTCCGGAAGGCGTGGACCTCATGACCGGACGTGACACGACCAGCGAGTGGCCCGTCGCCGGCCTCGACCCGGTGCGGCGGCTGCGCGTGCTCGCCGCCGGGGTCCGCGGCGCCCATGTCACCGAGGCCGTCGTGGCCGCCCCGTACGAGCGCGTATGGGCCCTGCTGGGCGACCTGGAGGGCGAGTTCGGACGCGTCGCGCCCGACATGCGGGGGCTGCGGGTGCTGCGGCGGGACGGTGCGCGCGTCGAGGCGCTGGCCCGCAGCAAGTACGGGATGCGGGCCCTGTTGCGCGGCGAGCAGCGGCCGGGCTGGTGCTGGCTGCAGAGCCGGTTCCTGCTGCTCGGCGTCGCCGCGGCGCCGGACGGTGACGGCACCCGGGTGGCGTTCACCGGAGGCGTGCGGGTGCCGGGGCGCGCGGCCCTGGTGCCGCTGGGCGTGCGGCGCGAGGGGGAGCGCAGTCTGCGGCGGCTGACCGGCCTGCTGTGAACGTTGCGCGACGAGCGGGAACCGAACAGATCCGGACGGCGTATTCATGGGAAGGGGGGTGGTGCGGGAGCCTTGCGCTGCGCCGGAATTCGACAAGTGCGCTGCGATCCGAACAAGATCCAGTCAAGGCCTGTGCGGATGTCAGTCCCGGCGGCGATACTTGCGCCCGTACGCCTTCGTCCGCTGTCCGTGCTTCCCGCGCACCGGACGGAGGTGAGCTACGGATGACCATGGGGGAGGTCAAGTGACATACCCGCCGAACGGCGGTGCGGCGCCACCGGGACAGGCCGGCGCGCCCACGATGCCGGCCGTGCCACCGCAGTCCGGGCCTCCGGTGCCGGCGTCCAAGTCCGCGCTGCCCGACGCGACGCCCCCACGCCGCACCGCGTGGGCGGAGGGCGTCGACCGCCTGCGCGAAGCCGCGACGACGGAACCGGGCCGGCTGCGCATCATCGGCGCTGTCCTCGCCCTCCTGGTCGTCGCGTTCGGCGCGGTCACCGCCTGGCAGATGACGGAGCGTTCGGCCGCCGCGGACGACGTGCTGCACAGCAGCCAGCCGCTGAGCGCGAGCGCGGCCGACATCTACCGCTCGCTCGCCGACGCGAACACGGCGGCCTCCAGCGGCTTCCTCGCCGGCGGCCAGGAGACGAAGGCCTCCCGCGACCGGTACGAGCTGGACATCAAGACCGCCGCCGCGAAGCTGATCACCGCCGCCAACAGCTCGGAGCCGGGCTCCCCCTCGGCGGAGACCATCTCCGAACTGAACAAGCTGCTGCCCGAGTACAAGGGCCTCATCGAGCGCGCCCGCGCCAACAACCGGCAGGGCTACCCGCTCGGCGGCGCCTATCTGCGGTACGCGAACGAGAAGATGCAGCAGCAGATGCTCCCGAAGGCCAAGCACCTCTACCAGCGGGAGAACCAGCGGCTGAGCGCCGACTACGCCGACGCGAAGCCCTACCCCTGGGCCGCCATCGGCCTCGGCGTGCTCGCCCTCGGCGGCCTCGTCTGGGCCCAGCGCCGCAACTACCGGCGGACGAACCGGGTGTTGAACCAGGGCATGGTCGCCGCCACCGCCGCCTCCACGGTGGTGCTGCTGTGGCTCGTCGTCGGGCACAGCGTCGCGCGCGCCGGACTCGACGAGTCGTACGACCACGGGGTCCGCTCTCTGAACGTGTTGCACGACGCCCGGATCGCTTCCCTGAACGCGCGGGGCAACGAGAACCTGACGCTGGTCAGCCGCGGCGCCGAGACCAAGAAGCTGGCCGACGGCAAGACGACCGTGGACGTCTTCGACTACGACTTCCAGCAGGACATGAAGACGCTCACCAAGGGCCTGACCCTGGCCGCCGACCTCGCCGACGACAAGGCCGGCGAGGCCCCCGTGCAGGCCGCCACCGGCAACATGAAGGTCTGGAAGTCCCGCCACCAGGAGGCCCGCGCGGCCGACGACGCGGGCGACTACCAGGGCGCTCTGAACAAGGTGATCGGCTCCAAGAACGACAAGCCGACCGGCGAGTGCTTCGACGGCGTCGACAAGAATCTGGCGCTCGCGCTCACCCACGAGGAGAGCGAGTTCAAGCAGGCGGCGGGTGACGGCCTGGACGCGATGACCGGCCTCCCGGTGGGCGCGGCCGTCCTCGCGGTGCTCGCCGCGGCGGGCGCCCTGCTCGGCATCGGGCGCAGGCTTTCGGAGTACCGGTGAGAGGGGGAGCGGCGATGACGGCACGACGCCTGAGGGCAAGCCTGAAGGGCTGGGGCGGCGTGGGCGCGATGGCCGTCGCCTGCGCCCTCGCCGTGGTCTTCGCGCTGCTGCTGCCGCTGAGCAGCACGCGCGGGGACGGCAGCACGGGAATCGGCAGCCAGGGGGTCGCCCAGGGCACCCAGGCGCGGGACGACGCGTGCACCGATCCGCAGGACCAGAGCCTCTCCCCGTCCAGTGACGAGAGCGGCACGACGATCACGGCCATCAAGAAGCGCGGCTATCTGTCGGTCGGCGTCGACCAGAACAGCTACCGCTGGGGCTATCGCGACCCGAACAGCACCAAGAAGAGCAGCGACCTGGAGGGCTTCGACATCGATCTCGCGCACGAGATCGCGAAGGACATCCTCGGCGACCCGGACGCCGTCCGGTTCCACGCCATCCCCACCATCCAGCGCATCCCGGCGATCAAGAGCGGCCAGGTCGACATGGTGGTCCGCACCATGACGATCAACTGCGAGCGCCTCAAGGACGTCGCCTTCTCCGCCCCCTACTTCCTCACCGGCCAGCAGGTTCTGGCCCCGAAGGCCTCGGACATCAAGGGGTACGACAAGACGCTGGCGAACAAGCGGATCTGCTCGGCGGACGGGTCCACCGCGTACGACAAGCTGAAGGCGGACCAGGACCACGGCAAGCTCGCCTCCACCGCCGACATCAAGGACACCGTCCCCAACCAGCTCGACTGCCTGGTGCGGCTGCAGCTCGGCGAGACGGACGCCGTCGTGACCGACGGCGCGCTCGCCGCGAGCCAGGCCGCGCAGGACCCGACGGTGGAGCTCAAGGGCGACCGCTTCACGACCGAGTACTACGGAGTGGCGATGAAGAAGGACGCCTACGATCTGGTACGCCGGGTCAACCAGGTCCTCGTGGACTACCGCAAGAGCGGCTGGCGCACGTCGTACGACAAGTGGCTGTCCCCGACCCTGGGCGCGGACTCCGAGTCGGCGAACCCGCCCGCGGCGAAGTACAAGTAACCGACCCGATACGACTGGAGAGTTACCCGGGCGCACCGGATCGGCGCGCAGGGAACGACAGAGAGCGAGAGGTGATCGATGGGCGTCACGGGACCCTCCGGGCCGGTGATGGACCGGGACGAGGTGGACCGTGCGCTGGCGCGGCTCGGCGCGGAGCACGAGGCCATCGAGACCTCGCTCCTCGCCCTGCAGGACCACGCGGGCCGCAGACTCCTGGAAGGCGCCGAGCTCACCGGCACGACCAAGGAGCGCTGGACGTCCACCGAGGCGTCGATCACCTTGCTGTGGGCGTACTTCGACGCGTACACGGACGCGCTGCGCTCCGCGCGTGACATCCGCTCCCGCAGACGCTGGTCGAGCCGTGACGACCTGGTGGAGCTGACCGAGCTGCTGCGCGGCGAGGGCATCACGGTCGCCGGCAGCGCCACCGCCACGGCGAACGCGCCGACGCTCGCCGGCACCGGCAAGCTCAGCGAACAGTTCTCGCTCGCCGCGCTGGTGGAGCGGATGAACGAGCTGTACGCGTCCTCGCTCGACATGGTCGTCACCGCGGACGCCGTGTGGTCCGCGCTGCCCGCCCGGATCGATTTACTGGCCGCGGAGCTCCAGCGCACCCGCCAACTCGCGCACTCCGTGGGCGTCCGCCCCGGCGAGCACCCGGCGGGCGACGACCTGGAGCGGATCACCCGCACGCTCACCACGCTGCGCGAGCGCGTGGTGTCCGACCCGCTGGCCTTCTGGGTGCCCGCGCAGGGCAGTTCGGCGCCCGGCGGCGGACGCCCGGACACGACGACGTACGACCGCGAGGCACGCGCCCTGGAGGAGGTGCGCCGGGAGATCGACGCGGTGCTCACCGTCCGCCAGGACGCGGAGGCGCGGCTGGTGAAGCTGCGGGACATACTCAGCCGCGCGGACCGCACGCTCGCCGAGGCGCGCAGCGCCCGCGGTGAGGTGCTCGCGAAGATCGCCGCATCGGAGGTGCCGGCCGTCAGCGGTCCGCCGACCGCGCTGCAGGAGCAGCTGGCGACGGCCGCCGAGTACCGCAGACACGCCCAGTGGCACCGCCTCTCCCCGCTCCTGGAGTCGCTGGAGGAGAAGGCGGAGGACGAACTCCTGCGCGCCCGCGAGTCGTTGACCGCGGTCACCGCGCCGCTGGCGGTCCGCGCGGAGCTGCGCGGCCGCCTCGACGCGTACAAGGCGAAGGTCGCCCGGCACGGCCTCGCGGAGGACCCGTTCCTCGTCGAGCGCTACGACGCGGCCCGCCGCATGCTGTGGAGCGCGCCCTGCGATCTGCGGGTCGCGGAGGAGGCGGTGCTGCGCTATCAGCGGGCGGTGGCCGACCTGTTGAGCCCACGGGTGCCTGAACAGAGCGGGCCGAACGACCGTGTTGACCGGAGGGGGCCAACGCGTGAGCGTTAAGGGGGATGCAGCGTGAGTCAGCAGGCTGTGAGCGAACAGCAGAAGTGCCAGCGGCCCGGTTGCTCCGGGTCGTACGAGGACGTGGGCGGCGGCGAGCTGTACTGCGACACATGCGGTCTGGCCCCGGTCGTCTCGGCGAAGGGCATGGTGGGCTCGCCCCCGACCGGGATCACGGGCGGCGGCAAGAGTTCCCGCGGCTCCAACAGCAGTAGCGCACGCAGCAGTTCGCGGGCGAGTTCCCGCAGTTCGTCGCGCTCCTCGCAGTCGCGGCGCTCGGTCTCCGGGCGGCTGTCGCGCTCGCTGTCGGGCGCGTCGACGGGCCGCTCGGTGTCGGTCCGCAGCTCCGGTTCGACCGCGGGGTCCTCCGGGCGCGGCCGGCTCGGTGTCGGTCTGGTCGAGGTCCCGGACGTGCCGCGGCCCGACCCGCGCGTGATGGTGCTGGAGAACCCGGAGGTCCCGGAGCGGAAGCGATTCTGCTCGCGCTCCGACTGCGGGGCGCCGGTGGGGCGTTCGCGCGGTGAGCGGGCCGGGCGCACCGAGGGGTTCTGCACCAAGTGCGGCCACCCGTATTCGTTCGTGCCCAAGCTGAACACGGGCGACATCGTGCACGGCCAGTACGAGGTCGTGGGCTGTCTCGCGCACGGCGGCCTCGGCTGGGTCTACCTCGCCGTCGACCGCGCGGTCTCCGACCGCTGGGTGGTGCTCAAGGGCCTCCTCGACACCGGCGACCAGGACGCGATGGCGGCGGCGATCTCCGAGCGGCGCTTCCTCGCCGAGATCGAGCACGCCAACATCGTGCGGATCTACAACTTCGTCGAGCACCTCGACCAGCGGACGGGTTCGCTGGACGGGTACATCGTCATGGAGTACGTCGGCGGAAAGTCGCTGAAGGAGATCGCCAACGGGCGTCGCACGGCGGACGGCAAGCGGGACCCGCTGCCCGTGGAGCAGGCCTGCGCGTACGGCATCGAGGCCCTTGAGGCCCTCGGGCACCTGCACAGCCGCAACCTCCTGTACTGCGACTTCAAGGTCGACAACGCGATCCAGACCGAGGACCAGCTCAAGCTCATCGACATGGGCGCCGTGCGCAGGATGGACGACGACGAGTCGGCCATCTACGGCACGGTGGGCTACCAGGCGCCGGAGGTGGCGGAGGTAGGCCCGTCGGTGGCCTCGGACCTCTACACGGTCGCCCGTACGCTCGCGGTCCTGACCTTCGACTTCCAGGGCTACACGAACGTCTTCGTGGACTCCCTGCCCGACCCGGACAACATCGAGGTCTTCCGCCAGTACGAGTCCTTCTACCGGCTCCTCGTCCGCGCCACCGACCCCGACCCGGCCCGTCGCTTCGCCTCCGCGCAGGAGATGGCCGAGCAGCTGACGGGTGTGCTGAGGGAGGTCGTGTCCCTCCAGACGGGCCGGGCGCGCCCGGCCCTGTCCACCCTGTTCGGGCCCGAGCTCAAGGTCACGGACACGGAGTTGTTCGGGAAGCTGGACAGCGACGTGTCGCGGCTGGGGGCTCGGGTGGTGCCGACGGGGCGCCGTCGCGGGGCACCGCCCGCGGGTAACGGGGCCGGGATGCTGCCCGGCGGAGCCGGGAGTGCGGGCGCCGGAGGCGCCGGGGTCCACGGCGGTCTGGTCAAGCCCGTTCAGGCCGCCGCCACCGCGCTCGCGCTGCCCATCCCCCGGGTGGACCCGGGCGACCCGAACGCCGGCTTCCTCGCGGGGCTCATGACCTCCGCGCCCGGGGAGCTGATCACGGCGCTGCACGCGGCGCCCACCGGCTCGCTGGAGCTGCGGCTGCGCGAGCTGCGCGCCCGCCTGGAGATGGGTGAGCTGAACAGCGCGGCCCGGGCGATCGAGGCCCTGGAGGCGGACCATCCCGACGACTGGCGGGTGGTCTGGTACCGGGGCGTCGCGGCGCTGGCGAGCGGGGAGTACGAGATCGCCGCGTTGTCCTTCGACGCGGTCTACGACGCCTTCCCCGGCGAGCCCGCGCCCAAGCTGGCCCTCGGCCTGTGCGCGGAGGTGCTCGGGCAGCTGGACAACGCGGCCGAGTACTACCGCCTGGTGTGGACGACCGACCCCAGCTATGTGAGCTCGGCGTTCGGCCTGGCCCGCGTGCAGCTCGCCGCCGGGGACCGCCGTGGCGCCGTACGCACGCTGGAGTCCGTACCGGAGGCGTCGATCCACTACACGGCGGCCCGGGTCGCGGCCGTACGGGCGCGGCTGCGGCAGCGGCTGGCCGAGGAGGCGGCGGCCGCGCCGTTCGTGGACGATCTGACGGCGGCGGCCGGACAGGTCGAGGCCCTTGACGGATACGGGCTCGACGCGGTCCGACGCGAGCAGTTGTCGACGGAAGTCCTTGGCTGTGCCCTGGACTGGGTACTCTCCGGTAGCCAGGGTTCCGCTCCGGCCTCCGGAGGTGGACGTGTGCTGCTCGGCAGCAAGCTGGACGAGCGCGGCCTCCGCTTCGGGCTCGAGCGCTCGTACCGGACGCTGGCCCGGCTCGCGCAGGGCGGCGAGGAGAGGATCGACCTGGTGGAACGTGCCAACCGTTACCGCCCCCGGACGTGGGTGTGATTGATGTCCCAGATGCCCCAGCCGACGGCCCTTTCGCGGTGCCCCAGTTGCGAGGAGCCACTGGAGGCGGGTGACCGTTTCTGCGGCGCGTGCGGGTACGACCTGTCGACGGTGCCCGCACCGCCGGCGGACAACCCGACGATCACCATGAACGGCACCGCACCGCGGCCCCCTTCGGCCGCCGCGTCCGTGGACTGGCCCCTCGCGCCGGAGGTGGACAGCTCCGACACGCCCGCCCCGGTGCACCGCGCCACGGACATCCAGGGCACGGACTCGGGCGGCTCCGAGCTCCCGCACCCGGAACCGGGATCCGCGGGCGCGCAGCCGTCCGGCGTACACCATCCGGGCGCGCAGCCGTCCGGCGTACAGCCCTCGGGCGCGGAGCCTTCCGGCGTACGGTTCGACCGGCCCTCGGAGCCCGACGAGTACCCGCTGGCTCCCCCGGCCGCCGAGCCCCCCGCCGAGCCCGCGGCCCCGCCCTCCGCCGAGCCTCTCGTCGATCCCCGCACCGCCGACCTCGCGACGCCCCAGGCGGGCACCAAGCTGTGCGTCGCCTGCCGCTCGGGCAATGTCGACAGCGACGGCTACTGCGAGAACTGCGGGCACGCGCAGCCGCGCGAACGCGACCACATGGAGCAGGAGTTGGGCGCGGTCGCCGCGGTCAGCGACCGCGGCCTGCGCCACCACCGCAATGAGGACGCGTTCGCGATCTCCTCGACCGCGCTGCCCGACGGCTCGCCCGCGGTCGTCGCGATCGTCTGCGACGGCGTCTCCTCGGCGACCCGCCCGGACGAGGCCTCGCTCGCCGCGTCCCGCGCGGCCAACGAGGCGCTCCTGGAGGCCCTGCCGCTGGGCACGCACCCGCAGCAGGCGATGCACGACGCGATCGTCGCCGCCGCGGAGGCCGTCAATGCGCTGGCCGACGCGTCCACCTCACAGGGTGAGCACGCGCCCCATGTGAACGCGCCCGCCTGCACCCTCGTCGGCTCCGTCGTCACCCCCGCCCTGCTGATCGTCGGCTGGGTCGGCGACAGCCGCGCCTACTGGGTGCCGGTCGACCGGAGTTCACTGCCGGCCCGGCTCACCGAGGACGACTCATGGGCCGCGCAGATGGTCGCGGCGGGCCTGATGAACGAGGCGGAGGCATACGCCGACGAGCGCGCCCACGCGATCACGGGCTGGCTCGGCGCGGACGCGTACGAACTGGAGCCGCACACCGCTTCCTTCAAGCCGGACCGGCCGGGTGTAGTGGTGGTGTGCACCGACGGGCTGTGGAACTACGCCGAGGCGGCCGAGGAGATGGCCGAGGTCGTGCCCCTCGACGCCGCCGAAAGGCCTCTGCACAGCGCCCAGGTCCTGGTCGGCCACGCCCTGGACGGCGGGGGCCACGACAACGTAACAGTGGCCGTCCTGCCGTTCCCTGCCCCGCCACAGGGGGCAGGATCGGCCTGAGGCCGCGAAAGAACGGGGACGGCCCGGGACCGGAGGGGACCGGTCCGCATACAGTCATCACCTCCGCCAACTACCGGAGGTCTTGAGGGGGACAGAGAAGGCATGGCCAATTTCTCGAAGTCGAACGTGCCGCAGTTCTCGGTCGACGTGTACCAGAACGAGTACCTGCCCGAGGGCGGCCGCGAGGTCAACGCGATCGTCACGGTGAGCGCGACCGGCGGCGGCACCATCGGAAGCGCCGTCGCCGCGCCGCACTTGTACACCGCCGGGCAGGGCCCGGACGCCGCCGTGGCGATCATGGTCGACTGCTCGGGCTCGATGGACTACCCGCCGACCAAGATGCGCAACGCCCGCGACGCGACGGCCGCCGCGATCGACACCCTGCGCGACGGTGTGCACTTCGCCGTCATCGGCGGCACGCACATCGCCAAGGAGGTCTACCCGGGCGGCGGACGGCTCGCGGTCGCCGATGCCCAGACCCGCGACCAGGCCAAGCAGGCCCTGCGCAAGCTGAGCGCGGGCGGCGGTACGGCGATCGGCACCTGGCTGCGCCTCGCCGACCGGCTGCTGTCCTCGGCGGACGTCTCGATCCGGCACGGCATCCTGCTCACCGACGGCCGCAACGAACACGAGTCACCGGAGGACCTCAAGGCCGCCCTCGACTCCTGTGCCGGGCGCTTCACGTGTGACGCGCGTGGAGTGGGCACCGACTGGGAGGTCAAGGAGGTCACCGGAATCGCCTCCGCGCTGCTCGGCACCGCCGACATCGTCGCCGACCCCGCCGCCCTGTCCGCCGACTTCACGCAGATGATGGAGACGGCCATGGGCAAGGAGGTCGCGGACGTCGCCCTCAGGCTGTGGACGCCGGTCGGCACGGAGATCAAGTTCGTCAAGCAAGTCGCCCCCACGGTCGAGGAGTTGACGGACCGTCGCACCGAGGCGGGCCCGCGCGCCGGGGACTACCCCACCGGCTCCTGGGGGGATGAGTCCCGCGACTACCACGTGTGCGTCGAGGTCCCCTCGGCCGGAATCGGCCAGGAGATGCTGGCCGCCCGTGTCTCGCTGGTGATTCCGCAGGGCGACGGCAGTGTGCAGAACCTCGGCGCGCAGGGTCTCGTACGGGCGGTGTGGACCGACGACATGGTGGCCTCGACCTCGATCAACCCCCAGGTCGCGCACTACACGGGTCAGGCGGAACTGGCACAAGTCATCCAACAGGGACTGGATCTGCGTAAATCGGGAGATGTCGACGGGGCAACGGCCAAGCTGGGACGTGCCGTTCAGCTCGCCAGCGCCTCCGGCAACGCCGATACTGCGAAACTGCTTGCGAAGGTGGTGGACGTGGTCGACGCCGCGGCAGGTACTGTGCGATTGAAGGCAAGGGTCGAAGAGGCCGACGAGATGACCCTGGAAACACGGTCCACAAAGACTGTTCGTGTAAAGAAGTAGCGAGCCCGGTTCCCGCGGGGAGCCGGAGAAACCCGGTCATAACGGCCGGAAAGGAAAGGGGGAAGCGCCGACATGCCGACCTGCCCGAACGGACACCAGTCGGGTTCCGACGACTGGTGCGAGGTCTGCGGTCACCGCATGGCTGGTGCCGTGCCCCCGCCACCTCCTCCGCCGCCGCCCGGCGCCGGTTACGGCTATCCGCCGCCGGGTTCGCCCCCGCCGCCGCCCGGCCCCGGTGGACGCCCGCACCTGTCCGCCGTGCCCGACCCCGAGCCGGAGCTCTGCCCGCAGTGCCGTACGCCCCGTGAGGGCGCCGCGCCGTTCTGCGAGGAGTGCCGGTGGAACTTCCTGACCAACACCGCGACCTCGTACACACCGGCCGCGCCGCGCCCGCCGGCGCCCGGTGGTCCTAGTGGTCCCGGGGTGCCGAATCCGGCGCGGCAGTTCCAGCAGCAGGGGCCGGGGCAGCCCACCGGTCCCGGAGCGGCTCCCGGCCACGACCCGTTCGAGTACCAGAGCTCGCGGCCCTCGCAGATGAACCGGCCTGCCGAGCCGATCCCGCCGGGTCCGCCCGGCCCGCCGGCGTACGGCCGCGACTTCGGCGGCGATCCCTCCCGTCCGGTTCCGCCGCCGCCCGGGCCCACGCCCGGTGGCCCCGGCGCCCCGCAGGCCTTCACACAGCAGCCGGCCTCGCCGTCGTTCCCGTCGCAGGCCCCCGCGCCCGGCCCGTCCTTCGGCGGCGGTGACGACGACTGGGTGATCTCCCCGCCGTCGGCCGGTGCGCCCGGCGGCGGCCCCGGTGGTCCCGGCGGCCCGAACGGCCCCGGCGTGGCCCAGGGCGGCGGCTACGGCTACCCGCAGCCCGGCTCGACCCAGGCCCCGCCCGGTCCCGGCCCCGCCTACCAGCAGCAACAGCAGCCGCTGTCCTGGAGCGCGACGATCGGTCCCGACCGCGAGTACTTCATGGCGATGATGCAGCGCTCCGGCCCCGAGGCCGCGGGCCTGAACCTGCCCGCGTACTCGCCGGAGCAGCAGCGCCCGCTCACCGGCAACCAGATCACGATCGGCCGCCGTCGGCACTCCACCGGCGACACCCCGGACATCGATCTGTCGGTGCCCCCGGAGGACCCGGGCGTCTCGCACCAGCACGCGGTCCTGGTCCAGCAGCCGAACGGCAGCTGGGCGGTCGTCGACCAGAACTCCACGAACGGGACCACGGTCAACGGCGGCGAGGAGCCCATCCAGCCCTTCGTGCCGGTCCCGCTCCAGGATGGCGACCGGGTGCACGTCGGCGCCTGGACGACGATCACCATCCGGCGCGGCTGACGACCGCAGGGGTTGGGGCCTGTCCGGCGGACAGGCCCTACGGCAGCGGCCAGGCGTACGGCCCCTCGGGGTCGTCCAGCCACGCCCAGGCGCGCTCGCCGTTGACCGTGATCCCGTACCGCTCGCGCACCGGCTGGTTCTCGCGCTCGAACAGCGTGAACGCCTCGTACGGGTCGAGGCTGCACGCCGTCAGGGTCAGCAGGAACCGGAACAGCTCCTGGCTCCGGACCCGGCGCGGCAGCCCGCCCAGGAGCTCCGCCTCCGGCGTCTCGGGCCTGGTCTCGCCGCGCAGCGGCACGAAATAGGCGGGCGTGTGCAGGAAGCGCCCCTCGGCGTGCCCGGTGTCCCGGACGTGCAGGGCGATCAGACCGGTCGCGAACGGCGCCAGGATGCGGGCGCCCGGATTGCACTGGGCCAGCCAGGCGCGCGGGATCGAGGTCAGCGTGCAGGTGGCGATGATCCGGTCGAAGGGGGCGCGCTCGGGGACGCCGCGGGCGCCGTCGCCGGTGATGACGGTCGGGTGGTACCCGGCGGCGGTCAGGTGCTGTCGCGCGGATTCGGTGATCTCCGGGTCGAGGTCGATCGTGGTCACCAGGTCGTCGCCGAGGCGGTGCGCGAGCAGGGCCGCGTTGTAGCCGGTGCCCGCGCCGATCTCCAGGACCGCGTCCCCGTCCCGTACCTCCAGCTCGGTGAGCATCTTCGCCATCAGGGACGGCTGACTGCTGGAGGAGACCAGCACCCCGTCGCGCACCCGAGTAGCCAGCGGGGCGTCCGCGTACGCGCCGCGCACCCAGCGCTCCCGCGCCTGCGGGTCGGGGTCCTCGCCCCACACGCGCTCGAAGCCGCCGAGGACGCCGACGTAGTAGTACGGCACGAAGAGGTGGCGCGGGACCGCCGCGAACGCCTCCCGCCAGACCGGGTCGGCGTCCCAGGCGCCGCTCCTGTCGATCTCGCGCACGAGGGCCGCCCGCGCCAGGGTGGCGAGGTCGTCCAGGTCGTGGTCGAGAGCGTGCGCGCTCATGTCTCCACTGTGCTGCCGGACGGGCCGCGAGGCGAGCGTCGGACTCGGCCACCTCGCGTACGCGCGGTGCGAGTCCTAAGCCTTGAGTCCTCCGCCACCCCGTCTGAGACCATGGGTGATGTGCTGCATCCCCCCGGGGACAACCCCCGGACCCCCGGCCGAGAAGACCAGGGGCTGGCCAGAGCGACATTTGTGAGGCAAACCGACGTGAACCAGATTCGGCGCGGCACGCTTCAGGAGCAGACCTTCTACGAGCAGGTCGGCGGCGAGGAGACGTTCCGGCGCCTCGTACACCGTTTCTACGAGGGTGTCGCCGAGGACCCGCTGCTGAAGCCCATGTACCCCGAGGAGGACCTGGGCCCGGCGGAGGAGCGCCTGACGCTGTTCCTGATCCAGTACTGGGGCGGCCCGACGACGTACAGCGAGAACCGTGGCCACCCCCGGCTGCGGATGCGCCACGCCCCCTTCGCCGTCGACCAGGCCGCGCACGACGCCTGGCTCAAGCACATGCGCGTCGCCGTGGACGAGCTCGGCCTCTCCGAGGAGCACGAGCACACGCTGTGGAACTACCTGACGTACGCGGCGGCTTCGATGGTGAACACGGCGGGCTGATGGGCTGATGTCCTTGGAGCGCTGAGGTCCGTCGGCCTCTGACGGCTGACGCGCGCATTCCGGTCGTACGACGCCGGATTCCGGTCACAATCCGGTCAAGCCCGCGCTACAAGCGCTTACCCGCGGCCTGCCCCCTCTGACAACATCGCGCGGAAGGTCCGGAGATCCGGGACGACGGCGGGGGGCCGGGTGACGGGGTTCGTACTACTGCGTGCGCGGGCGCACCGCCTGCTGCTCGCCGCCGCCCTGCTCACCGTCCTGCTGACGACGGCGGTGCTCGCGACGCTCACGGCGTACTCCGGCGCGATCGGCGACGCATCCCTGCGGCACGCGCTCCAGGACCCGCGCAACGCCGTCGACACCGCGCTGATCGTCCGGGCCGGCGTACCCGCCGAGCAGCGCGAGGCCGCCGACAGCGCCGTACGGAAGGCAGCCCGGCAGACCTTCGACGGGTTACCGGTCACGCTGCGCACCCTCGTGCGCTCGGGCCCGTACGCGCTGCCCCGCTCCCTGCAGGCCCCCGCCGACCGGGCCGGCGACCCGGACCTCACCCACTTCGCCGCCCTCGACCGCACGCAGGTACGGGTCACTACCGGGCGGCTGCCGGGCACGTCCGGCGGCGGCTCGGTCATCGAGGTCGCCCTGCCCGACAACGCCGCCGACCGCCTCGGCCTCGAGCCCGGCGCGCGCCTCACCCTCGTCGACCGGCTCGGCGGTCCGAAGGTGCGGGTGCTGATCACCGGTCTGTACCGGCCCGCGCGGCCCACCGCGCCGTACTGGCGGTTGGACGAGCTGGGCGGGCGCGGGATCAACAAGGTCGACTTCACGACGTACGGGCCGCTGCTCGCCGATCCCGCCGTGCTCGCCGGTGGCCGGGTGAGCGCCGGGGAGTCCGCTTGGCTGGCGTCGGCCGACTTCTCGACGCTGACGCCCGACCGGATCGGCGCGCTGCGGGAGGCCGCCCGCGAGGGGCAGCGGGGGCTGCGCAAGGCCCCGGCCCTGAGCGGCACGACGGCCGTGGCGACCTCGCTGCCCGAGGTGCTGGACAGCGTGGAGCGTTCGCTGCTCGTGTCGCGTTCGACGCTGCTGATCGTCGCGTTGCAGCTGGCCCTGCTCGCCGCGTACGCGCTGCTGCTGGTCGCCCGGCTGCTGAGCGCCGAACGGGTGGGCGAGACAAAGGTGTTGAGGGCCCGTGGAGCTTCGCGCGCCCGGGTCGCCGGACTCGCCGCGCTGGAGGCGCTGCTGCTCGCGGCGCCCGCGGCGGTCTGCGCACCGCTGCTCGCCGGGCCGTTGACCCGGCTGCTCGCCGGGCAGGGCGCGTTGGCGAGGATCGGGCTGCGGCTCGACACCTCGGACGGGCGCGGCGGGATCTGGCTGGTCGCGGCGGGGGTGGCGCTGGGATGTGCGCTGGCGGTGACGGTTCCGGCGCTCACTTCCGGGGACGGGCCGGTGGGGCGGGCCCGCTCGCTGCCCGCTCCGGTGCGCTCGGGCGCGGACGTCGGCCTGCTGGTGATCGCGGGCGTCGCGTACTGGCGGCTGGACCAGCAGACCTCCGGTGCCGTCAGCGCCGGCAGCTCGGGCACCCTCGGCATCGATCCGCTCCTGGTCTCGGCGCCCGCCCTCGCCCTGCTGGCCGGAACCGTGCTCACGCTGCGGCTGCTGCCGCCCGTGGCCCGGCTCGCCGAACGCCGGGCCGCAAGCGGGCGCGGGCTGCCCGCCGCCCTCGCGGGCTGGCAGCTCAGCCGCCGCCCGATGCGCGGCGCCGGTCCGGTCCTGCTTCTCGTCCTCGCCGTCGCCATGGGCATGCTCGCGATCGGCCAGGGCGCCTCCTGGAACCGCTCGCAGGACGACCAGGCCGACTTCCAGGCCGGTACGTCCGTCCGCGTACTCCCGGGCGACCAGGCCGAGTTGGGCCAGGCAGGCGCCTACGCGGCAGTCCCGCACGTCCGTGCGGCCGCACCCGCCGTCCGTACGACCCTGCCGCTGTCCGGCAGCCGTACGGCGACGGTGCTGGCGCTGGACACGGCGCACTCGGCGGGCGGCGTGCTGCTCCGCGGCGACCTGGCCGACCGGCCCGTGCGGCCACTGCTGGCGGGGCTCGGCCCGAAGGGGACGACGGTGGGTACGCGGGTCCCGGCGGGCAGCACACGGCTCGCGATGACGGTGCGGATGAGCAGCAGCGCGAAGGGGACGGCCGCGGACGTGTCGGTCACGCTGGAGGACCGCTACGGGACGCCGTACGCGCTACGGCTCGGCGGGCTCCCCGCCGACGGACGGGCGCACACGCTCGCGCTGGACCTCGCGCCGAACACCGGAACCGTGCTGCTCACCGCGCTTCAGGTGGACGTGACCCAGCCCACGGACAAGGCGCAGCAACACCGGTTCGCGGTCGAGCAGTTGAGCGCGGTCGGCGCCGACGGGAAGGAGCGGCGGCTGCCGCTGCCCACCGCCTGGGAGGCGACGTCGCAGAGCAGCAGCACGCAGGTGTTCCCCAACCCCGACACCGAACCCGTGCCCCCGAAGGTGCGGGCCTCGGACAAGACTCTCTCCGTCCGCTACGGCACCGGCTACATCCCGCATGATTTCGCCTGGCAGATCACCTCGTTGACGGTCCGTCTGCAAGTGGCCCAGCCCTCGGCGCCCCAGATCACCGCGGTCGCCACCGACCGCTTCCTGAAGTCGGCGGGCGCCCGGACCGGGCAGCGGGTGGACGTCTCCTTCGCGGGCGAGACGGTGCCGGTGCGGATCGTGGACAGCGTGCGGGCGCTGCCCACCACCGTGTCCGGCGGGGATCAGGACGGTGGCGCGCTGCTGGTCGATCTCCGGTCCGTGAACCGGGTGCTGCAGGCGCGCTACGGGCTGAGCGTGACGCCCACCGAGTGGTGGCTGCGCACCGCGCCGGGTGACGCGGCGCGGGTCGCGGCGACCGTGCGGGAACGCCCCGACGTCGATCCGTCGCAGGTGATCGTGCGCGACGAGATCGCCGACCGGCTGCGCGACGACCCCTTCGGGGCGGGCCCCGAGGCCGCGTTCGCCGCGGCGGCCGTGGTGGCGGCGGCACTGGCGGCCGTCGGCTTCGCCGTGAGCACGGCCGGGTCCCTGCGGGAGCGCGGCGCCGAGTTCGCGGTGCTGCGGGCGCTCGGTGCCCCGCGCCGCCGGCTGGCCCAGCTGATCGCCGTCGAACAAGGCGTCCTGGTGGCCCTGGCCCTGCTCGTGGGCGTCGCCCTGGGAACGGTGCTGACCCGGGCGGTCGTCCCGCTGATCGTGCTGACGTCCGACGCCACCCGGCCGATCCCCGGGGTCCTCGTCGAACTCCCGCTCCCGCACGTCGCCGTGCTGCTGGCCGCCGTGGCTGTGACTCCGTTGGCCGTCACGGCGTTCCTGGCGCTGCACCGGCCGGATCCGGCGAGTTCGCTGCGCTTGCAGGGGGGTGAGTGACATGGCCGAGAGTGCGGGTACGGCCGCGGTGGCTCCTTGGGTGCGTACCCGGCTGCGGGCCGCGCCCGGGGCGGCCGTCGCCCTGGCCCTGCTGGTCGCGCTGACCGCCTGTCTCGCCGCCGCGTTCCCGCGCGCGGTCGACCGGTACGAGGACGCGGGGCTGCGCCGGGCCCTCGACGACGCCACGGCGCGGCAGACCGTCGTACAGCTGTACGCCCCGCAGCCCGGTGCCGAACTCCCGCCGGGAGAACGGGCGGAGGCACTGCGCGGGGCCGCCCTGCGCAGGGCGTACGGGCAGGTGCTGGACACGGTCGAGAAGCCCCTCGTCGCCGATCGCGCGCAGTCCTCGTACGGGGTCCGCACCTCCAATCCCCCATCGGCCCTGGACAGCTGGCTGCCCCAGCCGAGCGGGGTGCCCGCGCGCATGTCGCTCACCGCGCAGAACGACCTCGCCGGCCACGCCCGGCTGCGCACGGGGCGCCTTCCGCGCGTGACGGGCGCGGTGACCGCGGCGACCACCGAGGTGGAGGCCGCCGTGACCGCCGAGACGGCCAGGACCCTGCGGATCAAGGTGGGTTCGGTGATCCACGTGCCCGGCGTGGAGCGCTCTCCCCTGTCCGTGCGGGTCACCGGCATCGTCGTCCCGCGCGAGCCCCAGGGCGCGTACTGGTCGGCCATGACGGTGCTGCGCAAGCCCTCCCTGATGCAACTGCCCACCCAGGGCGGCGAGTCGGACAAGTACTGGCTGGGCGCGCTGCTGCTGCCGCCGGACGCGGCCCCGGCCCTGCTCGCAACGGCCGGAAAGCCGGAGCGCTACTGGCAGTTGGCACCCGACACCTCCACGCTGACCGCGCACGGCCTGTCCCGGCTGCACTCCGCGATCGCCGCACTGGAGTCGGGACCGGGCCTGGGACGGCTGCGGGAACGGGTCGACCCGCTGGTCGACGTGACCACGGATCTGGACGACGTGCTGACCTCGTTCACCGAACTGCGCTCCGGCATCGGCCCGTTGGTGGCGGTGGCCGCCTTCGGCACGGGCACGGTCGCCGCCGTCGTGCTGCTGATGGCGGGCGGCCTCGCCGTCGAGCGCCGCCGCGCCGAACTGGCCCTGCTGCGCGCCCGCGGCGGTTCGCTGCGCGGCGTCTGCGGGCGGCTGCTCGCCGAGACGGCGGTGGTCGCGGTGCCCGCGGGCGCGCTCGGCCTCTGCGGCGCGCTGCTCGCGGTCCCGGACGGCCGCCGGTCGTACGCGGTGGCGGCCGCCGTCGCGGTGACGGTCCTGGCCTGCGCCACCCTGCCGGTACGGACCGCACTCGCCCACCGCGCCGTACGCCTCCACGGAGCACGGGAGGACGTCGCCTCCGTACGCCCCTCCCGGCGCCGTACGGTCGCGGAACTGACGCTGCTGGTGCTGGCGTCGGGGGCGGTCGTGGCACTCCGCCGCCGGGGAGCGTCCGGCGCTTCGGGGGACCAACTGGCCGCCCTGGCACCCGTCTTGGTGGGCGTCATCGCCGCGCTGGTCCTGGTCCGGCTCTACCCCCTCCCCCTGCGCCGTCTGTCCCGCCCCGCCGGGCGGCTGCGCGGCGCGGTCACCCATCTCTCGCTGGCCCGCGCGGGCCGTACCTCCGCCTCCACCGTCCTGCCCCTGCTGGCCCTCCTCACCGCCCTCACCACCGCCGCGTTCGGCGGCTCCGTCCTTGCGGGCGTCCACGCCACCCGCGACCACGCGGCCCTCCTCACCACCGGCGCGGACGCCCGCATCGAGGCGACCCACGCCCTACCGCCCGCATTGCCCGCCCAGCTCCGCCGCACCCCGGGCGTCCACTCGGTCACCCCGGTGAGCATCGCGTACGGCGCACAGCTGGGAGCGGGGTCGGGCAAGGAGGAGGAGACGGTGGCGGTGGTGGGCGTGGAGCCGGGGGCGTACGGGCGGTTGGCTCGAGGGGTGGGGCTTGGGGGGTTCTCGGGGCGGGAGTTGAGGGGGGCCGGGGGTTCGGGTTCCGGAGGTGCGGGGGCTTCCGGTTCGTCCGGGGCTTCCGGTTCGTCCGGGGGGACGGGGGCTGGAGGGGCTGCTGCCTCCTTCGGCTCGTCCGGGGCTTTCGGCTCGTCCGGGACTTCCGGTTCGTCTGGGGGTACGGGGGCTGCGGGTACGGGGGCTGGGGCTGCTGCCTTCTCCGGCTCGTCCGGGGCTTCCGGCTCATCCGCGGCTACCGGGGCTTCCAGGGCTGGCGAATCCCCCGCGGCTTCCGGGGCTGGCGCCTCCTCCGGCCCGTCCACGGCTTCCGGGATTCCCGCTTCCTCCGGCTCGTCCGGCTCGTCCGGGGCTTCCGGGGCTGGCGCCTCCTCCAGCTCGCGCAGGGCCTCCGGGAGCCCCGCCTCTTCCAGCTCCTCCAGCTCCTCCGGCGGGTCCAGCGGGGTCGGCGGGGCGGGCGAGGCTGGCGAGGCGGTGCTGCCCGCGCTCGCCTCGCCCGCTGTCGCCGATCGCTACGGCACGCGGCCGTTCCGGGTGCGGCTGGAGGACGGGAGTCAGGTCACCGTGCGGATCACCGTCGTACGGGAGCTGACCCCGGCCGTCTTCGACATGGACTTCCTGGTCGTGGACCGCGCGGGCCTCGGCGCCCGCCCCGCACGCCCGACCGCGCTGCTCCTGACCGGCGACCACCTCGACGGGACCGCCCTGCGCAGGGCGGCGGGCGCCGGCGTGGACGTACGACTGCGGGCTGAGGAGCGGGCGCGGTACGTCGACTCACCGCTGCAGTCCGGCGCCGAGCGGATCTACACGGCGGCGGTCGCGGCGGGCGCCGGGTACGCCGTACTCGCCCTGCTGTTGTCCCTCGTGCGCGCCGCCCCCGAGCGCACCGCGCTCCTCGCGCGGCTGCGCACGATGGGGCTCACCCGCGCCCAAGGTCGCCGCCTCCTCGTCCTGGAGGCCCTGCCCCAGGCCCTCCTCGCGGCGGCGGGCGGCGCGCTCACGGGCTGGGCGACCATCCGCCTCCTCGCCCCCGGCATCGACCTGACGACCATCGCCCTCGCCACCCACGACTCCCCTTCAGGAAGCGCCCGACTCCGCACGGACACCGTCTCCTTGCTCCTCCCGTCCCTCACCGTCCTCGCCCTCGCGACGGGCATCGCGGCGGCGCAGGCGTGGTGGACGGGGAGACGCGGTTCGGTCAGGGAGTTGCGGGCGGGGGACGCCCGATGAGGCGCCTGGCCACAGCCACCGGCGCGCGTGCCGCGGGGGCCGCCAACCCGCCCGCCACAGCCGTGGCCATACGTACCGCCAGCGCCGCCAACCAACCCACCACAGCCGTGGCCATACGTACCGCCAGCGCCGCCAACCAACCCACCACAGCCGTGGCCATACGTACCGCCAGCGCCGCCAACCAACCCACGACAGCCGTGGGCGTACATGCCGCGAGGGCCGGCGACAACCCACCCTCAGCCGACATAGCCGTGGGCACGCGTGCCGCCAGGGGCGGCGCCCGTCTCCAAGAGAGCGGCACCCTGCAGGCGCCGGCAAGCGCACCCACCCCGAGCCCAGCCCCCACGCCGGGCACCCCCTCGACCAGCGTCCCCATGATCCCCGCCGGAGGCAGGCGATGACCACCACCGACCCCACCTTCGCCGACCTCGCGAGCCGCGCCGCCGCCCACCGATCCCGCCCCGCCTACGGCCACGACGCCCTGATCACCTGCGACCGCCTGGTCCGGATCTTCTCCACGGACGGTGTGGAGGTCCAGGCGCTCCAGGGCCTCGATCTCCTGGTCCGCGAGGGCGAGTTGATGGCTCTGGTGGGCGCGTCGGGCAGCGGCAAGTCGACGCTGATGAACATCCTGGCCGGCCTGGACACCCCCACCGCGGGCGCGGCGAAGGTCGCGGGCCGCGACCTGCTGACGATGGGCGCGAAGGACCGCCTCCGCTACCGCCGGGAGGTCGTCGGCTTCGTCTGGCAGCAGACGTCCCGCAACCTCCTCCCCTACCTCACGGCGGCCCAGAACGTCGCCCTCCCGATGCAACTCTCCGGCTCCCGCACCGGCCGCACAGGCCGCCCCACCCGCCGCACCCGCCGCGCGCAGTCGGAACGCGCCCTGGAACTCCTGGAGTTGCTGGACATCGCCGACTGCCGAAACCGTCGCCCGCACCAGATGTCCGGCGGCCAGCAGCAACGCGTCGCCATCGCCGTGGCCCTCGCCAACGCCCCCGCCGTCCTTCTCGCCGACGAACCCACCGGCGAACTCGACTCCCACACCGCCGAGCAGATCTTCGCCGCGTTCCGCACCGCGAACGAACACCTCGGCACCACCATCGTGATCGTCACCCACGATCAGGCGGTCGCCGGCGAGGTCCGCCGTACGGTCGCCATCCGTGACGGCCGCACCTCCACGGAGGTCCTGCGCCGCACCGAGGTCGACGCGGCCACCGGCCAGGAGGCGGTGGTGGCCCGCGAGTACGCGATGCTCGACCGCGCGGGCCGCCTCCAGCTCCCCGCCGAGTACACCGAGGCCCTCGGCATGCGGGACCGCGTGGCGCTGGAGCTGGAGCCGGACCACATCGGCGTATGGCCGGACGACAGCGAGCACGAGTGATCCACTGCCGTAACCGAACAGCAATCACACCAAGGTATTGACGCACCCCGACCCCGGTGTCATGGTTACCGGCATCGAGACATCAGATGTCTGACGTCAGACTTCTAGATCATCAAGACGGCTGATGACAGACTTCTGGATCACGACCGCCCGATCGCCCGTACCCGCCCGCCGGAGGCCCAACGATGTCGCTCTCCGAAGATCTCGCCGAGCGCCTGCTCACCGCGATCATCGACGGCACCTACCCGCCGGATGCCGCCCTCCCCCCGGAGGCCGAGCTCGCCGAGCAGTCGTCCGTGAGCCGACTGACCGTCCGCGAGGCGGTGAAACAGCTGCGCGCGCAGAACGTCGTACGGGTGGTACGCGGCCGCGGTACGTACGTGAACCCACCGGACCGCTGGACCGCACTGGAGCCCGTGGTCCGCGCCGCGTCCCGCTCCTCCCACACCTCGCTCTCCGAGCGGCTCATCGAGGCCCGCCGCCTCATCGAGAACGGCGCGACCGAGCTCGCCGCGCTCCGGCGCAGCGAGACCGACCTCGCCGAGCTGCGCGAGCACCTCGCCGCGATGCGGGACGCCGCCGACGCGGGCGACACGGAACAGTTCGTGCAGGCCGACATCGACTTCCACGCCACGGTGATGCGGGCGACCGGCAACCTCTTCGTCCCGCTCCTCTTCGAGCCCTTCGGCCCCCTCCTCGCCGAGGGCCGCCGCGAGACCTCCGCGGTCCCCCAGATCCGCGTCAACGCCATCGCCCACCACGAGGCGGTCCTCACCGCCCTGGAGTCCGGCAACCCGGACAAGGCCCGCGAGGCCATGAACGCCCACATGAACCAGACGGCAACCGACTACCGCACGCACGTACTAAAAACACCGGACGCCCAGTAACCGCCATAGCTGCGGGCAATCGTGCCTCCCCCACTGCCTTAACGGCGTGGGGGGACCCCCAGGCGGCACCCGTCCCACAGAGAGCGGCACCCTGCCGGCGCCGGTAAGCACACCCACCCCAAGCCCAGCCCCCATACCCCACCCCGCTCCCAGGAACCGCCATGTCCCTACCCCGCCATGCCCTCCCCGAGTCAGAGGTCCTCACCAACCTCCCGCCCCTAAGGGCAGTCCAAGCCTCCGAGGTAGCCACCCGCATAGCAACCGCCCCCCGCCTGGTCGTCCTGGACGACGACCCCACCGGCACCCAGACAACGGCCGACCTCCCCGTCCTCACCACCTGGACGGTGGACGACCTCCGCTGGGCCCTCCGCCAGGAGAGCCCCGCCTTCTTCGTCCTCACCAACACCCGCAGCCTCTCCCCCGAAGCCGCCACCACCCGCAACCGCGAGATCGTCCGCGCCCTGCACGAGGCCTCCCGGGCGGAGCACACCCCGTACGTCATCGCCTCCCGCGGCGACTCCACCCTCCGCGGCCACTTCCCCCTCGAAACCGACGTCCTGACCGAGGAGTTGACGCGTCTCGACGCTGCCCCCGACGGAGTCGTCCTCGTCCCCGCGTACATCGAGGCGGGCCGCCTCACCCTCGACTCGGTCCACTGGATGCGCACCCCCGACGGCCTCCTCCCCGTCGGCGAGAGCGAGTTCGCCAAGGACGCCACCTTCGGCTACACCTCCTCCGCCCTCCCCGACTGGGTCGAGGAGAAGACCGGCGGCCGCACGCCCGCCGACAAGGTCGTCCGCATCACCCTCACCGACCTCCGCACCGGCGGCCCCGCCCACGTCGCCGACCAGCTCACCGCTCTCCGCGACGGCGCCACGGCCGTGGTCGACGCCGTCTGCGACGACGATCTCCGCGTCCTCGCCCTCGCCTGCGCCGAGGCCGAGGAGAAGGGCACCCGTCTCCTCTACCGCGTCGGGCCCTCCTTCGTACGAGCCAGGGCAGGCCAGTCGGCCCACCCGCCTCTCACCACCGCCGAGTTGAAGCCGCTGCGCGCGAACGCCCCGCACGGCCTGGTGGTCGTCGGCTCCCATGTGTCCCTGACCACCCGGCAGTTGAACCACCTGTGCGAACAGCACGGCGACATCAGCGAGTTCGAACTCGACGTAGCCCAACTCCTCGACGACACCCGCCGCGCAGCGCACATCCGGGAAACAGCCACAGCTGCGGCCGCCGCGCTGGAGCGTTCGGACACGGTCATCCGCACCACCCGCACGGTGGTCACCGCCACCGACCCGGACGACAGCCTCGCCCTCTCCCGGAGCGTCTCCGCCGCACTCGTCGAAGCGGTACGCCTGGTGACCGCGGCCCGCCGCCCCGCCTTCGTCATCGCCAAGGGCGGCATCACCTCCAGCGACACCGCCACCGACGGCCTGGAGATCCGCCGCGCCTGGGCCCGCGGCACGCTGCTGCCCGGCATCGTCTCGCTGTGGCAGCCCGTCGACGGCCCGGCCGCCGGCATTCCGTACATCGTCTTCGCGGGGAACGTCGGCGGCGACACCGCCCTCGCCGACGCCCTCGCCCTGCTGAGGAGCGCCGCCTGATGCTGCTGACCGGAACCGAGGGCCTCAAGGCCCTGACCACGGCGTACGAGACCGGGCGCGCGCTCCCCGGCTTCGTCGCGTACAACCTGGAAACGGTGCAGGGCATCGTCGCCGCGGCCGAAGCGCACCCCGGCCGCCCCGTCCTGATCCAGGCCGGCTCCAGCGCCTTCAAGCACGCGGGCCGCGAACCGTTGATGCGTCTTGCCCTGGACGCCGCGGCCAGCTCCTCCGCTCCCCTGGGCGTCCACCTCGACCACAGCCGCGACCTCGACGAGATCACCGCCTGCCTGGAGGCGGGCTACACCTCCGTCATGGTCGACGGCTCCCATCTGCCCTTCGCCGAGAACATCGCGCTGACCCGCGAGGCCGTACGCCGCGCCCGCGACCACGGGGCATGGGTGGAGGCGGAGTTGGGCGCGCTGCCGGGCGACGAGGACGTCTCGACGAACGCGACCGCGAACACCTCCGCGACCGCCATGACCGACCCGTCCCAGGCGGCCGAGTTCGTCGCCGAGACGGGCGTGGACGCCTTGGCGGTCGCGGTCGGCAACGTCCACGGATTCACGGCGACCCCGGTCCGCCTGGACCTGAACCGCCTCGCCGCCCTCCACTCCGCCGTCCCCGTCCCCCTGGTCCTGCACGGCGCCAGCGGCCTCCCCGAGGAACAACTCCTCGGCGCCCTCTCCCGAGGCGTGGCCAAAGTC
This sequence comes from Streptomyces sp. NPDC001530, assembly GCF_042894545.1. Lineage (NCBI taxonomy): Bacteria > Bacillati > Actinomycetota > Actinomycetes > Kitasatosporales > Streptomycetaceae > Streptomyces > Streptomyces sp. NPDC001530. The sequence continues at coordinate 54,555 of NZ_JBIAVS010000007.1, forward strand.
AACGTCAACGCCGAACTCCGCCGCGCCTACCTCCAGGCAACGAGCGCCCAACTCCCCACGGCACTCCCGGGTTCGGACGTGGTGAGCGTCTGGTCGGCAGGCCGAGATGCGGTGACAGAGGCGGCGACAAGGATCATCACCCAACTCACGCCCGCGTAGTGCTGAACTTTTGGCGGCCGGGGCTGGAGATTCTCAGCCCGTCCGGCGTTTGAGGACGAGAGCGCCAGCGCGATACGGGGGTCTGGGGGCGGAGCCCCCAGAAACGGGACGGGAAGGGGCTGAGGGGGCGAAGACCCGCCACGCAAGCCCACACTCCCCGCGCCCACAAGACGACCAACCCCACCCGCCCAAGGTCAGGCACCCCCGCCCAAGGTGCCCAGCCACAACACCCCGCAAAAGAATCCGCTTCCCGCCCCAAGGAGGGCACCCCCATGTCACCCGCACCCCGTCCCCACACCGCAGTGATCGGCCTAGGCGCCATGGGCCTCCCCATGGCCACCCGCCTGGCCGCCCACCTCCCCGTCTCCGCCTACGACGTCGCCGAGCCCCGCCGCACCCAGCTCGCCGCAGCGGGCGGCACCGCCACCGCCTCCCCCGCCGAGGCCGCCCGCGACGCCGACGTCGTCCTCCTCGCCGTACGCGACCAGGCCCAGGTCGACGGCGCCCTGTTCGGCGAGGACGGCGCCGCGGAAACCCTCCGCCCCGGCACCACGGTCATCCTCACCAGCACGGTCGGCCCGGACGCGGCCCGCGCCACGGCGGAACGCCTGGCCGACATCGGCGTCCGAACCGTCGACGCCCCGGTCAGCGGCGGCCCGGTCCGCGCGGGCAACGGCGACCTGCTGATCGTCGTAGGCGCCGAGGACAAGGCCCTCGACCAGGCCCGCCCGGTCCTGGACCTGCTCGCCTCCAACCTCACGATCGTCGGCCCCCGCCCGGGCGACGGCCAGGCCCTCAAGGCGATCAACCAGCTCCTCGCCGGCGTCCACATCGCCGCCGCGGCGGAAGCCATCGCACTCGCCCGCGGCCTCGGCCTCGACCCCGCCACCGTCGTCGATAGCCTCCGCCACGGCGCCGCCGGTTCGTTCATGTTCGGCGACCGCGGCCCCCGCATGGTCGAGACGTACGAGAGCGACGTTGCCCCCGAGGTGAAGTCGCGCCTCGACATCTTCGTGAAGGACATGGGCATCGTCACCGGCATCGCCAAGGACGCCCACGTCCCGGTCCCCCTCGCCTCCGCGGCCCAGCAGCTCTACCTGCTCGGCGAACGCGCGGGCCTGGCCGCCCACGACGACTCCTCCGTAGTCACCGTCCTCTCCCCGAAGTCCCCCCAGTCCCCCCAGTCCCCGCAGTCCTCCCAGTCCCAGCAGTCGCCCATCTCCCCCAGCACCCCCAACTCCCCATCCCAGAACGGAGAAGGACGATGAGCCACACCACCCTCCTCCTGATCGCCGCCGCCGGCGTCGCCACCCTCCTGCTGCTCATCCTGCGCGCCAAGGTCCAGCCCTTCGTCGCCCTGGTCGTCGTCTCCATCGCCGTCGCGCTCGCCGCGGGCGTCCCGGCGGCCGATCTGGTGAAGACCATCGAGGAGGGCATGGGCTCCACGCTCGGCCACATCGCGACGATCATCGCCCTGGGCGCGATGATCGGCCGGATCATCGAACTCTCCGGCGGCGCCCAGTCGTTCGCGCACTCCCTGATAGACCGCTTCGGCTCCAAGCGCACCCCGCTGGCGCTCACCGTCGCCGGTTTCCTCCTCGGCATCCCGGTCTTCTTCGAGGTCGGCCTGATCATCCTGATGCCGATCGCGTACGGCGTCGCCCGCGCCTCCCGCAAGCCGCTCCTCGTCTACGCGCTCCCGATGGGCGCCGCGATGCTCACCGTGCACGCGTTCCTGCCTCCGCACCCGGGCGCGGTCGCCGTCACCCAGGCCATCGGCGCCGACCAGGGCCTGGTCCTGCTCATGGGCGTCCCGGTCACCGCGGTCGTGATCCTGCTCGGCTACCTGGTGTCGCGCCGGATGACCCGCCGCGAGTACCCGATGGACCCGGCGGTCTACGCGGAGGTGTACGGCGAGGACGGGGCGGACGGCGCGGACGAGTCGCCGGCCGCCGGCGGAGCCCCCGTGGCACCGGCCCCCGACGGCCAGGCCACCGGCGGAGCCCCCGCCGCCCCGGCCCCCGACGGCCACGGCACCGCCGTCCTCACCAAGCCCGCCCCCACGCTCGCGGACGACGGGGTCGCCCCGCCCTCCTTCGCCATGGTGCTGACCCTCATCGTCACGCCCATCCTCCTCATCCTGGCCGGCACCCTCGGCCAGAACCTCCTCGCCGAGGGCTCCACCCTCCGCGCCGTCCTCACGGTCCTCGGCGCCCCGATGGTGGCCCTGCTCCTCGACGTGGCCCTGTGCGCCTACTTCCTGGGCACCCGCCGCGGCTGGGACCGCACCCACATCGCGAACGTCATGACGTCGGCGCTCCCGCCGGTGGCCATGGTGATCCTGGTGGCGGGCGCGGGCGGTGTCTTCGGCAAGGTGCTGGTGGCGAGCGGCATCGGCGACGCGATCGCCGACGTACTGGACCGGACGGGTCTGCCCGCCATCTTCCTCGCCTTCCTGATGGCGCTCGCCCTGCGCGCGGCCCAGGGTTCGACGACGGTGGCCCTGATCACCACGGCGGGCATCCTCACCCCGCTCCTGCAGCGCGCCGACCTGTCGACTGGCCAACTCTCCCTGGTCGCCCTGGCGATGGGCGCGGGCGGCCTCGCCGTCTCGCACATCAACGACGCGGGCTACTGGATGTTCACCAAGCTCGCCGGCCTGGACGTGGCGACGGGCCTGCGCACCTGGACGGTCCTGACGACCACGATGGGGGTGATGGGCTTCGGCCTCACCGCGGCCCTCTGGCCCCTGGTCTAGCTCGCCAGCCAGCCAGCTAGCCAGCTAGCCAGGCCGGACGCTGACGTCCAACGCCCCAAGTCCCGCCCTGCGTACGGCGATCGACCCGTACGGCGTACGCAGCCGGAGCCACGCGCCCGACGAGTACAGCCCCAACTGGGCCTCGTCGGGCGCGCTTTGGCGCCCGGGGCCCGCGGGTCGCAGGAATCCGAGCGACTGCGCCGCGTGCGCGGCCCGTACGGGGAGCCCGGTGTCACCGATCGGCCGGGACCAGATCTCCCGCCCGATACGGTCGAGTTCGGCGCGCGTACGCAACTCGGGCCCCAACTCTTGTGTACGGGACCGGAATTCGGCGACCGCAGCGGCGACCATGGCACGTACGGCGTCCGGAGCGGGCAGCCCCTGCTCCTGCCGCCAGCCACCCCGCGGCGGCAGCACCCCGGCCCACGGCGGCCCGGTCACGGCCTGCGGAACTGAAGCCGTCGCCGCCGACTCCTCGATGGACTCCAGGAGTTCACCGGCGGAGACGGTCACATCCAGGGTGACGTCGAGCCCGTCCTCGTACGGCTTGGCGAGGCGCGCCGTACGGATGGCGAGGACCTCGAAGGACGGCGGGCGCCCGAAGACCGCGAGCGCGGTCCCGGCAGCCTGCAGTCGTACCGCCGCCGCACGGTCGTAGTGGATCAGCCGGGAGAGGAAGGCGGCGAGGTCTGCCGCCTCCCCTGCGTCGGCGAGATGCAGCACGGTCATGCCGCGACGGCCTCGTCACTCTCGTCGTCCCGGTACTCCTCCAGGAACTCCCGTTCCTCGGCGGTGATACGGCGCGGGCGCTGGTTCTCGAAGTCGAACGGCACGATCACGGTCGAGGCCCGGACGTACACCTGGTCCGGGTCCTTGACCTCGTACGTGATCGTGAACGCCGCCGCCCTGATCTCCGTGATCCAGAGCTCGATGTCCACCGGCGCGTGCCGGTGGACCAACTGCCGCTTGTAGTCGATCTCGTGGCGCGCGACCACCGACCCCTGCTTGAAGTCCTTCTCCGGGCGGAACAGGAAATCGATGCGCGCTTCCTCCAGGTAGCGGAGGAAGACCACGTTGTTGATGTGGCCGTACGCGTCCATGTCCGCCCAGCGCAGCGGGCAGCGGTAGATGTGCCGCAAGATCGATCAGCCCCGGGTCAGCTTCTTGTAGGTGGCACGGTGCGGGCGCGCCGCGTCCGGGCCGAGTCGCTCGACCTTGTTCTTCTCGTACGACTCGAAGTTGCCCTCGAACCAGAACCACTTGGAGTCGCCCTCGTACGCGAGGATGTGCGTCGCGACGCGGTCCAGGAACCAGCGGTCGTGGGAGACGACCACGGCCGCACCGGGGAACTCCAGCAGCGCGTTCTCGAGCGAGGACAGCGTCTCCACGTCGAGGTCGTTGGTCGGCTCGTCGAGGAGCAGCAGGTTGCCGCCCTGCTTGAGCGTCAGCGCCAGGTTCAGGCGGTTGCGCTCACCACCGGAGAGGACGCCGGCCGGCTTCTGCTGGTCGGGACCCTTGAAGCCGAAGGCGGAGACATACGCACGGGAAGGCATCTCGACCTGCCCGACATTGATGTAGTCGAGCTCGTCCGACACAACGGCCCACAGAGTCTTCTTCGGGTCGATGTTCTCGCGGCTCTGGTCGACGTACGAGATCTTGACGGTGTCGCCGACCTTGATCGAACCGGAGTCCGGCTGCTCCAGCCCCTGGATCATCTTGAAGAGCGTGGTCTTGCCGGCGCCGTTCGGGCCGATGACCCCGACGATCCCGTTACGCGGCAGCGTAAAGGAGAGATCATCGATAAGAACCTTGTCGCCGAAGGCCTTGGAGAGGTTGTTGACCTCGACGACGATGGAGCCCAGACGCGGGCCCGGCGGGATCTGGATCTCCTCGAAGTCCAGCTTCCGCATCTTGTCGGCCTCGGCGGCCATCTCCTCGTAGCGAGCGAGACGGGCCTTGGACTTGGCCTGACGCCCCTTGGCGTTGGACCGCACCCACTCGAGCTCTTCCTTGAGCCGCTTGGCGCGCTTGGCGTCCTTCTGGCCCTCGATCTTCAGGCGGGAGGCCTTGTTGTCGAGGTACGTCGAGTAGTTGCCCTCGTACGGAATGGCGCGGCCGCGGTCGAGCTCGAGGATCCACTGGGCGACGTTGTCGAGGAAGTACCGGTCGTGGGTGACGGCGACGACGGTGCCCGCGTACTTCGCGAGGTGCTGCTCCAGCCACTGCACGGACTCGGCGTCCAGGTGGTTGGTGGGCTCGTCGAGGAGCAGCAGGTCGGGCGCCTCGATCAGCAGCTTGCACAGGGCGACACGGCGGCGCTCACCACCGGAGAGGTTGGTGACCGGCCAGTCGCCGGGCGGGCAGCCCAGGGCGTCCATGGCCTGCTCCAGCTGGGCGTCCAGGTCCCACGCGTTGGCGTGGTCCAGGTCGTCCTGGAGCTTGCCCATCTCCTCCATGAGCGCGTCCGAGTAGTCGGTCGCCATCAGCTCGGCGACCTCGTTGAAGCGCTTGAGCTTGCCCATGATCTCGGCGGCGCCGTCCTGCACGTTCTCCAGGACGGTCTTGGACTCGTCGAGCGGCGGCTCCTGGAGCAGCATGCCGACGCTGTAACCGGGCGACAGGAACGCGTCACCGTTGGAGGGCTGCTCGAGGCCCGCCATGATCTTGAGAACGGTGGACTTACCGGCACCGTTCGGACCGACCACACCGATCTTCGCACCCGGCAGGAAGCTCAAGGTGACGTCGTCGAGAATCACCTTGTCGCCGTGCGCCTTGCGCGTCTTGCGCATGGTGTAAATGAACTCAGCCAAGAGAAACCGTCCGGACGCTTGAAATCGGCAGTGGGCAGATACACCCCATCTTGCCTGACGGCCAGCCCCGGACGGAAACTCGTATCGCCGGGCCCCCGTGACCTGCGGCTTCCCTGTTCACCTCTGTAGCTCGCCTGTGACTGTCGGTGGTCATCGATCGGCCTCGGGTGCTCTCGCACGGCCCAGCGGCGGCCCAGCGCGCATGCGCTGAGCCGTTTCCGCTGTCAGTGCGGGCGGCTATGGTGCGACCGCCATCGTGGCGACGCTTCGGGGAGGGGCTTTGGGAGCCAAGACAGGACTGCTCGTGTACGCCGATGGCGACTCGCCGGGCCTGCTGCGAAGAGCACGCGGTGAGCGGGCGGCGCCGCCCGCTCAGCCCTCAAGCGGATGACCGCACCTCGGTCACCTCCGCGTCAGTGCTTGAAGGCGCTCACGTCGCCCGGCTCGGTCTCCAGCGCCTCGCGGTCGAGTTTCAGCATGACGAGGAAGAACAGCCCGCCGCGAGGAGCAAACCGACCACGATCACGACGGAGACGAACGCCTCCCCGGGTGCCACCAGCACAAACAGCGCGACGAGCGTCCATACCAGCGCGCAGACGGCGACCGGCAGCTCGAAGCGCCCGAGGTCGAACGCGCCCTTCTTGCGACCCAGTCGTCCGCGCACCGCCAAGTAGAGGACGATCGTCGAGCCGTAGATGACCGCCGGGAGGATCGTCGATGCCGTGATCAGCTCCAACAGTGCGGCGCCCGGCAGCGCGACCATCAGGACGACCCCCAGGGCGAAGATCAGGAGTGTCGCCGGGATCGGCGTCTGAACGCGGCTCCGGAGAGATTGCGCCGATCTAGGTGCGCGCCCACTCTGACCTGCAGGGGACGCGTCGGGGGCGACCCGGCGACACAGACCGCATCGGGCATGTGTCGAGCACGCGCCCGACGGCACCGGTGGGGGTCCAGCCAAGGTGAGCCCAAAAGGGGCAGTGGGATGATCTTGGAGCCGTGACGGCTCCACCGCCTGCGGGTGGTCTTGTCCCGGAGTCACCGGATTCTGCCTGTCCTCGGTCAGCTCGGCCGGAACGATACGCGCGTGGGTGCGCGTGGCGTGTCCGATTCGGGCTGGCATCGGGTGGGTTCGCGCAGAGGACAGCCGAAGCGTCAGTCAGTCAGAGGGTCAGGCTTCCGAGCGGTACGACTACGTCCTCACAGCCGGTCACCGGCACACCCGGGCCAACGACCCACCGGCTGATCCAAACGAAACTGCACAGTCGCAGTCAGGTGTCTTCGGGATCCAGCTCGAAGGTGAAATAGATGCTCAGGCAGTAGGGCTCGTCCTCGTCGTGGAAGAAATCCCACGACACGTCTGTCAGGCGAATTTCTTGTTCCCGCACCCACTCATGGGCTTTCTTGAAGGCTCCCGCGGCAGTTGTGGCGGGGAACAGCTTCCTGGCCATGGGATGCACCCCCGTCTCAGCGTCCGAGTCGTCGAAACCCTCCGGAACGTCCAGGCAGAAGTTGGGATCCAGCACCATGGAGTGCGCCCTTTCCAGTCGGTTTGCCGGTACGAATCGACAGAGGCTGATCCTCTGAGCACGACGCCCGGTAAGACTGCCGCACACCCGGAAGGGTTGCTTCTGCCACCATGCGGCGAGGTGACGCAACCGATGACACGGTCCGCGATGATCCAAACGACACGGCCTGGCTAGCCGCAAGCGCCCGCCGGACGGGCCGGTTCGGGCCGCACCGCGAGCCCGCACAGGCATCCGCGCAGATCAACTGGCAGCCGGCCGCCGACGGAGCGCACTCGCAAAACACCGCCCCTCCATCAGTGGCGGACACCGCCCCGGCCCCCGCGTCGGGGGGCCCGCGAGTGCGTTCCTTCGCGGCTGCACGGCAAGCGAGTCCTCAACCCGTCAGGCGTCGAAGCGGTGGCGGGAGGCCTCGATGTGACCGAGGTACTGGTGGGTCCAGTCGCACAGTCCGTCGATCGTCACCCGCAGGGCCTGGCCCGGCTCGGTGAGGGTGTACTCGACCCGCGGCGGCACGACGGGGTGCACCGTCCGCTCGATCAGACCGTAGCGCTCCAGCATGCGCAGGTTCTGGGTGAGCATCTTGTGGCTGACGCCCTCGATCTCGTTCCGCAACTCACTGAAGCGCAGGGTGCGTTCACCGAGAGACTCGATGATCAGGAGCGCCCACTTGTTGGCGACGTCCGAGAAGATCTCCCGCGCCAGAGAGTCCGCACGCCTCAGGTCCGCATCCTCGGGCGAGCCGCTGAACTGCTTGGTCACCATCAGGTTCCCCAGTCACCGAAAAGTGCGTTCTTCCATGTCAGCGGCCACTCTCCTACGGTTTCCGAGTAACCACAAGAGAGTGGCTCGCATGAAAACGGAGGCAGACAGCATGGCCATCACCCTGGTAAACCCCAACGGATTGCCGGAAATCGCCGCCTACCGGCAGGTGTCGATCGCGACCGGGTCGAAGCTGGTCTTCATCGCCGGGCAGGTCGCCTGGGACGTCGACGGTGTCACGGTCGGCGAAGGCGACCTCGCCGCTCAGGTCGAGCAGTGCTACCTCAACATCGGCACCGCCCTGGCCGAGGTCGGCGGTTCCTTCGACGACGTGGCGAAACTGACCGTCTACGTCGTCGACTGGACCCCCGACAAGATGCCCCTGCTCATGGAGGGGCTCGGTCGGGCGGCCGCGAAGCTGGGGGTCACCGCGACACCCCCTGCCTCGCTGCTGGGCGTCGCGGCACTGGACGTACCCGACCATCTGGTCGAGGTCGAAGCCACCGCCGTCATCGACTGAACAGCCGCTCCTCGCCGCGGGGATGTCTGAGCCAGGCGTCCGCGCGGCGCGGCCGCCGGGCACGACGGGCAGCGAGATATCGAGGTGGGAGGCCATGTCCAGCTCGAACCGGCCGTAGCGGTTCACGTGGGTGACCGATTGCCACTGAAGCTTGACCGCCAACGGACTGTGTGGCTGGCGTTCTGGGAGTGGCTGCCCGAGAACTGAGGTCGGCGGCCGGGCTGTTACTACCGGCTGGAACACTCCCACTATGGACACCACACCCGAGCAAATGAGCTCCCGGACAGCGGCCGGATGGACCGTCGCGCTCGCGGGCCTCGGAGCAGTCACCGGCTTCGTCTGGGACGGGCCGTTCCTCGCCGTCGCCTGCGCCCTTTCCATGGGAGGCGGCGCCGCCCTGGGCACGGTCCTGTCCCGCCGTCGAATGATCGCAACCATTCAGGAAGGACAGGGGAAGGCCGCCGCGCTCGGGTACGCCGACGGAATCGCGGACATGGTGGTGCTGGAGATATCCGCGTACAGGAGCTCCGTCTTTCCGCTGTCCGGCCCCGACGCAGTAGACCCCGCCGAGCGCACGGCGCGCCGTAAGGCCGCCTACCACCTCACGGCCGCCGACGGGCTTCCCCACCACATTCGTGAAGCCGCGGCCGCCGCTCTCGAAGCGATCGATGACGCGCGTGACCGCGACACCCAGTCCGCCATCGAGGACCTCATGAAGGCCGTCCAGGAGCAGCGCCGCGGCACATGACCGCAGCCACCGCCACCCCCCGTGGCCGGCTCGTCTTCCACGTCTTGGCCGTCCTGGCGGAGTTCCTCCGCGAACTCATCCGGGCCTCGCCCGTGCCGCAGTTCAGTTGTCCCTGCTGCTGATCACTTAGGAGCCTGGGGCCGATTGGTTGTGGTGGGTGGAGGAATTGCACCCACGACCCCTTCGTCCCGAAGCAACTCGGATAGGCGCTCGACCTTGGGACGCTGTGCCTCTCGCCTGCTGCGATGGTCCGCAGGCGTGCGCGCTTGGCCGTCGCTGTACGTCGGCGTTGTCACGCAGTTGGACACTCACGTGGGGGTCTGGCGTGGTTGTAGATCCGGGCCGACCTGGCATCCGTGGCGCGGCTGCCGCCATGAGCGCCCGGCGAAGAGCGCGCCGGCCATACTCGCGCTCCAGGTCGCTGTCATCGATTGCCTTGCGAAGTGCGGCCTCACTCGCCTCGCAGGCCAGCTGCAGTCTGGCTCCCTCAGCATCTGTGTCAGAGCCCCATTCACGTACCGGCGCGCTCGCACGAACATGGTCGACCAGCCTCAATCGAGCTGCATACACGCTGAGCTGCAGAGCGACCAAGGCTCGCGGAAGCTCGATGTGTACGACGTGAACACCCGCACCAGCGAGATCGGCAACGTCCTCCACCGACGCAACTCCTCCACCCTCCCGGCCCGCCTGGTCCGCTGCAACAACCGCCGTACGACCCGCTGCGCGGCCTGCGTCGAGGTCTACCGCCGCGACACTTTCCACCTGATCACCTCCGGCCTGCGCGGCGGCAAGGGCACGCCCTGTGGCACTTCTACGCCTCGGTCCTCCTGGACGCCGGGGAGAACATCAAGGCGCTGAGTCTGTACCTCGGTCACAGCGACCCGGGATTCACGCTCCCTGTGTACACGCACCTGATGCCGAGCAGCGAGACCCGGACCCGCAAAGCCATCAGCTCCATGTACCGGGCCACCGGTCACGCCCACGACGGCCCAGGGACCAAGCCGCCTGACACGGCCCCTCATCGACGGGAAACCCGCTAGTGAGGGGCTGTTTCATGCCCAAGATCCGCAAGTACGCCATCCTGCGTGACGGCTATCCCTCGACGGAAACCCGTCCAGACGGGGCCCGCTGCCTGCCCGTTCCTGCTCCCCACTTGAGTAGCAGACACGTCACTGACCGTCGCCGCCGACGGCCGCGGACGCCGGCGCGCAGCAGACCCACACTCGCCTCCGTAGTCACACCGTCACCCCCTGAAGAAGTGGGCCGCCACCTCGTGCGGAGTCGGGCGAAGGAGGACACTCTGGTACTAGGGGCTGGGCCCGCCCCGGAGGTGATCGTGATGACACAGGCACAGGCACAGGCACGGACCGCTGTCGGATGGCATGTCGAGCTGGAATTCGAGGAGGACGACCACCGCACCCGCGCTGCCGCCCTCGTACGTCTCCCCGATGGGAACGAGGTACGCGCCCACGGGTACGCCAGCCGCCACCCCTCCGACGCTAATCAGCCAAGGGTCGGCGAGGAGGTCGCGGGCGCGAGGGCGCTGAACGAGTTGGCGATGAAATTGCTGACCAAGGCGCACGACGAGATCGACGAGGCGTCGGGTCGGACATCTCGCCCACTGACCTGACCCGATCCGGTCGGACAGCGATTGCGGGCCGCCGCAGGGGCGCTGCCCCGGCGGCGGCCCGCACCGCGCCCGCTCGACTTGAAGCTGAGCCCCGCATGCCGCCACTGCAGCCTCCTCCACACCAAAACCGCCAAGCTCTTCGGCTCGACGAACGAAGAGATCCAGGAGGCAGTGCACTGCGCGAAGGCGAGCCTGGGCTGGAGCGCGTACATCAAGGGCATGCGGGAGGACTACGACCAGTTCGCCGCCGAACTGTCCCAAGTCGTCGGCTACGTCCGCTCCCGGTCAGCCCGACCCGACGGAACCGGCAGCCCGCCCATGGAACGGGAACGCATCCGCCCGACCGTCCCCAGAGGCACGTTCCACGCCTACGAACCGGCGGCCCTGATGGCCGCGGCCGCCCGCTTCGCCACGGAGTCCGCTCCCACGGGCATCCCCGCCGAATCCCTCGACCAGCTACGCCAGTTGCTCGACGACTACGACCGTCAGGTCCGCCGGCTCGGAGCACCCCACCCCGGCGCGCGACACGCCGGGGAATCAGCCATCACACGCCGGAGGGACCAACAAAAAACCCTCCCAAAGGGAGGGTGGGGAGAGGCGCCCCCGGCAGGACTCGAACCTGCGGCCAAGCGCTTAGAAGGCGCCTGCTCTATCCACTGAGCTACGGGGGCCGGGTGTGGTGGCCGGTGTCCTGGTGCCCGGGTGTGGGCTGATCCCTGACCTTGCCGGGGACAAGGATAGAGCTCCCGCATCCCTGCCCCTCGCGCTTCGCCTCCGTGGCTCGATGTGGAGGTTCGGTGAAGCGGTCCTGATAATCGCAGGCGGGTACGAATCGTGCACCGCTTTTGGCGTCTCACGCATCGGGTGTTGTGCACTCGTTATGCCTGCGCCCCAGTCATCCCTTCCGCCCCGTGTGTCCTGTCGGCGCGCAGACATACTCATATGCTTCAGAAAGCCTCCAAAATTGGGCATTCTTCGCATGTGGTGACCTTGGACGTACGGCCTCAGCTGCTCGACGCACTCTCCGCCCTGCGCGACCGTGTCGCCGCCGCACGCTTCCCGCTGCCCCTGGCGGGGGCTCCACGCGCGCGTGCCAACCGCGACGAACTGCTCGCACAGCTCGACGACTATTTGGTGCCCCGGTTGAGAGAACCCGAAGCACCGCTCCTCGCCGTCATCGGAGGGTCCACGGGCGCGGGCAAGTCGACCCTCGTCAACTCCCTTGTGGGGCGCCGGGTCAGCGAGGCGGGCGTACTGCGGCCGACGACCCGTACGCCGGTGCTGGTGTGCCATCCGGAGGACCATCACTGGTTCAGCGGGATGCGGGTGCTGCCCGACCTCACGCGCGTGTGGGTGCCCCATCAGGAGCCCGGCGACGACCTCCCGGCGCTTCCCGAACGCGGGGAGCGGGTGCTGCGCATCGAGACCGCCGACACACTCCCCCGCGGCCTCACCCTCCTCGACGCGCCCGACATCGACTCCCTGGTCGCCGACAACCGCGTACTCGCCGCCGAACTGATCTGCGCGGCCGACATCTGGGTCATGGTCACCACGGCCGCCCGGTACGCCGACGCCGTGCCGTGGCATCTGCTGCGTACCGCCAAGGAGAACAAGGCGACCCTGGTCACCGTCCTCGACCGAGTGCCTCACCAGGTGGTGTCCGAGGTCTCGCGGCAGTACGGCGCCCTGCTCACCAAGGCCGGACTCGGCGAGGTGCCCCGCTTCACCGTGCCCGAGCTGCCCGAGTCCGCCTGGGGCGGCGGCCTGCTGCCCGCCAGCGCCGTCGCACCGCTGCGTACGTGGCTCGTACACCAGGCACAGGACCCGGGAGCCCGGCACGCGGCGATGGCGCGTACCGCCTACGGAGTCCTCGACTCGCTGAAGTCGCGGATGCCCGAGCTGGCCAGCGCGGCCGCCGCGCAGTACGCCGCGGCCCTGCGGCTCACGGCGGCCGTGGACGGGGCGTACGACAGCGAGCACGCGCGCGTGCGGGGGCGTTTGCAGGCCGGCGCCGTGCTCTCCGGGGACGCGCTCAAGCGCTGGCGTGCCTACCCCCTCGACTGCAGTGCCGACGAACTGCTCGACGCGCTCGTCGAGAGCCTGAGCGCCCTGCTGCTGTGCGCCGTCACGGCGGCCGACGAGCGCGTGGACGAGGCGTGGCGGCGCGAACCGGCCGCGCGCGCTCCAGGGCTGACGGACCGTGATCCGACGCTGGAGAGTGCCGAGCACCGGATCGGGATGACCGTACGACGCTGGCGGCGCGTCCTGGAGGAGTACGCCGAGGACGAGGTGCGCGACCTCGACAAGAGTGTCGCGCCCGACCCCCAGGTGGTCGCCGCGCTGGTCGCCACCGCGCTCCTGGGCGGGCGCAGGGCGCGGTCCGCGGGCGAGGGGCTCGCGGAGCGGATCGGGGCGCACGGCGCGCTGCGGCTGCGCGACCGGGGCGGCCGACTGCTCACGAGCTACCTCGACAAGGCCCTGCACACCGAGCGCGAACGCCGTCTCGCGCCCCTCGACGCGCTGGACGTCCATCCAGAACCCCAGGCCGAACTCATCGCCGCGCTGTCCGTACTGCAGAAGGAGAGGTGACCGCGGTGACTGCCGTCACTGACCACACGGATCACGCCGACCGTCCCGGAGACGACCACCCCGAAGACGACCTCTCCGAGGAGGCCTCCTCCGAAGAGGGCACTTTCGAAGAGAGCACTCCTGAAGAGGGCGATCTCGAAAGCGGCCTCCCCAGGGAGGCGGCTTCCGAGGAGCAGACCCAGGAGAGCACCGGAGGCAGCGAGCCCTGCGAAGCGGGGGTCCCCGAGAGCGCCGCCTGTGGCGACAGGCACGCGCGCGTGGAGCACGACGACCGTCCGGAGGACGGTGCCACGTCCGCGCGCGCGGAGGGCGGACCCGTCTGGGACGACGGGCTCATCGCCCGGCGCGTCTCCGAGACGGCCACCGGGCACGAGACGCCGGTCGTGGAGACCAGGACGGTCGTACAGACCCCGCCGGCCCCTCTCGCGTACGACGGACCGCTGCGCTCACGCCTGGACGCGCTCCGCGAGCTGGTGGGCCTGTCGCGCACCCGGCTCGACAGCAGGACGCTCGCCGGGGCGAGCCGGGTACTCGACGAGGCGGCGGCGCGCCGCAAGCTCTCCGGGGAGCACACCGTCGTCGCCATCGCCGGGGCCACGGGGAGCGGCAAGTCGCAGCTGTTCAACGCGCTCGCCGGCGTGGCCATCTCGGAGTCCGGCGTGCGCAGGCCGACCACCGCGGCACCCATCGTGTGCAGTTGGAGCGACGGCGCGGCGACGCTCATCGACCGGCTCGGGATCCCCGGGCGGCTGCGCAGACGTCCGCTGCAGAGCCCGGAGGCAGAGGAGCAACTACGCGGTCTGGTCCTGGTCGACCTGCCCGACCACGACTCCGCCGCCGTCCAGCACCGCGAACACGTGGACCGCATCCTGGGGCTCGTCGACGCGGTCATCTGGGTCGTGGACCCGGAGAAGTACGCGGACGCCGTCCTCCACGAGCGCTATCTGCGGCCCATGGCCGGGCACGCGGAGGTCATGTTCGTCGTCCTCAACCAGGTGGACCGGTTGCCCGGAGAGGCCGCCGACCAGGTCCTCGACGATCTGCGGCGGCTGCTCGACGAGGACGGGATCGCGCTCGGCGAGTACGGCGAACCGGGCGCGACCGTGCTCGCGCTGTCCGCACTCACCGGGGACGGCGTCGGCGAACTGCGCGAGTCGCTGGGGCAGTTCGTGGCCGAGCGCGGCGCCGCCGCGCGCCGGATCTCCGCCGACGTGGACGTGGCCGCCGCGCGGCTGCGGCCCGTCTACGCGACCGGGCGGCGGGTCGGGCTCAGCGAGGAGGCGCGCGACGAGTTCGCGGCCCGGCTCGCGGACGCGGTGGGTGCCGTCGCGGCCGGCGAGGCGGCCGAGCGCGCCTGGCGCCGCAACGCCAACCGCGCCTGCGGGACACCCTGGCTACGGCTGTGGCGCTGGTTCCAGCTCCGGCGCGAACCCCCGACCGGCCGGCTGCTCGTACGGGCCCCCGCGGACGAGGAGGCCACGGCACGCCAGCGCGTCGAGCAGGCCGTACGGACGGTCGTGGACCGGGCGGTGTACGGGCTCCCCGCGCCCTGGGCGCAGGCCGTGCGCGAGGCGGCCGTACGCGGGGCGCAGGGGCTGCCCGAGGCGCTGGACGAGATGGCGGCACGCGCCGTGACCCCGGTGGGGCGTCCGCCGCGGCCCGGCTGGTGGCCGGTCGCCGTGCTGGCACAGGCCTCCATGACGATCCTCCAAGTCATCGGCGGGCTCTGGCTGGTGGGGCAGATCATCGGGGTCATGTCGCCGAACCTCGGAGTGCCGGTGCTGCTGATGGTGGCGGGCATCATCGGCGGTCCGGCCGTCGAGTGGAGCAGCAGGATGGCGGCGCGCGGGCCGGCCCGGCGCTACGGGCTCGAAGCGGAACGTCGGCTGCGCGAGGCCGCCGCCGGGTGCGGGAGGGCCCGCGTACTGGATCCCGTGGCCGCGGAGCTGCTGCGCTACCGGGAGGTGCGGGAGCAGTACGGGCGGGTCACGCGGGCGGCGTCCGCGCCGGTCGGCTAACTCCGTCGAAGCTGTGCGGCGGGCTCCGCCGAAGCTGTACGGCCGCACCCTGTCGGGTGACGCGGTTTTCCACAACCAGCCGGTAGCCCACAGTGCTCAGCGGGCTCGGCCCGGCGAAGGCAGTCTGAACTCGCGGCGATCGCAGCGCATGCGATCGCCGCGTCGGACGGATTCGTACGGGAGAGGGGTTCGCGATGAACGAGACGATGGTGTGCGTGGTGGGGAACGTCGCGACGCAGCCGGTGTACCGCGAGCTGTCGACGGGAGCGTCGACGAGGTTTCGGCTGGCGGTGACGTCGCGCTATTGGGATCGCGAGAAGAGCGAGTGGACCGACGGACACACCAACTTCTTCACGGTGTGGGCCAGGAGGGCTCTCGCGACGAACGCGGGGGCGTCCCTGTCAGTGGGCGATCCGGTGGTCGTGCAGGGGCGGCTGAAGGTACGCACGGAAACACGCGACGGCCAGAGCTGGACCTCGGCCGACGTCGAGGCGGCGGCGATCGGACACGACCTCTCGCGGGGCACGTCCGCCTTTCGACGGGCGTCCAAGGGGGACACGGGACCGGCTCCGACACCGCAGCCGGAGCCCAGTTGGGAAACGGAGCCACAGACTCAACCCGAAGCGGCGTCCCAACAGCAGCCCGAGCCCGCTGGAGTGACGTGATGTCAGGATCGCTCGCGACCTGACCGAACTGCGGCTTATCGACAAATGCGTTCCGAACGGTCCCCATGGATTTGTCGATAAGCCCAGCTCACAGCTGTGTACGCGATAACGATTCCGAGTCGGATCGGTTATCCGATGGGATGACTGGGGAACGTGGTGCGCCGGATCTTTAGGATGCCGGGCATAGCTCTCGGGGCTTCTGATTCTGCTGGCGGGACCGTCCCCCCATGTCAACGGGTCCTGCGCGAAGGGGAATTCTGTGTTTTCTTCGTTCTCTGCGTTGTCCGCGCGCAGGCGAGGGGCCACCCGCCTCGCCGCCGCGACGTTGGTGTCAGGGCTCGTCGCCGCGGGGGCGATCGCCGCCGCCGGTACGGCCGTCGCCGACGAGACCCCGCAGAGCCTGGGTGGTGCGACCGCCACCATAGGTGACCTGAAGACGTACGGGTCCGCGGTCATCCATGACAACGGCGAGGACTCGTGGGTGTCCGCGGGGTTGTTCGAGATGTCCGTCGACAACGGCGGCACGCTGCAGACCTACTGCATCGACATCCACAACCCGACGCAGCGGGACGCCAAGTACCAGGAGACCCCCTGGAGCGGCACGTCGCTCAGCGGCAACAAGGACGCGGGCAAGATCCGCTGGATCCTGCAGAACTCCTACCCGCAGGTGAACGACCTCGCGGCGCTCGCCAAGAAAGCCGGCGTCGGCAGCCTCACCGAGCAGGACGCGGCAGCCGGCACTCAGGTGGCCATCTGGCGGTACTCGGACGGCGCCGACGTGGACGCGGTGGACCCGCAGGCGGAGAAGCTCGCGGACTATCTGCAGAAGAGCGCGCGGAACCTGGCGGAGCCCAAGGCCTCGCTGACCCTCGACCCGGCCGCGGTCTCCGGTCACGCCGGCGAGAAGCTCGGCCCGGTCACGGTGCACACGAACGCGGACAGCGTGACAGTGACGCCGCCCTCGGACGCCACCGCCGGCGGGGTGAAGATCGTCGACAAGAACGGCAAGGCGATCACCTCCGCGGTCGATGGCGGCCGGCTCTACTTCGACGTGCCGAAGGACACGGCGGACGGTTCGGCCTCGCTGACCGTGCAGGCGTCCACCACCGTGCCGGTCGGCCGCGCCTTCACCTCGGAGACCCGCAGCCAGACGCAGATCCTCGCGGGTTCCAGCGAGTCGACGGTGTCCGCGACGGCGACCGCGAACTGGGCGGAGGAGGGCGCGATACCGGCCCTGTCCGCGGAGAAGAACTGCGCCGAGGGCGGCGTGGACATCACGGCGGCCAACGAGGGCGACGAGGCGTTCACCTTCGAGCTGATGGGGATCCAGCACACCATCGAGGCGGGCAAGTCCCAGACGGTGACCATCCCGCTGCAAGAGGACCAGGCGTACGACTTCACGATCAACGGTCCGAACGGCTTCACGAAGCGCTTCAAGGGCGTGCTCGACTGCAAGACCCAGGGCGGCGCGAAGGACATCACCACCCAGACGGTCAGTGAGCCGAGCCCGGCGACGGTGGGCGGCACCTCCACCGGAGGCACCGACCTCGCCGAGACCGGCGGCTCCAGCGCGACCCCGATCATCGCGGGCATCGCCATCGCCCTCGTGGTGATCGGCGGCGCGGCGGTGCTCTTCGTCCGCAAGAAGAAGGCGTCGGCGCAGGACTGAACAACACGGCACCTTGGCAACTCAACAGTGAGTGACCGCAGCACGGTGACTCCGTGAGCCCGCGGCCCCGGCCCGCCCCCAGGCGTCCGGGGCCGCACCCTTTCCGTGCCCTTCACGCCTTCCGGGTCCCATCCGACCCGTCAGCCAGGGACGGCTCAGCCCGCGTCGGACACGCAGTGTTCGAGAAGTTCGGCGGTCGGGCCGTCGGTCACCCGGTAGCGCACGACCCGCCCGTCCTTGTCGCCCTCGACCACCCCGGCGGTGCGGAGCAGCCGCAGAGCCTGGGACACGGCGGGGTCGTTCATGCCGGTCGCGATGGCGAGGTCGGAGACGGCGAGGGGACCGGCCCGGTGCAGGGCCAGGAGAAGGGCGAGGCGACGCGGGTCGGCGAGGAGGGAGAAGCGGTCGGCCCAGGTGCGTACGTGCCCGGGCTCACCGATGGCGGCAACGGCGTCGCAGACCCGGTGGCCGTCGATGGTCCGGCGGTCGGGGCGCTCGGCGGGGACGAGGTGCATGGGGGTCATCTTCGCAGGCGGCCGCCGGACACTCCGGAGCACCGTCGCACCGGCGGCGTATGTGATCTTCCATACCTGCGCAGCTGTGCAGCTTTGCAGGGGACCCCCGCCACCCATACGGTGAGCGGGCCGTGGTGCTCGGGAAGACCGGTGACGGCCCCTCAGGGGCCCAGACCGGAGCGGCCCTCGCCACTGTGATCGGGGAGTTCCCGTCCCGTGCCGCCGTCGGGTGGCGCCACTGGCCGCTAGGCCGGGAAGGCAGGGGCGGGCACGTCGACCCTTCCCCCAAGCTCTCGGCTTCGCTCGAGCAGGGGGGACCCCCATGCCAGGAGACCGGCCACGGCATCTCACGAACTGATCCACGAGGTGCTGGAGCGTGACCGCATGAGCCTGCCCACGCAGTCGTCCCCACCCGCCACCGGGTTCCGCTGGCGGCGCGAGGACACCGTCCGAACCGCCGTACTCCTGGCCGTGATCGCCGCGCTGCATGTCATCGCGTTCGGCATCCTGTTCCTGCTCGTCGTGCCGGAGCACTACGAGGTCGGATCCAAGGCCTTCGGCATCGGCCTGGGCGTGACCGCCTACACCCTGGGCATGCGGCACGCCTTCGACGCGGACCACATCGCCGCGATCGACAACACCACGCGCAAACTGATGGCCGACGGCAAGCGGCCGGTGTCGGTGGGCTTCTGGTTCGCGCTCGGCCACTCCAGCGTGGTGGTCGTGCTCGCCGCGCTCATCGCCGGCGGCACCCAGCTGGCCGGGCGGATCATGAACGAGGACTCCCGTACGCACCAGGTACTCGGAGTCATGGGCACGACGGTCTCCGGGTCCTTCCTCTACCTCATCGCCGCCCTCAACCTCGTCGCGCTGATCGGCATCCTGCGGGTCTTCCGGGCGATGCGCGCGGGTACGTACGACGAGGCGGAGCTCGAACAGCACCTGGATTCCCGGGGGTTCATGAACCGCATCCTCGGCCGCTTCACGAAGTCCATCACGCGACCCGGGCAGATGTTCCCGCTGGGCTTCCTCTTCGGGCTCGGCTTCGACACCGCCACCGAGGTCACGCTGATGGTGATGGCGGGCAGCGGCGCGGCGGCCGGGCTGCCCTGGTACGCGATCCTGTGCCTGCCGCTGCTGTTCGCGGCGGGGATGAGCCTGTTCGACACGCTGGACGGCACGTTCATGAACTTCGCCTACCAGTGGGCTTTCTCCAACCCCGTGCGCAAGGTCTTCTACAACCTCACCATCACCGGTCTGTCCATCGCGGTGGCCTTCTTCATCGGCACGATCGAGCTGGTGGACGTCCTGCACGAGAAGCTCGATTTGCGCGACGACGTGACCGGCTGGATCGCGGGGCTCGATCTGGACAACGTCGGGTACATCATCGTCGGCCTGTTCGTGGTCGTCTGGGCCGCGGCCATCGCGTACTGGCGGCTGGCCAAGGTCGAGCAGCGGTGGGCTGCCGCCTCGCCGACGGAAGTGGAGACCGGCGGGGCGGCAGCCGAACAGCGGCTAGGAGCGGGCGCCGCGGCCGCGCGCGAGGGCGAATCCGGCCGCGACCAGGCCGAGGACGCCCACGACCAGGCCCGCGATGCCCAGACCACGAGCGGTTGAGTCACTGCTCTTGTCGCTCGCGGCCGAGTTCTTGGCAGCCGACCCCGAGCCCGACGACGAGGCCGCGGGGGAGGACTTCCCGGAAGAGTCGTCGGAAGAGTCCTCCCCCGCGGCCTTGGCGGTCAGCGTGAGCACCGGCGCCGGGTTCTCCGGCTCCTCGCCGCCCTTCGGCGTCTCCTCGATCCAGCGGACGACATTGCCGTCCGAGTAGGTCTGCAGCGTCTTGAAGCTCAGCTGATCGGTGTCGTCCGGCAGTTGACCGAACGCGACATTGAAGTCCTGGTACTCGCCGTGGCGGATCCGGCCGCCGGTCCAGGTGATCTCGGAGACGGCGTCGGTGATCGTGCCGTCGTCCGTCTTGACGGGCGTCTTGAGCTTGGTGGTCGTCACCTTCGCGGTCCAGCCGTCCTGCGGAGTGACCAGGACACCCAGGACCGGGTGGTCGGTGGGCAGGAAGACCTGCACCTTCGTGGTGCTGGCGGTGTCCTCCTCATTGGGGACACGGAAGGTCAGGACGCCGTCCGTGGCGCCCTTGGCGTAGCTCTCGGGGTGGACCGTCACATGCGCGAACGCCGCGCCCGCGGCGGCCAGGACTCCGGCCGTGGTGAGGGCGGTTACAAGGCCGGCTCGGCGCAGGGTGGTGCGTATCGGGGACATCAGGGGAACTCCGTACTGGTGTTGATGCGGTCAGGGCGTGTACGCGAGCCCTGCCGGCGGTCCCCGACGGGAGACGGCGTGCCGCAGCAGCACCTGCCGCAGCGGCCGCGGCTCACCGGCGTTCCGGCATACGACGTCCCAGCGCGCCCGTGCGTGCGACGGTCCCGTCCGCACCCGCCACCACGCCGCGAGCCCCGGCACGAGCGCCACGGCCCAGCGCAGCAGGGACCACAGCGCGGCCTCGCCACGCCGCAGCCACCAGGTGGCGAGCAGCGCGGCGGCCACATGCGCGGCCGTGGCGTGGGGCGTCATGGCGTGTGCGTGCGGGTGCATCATGTGCGCCCCGTGCATGGTCATCGCCATGCGCGGCCGGGCAGCCTCGAACCCTAGGTGGAGTCCGGCCTGCGCGGCCAGCATTCCGCCGCCGATCCCCAGTAGGGACCGCTCCCGGCCGCCCAGCAGACAGCCGACCGCGAAGACGACCAGGAACCCGGCGCCGTCCGCCGAGAGCGGCGGTGCCTCCCCCGTCGCCAGCGCGTGTCCCCCGGCGGCCAGCAGCACACACAGCACGGCGAACACCGCCGCGCGCAAGCTCCGTACCGCCAGGGACGCACTCATGGAGCCCAGATACTGCCACGGGGAGCGAGCGGCCGTCGCGGCTTCCCCAGGAGCCGCCTCCTCCCGTGCGGCCGGGGTGCCCTGTCGGGGCTCGGGCAGGGGCCGGCTGAGCCGGGGAGGGACCTGACATGCAGCTTCGCTGTGCCGTGCTGGACGACTTTCAGGGCGTCGCGACCGAGATCGCGGACTGGTCGCCGTTCGCGGACGAGGTAGAGGTCATCGGCTTCCGCACCCGCCCCCAAGCACTCAACTCCGGTCGAGCAGGGGGACCCCCGTCACGGACAACGACGCACTGGCCGCCGCGCTCGCGGACTTCGACATCGTCGTCACCCTGCACGAGCGGGTTCCCTTCCCGGCGTCGCTCCTGGCCCGGCTGCCCCGGCCGAAGCTGCTGATCGCCTCCGGAATGCGCAACACC
Organism: Streptomyces sp. NPDC001530; assembly: GCF_042894545.1. NCBI lineage: Bacteria > Bacillati > Actinomycetota > Actinomycetes > Kitasatosporales > Streptomycetaceae > Streptomyces > Streptomyces sp. NPDC001530. The sequence goes on from NZ_JBIAVS010000007.1 coordinate 76,231, forward strand.
GTGATCGACTACGCGGCCGCCGAGCCGCACGACGTGACCGTGTGCGGCAGCCCGAGCTTTACGACCGACGGCGAGTAGCCCCGAGCGATGCCGCCGGCAATGCGATCGGTGATGAGCAGGGGAACAGGCCATCAACCAGGCGGCCAGGTCCCTGCACGTGACCGGCAGCGGCCGACGTGCACGGGACGTCCCCGCGCGGGGCTGCCCTCATCCGGCGACGAACACGACGCGGTACATCTTGGGCCACCACTTGCCGGTGAGAAGGAACTCGTCCGTACCGGGCACGGCGGCGATACCGTTCAGAACGTCTGCATGCCTCTGCTCCTCCGCGTTCAGCAGGGGCGCGACCGAGATCTCACCGGTCACCGCGCCGGTGTCGGCGTCAATGCGCACGATCCGGTGGGACGGCCATACATTCGCGTACACACTCCCGCCGACGCACTCCAGCTCGTTCAGGCGTGCCACGGGACGCCCCCGCGAGGTGACGGTCACCTCACCCGTTCTCGCCAGCGTCCTCGGATCCCGAAAGACGAGCCGGGAGGAACCGTTGCTCGTCACCACACGGCCGCGGTCCCGCTGGTAGCACATGCCCCAGCCGTCGTCTTCGTAGCGGACCCGCCTCAGTTCGACCAGCGTCCGTGCGTCACGCTCGACCGCGATGCCGTTCCGCCACGTGAGCTGCCACAGCGTCCGCCCCAGGACGGTGACGCCCTCGCCGAACAGCGGAGCCGGCAATTCGACACGGACGGCAGGAGTCTTGCCGGGCGGCCCGGCGCGAAGGGACGAATGCCCGGCCAGGCCCGTGCCCTCGTAGAGCCTGCCGCCGGCCATCTCCAGGCCCTCCGTGAAGGCCCTTGGGTCGTGAGGGAGGGTTTCGAGGACCTCCGCCCGCAACTGCTCGGGGCCTCCCTCGGCCGCTCCGCGGACGTACGAGACACGGTCCACGGCTCCGCTCCCCGCCCGCCAGGGGTGGGCCAGGACACCGCCGACCAGCAAAACGGCCGCAACACGAACCACGAGCTTGAGCCGCATGGCTTCACCCTTAACGTGATGGTCTGCCGGAAAGAACCGTCGCGCACAGGCCGCGAGGCCGTTCAACGAGTGGGTTCGCCCTGTGCTGCCGTCGAACCGGGACCGCCACCGGATGCGCCGACCCCTGTGGCCGCGGGCGTGCGGAGAGGGGGCATCGCGGGCTTGGACGGTGTCGGCAGGCCGCTGATGGGCACGGACTTCCGGCGGCCCCAGAACCGGATCCGGCGTGGCGAAGCGTCCGCGGGGCGGTACGAGTATTCGTACGAGTAGCGATCACGGTCGCCCTTCGTCGAGGTCATGTTGAGGATCCCGCCGAGCATGGTGGCACCGACCCCCTGCAGCGCCTGAACGGCGTCGGTGACCTGGTTGCGGCTGGTCTTGGCGAAGCGCGCCACCAGCAGGTAGCCGTCCACCGCCGGACTCATCGCGGGCGTGTCCGCCACCGGAAGCACCGGTGCGGTGTCGATGACGACATGGTCGAACCTGTCCGCGAGTGAGCGCACCACCGCCCGGAACTGCTCCGAGCCGAGCATCTCCGCGGGGTTGGGAGGAAGGGCTCCGCTGGTGAGCACCGAGAAGGAGCCCGCCGACTGCATCACCTCGTCGAGCGTCGCCTGGCCGATCATCACTGTGGTGAGTCCCGCGTCCTGTACCAGGCCGAGGGTGCGCGCCACGTTGGGGCGGCGCAGGTCGGCGTCCACCAGGCACACGGAGGAACCGGCCTCGGAGAGCGTGGCGGCCAGGTTGACCGAGATGCTGGTCTTGCCTTCTCCGGGCAGGGCGCTGGTGACCGCGATGCTCTTGGGCGGGCTGTCGATGTCCACGAACTGCAGGCCGGTGCGCAGCCGCCGGAAGTCCTCCGCACGCCGGCCGAAGGCGTCGTCGCGGGTGGCCAGCGGGCAGTCGGACGTGCGCGCGTCGTAGGTGACGCTTCCCAGCACAGCCGGCCCACCGGCCTGGACCAGACACCGCGTCAGATCGTCGCGGGAGCGCAGCGAGGAGTCCAGTGACTCCCGTGCGAAGGCGAAGCCGAATGCGAGTACCAGCCCGCCCGCGAGTCCCAGCCCGACATCGACCGCAAGGTTCGGCGAGGAGGGCGCGGTGGGCTTGACCGCAGGCTCGGTGACGCTCAACCGCACCGGCGAGGTCCGAGAATGCGTGGGCCGTTCGATATCGGAAATGACCTCGGCGAAACGGCCGGCGATCGCGTTGCTGAGGCGAGCTGCCTCGGACGGCGTGGTGTCCGTGACGGTGATTTTGAGCAGAACGGTGTCGAGCGGCACCTCGGTGGTGATTTTCTGGGCGAGTTGAGAGGGCGTCATCTTCAGACGCAGGGCCCGCGCGACCGGCTCGGTCACCTTCGGGCTCACCACCACTTCCGCATAGGAGCGGACGCGTGCCTGGGCAAAGCTGTTGCCCTGGTTGAGTTTGACCGTGTCGTCCCAGTCCTGAAGCGACACGAAGAGTGTTGAAGTAGCCCGGTACTGCGGAGTGGCGACAAGGGCGGCGAGCGCTCCGATCGCCGTCCCCAGCAGCCCCAGTACCACGATGGCGCGCCAGCGGCGGGCGAGGACCCGAAGGTAGTCGGGCAGATCCATATGCGTCCCAATTGAGCTGGTTGAGCGGGCTGGTCCGAGGTGCGGTGGTTCATGAGATGAGCAACCGGAGCATACAGCTCAAAAGCCATCAAATTACGCAGCGTCAACTCTCCTGCGATTCGAGTCAGTCACCGGGGCGTCGGCCCGGTGAAGCACGTGCGCCATATGGCTCTTTATCAGGACACAAAGATTAAGGATACCCATGAGGCGCTATCTATGCACATACCGTTCTCACTGGTCGCACCATTGCCGTCGGCCTGAACCCACTTGAGGAGCGTGAATGCGATGACGGCGTCATCGAAATGGCGTGCCGCCCTCGCGGCCACGGCAGCCTCCGCTGTCCTGGCCGCTGCACCACTCGTCGGGGCACAGTCCGCCCTGGCCCAGCCGTATCCACCGCCGGCGCCTCCCAACATCGGCGTGGACGACCCCACCCCGGACGCAGGAGGCACCCTCGGCATCTCAGCAACGGGTTTCGAGCCGGGGCAAGAGGTGGAGGTGTCGCTCTTCTCCTACCAGGTCGTGTTGGGCTACTTCACGGCCGACGAAAACGGCACCGTGATGGGGACCGTCACCATCCCCGCGAGCATCGATCCGGGCCAGCACATGTTGCAGCTCGAGACCACGGAAGAGCCGATGATCACTCTCACACGCATGATCGTCGTCGACCCGGAGTCGTCCGAAACCCCCGGTCCGACGCCACCCGAAGAGACCCCCCCTCCGACGCCGCCCGGACAGACCCACACTCCGACGCCCCCCGGACACACCCATACTCCGACGCCCCCCGGACACACCCACACCCCGACGCCCCCCGGACACACCCACACCCCGACGCCCCCCGGACACCACGACAACCCCGGACACGACGACGACAGACCTGGGGACCCCGGAGCTGGGGACCACCAAAACCAGCACGGCGACCAGCACCTCGCCAACACCGGTGAGGACAGGTCGTCCATCGTGCTGGGCGGAGTGGCCGCCGCGCTGGTCCTCGCGGGCGGGGCGCTCATGGCCGTCCGTCGGCTGAAGCGCCACTGACCACCGGCCCATCGTGCGGTTGCGACCCCTCGGGCTCCTTCAGCGGCCGACAGCGACTGATCCCTCCCGGCGCCTGCTCTCGCGGCGTCGTGTCGGGTACGTTCTGTCGGCCGCTGCCGCACTGTGTCTGGCAGGAGGAGGCTGGGTCCTCGTCACGGGGCTGCTCGCCCGCACCGAATTGCTCGCTGCCCAGAAGCAGTTGGGAACACTCCGGCAATCCGTCACGAGTCCCCCGGGGAAGGCCACTGCGGGGGACTCGGTGGCGGTGATGAGGTCCGCGTCAGCCCATGCCGCCCGGGCACATCGGCTCACCACCGGACCCGCCTGGTATGTGGCCTCGCAGGTGCCGTTCCTGGGCCGCCCGGCCAACACGGTCCGCGGTGCGACGCATGCCGCCGACCGGCTGACCCGTGATGTGCTGCCGCCGATGGTGCGCATGGCATCGCAGTCGGCCGACAAAACAGGGCCCGGTGGGCTTCCCGTCCTGCTGTCCACGCTCGAGAGCAGGGCGGCTTCTCTCGAGCGGGCGGCACAGGCCGCCGCCGACACCCGTGCCATGGCCGACGGCCTGCCCACTACACCCTGGCTGCCGGCCGTCGATCACGCGCGGACCCAGCTGGTCTCCCGGCTCGACCGGATGGCACCCCTCGCGTCCGACGCCGCAGTGGCGGCCCGCGTGGTTCCGCCCATGCTCGGAGCGCACGGCCCGCGACGGTATCTCCTCGTGATCCAGAACACCGCCGAATCCCGGGGTACCGGAGGAATGCCCGGGGCCTTTGCCGTGCTGACAGCCGATCAGGGAAGGCTGCGGTTCGAGACTTTCGGCACCGACACCATGCTGGCCGATGCGCACGCCTCGGTCGACCTGGGAGCCGAGTACCGCGCGCGGTACGGTGCCATGGACCCCACCGGCACCTGGGCCAACTCCAACGTCAGCCCCCATTTCCCGTATGCGGCCCGCATCTGGGCGGCGGCCTGGCACGATCACAGCGGACAGCGGGTGGACGGTGCGATCGCCCTCGATCCCAGCGCGCTGGCGCGGTTTCTCCGGGTCACGGGCCCGGCCCGTCTGCCCGACGGATCGACGGTCACCGCCGACAACGTACTGGACCTCACAGAGCGCACCGGTTACGCCCGCTTCTCCGACAGCCGGGAACGCAAGGCGTACCTCCTCGATGTGGCACGCGCCGCCGCCACAACGCTCATCGGTGCCGTGGACACCCCCCAGCGGTTGTCGGGGCTGCTCAGGCCGGCCTACGACGTCGCGGACGAAGGGCGCCTGCAGGTGTGGAGCGCGCAGCCTCGGGAGCAACGCCTCCTGCAGACCCGGCCGTGGGCCGGTGCCCTGCCGGCGGAACCCGGCCCGTTCGCCGGACTGGTGGTGAACAACGCAGCGGGCGGAAAGCTCGACTTCTACCTCGACCGGGAATTGCACTGGATTCCCGGCCGCTGCACCCCCGACGGCCGACCGGTCACCGCGCGGATCACACTGGCCAACCAGGCTCCCGCATCGGGCCTCCCGCCCTACGTCACCCAGCGGGTCGACAAGCCGCCCTACCCCACCCGGCCGGGTGACAACCGGCTGATCGTCTCCTACTACGCCAGCGCGGGCGCAGAGTTGACCAATGCAACCCTGGACGGCCGCCCCGCCACGGTGAGCAGCGGCGTCGAACGCGGCCACGCCGTCTACACGCTGGATGTGGAACTGCCGGCGCGGCACAGCCGTACGCTGACGCTCCACCTTCTCGAGCCGATCAGCGACCGGAGTCCTGTGCTGTGGCGCCAGCCGCTCGTCACGCCGCTGCGCGCCCGCGTGGACCCCTCCCCCGCCTGCCGCGGCTGACCGCGCTTCACCCGACCCGCACCGCGGCGGCGATCCGCTCCACCACCTCTTCGATCCGCACGAGGCACTCCTGCACCTGCTGCGGATGCGCACCGAATGGGTCGTCGACGTCGTCACCGCCCGCGTGCGCCCGCACGGCACCACGCCTGGCGGCCGCGCCCTGGACCAGAGCCGCGAACCGTGCGGCCGGATCCACCAGGCCGGCGGCGTCCTCCGCCTCCACCAGCCGGGCGAACTCACGGAAAGTGAACGCGCGGGTCAACGTCCGTACGGGGGCCAGCCGCACGGCGGCCTCGCGGTGCTCCGTCGCGGCCCCGAGCACCAGATCCGAGCGCTCCACCATCTCGGCGGTCAGCCGGCGGGAGACCGTCCCGGAGGGATCGGCGCCACGCTCGCGGAGGAAGGACGCCACCGCGGCCGCCAAGGGCGTGCCCGGGATGGCCCCGGTGCCCGCACTGCTCAGATGGATCACGTGCCGAGCCTCGAACAGCCGCTGCCTGAGCAGGTATTCGGCAAGCGGGGAGCGGTAGAGGTTGCCGGTACACACCACTAGTACGCGAAACCCCTGCGTAGGCACGTCGAATGGCAGGGAAGAAGACCCATGAATAGGGGGCATGCCGCCAGTATCCACCTCGCCCCCTCATCGGATGTGAACAGGCGGGCCGGCCAACGACACGGGTCCCCCCACGCGGGTGGTTGTCGACGTTTACGCCTCTTGAGTGACCCTCTCCGGTTCAGAAGTGTCTGCGCCCCGGTCAGGGCTCAGCGGCAGATATGGTCGCCCAAAGCCTGACCAGACTCAGCAGCGGGAGCTTGCTCGAGGAATTCACGTGTTAGCGCAATGAATTGACCGTGCAGGATCTTGCCTTCCTTGCCTTCCGCCGCCATCAGGTCGGAACGAGCATCATGTGGAGAAGGCCCAGTATGCGCTCAGCGACCTTGACCAGGTCCACCACTGCCGCGTCGCGCGCTCCCTCCGAGACGCCTGAACGTCAAAGCTCCGTCGGGGTATCTCTGGGCATCGCGGCGGTGGCGGCAGTTTTCCACGTCGCGACCGTCCTCGTCGTTCACGTACAGACCCGTGGGGCGGCACAATTCCCGGACGCCCGCGGATACGACGAAGCCAGTACGCAGATCGCCGCTGCCTGGGCTCACGGGGAATCGTTCAGCATGAGCCTGTTGAGCCGGCTTTCGGGGTCCGAGATGTGGGGCTACCAGACAGTCATGGCCCTGGGAAAGATCATGACTGGCGGAGACTGGCTGGCGGCCAAGGTGGTCCTGGCCCTCATGGCCGCGACCGGGGCGCCGGCGGCCCATAGATTGGGAGTAACGGCGGGGTGTGGCAACAGGCGCGCCGCTTTTGCCGGCTTGATCGTGAGCGTGAGCCCCAATCTGCTGCTGTGGGACGCGTGGGGCCTCAAGGACGGCTTGCTGACCACTCTTGTTCTCTGGACGTTGCTGCTCCAGGCGAAGGCGCGATTCTGGCTGGCATGCGCGGGCTCCTTGCTGAGCATTCAGGCCTGCCTGTACACCCGGCCGGCGGCAGCGCTGTTTCTCGTTGTTGCCCTGCTCAGCCGTGCACGGCTGAGCCGTAGCCATCTCACAGGTTGGCTCATCATCGGCGCGGCCGCCGCGTTCTTCCTCCTGCCTCGGGCGACCACGCTGTTCAGCCTGGTGGGCAGCCTTGAGGTCAAGGAGGGTGTGGCGCTGGACTTCTCCGCCGGATACGGCTCGAGGAACCTGCTGAGAAATCCCGAGCAGATCTTCGTGTGCCTGTTCGGCCCGTTCCCCTGGTCCTTCGGCCCCAATACCGCCGGCCCAATGCGATGGCTGTACCTGGGAACCACCATCTGGATCGCCAGCCTCGCGCTTGCCCCGGCCGCGCTGCGAAAGGGGTGGGCGGATACCACGAAATTGGGTCGGCCGCTGATCCTTGCCTCGATCGCCTACACCTCGACATACATCGTTACCTTCGGTGCCACCTTCTTCCGGCAGCGCTCGCTCCTGGAATGCATGCTGATCACCCTGATCGCGCTGTACTTGCCACTCTCACCGGCCGCCGCAATGAAGCGGATCCACATGTGGCTTGCCGTCGTTGCCGGGCTGGCTGTCGTGCAGAGCCCGAATCTGACGCCCACGATGTGGAGCAAGGTGCTGGCGGTCTGCGTGTTGATCGCGGCCGGATTCATGACCCTGAGACCGTGTCAACTCAACAATCTCGCACGTCGTTTCTGAGACTAACAGGATCATTCATTACCACAGTTGGGAGAAATGCCGGTGTCTGGTTGCAAGACCGAGGTTCGTCTCGGGCAGCGTTTCGCCTTCGGTCGAAACTGGCAAGAATTCGGGCAGCTCATCGACGAGGAGCGCATCCGCGGTGCCCAGAAGTCCCTTGAACAGGCCCTGAAAACGACGGACTTGACTGGTCGGACGTTCCTCGACGTCGGCTGCGGCAGCGGGCTCTTCTCCCTCGCCGCACTACGTCTCGGAGCTCGGGTCCGGTCGTTCGACTACGATCCCGACTCGGTCTCGACCGCACAGAAGGTGCGCGATGAATTCGCCCCCGGAAGCGAATGGACCATTACCTGCGCTTCCATCCTGGACCCGGAGTTCGTCGGTCAACTCGGCCAGTTCGACATCGTCTACTCGTGGGGAGTCCTCCATCACACCGGGGCTCTGTGGAAGGCCATGGAAGCGGCCTGCGGCCTGGTCGCCCCGAGCGGCACGCTGTATGTGTCGATCTACAACGATCAAGGCCTCGAAAGCCGGATGTGGAAGGCGGTGAAACGCACCTACAACGAGTCGGGTCCTGCCATGCGTCGGCTGCTCGTGGCGGGCAGCACGCTGTATCTCAGAAGGCACTATCCCCTGGGAATGATGGTGAAAGTCGCCCAGCAAGGCCCCAAGGGCATGCGCGCGAGCGTGCCCCGCGCCCGCGGCATGTCACGCAGACACGACCTCATCGACTGGGTGGGCGGCTATCCCTTCGAAGTGGCCGCGCCGGAAGAGGTGTTCCGCTTCTGCCGTGACCGCGCTTTCGAGCTCCGCCACTTGAAGACCTGCCGGGGCGGCATCGGTTGCAACGAGTTCGTGTTCGAGCGCACGTGACGTACCCGCAGGAACACGCCACCTCGACTCTTCGTGAGGATCGCGAGATCATGAGCACGAACACCTCTCTGAAACCGACAAGCCTCACGCATCAGCACCTGCTGGCCGCTGTGAAGACCGAACTGTCCTGCAGGGCCAACCGGGATCCTGTGCGACTGTTGGACGTGGGATGCGGCGAAGGTGGCCTCATCACGTTTCTGCAGTCCGGACTCACCGGCCTCAGCCCCGAGATCCCGGTGGAGGTACACGGATTCGATGTCGTGGACACCTTGTCCGAGCGACCGCGGTTTCCCCATTCGACGGTGGAGCAGCTGACGCGTTCGCTGCCGGGCGTGCCGTGGCACGAGCGCATCCGATCCGTCTCCCAGCACGAGGAATGGCCGTACCCGGACGGCTTTTTCGACATCGTGGTGTCCAACCAGGTCCTGGAGCACGTTGTCAGGCTCCCCCCTTTCATGGCACAACTCAGCCGTGTGCTCGCCCCCGGTGGGTGCTCAATGCACGTGTTCCCCCTGCGCAATGCGTTGTGTGACGGCCATGTGCTCATGCCGTTGATCCACCGCGTCCGCGGATACGAGCAGCGCGCGGCCATGGCGCGCATGTGGCGGCGGTTGGGGGTGGGGAACAACAGGACCGGGGACATGGCAGAAACCGCCGAACGTATCTCCACCTATCTGCACCTGGGCACCACGTACAGATATTTTCAGGAGTTCGTGGACGAAGCGAAGCGCGCAGAACTCAAGCTCTCGTACCGGTACACGCAGGAGCTGTACCAGCAGAAGCTCGCCGCTGCGCTCGGCCACCGGAGCTTGGAAATCTACCGCCGTTCCCGGCGGGCCGTCGTCGACTGGCTGGCTTTCTGCACCCTCCGCTACGCGTCGTCAGTCACTCTCGTACTCGAGAAGTAGAGGCGATGAACAAGGGCTCGTCCCCGCGGCATGACGACAGGGCGCCCGATCGCCACGGAGATCGGGCAGCTGTGGGATCTGGTGGATCTTTCGGAGAGCACTCGGCGACACTGCATGCAGCTGGAGAACCGCTGCGACGGCCGCACCGAGATGCGCGTACTGCGCATGGCACATGGCGGCGTCCTCGGTGAACTGGTGCATGGCGCGGGGGCCTATCACGACCTTCAGTTCCGCCGCACTGGGCCTCGCAAACCCTAGCTGGTCCGAGGAAGCCGAGCAGAACGATGACGAGGCGACCTCAGCCGTGCCGTGATCTCCGCGACGTCCGAAATCCCGGGAAGCAGCAGCCGCCACGAGGTTCCGGTCACCCGGACGAAGAACCTCACCTGGCACGCGGCCACAGCCGCGTAGGCGACGGTGGACGCGACAGCACATCCTGCCGCTCCCCACACAGGGATCAGCACCAGATTGAGGCCGATGTTCACGGTCAGCGCCATGACGGACGGATACACGACGAAGCGCGTCGAACGGCAGCGCAAGAGGAACGTTGCCGCAGGCCGGCTCGCTCCCAGGAGCAGAATGCCTGGCACCAGGAGTGCGACCAGTTGATCGACTTGATCGTATGCGCGGCCGTATACCGGGACCACGAGGACCGATGCCAGAAGGACCGCGATCAGTGCGGAGCCCGCCGCCAACAGGGTCATGAGCCGGATGATGCGGGCTGTGCCCTCTACCGAATCGCTGTGGCTCCGGTCGAGTTGCCGGGACAAGGTGACCTGCCAGACGACGTCGATCAGCAAGCGGCTCATTTCCGCCAGTGTCACGGCCAGCGAGTAGATGCCGACCTCACGAGGGCCGGCCAAGGCGTTGAGCAGGAAGACATCCGATCGCTGCAACAGGAACGCGGCAGCCGAACCGGCATGGAACGTCACCCCCATGACACAGGTGGCCCGCGCCGCCGCGAGGTCCGCACGACGGACGACGAGAGCGTTTCCACCGCTGATCAGAACGATCAGCGACACGCCGGAGGTGATGGTCCAAATGGCCACGACCGAGTAGGCAGTGAGATGTCCCGACATGCCGAGAACCAGCAGGGACGCGCACTGGAAGACCGCGCCGAGCAGCATCGCCGCCGCGGCTGACCGGACCCGGTTGCTCAGGAGGGTGATGTTGTTCGCGTAGAGAACGCACATGGACAAGGGCACGCTCGCACAGGCCGTGACCACCATCCACATGTCGGGAAGGTTGGCGGCGCTCCGGAGGACGCCGACCACGGCCAAGGCCACCACCGCGGCCCCGGCCCCGGTGAAGAGCCCCAGGAGAACACTGTTGGCCGCAAGTGCGGCTCGTTTCGACGTGTCCGTCCACAACGCCGTCTGCGCCTGCTCGACGGACAGGTGTCCAAGAGCCATGGCCGCCGTGGCGACCGCTACGGCCATGTAGTACGTCCCACGCCCCTCGGGGGGAAGCGACCGGGCGATGACGACGCTGGTGACCACACCGAGGGCAAGGCTGGCCACCCGGGCCCCCAGCATGCTCACAAACTGCGCACCACGGTCAGCCACGGGGTTGCCGAGCCTCTTCCGAGGGGGAAGACGAACCGGTGAAAGGACTGTCGACGAACGTGCGGTGCCACAACTCGAACTGCACCAGTGCCCACAGACGACTCGAGTGATTACGGCCCGCTTCGTGCTCAGCGAGCAGGGTCCGCACCGCTTCCGGCCGGAACAACCCTCTGGTACAGGCCGTCCGATCAGTGAGAACGTCCCACGCCAAGTCTTTCAATTCGGTGCGCAGCCAGTGCGCCAAGGGAACTCCGAACCCCATTTTCGGCCGGTGCAGCAGCTCGTCAGGGAGCCATCCCTCCATGGCTTTCTTGAGCACGTACTTGGTCGTTCCGCGCCGCACCTTGAGATCGCCGGGAAGGCCTGCCGCCCATTCCATCAGGCGATGGTCGAGAAAGGGAGAGCGTGCCTCGAGGGAGTTGGCCATGGTCGTGATGTCCACTTTCGCCAGGAGGTCTCCCGGCAGGTAGGTGTTCACGTCGACGTCCATGAGCCGGTTCACCTGGCTGTCGGCACGTGAGTGCGCGTACACGCGGTCCAGCAGCTCGTAGCTGTCCGTGCCGGATGTTTCCTCACGCATCCAGTCGCTGTAGAGACTGTGCTTCTGCTCGGGGGTGAAGCGGGCCATAAGGCGGGCATAGCGGCGATGCGGCTCCTCTGCCATGAACTGCAACGCCTGGGCCGCTCGCCCCCTGAACGAACCGGTCGGGCCGTCACCGAGCGAGCGGCCCAGCCTTCTCATGGCGGACCGGACGCCGGGATTGATGGCGCGCCCTCTGCCACCGTTCATGAGGGCGTAGCGGCCGTAGCCTCCGAAAGACTCGTCGCCGCCGTCGCCGTTGAGCACCACGGTCACCTGCTCGCGGCTCAGTTTGGCCACGTAATAGGACGGGATGGCGGACGAGTCGGCGAACGGCTCGTCGAAGTGCCAGGCCAACGTGGGCAGTACAGAGAGCGCGGACTCCTCGACCACCAGCTCGTGGTGCTCGGTTCCGTACAGCTGGGCCACGGCACGGGCGTACACCCGTTCGTCGTACCGAGAGTCGTCGAATCCGATGGAGAACGTCTTGACCGGTCCGTCGGCGATCCGCGCCATGGCGGCCACGACGGCGGACGAGTCGATACCGCCGGACAGGAACGCGCCCAGGGGCCGCTCGGAGACCATACGGATGCGGGTCGCCTCGAGCAGCAGCTCACGGGTCCGCTCGATCGCCTCCTGTTCGGAGTCGACGGAGCCCGGTGTGAAGTCCAGCTCCCAGTAGCGCCGTACATCCACCCGGCCGTCCTGCCAGACGAGCATGTGCCCGGGAGGCAGTTTGCGCACTCCCCGGTAGATCGACCAGGGGGCCGGAACGTACTGGTAGGTCAGATAGTGGTGCAGGGCCACCGGATCCAGCTCGCGGCGGACCGAGGGGACCACGGCCAGCGCCTTGAGTTCGGAGGCGAAGACCAGTTCCCCGCCGGCATGCTGGTAGTACAGCGGTTTCTTGCCCACCCGGTCGCGGGCCAGAACCAGTCGGCGTCTGTTCGCGTCCCACAGCGCGAAGGCGAACATGCCTCGCAGGTGGTGGACCAGTTCCTCACCGTGTTCCTCGTAGAGGTGGACCAGGCATTCGCTGTCGCTTGCGGTACGGAATCTATGGCCCCGGTTGCGCAACTCGGTGCGCAGCTCGGGGAAGTTGTAGATCTCCCCGTTGAAGACGGCGACCACGGTGCGGTCCTCGTTGAAGACGGGTTGATCACCACCCGCGACATCGATGATCGCGAGTCTGCGCATGCCGAGGGCGACCGACGGCCCGTTATGGAAGCCCTCGCCGTCCGGCCCGCGATGGGCGATCAGCCCGCACATCCTTCGCACGACATCGGGATCCGGCGAAGTCACAGACACCGCACCTGCTACGCCGCACACTGTCGCTCCAGGAGTTCGCGGTACAGGGAGAGGTAACGCTCCACCATGACGTCGGCGCTGAGGTGCGCAAGGGCCCATTCGCGCCCCTGCTGACCGAGCCGAGCGGCGAGTTCGCGGTCGCCGAGCACGGACTGCAGGCCATCGGCCAGTGCGGCCGCATCCGCGGGTGGCACCAGCACTCCGCGCCCTTGAAGCAGTTCGGGGGTGCCGCCCACCGCAGTGGCCACCACCGGACGGCCCACCGCCATGGCTTCCATGACGGCGTTGCTGAATCCCTCGTGAAGCGACGGCAGAACCACCACGTCCGCCCGGGCCAGGAACCGCGCCGCATCAGTGCGGGCGCCGAGGAAGCGGACATCGATCCTCAGTCGGCGGGCCTGCGCCTCCAACTCGGCACGCTCGGGCCCGTCACCGATCAGCGCAAGGGTGCAGCCGCCCGCCCTCGATCGCAGCATCGCGCATGCCTCGAGAAGGTACCGGTGCCCTTTGTGCGACTTGAGGTTGGCCACGCACACCACGACAGGCAAGGTCGTGGCGAGCTCGGCAGGTTCAGCGGGCTCGAATTCACGCTCGGGCATTCCATTGGGAATCACGCCGAGTTTCGCCGCCGGCACCCCCTCGCTTCTGCGGACGTCATCGGCGACGGCCTGCGCATTGGCCACCACGAAGTCCGTCCACCGCGTGGCCAGGCGTTCCAGGGCGAGTGCGAGGCGGTGTCCGTCCTTGAAGAAGCCGAGGCTCCGTCGGCCCGCCACGAGCACCGGCACCCGGGCCAGCCGCGCGGCCGGAGCAGCCAGCACATAGGAGTGGAACAGAAAAGCCTGCATGACGTGCGGCCGACGGCGCCTCAAGAAGAACACCAGCCGGACGAAGGCTCTGACGTTGAGGAACAGCGACTTCCACAGGGGGCACTGATACCGGGTGCGAAATCCGAGCTCCGTGACGGTGACCCCGGAATTCTTCAACTCCTCCTCCCGCGGCCCTCCGTGGAACATGACGAGCAGGTCGGTGTCGATGCCTCGTGCACCCAGCCCACGGGCCAGCAGGGCGATCTGTTTCTCGGCGCCGCCGAGGCCGAGCTGACCGATCATCAGGCACACCCGGTCGGGCCCGGGGCCGACTCGCGCACCGCGCGGATCCGCAACCAAGTGCGCCGTTGGGTGTGTTGATTTCTCACCAATTGACGCCATATCAGTCATACCGCATATTCTGCTTGATTCGCATATGTCGTGGTTTAGCGTATGTGACATGTCGATCAGAAGTCGCTACCCCGGGCCTCCCGGGCTCCCGCGTGTCCGGGTGATGCGGGTCATCGCCCGGATGAACGTCGGCGGCCCCGCCCTCCAGGTCTCCGCCCTGATGAGGGGATTGGACCGGGAGCGGTTCGACCACCGCCTGTTCACCGGTTCGGTGGGACCGGACGAGGCGGACTACGTCGATCACTGTGCACCCGACGTGCCGGTCTGCCGTATCCCGGTACTGGGCAGGGCCGTACGGCCTTCCGACGACCTGCGGGCTCTGAGCGAACTGACCGCCGCCATGCGGAAGTTCAGGCCGCACATCGTTCACACGCACACGGCGAAGGCAGGTGCGCTCGGACGGGCGGCGGCGATGATGGCCCGTGTCCCGGCGCGGGTGCACACGTTTCACGGCCATCTGCTGCACGGCTACTTCTCGCCTTGGAAGACCCGGCTGGTGGTGTGGACCGAACGTCGGCTCGCCCACCGGTGCGATCGGCTGGTGGCCGTCGGAAATCGCGTGCGCGACGACCTCGTGGCCGCCGGAATCGGTCGCCACCGGCAGTACGTGGTGATCCCACCCGGAACGACACTCCCGGCACCGCCCGAACGCAGGGAAGCACGTGAACGGTTGGGCCTCCCCGCAGACTGCCCGGTGATCGCCTACGTCGGGAGGGTGACCCAGGTCAAGCGACCCGACCGCTTCCTGGAAGTGGCCCGAGCAGTACGCCAGGCAGTGCCGGACGCCCATTTCGCGGTGTGCGGGGAGGGCGACCTGCAGGAGGAGTTGACGGCCGCGGCCGACCTGGGCGGATCACTGCGGCTGCTGGGCTGGCGGTCCGACGTGGAGACCGTGTACGCCGCGGCGGACGTGGTGCTGCTCACCTCGGACAACGAGGGAATGCCGGTCAGCCTGATCGAGGCCGGGCTGGCCGGAGTACCGGCCGTGGCCACGAACGTGGGAAGCGTCGCGGAGGTGGTGCGGGACCGGGAGACCGGCTTCCTGAGCACCACCGATATCGCCGAACTCGCCCGGCACACCGTACGGCTGCTCCAGGACGACGGGCTGCGCCACGAGATGGGTCGGCGCGCACATGCCTGGACATCCCAGCGGTTCGGGGCGCAGCGCCTCGTCAACGACATCCACGACCTCTACGCCTCCATCGCCGTCGCCCATGGATGGTGGCCGACGTCCCTACTGAAAGGTGGCCAGCGTTGAACATCGTCATTACCGGAGGCGCCGGCTTCATCGGAGCGAACCTGTGCCGGGAGCTAGTCTCGCGGCCCGGCATCCGCGAAGTCGTCGCCCTCGACGACCTGAGCACCGGTTCGGCGGACAATCTCGCCGGCACGGACGTGGAGTTGGTCGAGGGAAGCATTCTGGACCAGCAGCTCCTCGACGCGGTGGTCAGCCGTGCGGATGCCGTCGTCCACCTGGCCGCCCGTCCCTCCGTACCGCGCTCCCTCACGAATCCCTTCGCCAGCCACGAGGTCAACGCGACCGGGACCGTGCGCGTACTGGAAGCCTGCCGGGTGCGGGGTACCCATGTGATCGCCGCCTCGTCGTCCTCCGTGTACGGATCCGTCCCCGAGCTGCCCAAGCACGAGGGGCTCGCGACCCGCCCGCTGAGCCCGTACGCGGCGAGCAAACTGGCGACCGAGGCATACGTGCTCGCCTACGGATCGGCCTTCGAACTGCCGACGCTCGCCTTGCGCTTCTTCAACGTGTACGGGCCGCTGCAGCCCGCCGGCCACGCCTACGCCGCGGTGGTTCCGGCCTTCGCCGACGCCATGATGCGCCGTATGCCCCTGAGGATTTTCGGCGACGGTCGGCAGACCCGCGACTTCACCTACGTCGGAACGGTCGCACGGGTTCTGGCCGATGCCGTCCTTCGGCGCGTCACCTCCAGCAGCCCGGTGAACCTGGCGTTCGGCACGCGGGTGTCGGTCCTCGATCTCGCCCACCGCCTGGCGTCCGTCCTGGACGCACCCCTGGAGATCGTGCACGAACCCGCGCGGCGGGGAGACGTACGGGACTCGCAAGCAGCCGACCGCCTGCTGCGCGAGCTGTTCCCGGACGTCGCGCCGGTGCCGCTCGACGAGGGCCTGGCCGAAACGGTGCGATGGTTCCAGGGCCTTCCGCAGTACGCGGCACCGGCCGCACAGTCGCCGGCCCCGGTCGGGTGAGCTCAGGCCCGCCCTGGCAGTCGAAGGCGCGCCGCCCAGCATCGATGCTGGGCGGCGCGCCTTCGACTGCCGGGCGGCGTGCACCGGAAGCACTCATGAGCCCGGGCCGCCGAAGACCGCTGCCCGTCATGTCCCGGACATTATCCGGGACATGACGGGCAGTCGGGTCGGCTGGGGCCGTACGGCGCCTCCGTGGGCGTTCCAGGCAGCTGACGGGGCGATCCAGCAACCCACAGGGCGCCCGCGCCCTCTGGAGTGCCTGCCCTACCTGATCCGGGCGGCCGTAAGCTCGCTGCTGCCCGCCGTCCTGCCCATGGGGAGGGCGGCGGATGTCGCAGGGCCCGGCAGGGACGGAACCCGCAGCAACAACGCCACCGCGGCGACGCCGACGGCGACGGCCGCCAGGAGCAGGACGCCCGGCGGCAGGACGCCCTGGGCCAGGAGCACCCCGGAAAGACCTCCCAGCCCCGCGAACACCCCCAGCACGGTGACGGCCTGCTGCACCGTCAGGCCGATCCGCCGCAGCCGGTGGGACGCATGGTCCTGTCCTCCCTGCAGCAGCGGCCTGGCCTCTCGGTACCGGGACAGCATGACGAGTGCGGTGTCCACGGTCGCCACGAACGTCGTGGCCAGCAGCCCGGCAGGCACGGAGAGGCCGGCCGCGTCCTGGTGGAGCACCACTGCCGCGGACGCCAGGGTGAAGCCGATGAAGAGGGACCCGGAGTCGCCGAGGAAGATCCGTGCCGGGTGCCAGTTGTGGAAGAGGAAACCCAGACAGGCACCGGAGAGAGCCGCGAGGACCACTCCGAGCCCGGTCTGTCCGCTCAACCACGCGTACCAGCACAGGAATCCACCGATGACGGCACACAGCGACGAAGCCGCTCCGTCCATGTTGTCCAGCAGGTTGAACGCGTTGGTGATGAAGACGATCCACACAACGGCGAGGGCGGCGTCGAACGCGCCGCCGAAGACCGTCGGATGTCCGCCGACGAGCACGACGACCGAAGCCGCCGCCGCCTCCACACCCAACCGCAGCGCCGGGCCCAGCGGGCGCAGGTCGTCGATGAGTCCCAGTACGGTCATGATCGCGGCACCCCCGAGCAGTACCGCGAGGCATGGGTTCCCGGAATCGCCGGCGACCGCCGTGACGGCTCCCGCGGCGAGCGTGACGACGGCGACCGCGATCCCGCCGAGGTACGGAGTCGGCCGGGCATGACCCTTGTGGCCGTTGGGCCGGTCGGTGATGCCGTAGCGCAGGGCGAAACGCCGCAGCGGTTCCGTCAGCACCACACCGAGCAACAGGGCCACGCAACCGACCGCCACCGCCGTCAGCAGGGGGCTCACGCCTGACACGGGCCCGCCAGTGCCGGTCCGACGATGCTCGCGGTGGCCACGGTGGCCGAGGGAAGACACTCTCCCCTGCCGCCCGGCAGGCTCGTCGACGCCATGCGACTCATCTCGCCGCGCGCGTCCGCGATGGCGTCGGTGAGCACGTCGCTGAGACCGTGCCGAGGCTGCCACCCCGTCAGCGCGCGAAGTCTCGTGGTGTCCGGAACTCTGCGTTGCATGTCTTCGAAACCCGCTCCGTACGCCTCGGTATACGGCACGTATTCCACCGAAGAAGCGCTCCCCGCCTGGGCGATGACACGCTCGGCGAGTTCACCGACGCTGATCTCTTCGGCGGAACCGACATTGAACGTCGCGCCTTCCGCCCCTGGATGCCTCAGCAGGAGCAGCAGTGCCTCGACCGCGTCGGCGACATGGAGAAAGCAGCGCTGTTGCCGACCGGTCGAGTGAACGGTGAGAGGCTCCCCGCGCACCGCCTGCCGGGCGAAGCGCGGAATGACCATCCCGTACGCCGGGCTCTGGCGGGCGCCGACTGTGTTGAAGAACCGGACGATCGTCGCCCTCAGGCCCCGCTCGCGGTGATAGAGACCCGTGAGGATCTCGTCGACCGCCTTCGCCGTGCTGTACGACCATCGGACCACTGAAGGGCTGCCCAGAATGCGGTCGGAGGTCTCGGTGAGCGGTCCCGAAGAATTCTTGCCGTAGATCTCCGAGGTACTGGCCACCAGAACCCTGAGCGAGTGACGCTGGGCCGACTCGAGAACTGTCTCGGTACCTCTGATGTTCGTGATGAATGATTTCAGCGGCTGTTCGACGATGAGTTTGACCCCGACGGCGGCGGCCAAATGGACCACGGTGTCGCACTCACGCGCCAACTCGTCGACCAAGAGCCCGTCCAGAACGGAACCATGGACGAAACGGAAGCTCGGATGCTCCTGCGCCCGGGCCAGGTTGGACATTCGCCCGGTGGCGAGGTTGTCGAGGACCACCACTTCCTTTCCTTCGGCCAACAGCGCGTCCACGAGGTGTGAGCCGATGAAGCCGGCTCCACCGGTGACCAGGTACTTCGAACAACGATCCATGCAGGCCACTCCGGTTCGGTGGGTGAATGTCGGGCGACTCCCACAGAGCTCGATCGTCATACCGAGCCCAACACACACCTATGGGAGAAATAGCGGAAATTGAAACATCGGCACACCCTCAGTTGCCTCGGCCTGGCCGCCTGATACTCGATTGGAGTGATGCCGGGGAGACATGACGCGACAATGGGACCGCTGCGCGTCGAATGTGCCTCAATTGACCCGGAGAAGTCTACTGCCCCGGGAGGCCGCAGTGATGATGGCGCACAGCCCGTACGAGCAAGAGAAATTGATTGTCGTCGGTCAGGGATACGTGGGACTCCCCCTCGCCGTGCGGGCGGTCGAGGCCGGTTTCTGCGTGGTCGGCGTGGACACGGACGAACTGCGCGTGAAGCGCTTGGCATCAGGCGATTCCTATATCGAAGGCGTCGACAGCGCACGCCTGGAGGCCGCGCTGGACAGCGGCCGTTACGAGGCCACCACCGATTACGACCGGATCGCCGGCTTCGACGTATGCGTGATCACGGTGCCCACCCCGCTGCGTGACGGTGTTCCTGATCTGAGCTTCGTGGAAAGCGCGGGGCGGAGCGTCGCCCCGCACATCACAGCCGGCGCCACCGTCGTCCTGGAGTCCACCACCTATCCGGGGACCACCGAATACCTGCTGCGGCCGCTGCTGGACGAGGGCAGCGCCATGAAGGCAGGCGTGGACTTCCACCTCGGATACAGCCCCGAGCGCATCGACCCCGGCAACCCCGACTGGCATCTCGAGAACACACCGAAGGTGACCTCCGGTATCGACTCCGCGTCGCTGCGCAGCATCGAGCGTTTCTATGCACGCATCGTGGAACGCACCGTGCCGGTCACTTCGTGCCGCACCGCCGAACTGACCAAGCTGCTGGAGAACACCTTCCGGCACGTCAACATCGCCATGGTCAACGAGATGGCGATGATCTCACGGCAGTTGGGGGCCGACATCTGGGAAGCCGTCGAGGCCGCCGCCACCAAACCGTTCGGCTTCATGCCGTTCATGCCCGGCCCCGGCGTGGGCGGGCACTGCCTTCCGGTCGATCCCTCGTATCTGTCCTGGCAGGTCAAGCGGCTGCTGCGGCAGGACGTCCGGTTCATCTCGCTGGCCAATGAGATGAACGACCAGATGCCCGCCTACGTCACCTCGCGGATCACCCGGGGACTGAACGAACGCGCCAAGTCGGTCAAGGGCTCCCGGGTCCTGCAACTCGGCCTGGCTTACAAGAAGAACACCGGAGACATCCGTGAGTCGCCGGCCATCATGCTCGCCCAGTCGCTGAGCAAGCTCGGCGCCCACGTCGTCGCGGTGGAACCGCACACGGACTCCTATCTGCTGCCCCCTGACATCATCCGCGTGGAGCTCACCGAAGCGGAGATCCGGGCGGCGGACGTGGTCGTCGTGGCCACCGACCACGATGCCTTCGACTACGCGCTCGTCGAGCGGACCGCGGCGTACATCCTCGACACCCGCAACCGCTGCCGGGGGGAGCGCGTCGAGGTCCTGTGAAGGGCGCGATCGCGCTCGGCGCGCTTCGCCTGTCGGACGCCGAGGTCATCCAGGCTCATCACCAGGGCCTGTTCGGGCCGGCCGGTGTCGGACTCGACCGTGCGCCGCGCCCTGAACGCGGTTGGCGCCGGCCGCCGCGCCAGGGGGTGCAGCTCTGCCGTAGGTATTCAACTGCGCCAAGGACACCGCGCAAAAGGCCTGATGCCGCTTGATATCAATCGCCTGCCCTGTAACCCGACCGGCGTTCCTCACGGAATCCCAACATCAGGCCGTGGCTCTCCTGCAAGCGAGTGACAGCGGCGATTCACGCGGCCTCCGCCGTACACATGCGTGCTTTGCTTTTTGGGGGCCATCCTCGAGGAATGAGGCGGCTCTCAACAGAGAGGTGAAACAAAATGCGCAAGGTCACCAAGGCGGCGGCGACGCTCCTTCTCAGCGTGTCGCTGACAATCGGTCTGGGACAGGCCGCCTTCGCCGCCGATGGCCCGTCGTCCCACCAGGGGACGGCTTCTGCTGACGTTCGGGGGGCAATGAGGAGTGACCTGATGAGCGGCTCCCTCGACAGCAGCGGCGCATCGAACCCGTTCCACCTGGGCACGGCAGGCCCCTATTACGTGAACTCGGATCGGAGCGCCACAGCCGGCGGCGCCTCGTCCGACGTCATCGCCTCGGGCTTCGACGCCAACGGCGGCGTCTACTACATCACCACCCACCTGATGGCCAACAACGGCGGGGTGACGTCCTCCATCACCCAGACCCGCTCCTGATCTCGTCACAGCAGGTCGGCGGCCGCCCGCAAGGCGGCCGCCGACCTGCTGTTCCCTGTACGGGTCGAGTCCCAGCCCGGTAGTGCAGATCCGGGGCGCGGCGGGATCAGCGGCGCGTCCACGGACAGTCCGGGCGTGAACGTGCCGAGGCCGGACGCGGGCGTGCGGGCGTCGAGGCGGTTGAAGCCGTCCCCGAGAAGGTGCGGGAGCGGCGTCTGCACCCTCCCCCCGGGCAGCCCAGCGTTGAGGGGCAGTCGCGGCAGGACTCGCTCCGGCAGCAGGTGGCCCTCGACGTACCGCGGCCTGATGACGATCCTGAGAACGGCATCGGCGCGATGCGCGTGCGCTGCCGCGCTCGGCGGCGACGGCCGCGGCAGGCTGTTCAGCCGCGCAGGTTGCGCACGGGCAGAAGGACATGCGTCGCCCTCTTCAGCGTCTCCTCGTCGCCCGCGAAGGCGGCCAGGGCTTCCGCTTCGACGGGGCGGCCCGGCTCGGCCTCGGGCCAGGGGCGCGTCGTGAAGATGAAATAGGCAAACCCACGTTCGCCGACCGCAGCCAGCCACTCCGGCGGCGCGGTGCACTGGGCGTCGAGGCGCGGCATGCTGACCATCGCCTGGCCCGCCTCGACAAGGAGGCGGATCGGCAGGCTCGGTCGGGTGAAGCCGTCGACAAGCCCCTCACCGATGGGCAGGCCGATGGTTCGCAGCAACTGCTCGACGGCGACCGTGGAGGCCTCCGGACCGCCTTCGCCGAGGGAATAGGCCAGCAGGTAAGGCATGTCGCCGTCGGGCGCATCACCGCTCCAGGCGATGACGGCGAGAGTGCCGAGATCGGCAGCCGAAAATGGGCGCGTTTCGCTTGAGGTTGAGGTCATCGCGGAATCCTATCGATGGGCCGGAACACGTCCGGCCGCTTTCTCACCCGGGTGATTCCCCCAGGGGACGACCACGCGGACGAGGGGCCGTCGTCGAACAATTCGAAGCGCCGATCGTTGCCCCGGGGCAACGCCCGCGGCCATTCCGGCGGCGGCAGATCCCAGAGCCGCCTTCTTGGAATTGCCGGCGGGTCGGAGGAAGAGGCTTGAGAAGACACGCCGCTGAAATGAGCCGCCTACTTCTGGAGCGGAAGCCCACCGAGAAGCCCTCCGGGCAGGCCGGCCTCGTTGACGTTGTCCACCGCGTCCTGCGCAGTGCCGACCAGGGAGTGCTGGTGCTCCGTGTCGAGCATGTCCGTATGCAGGGGCTGAACGTCGAGCAACTCCTCGCTCGCCCGGCTGCTGATCGTGTCCAGCCCACCGTTGAGGCTGGTGGGCGTGAGATCCGAGGCGTCGTTCGCAAAGGCGGGCACGGCAACGCCGACGATGACCATCGAGCCCGCAACGACGGCGGCAGCCTTCAGCGACTTCATCCTGTTCCTTTCTTCGGCAACTCTCGCCGCCGGATGGAATTCTCCTTGCTCAGACATCCTGCATGCCTGCTCCCCACTGCTTCCTGGCTAACGAGCCCCCGTCTCGGCGGAAACCCCGGGCTTCGAACATTCCTGGATTCCACCCATTGGGGTGGCGCGTCTCGTCCGGGATTCCCCGCAGAAGACGGGGAACGCGAGTGAAACAAGGGCGACATGCGTCGGCCGCCCTCCCCTTCGGGAGGGCGGCCGGAAGAGTCCGCGACTGCGTCAGTCGTTGGCGCAGGTGTTGCCGAACGCCGGGTTCAGCAGCCCGATCACGTTCACGGTGTTTCCGCATGCGTTGACCGGAACGTGGATCGGGACCTGCACGACGTTGCCCGACAGGACGCCGGGAGACTGGGAGGCGGAGCCCGTCGCCCCGCTGTCGGCAGCGGCGACGCCGGCGGCGCCCGCCACGGCTGCTACGGCAACAGAGGACAGGGCCAGGCCCTTCGCGATACGAGACATGGAAAAGCGCTCCTTGGGAGTTGGTACAAACACCGGGCGGGACACCCGCGCCCTGGATCAACGCATGGCGGCGGCCCGGGTTGTGCCGCCGATGGGGTGATCTCCCCTGTACGGCTGCTGACCGCTGCCCCCTGAGGCAGCCTGTCGCGCTCTCGTCCCCTCCTGCCCGACGCAGCGGAAAAGCCGGCCTTGGAACCGGAAAGGGCGGTCCAAGGCCGGCCGTGTCACAGCCGAGCGACCCGTGCGCTGCGTCAGTCGTTCATGCAGCTGTTGCCGAACGCCGGGTTCAACAGGCCGATGACAGCGAGGGAGTTGCCGCACACATTGACAGGAACGTGGACGGGGACCTGGATGACGTTGCCCGACAGCACACCCGGGGAGCCGCTGGCGGCGCCCTCGGCACCGGCGTCGGCGAAGGCCGGGGCGGCCATCCCCATGGCCATGATTGCCCCGGCGACGACAGCAGCGCTCTTCTTGTGCTTCACGCGCATTCCCTTCTATGCGGTCATGCCCCAAATGGCGGCCGAAACCGAGCGAGCACAGCTTGAACGGCTCGCACCATGACCTGCAATCCGTAAACGAGGAATAGACGCCGAAGAAACGACACAACGTACCCCTCGCGGGAATTCACCCGAATCGCCCCGCGCAATTCACCCGGAAACATTCCAGCCCATGGGCCTGCCCTTTTCCTCGCCACTGCCGGACCACACCGGGATGTCCGACTTCACCGCTTGGGCCATCGGGGTGAATTACAGGAACTTCGGGCGGTCAAGGCAGTTGATCCAGGGTGCTCCGGTGGACGGGGTTTTTTCAGAAGGGACTAGTCAGTGATCAAGAAGGTTATGGCCACTGCGGCAGTCGCCGCATCCATCGTTGGTGCCTCCGCTGCCGCCGCGCCGCAGGCTCTGGCGATCGGCGACGACAGTGGCACGACGTCCGCCAGCGGCACCGGTGCCGTCCAGAGTTTCGGCAACTCCTCCACGTACGGCAACATGAGCCCGCAGATGGCCCTCATCCAGGGTTCGTTGAACAAGCCCTGCGTGGGTCTGCCGGCCAAGCTCAACGCCGGCTCGATCGTCGGCGTCGTACCGGTCGCCGTCCAGGACATCCCGGTCCTGTCGGCTCCGCAGAACCAGCAGTGCGTCGAGAACTCCACTCAGGCCAAGGGCGACGAGCCGCTGTCGCACGTCCTGGACGACGTCCCCGTCCTGTCCGCCAACGGCACCAACAACGGCTGAGCCCTCGGACCCACCGCGGCGGGTCACCGGTTCTCCGGTGACCCGCCTGCTCGTCTTCGTCACGCGACGACGACCAGACGGTGCGCGGAAGCAAGCCGGAACACCCGTGGCGCTGAGAGGGGAACCGGGCGCTCCGCCAATCGGGTTACATCCGCAACCTTGTCACGGGCCGCACAGTTGATCACGCGAGACTCCGAAGCGGAGTCCGCTTTCCGAAGGGAATGAACATGAAGAAGCTGTGGGCAACCGCGGCTATCGCTGCTTCCGTTGCCGGCATGTCGGCCGCGGCCGCGCCGCAGGCTCTGGCGCTCGGCGACGACAATGGCACGACGTCCACCAGCGGCGTTGGTGCCACGCAGAGTTTCGGCAACTCCTCCACGCAGGGCGACATGAGCCCGCAGCTCTCGCTGGTCCAGGGTTCGCTGAACAAGCCCTGCGTGGGTCTGCCGGCCAAGCTCAACGCCGGCTCGATCGTCGGCGTCGTGCCGGTCAGCGTCCAGGACATCCCGGTTCTGTCGGCTCCGCAGAACCAGCAGTGCGTCGAGAACTCCACCCAGGCCAAGGGCGACGAGCCGCTGTCGCACATCCTGGACGACGTCCCCGTCCTGTCCGCCAACGGCACCAACAACGGCTGAGCCCTCGGGTCCACCGCGGCGGGTCACCGGTTTTCCGGTGGCCCGCCGTTACGTTGCGCGTCAGCCCCGGTACAGCGCCTCGATCTCGGTCGCGTACGCCGCCGTCACCGCGTGCCGCTTGACCTTCACGGACGGGGTGAGCAAGCCGTTGTCCTCGGTGAACTCGCCCTCCACCAAGGCGAATCGGCGGATGGACTCGGCCCGGGAGACCGCCTCGTTGGCGTAGTCGACCGCCTTCTGGACGTCGGCGCGCATCCGGGGGTCACGGACGACCTCGGGCAGTGGGGTGTCCGAGGGCAGTTTGCGAACGGTGAGCCAGTGGGCGACGGACTCGGGGTCCAGCGTGATCAGGGCGGCGACGTACGGGCGGTTGTCGCCGACGACGAGGCACTGGCCGACCGGCGGGCGGCTGCGCAGCCGGTCCTCCAGGACGGCGGGCGAGACGTTCTTGCCGCCGGAGGTGACGAGGATGTCCTTCTTGCGCCCGGTGATGGTGAGGTAGCCGTCCTTGTCCAGGGCGCCGAGGTCGCCGGTGGCGAACCAGTCGTCCCGCAGCACCGCGTCCGTCGCCGCCGGGTTGTTCCAGTAGGCGCCGAAGACGACGCCGCCCTTGATGAGGACCTCGCCGTCGTCGGCGATCCGGACGGCCGTGCCCGGGACCGGCAGGCCGACCGTGCCGGGGCGGGGTTTCAGGGGCGGGACGAGGGTGGCGGCGGCGGTGGTCTCGGTCAGTCCGTAGCCCTCGTAGACGATGATTCCGGCCGCGTAGAAGAAGAGGTTGAGGTTGCGGTCGAGCGGGGAGCCGCCGCTGATGGCGTAGCGGGCGCGGCCACCGAGTTCCTTGCGGATACGGCGGTAGACCAGCAGGTCGTACAGCGCCCAGGCGGCGTACAGGCCGGGCCCCGGCCCCTTGCCCACGCCGAGGAACTTGTTCAGGTACGCCTCTCCGAAGCGGACGCCGATGCGGTCGGCGCGGTCGAAGGAGGCGCCCCGGCCGATCTTCTCGGCGGTGGCGCGGCCGGTGTCGTGGATCTTCTCGAAGAGGTACGGGACGCCGACGAGGAAGGTGGGGCGGAACTGCCTTAGTGCGGGCCGGAGTTCGTCCGGCTTGATGCTCGGGCAGTGGCCGACCTCGATGCGGGCCATCAGGCAGGCGATCTGGAGGGTGCGGCCCATGATGTGGGCGAGCGGGAGGAAGAGGAGCGTCGAGGCGATCTGGCCGGTGACCTCCTTGAAGACGGGGTGCAGCAGCTCAACCGTGTTGGCGGCCTCGGCGTAGAGATTGGCGTGGGTGAGGACGCAGCCCTTGGGTTTGCCGGTGGTTCCGGAGGTGTAGCAGACCGTCGCCACCGTGTCGGGGGTGAGGCCGGCGCGGCGCTTGGTGACCTCCTCGTCCGGGATGTCCCGTCCCAGGGTGGTGAGTTCACCGATCGCGCCGCCGTCGAGTTGCCATACCCGCGGGGGTTCGGGGTGCCGGGCCGTGCCGGTGGCCACGGTGTCCGCGTTCTCGGCGGTCTCGACGATCACGAAACGCGCGCCCGAGTCCCTTATGATCCACTCCACTTGCTCGGCGGACGAGGTCGCGTAGATCGGGACGGTCTGGCCGCCGGCCGCCCAGATCGCGAAGTCGAGGACCGTCCATTCGTAGCGCGTACGGGACATCACCGCGACCCGGCCGCCCGGTTCGAGCCCCGCCGCGATCAACCCCTTCGCGGTGTCGGTGACTTCGCGGGCGAAGGCGGCCGCGGTCACCGGATTCCAGGCGCCGTGTTCCTCGCGGCGCAGGACCACCGCGTCGGGGGCCTCGGCCGCGTTGGTGAAGGGCAGGTCGGCGGTGCTGCCGGTGGTGGGGCTCGGTGCCAGACGGGCGGTGCGCGCCTCGCGGACCGTGCCGGTCGCGTCCCTGCTCAGCTCCACCTTGCTGCGACCGGCCAGGTCGGAGCGCTTCTTGGCCCGCTTCAGATCCTTGCGTACGCCCATGACGGCTCCCGGTCGCAGGGTCCCTACTCGTGGGGAAACTTACTCGCGCGTAAGGGAAATTCAATGGATTGCGCACGGTCCGCTATCCGGAGCAGCCCACCTCGCAGTTGTCCATCCGGCTCGCCTGCTCGACCGCGGTCGCGAGGCCGCCCACCGCCTCGTCCTCCGAGGTCTTCGCGAGTGTGCGGGCGCGGGCGGCGAGTTCGTCCAGGGGAAGGGCGCCGGGGAGGGTGCTGCTCCAGCGGGCGTCGTCCGCGCGCAGGGCGTCGGCGAAGTGGGCGGCCACGGCGGCGACTTGGAAGGTGGTGGGTGAGGTCCACAGGTCGTCGTGGAGGGCGGCGGTCTCCAGCTGGCCGGATTCCTCGTGCGGGGCGCGGCTGTCGGGGTCGAGCCAGCGGACGCTCGCGGTGGCGAGGTGGCCGGAGGCGCCGGGCTTGGTGCGGACGGCGTAGAGGGCCGTGACCGTGTGGCCGGGGCCCACCTCGCCGCCGTCCACCCGGTCGTCGCGGAAGTCCTCGTCGGCGACCTTGCGGTTGTCGTAGCCGATCAGCCGGAACTGCTCGACCGTCTGCGGGTCGAAGGCGACCTGCGCCTTGGCGTCGCGGGCGGTGAGGTCGATGTTCTGCGGGAGTTGCTCGCAGAAGACCTTGCGGGCGTCGTCCTCGTTCGAGACGTACGTGGTGTGGCCGTCGCCCTTGTCGGCGAGGCGCTCCATCAGGGCGTCGCCGTAGTCGCTGCCGACGCCGACGCCGAAGAGGGTGATGCCGTGCCGGCTGCGGGCGGAGGAGATGCGCTCCAGGATCGAATCGGCGTCCGTGTCACCGGTGTTGGCGAGCGCGTCGGAGATCAGGACGACACGGTTGGTGGCGCCCTCGCGCCGGCCTTCGACCGCCGTGTCGTACCCGGTGTCCACGCCCGCGCCGAGGTTGGTCGAGTCCTGCGGCTCCAGGCTGTCGATCGCGTCGTGCACGCGGCCGCGGTGGTCGCCGAGGCGGGTCATCGGCAGGACGGTCTCGGCGTCGTCGCTGAAGGTGACGAGGGCGACCGAGTCGTCGTCGCGCAACCGGTCGGTCATCACGTCGAGGGAGTCCTTGGCCAGGTCGAGGCGGCCCGGCTCGTCCATCGAGCCGGAGACGTCGATGACGAAGGTGAGGGCGGCGGGCGGGCGTTCCCGGTCGCTCTCGGCGGCGCGGGTGGCGAGGCCGACCCGGACCAGCGACCAGCGCTCGTCGTCGGTGCGGGCGCCGTCGACGGTGACCGAGAAGCCGTTGCCGTCGGGGCGTTCGTAGGTCTGGCGGAAGCTGTTGACGAACTCCTCGGGGCGGATGGTGGAGGGGTCGGGGATCCTTCCGTTCGCGAGGGTGCGACGGGCGTAGCCGTACGAGGCGGTGTCGACGTCGAGGGCGAAGGTGGAGAGGTAGTCGGGGGACGGCGCGAGTTCGCGATCGGGGGCGCCGGTCTGCTCACCCTGCCGCTCGCCCTCGGCCGCGCCGCCCGAGGGCTGGGCGGGAGCGGGCAGGGGGAGGTTGCGGCCGCCGGACTTGTCCGCGCTGTTCGACGAGTTGTCGCCGCTGCTCGCGCTGCAGCCCGTCAGCAGCACGGCGCCCGCCGCCGTCAGCGCGAGCAGCGTGCCGCGCAGTCGACGGCATCCCGCAGCCCGCGGTCCCATGGCTGCCGATACCGTGGCCTTCGGCCACCTGGCCGTGGTCCGTATGTGGTCCATCCCCATCTGTGCCCCCTCGGTGAGTGGCCTTTGTATGGGCCGACGTCTGTGACTGTGACGTCCGAGGGGGCCGGGATGTGCGCTACGGAGCGTTGCGGATGGATCTCAAAGCGGCCACGGCGGGCGGCCGTTGAGACCGGTGGGTGATCTTCCGGAGACCTACGACACGATGTCCTTGCGCCGGAAACCACGGAAGGCCAGGGCGAACAGCACGAGCGCGTACGTTATGGAAATCGCCGTGCCCTGGATCATGCCGCCCCACTCCGGGGTCGGCTGGACGGCGTCGGCCCACGCGAACTGCCAGTGCGCGGGCAGGAAGTCGCGCCAGTCGCCGAGGGCGGTGACCGCGTCCAGTACGTTCCCCACGATCGTCAGACCGACCGCGCCGCCGACCGCGCCGAGCGGGGCGTCCGTCTTGGTCGACAGCCAGAACGCGAGCCCCGCGGTGACCAGTTGGGACACGAAGATGTACGCGATCACCACGAGGAGCCGCTGGGTCGCGGTACCGGCGGAGAGCGCTCCGCCGGTGGGGATCTCCAGTGGCCCCCAGCCATAGGCGGCGGTGCCCACGGCCAGCGCGACGACCGGCAGCAGCACCATCGCGGCGAGGCTGAGGCCGAGGGCGACGGTGAGCTTGGACCACAGCAGCCGGGCCCGGGGCACGGGGGCCGCCAGCAGATAGCGCAGCGACGACCAGCTCGCCTCGGAGGCGATCGTGTCCCCGCAGAACAGCGCGACGGGGATCACGAGCAGGAAGCCCGCGGAGACGAAGAGGTTCACCGCGGCGAAGTTGGCGCCCGACGCGGTGGCCGTGTCCATCAGCGTGACCTGGCCGTTCCGCGCGCCCGGTTCACCGCCGATCGCGAACGCCGCGACGAGGACGAAGGGCAGCACCGCGAGGATCGCCCCCATCACGAGGGTGCGGCGCCGCTTCAACTGCCGGATCAGCTCCACGCGCAACGGAAGCGTGCGCCGCGCCCGGTACCCGTCGGCCGTCTCGGTGCGCTCGACGAGCGTGCTCATGCTGAGCCTCCGATCAGGGTGAGGAACGCGTCTTCCAGGCGGCGGTGGGGGCCCACCGATGCCACGGGCACTTCGAGCCGTACGAGCTCCACGACCAGGCGTTCCGCGCTTCCGTCGGGGTCGAGGCGGACCAGCAGCCCGCCCTCGGCCGCGACGGCCGAGGCCACGCCCGGCAGCGCGCCGACCTTCTCGACGACCGGCTCCTCCACGGGGGAGCCGGTGCCGACGAGGAGGGTGTCGCCGGAGCCGACGATCTCGCTCACCGGGCCCGCCTGGATCAGCCGGCCGCGGTCCATGACCACCAGGTGTGTGCAGGACTGCTCGACCTCCGCGAGGAGATGGCTGGAGACGATGACCGTGCGGCCGGCGGCGGCGTAACGGATCATGACCTCGCGCATCTCGCGGATCTGTGGCGGGTCGAGGCCGTTGGTCGGTTCGTCGAGGATGAGGAGGTCCGGGAGGCCGAGCATCGCCTGGGTGATGGCGAGGCGCTGGCGCATGCCTTGCGAGTAGGTGCGGACCGCGCGGGCCAGCGCGTCGCCGAGGCCCGCGATCTCCAGCGCCTCCTCCAGGTGGGCGTCCTCCAGGGGACGGCCGGTCGCCTGCCAGTACAGCTCCAGGTTCTCGCGGCCCGAGAGGTGCGGGAGGAAGCCCGCGCCCTCGACGAACGCCCCGACCCGGGAGAGCACCGGAGCGCCGGGCCGGATCGCGTGCCCGAAGACCCGGATCTCGCCGCCGTCCGGCTTGATCAGGCCCATGAGCATGCGCAGGGTGGTCGTCTTGCCCGCGCCGTTCGGCCCGAGCAGGCCCAGCACCTGGCCCTTCTCCACGCGGAACGACAGGTCCCGTACCGCGTACCGGTCCGCCGACTTCGCGTACCGCTTGCTCAAGTCCGTGATCTGGAGCGGGACTTCGGCGAGTTCCGGATCGGGCGCGCCGGCCGTCGTGAGGCGGCGGCCCGTCAGCAGGAGCGCCAGCGCGACCAGCGCTCCGGCGAGCGGCAGCCACCACACCCAGGCGGGCAGCGGCGCGGCGGCGGTCGTCACGCCGGTGGCCGTCGGGACCTTGAGGTCGCCCTTCAGGGAGACCGTGTACGTGGCCGGGGCCGCCGGTGAGGCGTAGCCGAGGTCCGTCGAGGCGAGGACGAGCTTCAGCCGGTGGCCCTTCTGCACCTCGTGGTCGACGGCGGGCAGGGTGATCGTGACGTCCTTGCCGGTCTTCGCGCCCTCGACCCGCAACGGCGTGACGAGCTGCGAGGGCAGCACCTGCTGCGCGCCGCCCGGTCCGACGTCGTACACCTTCCCGAAGAGGACCGCGTCGTCGGTGCTCGACGTGACATGCACCGTCACCGTCGGCGATCCGGTGATCCGCAGGTCGTCGCCGAAGGGCGAGGACTCGAACTGCGCGTACTGGCCCGGGAAGTCGAGCGAGACGCCGACTCCGAGGGACGAGAGCTGGGCGAGGCCGCCCGAGCCGCCCAGGCCGGGAAGGGCCGAGATCGCGGGTGGGCTGGCCCCCGCCGGGTTCTGGAAGGTCTGCTCGCGTCCGGCCAGCACGATCGCGTGCCGTCCGCTCTCCAGTCCGGGATAGGTGTCCCCGCTCGCGCCCCTCAGCTGGGCGGCGCCGTCGGTGGAGTCGATGCCTCCGGTGCGGGTGACCCTGAAGGCGGGGCCCGTGTCGGCGTTCTTGTCGTCCTTCAGATAGCGGTCGAACCATGAGGCGACCCGGGACTGGACGCGGTCCGTCTCCATGTCGCCGCCGTCGTGCCCACCGGAGATCCAGTCGACGTCCACGGGGGCGCCGTTGGCCCTGATCGCCTTGGCCATCGCGTCGGCCTGGCCGAGCGGGAAGAGGGAGTCGGACTGGCCCTGCAGGATGAGCGTGGGCACCTTGATGCGGTCGCCGACCGCGGAGGGGCTGCGCTCCTCCAGCATCTTCGTGGCCGTCGCGTCCGGCTTCCCCGACTCCGCGACCCGGTTGTACATCGCGCACAGCTGGGCCTCGAACTGGTCGCAGCCGCCACCGGAGTTGATGAAGATGCCGGCCCAGAGCTTCTTGAAGACCCCGTTCGGGAACAGGGCGTCCGCCAGGTTCCAGTACGTGATCGCCGGGGCGATCGCGTCGACCCGCTGGTCGTGGCCGGCGGCCAGCAGGGAGATCGCCCCGCCGTACGAGGCGCCGGTGACGCCCACGCGCGGGTCGCCGCTCTTGTCGAGCTGGACCTCGGGGCGTTTCGCCAGCCAGTCGATGAGCTTCGAGACGTCGGCGACCTCGCCCCTGGGGTCGTTCAGCCCGATCTTCCCCGTCGACCTGCCGAAGCCGCGCGCCGACCAGGTCAGCACCGCGTACCCGTCGCGGGCGAGCTTCTCCGCCTCGTCCCGTACGTCTTGCTTGCTGCCGCCGAAGCCGTGCCCCAGAAGGACGGCGGGGCGGCGGGCCGAGGAGGCGCCCGCGGTGAAGTACGAGGTGTCGATCCGTACCCCGCCGCCCATGGCCATGACGCGGTCGGCGCGGTGCACGGGCGGGGTGTCGTCCGAGGCGACAGCCGTCCACGTGCCGCCGCCGGCGAGCACGACGACGGCTGCGGCCGCGGCCGCCATCCACCGTCGGGGCCCGCGCAGTCGGGGCAGTCGAAGATCCATGCCTCAACGGTACGGGCGCCCACCGACAACCGATGCAGCCACCGGGCTGAACCCCCGCCCCTCCCACAGGAGTACGGGACCGGCCCGGCGTACCGCGTCCGTGGTACGAACGGCCCATGGAGGGCCACCGCCTCTTCCTCGCCGGGCCCTCGCCGTCCTCGCCCGGGAACGCGGCTACTACGGGATACGCGATGTGGGTCGGCGTCGACGCCGGAAACGACGTCGCCCCTGCCACCTACCGCAGCGCGGGTGGCAAGGACGACGGGTCGTGCTCGGTGGTGACCTGGGACTTCACATGAGGCGTACGACTACGCCCGCGCGTCCTCCGGGATGGACACCAGCCAGCGGGTCTCGCGGCGCGGCCGCAGGTAGAAGGCCCAGTACAGGGTGGCGACGGCGGTGATGCCACCGGTCCAGAGCAGGTAGCTCGTCTCCTGCTGGCTCAGGATGTAGGCGAGGACGGCGATCAGCAGGACCGGCATAGCGGGCCACAGCGGCATGCGCCAGGCGGACGTGTGGGCGTGCTTGCCGCGTCGGGCGAGCAGCGCGGCGACCGCGACCAGCAGGTACATGCCCGTCACCGATACGCCCGTGACGCCGTACAGGGTGTCCAGGTTGACGAAGCACAGGGCCGCGCCGGGGACGCCCACCGCGAGGGTGGCGACCCAGGGGGAGCCGAAGCGGCCGAGCCGCGAGAGGCCCTTGTTGACGGGCTCGGGCCACGCCTTGTCGCGGGCCGAGGCGAACAGCACGCGCGAGTTCTGGATGACCATGACGATGCCTGCGTTGATGATCGCGAGGGCGACGCAGAGGCTGACGAAGGTGCCGACGGCGGAGTTCGACCAGGCCGTGACCATGCTGCTGATGTCGCCGCCGGTCAGGGCCGACAGGTCGGAGGCGCCCATGGTGATCGCGACGACCGGGACCAGGATGATGACCGTGGAGATGGCGAGGGTGGCCAGGACCGTACGGGCGACGTTGCGGCGCGGGTTCTCCAGTTCCTCGGAGAGGTAGACCGCGGTCGAGAAGCCCTGGGTGACGAAGAGGGCGATCGCGAGGCCGGAGACGACCAGCATGGCCGTCACGGTGTCGGTGTGACCACCGGAGCCCGCCACCTGCATCGAGACCAGGCTGCCGACGCCGCGCTCGCTGTGCGCGAAGCCCAGGACCGCCACGACGGCCGCCGCGATGACTTCGAGGACGAGGAAGACGCCGGTGATCCAGGCGTTGGCCCGCAGGTCGAGCAGGCCCGCGAGGGTGGCCAGGATCATCACTCCCGCGCCCGCCATCGACGGGTCCAGGTGCACGATCGGTGCCAGGTAGTCCGCCGTGCCCATCGCGATCACCGGCGGCACGATCATGACGACCAGGAGGGAGAGTACGAAGACCAGCCAGCCCGCGAGGCGTCCGGCCATCGTGGAGACCATGGCGTACTCGCCGCCCGCGCTGGGGATGAGCGTGCCCAGCTCCGAGTAGCAGAACGCCACGGCGATACAGAGCAGCGAACCGATCGCGATGGTGAGGGCGGTCGCCGTGCCGAGGGACGAGAACAGGTCGGGCACGACCACGAAGAGCGTGGAGGCGGGCGTCACGCAGGAGAGCGTCAGCAGCGTGCCGCCGACGATGCCGATGGAGCGCTTGAGCTTTTGGGGGCTCCCGGAGGCCGTGGGGGCGGCATCCGGGACGGCGGTCTCGACAGGGCGGAGCGTGTCGGTCATGAAGCGGTTCCGATCGACTCGTGCGTCAGGTGGTTCGGGCGGGAGCGATATCGCCTCCGGCGGCTCGCGTCGTACGTCTCTCGTCCGCTCCCGCCGTTGATGGAACCTTGACGGAAACCGTTGCGTCAATGGCCGTTTACCTACGGAATCCGCACTAGCGGAGCGACCCACATCACATCGCTTTCCCAGGTCTCTACCCTTCAATTCGGCAATCATCAAGATCCAGCAAAGTGTAACCTTGCTTTCGAAGGCCATATCAACAGATTGCCTGCGCTACCCGTTTCATCACCCCATGACGAGAACCGCAGTCGGAGCCCTGAAATTCGCCAGGATTGGTCCGCACTCCGGACGCCTGCCGGCGCGTAGTCGTGTCAGGGCCTGCCATTAGAGTCCTGGCGCACAGAAGAAACACAGACAGGGGTGGGGAACATGAGGCACATGCGGGGCGTGGTCTGGGCGGGGGTGGCCGCGGCGGCGCTGGCCGGGACGACCGGATGCAGCGCGGAGACCACGAAGAAGACGGCCGAGGCGGTCAGCCACGCCGACACGATCATGGCGGCGCTGGGGCGGGCGACGGACCGGACGGAGGCCCTGGGCTCGGCCGAGGTCAAGATGACCACCGAGCTGAACGGCGGCGCCCCCATAGCCATGGAGGGCACCTACTCCTGGGGCGACGGCTTCGCGTACGACGTCGAGATGGACACCAAGGCCGCGAAGATGGAGACGCTGACGGACGACCCGTCGATCCGCATGCTGCTCGTGGACGGCGTCTACTACTACGACACCGACCCGCAGCCCTCCGGTCCGCTCAGGGGCAAGGAGTGGATGAAGGTCGACGCGTCGGCCATGTTCGGCGAAAAGGGTGCCCAGGCGCTCAGCGGGAACTCGGCCGCCGGCAGCCCGGCGGCCACCATGAAGGGCCTCAAGTACGCGAACGACGTCGAGGACCTCGGCAAGGAGACCGTCGACGGCAAGAGCACGACCCACTACCGGGCCGTGATCGACAAGGACCACATGGGCAAGTTCAAGGACGCCTACGGGTCCGGCAACCAGGGCACCCTCTTCAACTCCGTGACCGGCGGCTCCGACTCGATCACCATGGACGTCTGGGTCGGCGCCAAGGACCTGCCGGTCCGCCTCAAGGAGGTGTTCGGCACCGTGACGGTCACCATGGACTTCAAGAAGTTCGGCGCCACGGCCGACGTGAAGGCCCCGCCCGCCGCGCAGACCGGTGACGTCACCGAGCTGATGAAGAAGGCCGCCGAGGAGCAGCAGTAGGGCTGCACACGACGGTGCCCCGCCCCCGGACGACGGGCGGGGCACCGAAGGCACCTCAGTGGTTGCGCGGGAAGCCCAGGTCGACGCCGGCCGGCGCCTCGGACGGGTCCGGCCAGCGGGTGGTGACGACCTTGCCGCGGGTGTAGAAGTGCGTGCCGTCGTTGCCGTAGATGTGGTGGTCGCCGAAGAGCGAGTCCTTCCAGCCACCGAAGGAGTGGTAGCCGACGGGGACCGGGATCGGGACGTTCACGCCGACCATGCCCGCCTCGATCTCCAGCTGGAAGCGGCGGGCGGCGCCGCCGTCCCGGGTGAAGATCGCGGTGCCGTTGCCGAAGGGGGAGGCGTTGATCAGCGCCACGCCCTCCTCGTAGGTGTCGACGCGCAGCACGCACAGGACCGGGCCGAAGATCTCGTCCTTGTAGGCGTCCGCCGTCACCGGCACGTGGTCGAGGAGCGAGAGGCCGATCCAGTGGCCGTTCTCGAAGCCCTCGACCGTGTAACCCGTGCCGTCGAGGACGACCTCGGAGCCCTGGTCGGCGGCGCCCTTCACATACGACGCCACCTTGTCGCGGTGCGCGGCCGTGATCAGCGGGCCCATCTCGGAGGCCGGGTCGTTGCCGGGGCCGATCTTGATCTTCTCGGCGCGCTCGCGGATCTTCTCCACCAGCTCTTCGCCGATCGCGCCGACCGCGACGACGGCGGAGATCGCCATGCAGCGCTCGCCCGCGGAACCGTAGGCGGCCGAGACGGCGGCGTCCGCGGCCGCGTCCAGGTCGGCGTCCGGGAGGACCAGCATGTGGTTCTTGGCGCCGCCCAGGGCCTGGACGCGCTTGCCGTTCGCCGAGGCCGTGGTGTGGATGTAGCGGGCGATCGGCGTCGAGCCCACGAAGGAGACGGCGGCGACGTCCGGGTGCTCCAGGAGGCGGTCGACGGCGACCTTGTCACCGTGGACGACGTTGAAGACGCCGTCGGGCAGACCGGCCTCGGCGAGCAGCTCGGCGACCTTCATCGAGGCCGACGGGTCCTTCTCCGACGGCTTCAGCACGAAGGTGTTGCCGCACGCGATGGCGATCGGGAACATCCACATCGGCACCATGGCCGGGAAGTTGAACGGCGTGATGCCGGCGACGACACCGAGCGGCTGCCGGATCGAGGACACGTCGACCCGGGAGGCCACCTCGGTCGACAGCTCGCCCTTCAGCTGCACGGTGATCCCGCACGCCAGGTCGACGATCTCCAGGCCGCGGGCGACCTCGCCGAGCGCGTCGGAGTGGACCTTGCCGTGCTCGGCGGTGATCAGCTCGGCGATCTCGTCGCGGTGGGCGTCGAGCAGCGCGCGGAACTTGAAGAGGATCGAGGTCCGCTTGGCCAGCGACGAGGTGCCCCACGTCGCGTACGCGTCCTTCGCGGCGGCGACCGCGGCGTCCACCTCGTCGACGGTCGCGAAGGCGACCTGGGTGGTCACGGCGCCGGTCGCCGGGTCGGTGACCGGCCCGTACGTACCCGACACACCCTCGACGGTCTTCCCACCGATCCAGTGGTTGACGGTCTTCGTCATGGCCAAAAACTCCTTCACAGATGGCGGCGTCGGGCGGCGACGTGCCGGTCGTACTCCTCGCGCGCCTTGACCGCCGACGATCGGGTCGCGGTCTCGGCCACGGGTACATCCCACCAGGCTTGGGCCGGAGGCGCGCCCGACACTGTGTCTGCCGTTTCGGTCTCCACGTAGACACATGTGGGAGTGTCCGCCGCCCGCGCCTCGGCAAGGGCCGCCCGCAGGTCACGCACCGTCTTCGCGCGTAGGACCCGCATGCCCAGGCTGGCCGCGTTGGCGGCGAGATCCACGGGCAGCGGCGCCCCCGTGTACGTACGGTCCTCGGAGCGGTAGCGGTACGCGGTGCCGTACCGCTCGCCGCCGACGGACTCGGAGAGGCCGCCGATGGAGGCGTACCCGTGGTTCTGCAGGATGAGGACCTTGATCGCGACGCCCTCCTGGACGGCGGTGACGATCTCGGTCGGCATCATCAGATAGGTGCCGTCGCCGACCAGCGCCCACACGGGACGGTCGGGGGCCGCCATCCGTACGCCGATCGCGGCGGGGATCTCATAGCCCATGCACGAGTAGCCGTACTCGACGTGGTACTGGTCCTGCGACCGCGCCCGCCACAGTTTGTGCAGGTCACCGGGGAGCGAGCCGGCCGCGTTGATCAGGATGTCGTCCTCGTCGACCAGCTCGTCGAGTATGCCGAGGACCTGCGGCTGGGTGGGCCGGATGTCGACGTCCTCGGCCTCGTACGCCGCGTCGACGCGGTACTCCCAGCGCTCCTTGTCGTCCGTGTACTCGGTGACGTACGCGGGCTCGGCGCGGTGGCCGTGCAGCGTGAGCCCCTCGGTGAGCTCTTCGAGTCCCGCCTTCGCGTCCGCGATCACCGTCTGCCCGGCGAGCTTGTGGCCGTCGTACGGCGCGATGTTGAGGTTCAGGAAGCGGACGTTCGAAGCGGCGAAGAGGGTGCCGGAGGCGGTGGTGAAGTCGGTGTAGCGGGTGCCGACGCCGATCACCAGGTCGGCGGTGCGGGCGAGTTCGTCGGCGGTCGCCGTGCCGGTGTGGCCGATGCCGCCGACGTCCTGCGGGTGGTCCCAGCGCAGGGAGCCCTTGCCCGCCTGTGTGGAGGCGACCGGGATGCGGGTGGCGGAGGCGAGTTCGGCGAGCGCCTCCTCGGCGCGGCTGTGGTGGACACCGCCGCCCGCGACGATGAGGGGGCGGCGGGCCTCGCGGATCGCGTGCACGGCGGCAGCCAGTTCGGACGCGTCGGGCGCGGGGCGGCGTACGGTCCAGGTCCGCTCCTGGAAGAACTCCTCCGGCCAGTCGTAGGCCTCCGCCTGCACGTCCTGCGGCAGCGCGAGCGTGACGGCGCCGGTCTCGACGGGGTCGGTGAGCATGCGCATGGCCTGCAGGGCGGCCGGGATCAGCGCCTCCGGGCGTGTGATGCGGTCGAAGTACTTCGACACCGGGCGCAGACAGTCGTTGACCGACACATCGCCCGCGTACGGGACTTCGAGCTGCTGGAGCACCGGATCGGCGGGGCGGGTCGCGAAGATGTCGCCGGGCAGGAGCAGCACCGGGAGGTGGTTGATCGTCGCGAGGGCGGCGCCGGTGACGAGGTTCGTGGCGCCCGGGCCGATGGAGGTGGTCACGGCGTGCGTGGAGAGACGGTTGGACTGGCGCGCGTACCCGACGGCCGCGTGCACCATGGCCTGCTCGTTACGGCCCTGGTGGTACGGCATGACGTCGCCGTACTCGATGAGCGCCTGCCCGATCCCGGCGACGTTGCCGTGGCCGAAGATGCCCCAGGTGGCGCCGATCAGCCGCCGCCGCTCGCCGTCCCGTTCCGTGTACTGGGCGGCCAGGAACCGCACCAGCGCCTGTGCGACCGTCAGCCTCGTCGTTGAGGTCATCGGTATCCCTCTGTGCTTGCAGTGTCGTCTACGTGTTCCGGGTGGAAGCAGATCCGCCACTCCCGGTCCTTGCCCGGTCCGGCCATGACATTCAGGTAATACATGTCGTGGCCGGGCTGGGCGATGGACGGGCCGTGCCATCCGTCGGGGACGAGGACGGCATCGCCGGTGCGGACCTCGGCGAGGACGTCGGATCCGCCCTCGCGCGAAGGGAATACGCGCTGATAGCCGAATCCGTTCGGGCCGTCGATCTCGAAGTAGTAGATCTCTTCGAGTTCCGATTCAACACCCGGCCGGTGCTCGTCGTGCTTGTGCGGCGGGTACGAGGACCAGTTGCCGCCGGGGGTGATGACCTCGACGGCGATGAGCTTGTCGCAGTCGAAGGCGTCGGCGGAGGCGAAATTGCGCACCTTGCGGGCGCAGTCGCCGCTGCCGCGGTCTTCGACGGGAACCTCCGGCGCGGGGCCGTAGCGGGCGGGGAGTCGGCGCTCGCACTTCGCTCCTGCCAGGGCGAAGCGGCCTCCCGCGCCGGAGGCGATCTGGACCCGGGCGTCACGGGGCACGTACGCGAAGTCGGAGACCCCGGCGAACACGCTCTCCCTGCCCAGGAGTGGGAACTCTTCGTCGTTCTCTGTCCGCACGGTGCAGCCACCGCTGAGCGGAAGGACGATCCACTCGCTGTCACCGGTGGTGAAGGTGTGCGTACCGCCCGGCCCCAGCTCCACGATCCGCAGGCTGCTGTGGGTCCAGCCGGCGCGCTTGGGGTCGATGTCGAGCGCGTAGTTCGCGTCGGCGGTGGTGCCCTTGGGGACGTACAGCTCGTTGGTCATGCGGCCCTCACAGGAGTCCTACGGCGGTGTCCACGGCCGCGGCCACATCGCCGTCCGCCGGGTAGAGCAGCGAACGGCCGACCACCAGCCCCTGGACGGTGGGGAGGTGCAGCGCGCCCCGCCACTTCTCGTACGCGCCCTCCTGGTCCTCGCCGACGTCGCCGCCGAGCAGGACGGCGGGCAGGGTGGAGGTCTCCATGACGCGGGCCATGTCGTCGGGGTTCTCGGTGACGGGGACCTTCAGCCAGGTGTACGCCGAACTGCCGCCCAGGCCGCTGGCGATGGCGATGGACTTGGTGACGGCCTCGGCACTCAGGTCGTTGCGCAGCGTCCCGTCGTCGCGGCGGCGGCACAGGAACGGCTCGACGAAGACCGGGAGTCGGCGCTCCGCCATCTCGTCGATGACCCGCGCAGTGGTCTCCAGGGTGCGCAGCGAGCCCGGGTCGTCGTAGTCGATGCGCAGCAGCAGCTTGCCCGCGTCGAAGCCGAGCCGCTCGATGTCCCGCGGGCGGTACCCGGTGAACCGGTCGTCCAGTTCGAAGGAGGCGCCGGCGAGTCCGCCCCGGTTCATCGAGCCGAGGACCACCTTGCCGTCGAGGGCGCCGAGCAGCAGCAGGTCGTCGAGGATGTCGGCGGTGGCGAGCACACCGTCGACGCCGGGCCGGGACAGGGCGAGGCAGAGCCGTTCGAGGAGGTCGGCGCGGCTCGCCATGGCGAACGTGCGGTCGCCGACGGCCAGCGCGCCCCGGGCCGGATGATCCGCGGCCACGATCATCAGCCGCCCGGAGTCGTTGACGAGGGGGCGGCGCGGGCGGCGCGCGGCGGCCTCGGCGATCGCCTCGGGGTGGTGGGTGCGGGTGCGGACCAGGTCGGCGACGTCGACGTGCCGGTACGGGGACCGGAGTCGCTCGTACGTGGTGGGGGCACCCGTGGGCGCGTCGCCTCCGTCCTCGTGCCGGGCGCCTCCGACGTGGCCCGCCCTCACCGGACGGCTCCCACCGTGAGCGCGTCCTCTACCTCTTCGGGTGTCGGCATCGCGGAGGAGCACTCCAGTCGGGACGCGACGATGGCGCCGGCCGCGTTCGCGTGCCGCATGATGCGCTCCAGGTCCCAGTCGGCGAGCAGTCCATGGCACAGGGAGCCGCCGAAGGCGTCGCCGGCGCCGAGGCCATTGAGGACGGTCACCGGCAGGGGCGGGACCTCGGCGGTGGTGCCGTCGCGGTGGACGGCGAGGACGCCCTTGGGGCCCTGCTTGACGACAGCGAGTTCTACGCCGGCTTCGAGGAGGGCGCGGGCGGCGGCGTGCGGTTCGCGCTCGCCGGTGGCGATCTCGACCTCGTCGACGTTGCCCACGGCGACGGTGGTGTGGCGGAGGGCCTCGGCGTAGAAGGGGCGCGCCGACTCCGGGTCCCTCCAGAACATGGGCCGCCAGTCGAGGTCGAAGACCGTCGTACCGGCTTGGGCGCGGTGGGCCAGCGCCGCGAGGGTCGCCGTGCGGCTGGGCTCCTCGCTCAGACCCGTGCCCGTCATCCAGAAGACGCGGGCCTCGCGGATGGCGTCCAGGTCGAGTTCGTGCGCGTCGATCTCCAGGTCGGGGGCCTTGGGCTGCCGGTAGAAGTAGAGCGGGAAGTCGTCCGGCGGGAAGACCTCGCAGAAGGTGACGGGGGTCGGCAGCCCGGGGACCGGGGTGACCCAGCGGTCGTCGACGCCGAAGTCGCGCAGCGCTTCGTGGAGATAGGTTCCGAAGGGGTCCGCACCCGTCCGGGTGATCACCGCCGTACGCCGTCCGAGCCGGGACGCGGCCACCGCGACGTTCGTCGCCGAGCCGCCGAGGAACTTCCCGAAGGACGTCACCCGTGCCAGCGGGACCCCCGTCTGCAACGGGTACAGGTCCACGCCGATCCGCCCCATGGTGATCAGGTCGTACGCCATCGACTTCCCTTCGCTACGGCTGCCCCCAGGTCTAGTCCCGCGCGGGGAGCCCTGTCAACGTTTTGTCCGGACATTCGGACGAGGTCT
Source organism: Streptomyces sp. NPDC001530 (assembly GCF_042894545.1). Lineage (NCBI taxonomy): Bacteria > Bacillati > Actinomycetota > Actinomycetes > Kitasatosporales > Streptomycetaceae > Streptomyces > Streptomyces sp. NPDC001530. The sequence continues at coordinate 117,843 of NZ_JBIAVS010000007.1, forward strand.
TGACACCTCTCCGGGGTCGCCGGAAGCTGACGCCCATGACGTCGTTGTCACCGCAGTCATCGCCTCGGCCGTCGCCGCAGTCACCGCCTCCGTCCTCACTGTCCCGCATCCGGATCGGTTCGGCTCCCGACTCCTGGGGCGTCTGGTTCCCCGACGACCCGCAGCAAGTCCCCTGGCAGCGCTTCCTCGACGAGGTCTCCGCATCCGGGTACGAGTGGATCGAGCTGGGCCCGTACGGCTATCTGCCCACCGATCCGGCCGTCCTCAAGGAGGAGACCGCGCGGCGCGGGCTCACCGTCTCGGCCGGCACGGTCTTCACCGGGCTGCACCGCGGTCCCGAGGTGTGGGAGTCCACCTGGGCGCACGTCTCGGACATCGCGGCGCTCACCCAGGCGATGGGCGCCCAGCACCTCGTCGTCATCCCGGCCTTCTGGCGGGACGACAAGACGGGCGAGGTCCTTGAGGACAGCACGCTGACGCCGACGCAGTGGCGCAATCTCACCGCCCAGACCGAGCGGCTCGCCCATGAGGTGCGCGAGCGCTACGGGCTGCGGATCGTCGTCCACCCGCACGCCGACACGCACATCGACAGCGAGGAGAACGTCACGCGTTTCCTCGACGCGACCGACTCCTCGCTGGTGTCGCTGTGCCTCGACACGGGCCACTACGCGTACTGCGGCGGCGACAGCGTCAAGCTCATCGAGACGTACGGCGAGCGCATCGGCTACCTCCATCTCAAGCAGGTGGACCCGCTGATCCTGGCCGAGGTGCGGGCCAACGAAGTGCCGTTCGGGCCCGCCGTGGCCCGTGGTGTGATGTGCGAACCGCCGTCCGGCGTACCGGCGCTGGAGCCCGTCCTCGCCGCCGCGCAACAACTCGGCGTCGACCTCTTCGCGATCGTCGAGCAGGACATGTACCCGTGCCCGCCGGACAAGCCGCTGCCGATCGCCCGGCGGACCCGGGCGTTCCTGAGGTCCTGCGGGGCGTAGTCGCTCCCGTCGGTCGTCGGGGCCCGCCGAGAGCCCGGGGCTCGGCGGGCCTTCCGGCCCTCTGTGCCGCGTAGCACCATGGGTGATTCCCAGGTGCGGCGGCGACGGGAGGGACGTAACGGATGGCGACGGGAATCGTCTCGCGTGCGGGGTGCGGGCCGGGCGGTGCCTGGCAGACCGTGGTCGCGCTGCCCCATCCGCGGCTGCGGCCCGGCGTGATCAGCTACCGCGGGATCCGGCTCGCCCTCGACGGGCCGCGGCGCAGGCTGGAGGCGCCGATCGGCGCGGCGACGCTGCTGTTGGGCTTCGAACAGCCGGTACGCGTCTCCCGCGCGGGCCGGCCGACCGCCACCCTCGTGTCGGTGTTCTCCGGACCGACCACCACCGCGGCCGTCGGCGAGCACGACGGCCGTCTCATGGGCATCGAGGTGCTGTTGGCGCCGTGGACCGCGTTCACCCTCTTCGGCACACCGCAGTACGAACTCGCCGACCGGACGCTCGACCCCGACGAGCTGCCGCATCTGCTGGGCGCCCGCTCCAGCCGTGACCGCTGCAGCAGCATCGGTGAACTCTCCGCCGCGCTGGCCGTGTTGCCCGGCTGGGCCGAACGGTTCGGGCTGCTCGACGAGGTGTTCGCGCGCTGGGCCGGGGCGGGGACACCGAGTTCACCGCGGGTGGTGCGGGCCTGGGCCCACCTCCAGCGGACTTGGGGTGCGATGCCGGTGCCCCGGCTCGCCGACGAGGTCGGCTGGAGCGTACGGCAGTTGGAGAACCGCTTCCGGGAACAGATCGGGCTCGGGCCGAAGGCGGCGGCGCGGGTGCTGCGGCTGCAGCGGGCGCGGCGGCTGCTCGCGGCGGGGCGGTCGCAGGCCGAGACGGCGGCGGCGTGCGGGTTCTACGACCAGGCGCATCTCAGCGGGGAGTTCAAGGCGATGACCGGGTGCACGCCGCGGGAGTTCACGGCGGCGCGGGGGGCTCCGCCGGAGCCTCGGCCCGGTCCGCCGGGGGACGATCGGATGGCGGGGGAGGCTACGAGCCTGGTGCTCGCTCCCGATCGGAGCGATCGGAACGACCGGAGCGATCCGAACGACCTGAGCGACCAGAGTGATCCGTGTGCGATTTTTTCCAAGACCGGCAGGAGGCGTTGACTGCACGCTGGGGTCTTCCGGCCACGGACCCGGGGGGATACGGGGGTGCGGGGAGCCGGTGGGCCGGGCCCGGCGCAGCGGGTCCGGCCCGCCCTGGTTTGCCCCGCCCTTTCTTACAAGGCACCCGGCGCTGCCGGCTGTGCCCACCGGTCCCGCCCTGCGGGACGACTGCCTACAGCAGTAGCGGTAATCCCTCGCTCCTCGGGCGGCAATTGCGTCGCTCGTGTCACAAAGGACCCCCTTCTGTCACGCATGTCGCGTGTACGCGGGTCTTGGGTCACACCCGGTCTACGGGGGCTGCCCCGTGCTCACGGTGTGTCGTTCACGGGGCACAGGCTTTGATCGCCAGCGCAGCGCCCGGCTCCCCCGACGGCCGCCCCCGGTCGCCGCCGCGGTGCGCGCAGGGAGGTGCCCACGCATGACCGACCGTAGGCTCTGGTCGTACAAGGAGATCGCGGCGCACATCAAGGTGCAGCCGGACACCGTGCGGTCGTACCGCAAGCACGGACTGCTCCCCCCGCCCGACCATGTGGAGGGCGGAAAGCCCTACTGGTACCCGGATACCGTCCGGGCCTGGGTCGCCTCCCGCCCGGGGAGCCGCGGTCGCAGAGAAGACTGAGACATCCCGCTCCGTGCCCCGCCCACGGGTGCGGCACAGCCCCCATTCGTTTGCCCCCGCGCGGGCCGGCCGCCGAGGATCAGCGGATGAGCTTCTCCGTGAAACCCGTCCTGACCGGCGAGAGGACCGTGCTGCGACCGTTCGCCGAGGACGACGTCCCGGTGATGGCGGAGATCCTGGACGACCCCGAGGTTGTCCGGCTCACCGGCAGCCGCGACGAGAAATTCGGCCCGGACCGGCTGCGCTCCTGGTACGGCACGCGCAATGACCAGGACGACAGGCTCGACCTGGGCGTGGTGGACCGGGCGAGCGGCGAACTCGTCGGCGAGGCCGTCCTGAACGAGTGGGACCCGCACAACCACAACTGCTCGTTCCGCATCCTGATCGGCCCCCGGGGCCGGGACCGCGGCCTGGGTACCGAGGCCACCCGGCTGATCGTCGGGCATGCCTTCGAGCAACTCGGCCTGCACCGCGTCTCGTTGTACGTCTTCGCCTTCAACCCGCGAGCCCGCCGCGCCTACGAGAAGGTCGGCTTCGTGACCGAGGGCGTCGAACGGCAGACCCTGCTGAACGAGGGCGACTGGATCGACGCCGTACGGATGTCGATCCTCGCCCACGAGTGGGCCGCCCACCGCGGGCACCCGGAGACGGGTGTCAGCTCCACGGCTCGATGACCGTCACCCCCGTCCCCGGCGCCGCCCCCATCCCCGCCAGCGCCGCCGGCGCCGCGTCCAGCGGGATCGTGGACGTGACCAGGAGGTCGGGGCGCACAGCGCCCGCCCGGACCAGCTCCAGCATCCCCGGATAGGCGTGCGCCGCCATCCCGTGGCTGCCCAGCAGTTCGAGTTCGAGGCCGATCACACGGGCCATCGGGACCGGGGTGGCACCCGTCGGCGAGGGCAGCAGGCCCACCTGGACATGGCGGCCCCGGCGGCGCAGGCCGTTGACCGAGGCCGCGCAGGTGACGGGGGAACCGAGGGCGTCCAGCGACAAGTGTGCGCCGCCGCCAGTCAGTTGGCGCACCGCCTCGGCCGTGTCCTCGACGCGGGATGCGTCCACGCACTCCGCCGCCCCGAACTTCCGTGCCAGGTCGAGCGCCCCCGGTGACACGTCGACGGCCACGACCCTCGCCCCCGACGCCGCCGCGATCATCACCGCCGACAGGCCCACGCCTCCGCAGCCGTGCACCGCGACCCACTCCCCCGCGGCCACCCGCCCCTGCACGGCCACCGCGCGGAACGCCGTGGCGAACCGGCAGCCCAGCGAGGCCGCCGTCGCGAAGGACAGCTCGTCCGGCACCGGGACCAGGTTCACATCGGCGTGGTCGAGGGCCACGTACTGGGCGAAGGACCCCCAGTGCGTGAACCCCGGCTGGGTCTGCCGCTCGCACACCTGCTGGTCGCCCGCCGCGCAGGAGGGGCAGGTACCGCAGGCGCAGACGAAGGGGACGGTGACCCGGTCGCCGGGGTGCCAGCCGGTCACCCGGGCGCCCACCGTCTCGACGACCCCGGCGAGTTCGTGCCCCGGCACATGCGGCAGCGCGATGTCCGGGTCGTGCCCCATCCAGCCGTGCCAGTCGCTCCGGCACAGCCCGGTGGCCTCGACCCGCACCACGACCCCGTGCTCCGCGGGAGTCGGGTCCGCCACCTCACGTACCTCGGCCGGCTCCTCGTACCGCTCGAAGACCACTGCCCGCATCCGTCTCGCCCTCCACCCGGAGATCATCTTCCGGAGTGAACGCTAGCCGCGCGCCTCCACCTTGTCCCGGTCCCGATCACCCTCCTCCGACGCTTGCGGGGCCCGGCCGTCGGCATCTCCCCCTCGCTGAGTCCGAAACGGTCGTGGAATCGCCGCAGCGGCGCCGGCGCCCACCATGTGGCCCGGCCCGTGAGACGCATGACCGCCGGGACCAGCAGGCTGCGGACGACCATCGCGTCCATCACTACGGCGAGCGCGATGCCCAGGCCGAGCATCTTGGTGTTGGTCACGCGCGAGGTGCCGATCGCGACCATCACCACCACGAGGATGACCGCGGCCGCGGTGATCAGCCCGCCGGCGCGCTGGAGGCCGAAGCGGACCGCCGACGACCGGCCGCGCCGTCGGCAGAACCGCGGCGAGCGTCGTATCGCCCAGGCACTGGAGGCCGCCGCCTCCGTCTTCCGCACAACCGGCTACACCGCCGCCAGTACCAACGCCATCGCCCGCGAGGCAGGCGTCTCATCCACCGTTCCTGGACAGCGGGCGGAAACGAGTCCTGACCCGTAGGCACACCCCGAACGGTCTCGGACGCACTGGAGCCTACTTGGTTAATACCCCCTAGGGGTATAATGTGGTTTCTGGAAGGCCCCCGTGGGCCACGCAAGCCCCACATGCCTCGACGAGGAGTAACGCCATGACCGCCCAGACCGACATCCCGGGTTCCGTCACAGCCGTCTACCAGGTGAGCGGGATGAGCTGCGGACACTGTGAAGGCTCCGTCTCCAGTGAGATCTCCGAGATCGCCGGTGTCAGCTCGGTGAAGGCCGTGGCCTCCACCGGCGAGGTCACCGTCGTCTCCGCCGCGCCGCTCGACGAGGAGGCCGTGCGCGCCGCGGTCGACGAAGCGGGCTTCGAGCTCGTCGGCAAGGCCTGAGCAGTCAGTCCTCAGGAGCTCATCTCCTCCGCACCGGGCCGTACCGACCAGCTGATACTGGCTCCGTACGGCCCGGTTCCTCCACTGGAGCCGGACCATGACCACCGCAGCACCCATAGCCGAGACAGCCGACACGCCCAAGACATCCGAGACGTCCACGACGTCGGAAGTAGACCTCACCATCGGCGGGATGACCTGCGCCTCCTGCGCGGCCCGCGTCGAGAAGAAGCTCAACCGCATGGACGGCGTCACCGCCACGGTCAACTTCGCGACGGAGAGGGCGAAGGTCTCATACCCCGAGGGGGTACAGGTCGCCGATCTGATCGCCACCGTGGTGAAGACGGGATACACGGCCGAGGAGCCCCGTCCGCCCGCGCTTCCCGAGGAAGCCGAATCGGCGCCTGCCGAGGATCCCGAGCTGCTCGCCCTCCGCGTGCGCCTCGTCGTCTCCGCCCTCCTGGCCCTCCCCGTCGTCCTGCTGTCGATGGTCCCGGCCTTCCAGTTCGACAACTGGCAGTGGCTCGCGCTGACGCTCGCCGCGCCCGTCGTCGTCTGGGGCGGACTGCCCTTCCACAAGGCCGCGTTGACGAACGCGCGGCACGGCGCGGCCACCATGGACACGCTGGTCTCGGTCGGCACGCTCGCCGCGTTCGGCTGGTCGCTGTGGGCGCTGTTCTTCGGGGACGCGGGCATGCCGGGCATGCACGACGAGTTCCGGCTCACCATCTCTCGTATGGACGGCGCGTCGACGATCTACCTCGAAGTCGCCGCCGGTGTCGTCGCGTTCCTCCTGCTCGGCCGCTATCTGGAGGCCCGCTCCAAGCGGCGCGCGGGTGCGGCGATGCGGGCGCTGATGGAGCTGGGCGCGAAGGACGTGGCCGTACTGCGGGAAGGCCGTGAGGTCCGTATCCCCGTCGCACGGCTGAAGGTCGGCGACCGTTTCGTCGTACGCCCCGGCGAGAAGATCGCCACCGACGGAACGGTGCTGGAGGGCTCCTCCGCCGTCGACGCCTCCATGCTGACGGGCGAGTCGGTGCCGGTGGACGTGACCGTCGGCGACGCGGTGACCGGCGCGACCGTGAACGCCGGGGGCCGGCTCGTCGTCGAGGCCACCCGGGTCGGCGCGGACACCCAACTCGCGCGGATGGCGCGCCTCGTCGAGGACGCGCAGAACGGCAAGGCCGAGGTGCAGCGCCTCGCCGACCGGATCTCCGGGATCTTCGTGCCCGTGGTGCTGCTGATCGCGCTCGGCACGTTCGGGGTCTGGCTCGCGGCCACGGGTGACACCGCCGCCGCCTTCACCGCGGCCGTCGCGGTGCTGATCATCGCCTGCCCGTGCGCGCTGGGCCTCGCCACGCCGACCGCCCTGATGGTCGGCACGGGGCGCGGCGCCCAGCTCGGCATCCTCATCAAGGGCCCCGAGGTCCTGGAGTCCACGCGCCGTGTCGACACCGTCGTCCTGGACAAGACCGGGACGGTGACGACGGGACGGATGAAACTTCAAGAGGTGTACGTCGTCGACGGCACCGCCGAGAAGGACGTTCTGCGGCTCGCCGGCGGCCTGGAACACGCCTCCGAGCATCCGATTGCCCAGGCGATCGCGGCAGGCGCTCAGGAGCGCGCTGGGGACCTTCCGGCGGTGGAGCACTTCGAGAACGTGCCGGGGCGTGGCGTACGCGGGCGCGTGGACGGTCACGACGTCACGGTGGGCCGGTTCCCGCAGGAGCTCCCGGACGAGCTGGCCCGCGCGAAGAGCGCGGCCGAGACGGAGGGGCGTACGGCCGTCGTGGTCGCCCGGGACGGCGTGGCACTCGGTGTCGTCACCGTCGCCGACGCGATCAAGGAGACCAGCGCCGAGGCCGTGCGCGCGCTGCGCGCCCTGGGGCTCACGCCGGTGCTGCTCACCGGGGACAACCGGGCGGTCGCGGAGTCCGTGGCGCGGGCGGTCGGCATCGACTCCGGCGAGGTGATCGCCGAGGTGCTGCCCGAGGACAAGGTCGACGTCGTCAAGCGGCTCCAGGGCGAAGGGCGGACCGTCGCGATGGTCGGCGACGGGGTCAACGACGCGGCGGCGCTGGCCACCGCCGACCTGGGCCTGGCGATGGGGACGGGCACGGACGCGGCGATCGAGGCGAGCGATCTGACGCTGGTGGGCGGGGATCTGCGGGTGGCCGCGGACGCGATCCGGCTGTCGCGGCGGACGCTCACGACCATCAAGGGAAATCTGGTCTGGGCGTTCGGTTACAACGTGGCGGCGCTGCCGCTGGCCGCCGCCGGTCTGCTGAACCCCATGATCGCGGGGGCGGCGATGGCCTTCTCGTCGGTGTTCGTGGTGACGAACAGCCTCCGGCTCAGGACATTCTCATGACGTCGGAGTAAGAGTCCCCCTAGAGTCCAACGACAGGCTCACATAAGCTCTTCACAAGGCTCACGCATCTTCCTTACGCTTGGACCCCGATCGCCATATCGGGGCTCTTGCGTATCTTCAGGACATATGCAAGAGACGCAGATCACAGTGATGTGAACGTAACCATCGAAGGGGTTCGTGAGTCTAAGTTGGCGATGTCAGAAGCGTCTTGGGGGGCGTGACTGACATCTGGGGATGTCTTGGGGGACGTTCCCGGAAATTGCGTTGCCGGGGCACGTACACCGGGGAGCTTTGAGCGGCCCTCCCGATCCGTGCGCGTCCCGGCAGACCGCATCGCAGTAGCGCAGTACCGCGAGTTTTGCTCGTTTAGCTCGCAGCCAGTTCGCAGCGATTCAGGCGCTGTCCACAGACGCCCGGCCGGATCCCGTGGGGGGAATCCGTACCGGGACAAGGAAAGCGCCCTGACTACCGGCCCGTGGGGGGACCGATAGCAGGGCGCTTTCCGTTTTTTTGAGGCTAGCGCGCCTCGACCGGGACGAAGTCGCGCAGGACCTCGCCCGTGTAGATCTGGCGCGGGCGGCCGATGCGGGAGCCGGGCTCCTTGATCATCTCGTGCCACTGGGCGATCCAGCCCGGGAGGCGGCCGAGGGCGAAGAGGACCGTGAACATCTCGGTCGGGAAGCCCATGGCGCGGTAGATCAGGCCGGTGTAGAAGTCCACGTTCGGGTAGAGGCTGCGCGAGACGAAGTAGTCGTCGGAGAGCGCGTGCTCCTCCAGCTTGAGCGCGATGTCCAGCAGCTCGTCGGACTTGCCGAGCGCCGAGAGGACGTCGTGCGCGGCCGCCTTGATGATCTTCGCGCGCGGGTCGAAGTTCTTGTAGACCCGGTGGCCGAAGCCCATCAGGCGGACGCCGTCCTCCTTGTTCTTCACCTTGCGGATGAAGGAGTCGACATCGCCGCCGGAGGCCTGGATGCCCTCCAGCATCTCCAGCACGGACTGGTTGGCGCCACCGTGCAGCGGGCCCCAGAGGGCGGAGATGCCGGCGGAGATCGAGGCGAACATGTTCGCCTGCGAGGAGCCCACCAGACGCACGGTGGAGGTCGAACAGTTCTGCTCGTGGTCCGCGTGCAGGATGAGCAGCTTGTCGAGCGCGGCGACGACGACCGGGTCGAGCTCGTACTCCTGGGCGGGGACCGAGAAGGTCATGCGCAGGAAGTTCTCGACGTACCCGAGGTCGTTGCGCGGGTAGACGAAGGGGTGACCGATCGACTTCTTGTAGGCGTACGCCGCGATGGTCGGAAGCTTGGCGAGAAGGCGGATTGTCGAGAGGTGACGCTGCTTCTCGTCGAACGGGTTGTGGCTGTCCTGGTAGAACGTCGACAGGGCACTGACCACCGACGACAGCATCGCCATCGGGTGGGCGTCGCGCGGGAAGCCCTGGAAGAAGCGCTTGACGTCCTCGTGCAGCAGGGTGTGCTGCGTGATCTCGTTCTTGAAGGTGGAGAGCTCGTCGACGGTCGGCAGCTCACCGTTGATCAGCAGGGAGGCCACCTCGAGGAAGGTGGAGCGCTCGGCCAGCTGCTCGATCGGGTAGCCGCGGTACCGGAGGATGCCCTGCTCACCGTCGAGGTAGGTGATCGCGGATTTATACGCGGCGGTGTTGCCGTACCCGCTGTCCAGCGTCACCAGCCCGGTCTGGGCGCGGAGCTTCCCGATGTCGAAGCCCTTGTCGCCGACGGTGCTGTCGATCACCGGGTAGGTGTACTCGCCATCGCCGTACCGCAGTACTACAGAGTTGTCGCTCACGTCATCCCTCACCGACGTTGTGCCTCTTCTTCGAGGTGCCCTGACTGTCTCTACCATCCCCCATTTGGCCCTGGAGAGTGCACTCGGGGTCGACCATTGGGCCTATTGGCGGCACTCAGTGCCGCCAACCTGCTCATCCTGCCCCCCTTCGCCCTGGTTCCGGAAGTGCTGTGTGACCTTTGCGACTCGTTTGATCGATCATTTTTTGTGATGCCTGCCCGAGCAGGCCTCCGAGCCGCCGATTCCAGGCCGCTTCAGTCCTCCAGGAGACCGGGCGTCAGCCCTCCAACGGGCGGGGTGCGAGGCGGAAGTCCAGGGCCGTACAGCGTCGTCCCGCCGACACCGTGCGCACCGCCTGGCCTATCGCCTTGCGGGAGCCCACGAGGACGACCAGCTTCTTGGCGCGGGTGACCGCCGTATAGAGAAGATTGCGCTGGAGCATCATCCACGCGCCCGTGGTGACCGGGATCACCACCGCCGGGTACTCGCTGCCCTGGGAGCGGTGGATGGTCACCGCGTACGCGTGGGCCAGCTCGTCGAGTTCGTCGAATTCGTAGGGCACCTCCTCGTCCTCGTCGGTCAGCACCGTCAGGCGCTGTTCGACCGGATCGAGCGAGGTGACAACGCCCACGGTGCCGTTGAAGACGCCGTTCTTTCCCTTCTCGTAATTGTTGCGGATCTGGGTGACCTTGTCGCCGACACGGAAGACGCGGCCGCCGAAACGCTTCTCGGCGAGGTCGGGGCGGCCGGGCGTGATCGCCTGCTGGAGCAGGCCGTTGAGGTTGCCCGCGCCGGCCGGGCCCCGGTGCATGGGGGCCAGTACTTGGACGTCCCGCCTCGGGTCCAGTCCGAACTTGGCCGGAATCCGGCGCGCCGCCACGTCCACCGTGAGCCGGCCGGCCTCCTCGGTGTCGTCCTCGACGAAGAGGAAGAAGTCCTTCATGCCGTCGGTGACGGGGTGCTGCCCGGAGTTGATCCGGTGCGCGTTGGTCACCACCCCGGACTGCTGGGCCTGGCGGAAGACCTGGGTGAGCCGGACGGAGGGGATGGGGCTGCCGTCGGCGAGCAGGTCCCGCAGGACCTCGCCCGCGCCGACGCTGGGGAGCTGGTCGACGTCACCCACGAACAGCAGATGGGCGCCCGGAGCCACCGCCTTGACCAGCTTGTTGGCGAGGAGGAGGTCGAGCATGGAGGCCTCGTCCACGACGACCAGGTCGGCGTCCAGCGGCCGGTCCTTGTCGTACGCCGCGTCGCCGCCCGGCTTGAGCTCCAGGAGCCGGTGCACGGTGGAGGCCTCGGCGCCGGTCAGCTCGGCGAGGCGCTTGGCCGCACGGCCCGTGGGGGCGGCCAGGACGACCTTCGCCCGCTTGGCGCGCGCCAGCTCCACGATCGAGCGGACCGTGAACGACTTGCCGCAGCCGGGCCCTCCGGTGAGCACGGCGACCTTCTTGGTGAGCGCGAGCCGGACCGCCTCCTCCTGCCCGGGCGCCAACTCCGCGCCCGTACGCCCCTTCAGCCAGGCCAGCGCCTTGTCCCAGGCCACGTCGTGGAAGCCGGGCATCCGGTCCTGGTCGGTGCGCAGCAGGCGCAACAGCTGGGCGGAGAGGGAGAGTTCGGCGCGGTGGAAGGGGACCAGGTAGACGGCCGTCACCGGGGCGCCGCCGTCGGGGCCCGGGACCTTCTCCCGTACGACACCGGGATCCTCGCCCTCCTCGGCCGGCGCCGCCAGCTCGGCCAGGCACTCTATGACCAGGCCCGTGTCCACCTGGAGCAACTTCACGGCGTCCGCGATCAGTTGCTCCTCGGGGAGATAGCAGTGGCCCTGGTCGGTGGATTGCGAAAGTGCGTACTGGAGGCCGGCTTTGACGCGCTCCGGGCTGTCGTGCGGGATGCCGACGGACTGGGCGATCTTGTCGGCGGTGAGGAAGCCGATGCCCCAGACGTCGGCCGCGAGGCGGTAGGGCTGGTTCTTGACGACGGAGATCGACGCGTCGCCGTACTTCTTGTAGATGCGGACCGCGATGGAGGTGGACACCTCGACGGTCTGGAGGAAGAGCATGACCTCCTTGATCGCCTTCTGCTCCTCCCAGGCGTCGGCGATCTTCTGGGTGCGCTTGGGGCCGAGGCCCGGCACCTCGATGAGGCGCTTGGGCTCCTCCTCGATGATCTGGAGGGTGTCCAGGCCGAAGTGCTGGGTGATGCGGTCGGCGAAGACCGGGCCGATGCCCTTGACCAGGCCGGAGCCGAGATAGCGGCGGATGCCCTGGACGGTGGCGGGGAGCACCGTCGTGTAGTTCTCCACCGTGAACTGCTTGCCGTACTGGGGGTGGGAGCCCCAGCGGCCCTCCATGCGCAGGGACTCGCCGACCTGGGCGCCGAGGAGTGAGCCCACGACGGTGAGCAGGTCGCTGGCGCCTCGGCCGGTGTCGACTCGGGCGACCGTGTACCCGTTCTCCTCGTTGGCGTATGTGATGCGCTCGAGTACGCCTTCCACGACCGCCAGGTGCAGCGGCTGGCTCCCCGCCTGATTGGACATGATCCGACGCTACCGCCCGCCTCTGACAGTGCGCGGACCTGTGGACAACTTCCCCGACAGCGCGCCGACGCTGTGGGCGACTTTCATCACGATCCGGTCTCGGGGTCTTGTCAATTGTCTGTGTAATCGATTCCAATCCTCCGTGTAATCGATTCCACGAGGAGGTGGAGCGGCGATGGCGAGCATCAAGGACGTTGCCGCCGAGGCCGGCGTATCCGTCGCCACGGTCTCGCGGGTCCTGAACGACCATCCGTCGGTCAGCGCGGACGCACGCACCCGTGTGCTGGCCGCCGTACAGAACCTGGGCTACCGCCCGAACGCCGTCGCCCGCTCCCTGCGCACCGACCAGACCCGCACCCTGGGCCTCGTCATCAGCGACGTACTCAACCCGTACTTCACCGAGCTGGCCCGCTCCGTCGAGGAGGAGGCCCGCGCCCTCGGCTACAGCGTCATCATCGGCAACGCCGACGAGCGGCCCGAGCTGCAGGACCACCACGTCCGTACGCTGCTCGACCGCCGCATCGACGGCCTGCTGGTCTCCCCCACGGACGGCGGCTCCCCCGGGATGCTGGACGCCGCGCGCGCGGGGACGCCGATGGTCTTCGTGGACCGCTGGATCGCGGGCGTGGACGTGCCCGTCGTCCGGGCGGACGGGCGCGCGGCCGTGCGTGACCTGGTCGCCCATCTGCACGGTCTCGGACACCGGCGGCTGGCCATCATCGCGGGCCCGGCCGCGACCACGACCGGCAGTGAGCGGGTCGAGGCGTTCCGGGAGGCCATGGCCGAGTACGGGATGCCCCTCCCGGACGCGTACATAGGCCAGGGCGACTTCCAGGCCGAGAGCGGACGCCAGGCCACCGAGCGGTTCCTCGACCTGGCCGAGCCGCCCGAGGTCGTCTTCGCCGCCGACAACCTGATGGCGCTCGGCGCGCTGGACGCCATCCGCGCGCGCGGGCTGCGGGTTCCCGACGACATCGCGCTCGCCGCCTTCGACGACATCCCGTGGTTCGTGCACACCGATCCGCCGATCACCGCGATCGCCCAGCCGACGGGCGAGCTGGGCCGGGCCGCCGTACGCGCCCTGGTCGATCGCATCGAGGGGCGGCCCCCGCAGTCCGTCACCCTCCCCGCCCGTCTCGTCGTACGCCGCTCGTGCGGCGAGGCCCCTGCCACCAAGAGGAGCAACCCGTGAGCCCAGGACGAGTTGCTGCGTATCGAAGGGATACGCAAGACCTTCCCCGGCGTGGTCGCGCTCGACAGCGTGGACTTCGACCTGCGCCGCGGCGAGGTGCACGTGCTGCTCGGCGAGAACGGCGCGGGCAAGAGCACGCTGATCAAGATGCTCTCCGGCGCCTACCACCCCGACGCCGGGCGCGTCCTCGTCGACGGCGAGGAGGTCCGTATCCAGGGGGCGCAGGACTCCGAGCGCCTCGGGATCGCGACCATCTACCAGGAGTTCAACCTCGTCCCCGATCTGACGGTCGCCGAGAACATCTTCCTGGGCCGGCAGCCGCGCCGCTTCGGGATGATCGACCGCAAGACGATGGAGGCCGACGCCGCCGAGCTGCTGAAGCGGGTCGGTGTGAACGTGTCCCCCCGCGCGCGGGTGCGTGAACTCGGCATCGCACGCCTACAGATGGTCGAAATCGCGAAGGCGCTGAGCCTGAACGCGCGCGTCCTGATCATGGACGAGCCGACCGCGGTGCTCACCTCCGAAGAGGTCGAAAAACTCTTCGCCATCGTGCGCCAGCTGCGCGAGGACGGTGTCGGCATCGTCTTCATCACGCACCATCTGGAGGAAATCGCCGCCCTGGGAGACCGGGTGACGGTCATCCGGGACGGCAAGAGCGTCGGCCAGGTGCCCGCGTCCACACCCGAGGACGAACTCGTACGCCTCATGGTGGGCCGGTCCATCGAGCAGCAGTATCCGCGGGAACGGGCGGACGCCGGGGCCGCGCTGCTCACCGTCGAGGGCCTGACCCGCGACGGTGTCTTCCACGACGTGAGCTTCGAGGTGCGGTCCGGTGAGGTCGTCGGCATCGCGGGGCTCGTGGGCGCCGGACGCACCGAGGTCGTCCGCGCGGTCTTCGGCGCCGACCCGTACGACAAGGGCGCCGTGAAGGTCGCCGGCGCCGCACTGCGCCGCCATGACGTGAACGCCGCCATGGAAGCCGGCATCGGGCTCATCCCCGAGGACCGCAAGGGCCAGGGCCTCGTCCTGGACGCCTCCGTCGAGGAGAACCTCGGCCTGGTCACCCTGCGCGCCGCCACCCGCGGCGGGCTCGTCGACCTCAAGGGCCAGCGGGTCGCCGCCGCGCGGATCGCCAAGCAGCTCGGCGTCCGGATGGCGGGCCTCGGCCAGCATGTGCGCACCCTCTCCGGCGGCAACCAGCAGAAGGTCGTCATCGGCAAGTGGCTGCTCGCCGACACCAAGGTGCTGATCCTCGACGAGCCGACCCGCGGCATCGACGTGGGCGCCAAGGTCGAGATCTACCAGCTCGTCAACGAACTGACGGCCGCCGGTGCCGCCGTCCTGATGATCTCCAGCGATCTGCCCGAGGTCCTGGGGATGAGCGACCGGGTCCTGGTGATGGCCCAGGGCCGGATCGCGGGCGAGCTGTCCGCGGACGAGGCGACGCAGGACTCCGTGATGGCACTCGCCGTCAGCACCCCCACCACTACCGCAGTTGAGAACGACAAGGAGGCCCTCCGTGGCCACTGACACGCTCAAGAGCACATCGGGCGCGAGTGGCGCCTCGGCGGTCCGCCGCCTCCTGCTCGACAACGGGGCGCTCACCGCGCTCATCGCCCTCGTCATCGCGATGTCGGCGCTGTCCGGCGACTTCCTGACGACGGACAACCTGCTCAACATCGGCGTCCAGGCGGCCGTCACCGCCATCCTCGCCTTCGGCGTCACCTTCGTGATCGTCTCGGCGGGCATCGACCTGTCGGTCGGCTCGGTCGCCGCGCTGTCGGCCACCGTCCTCGCCTGGATGGCGACCTCGGAGGGCGTCCCGGTCTGGATCGCGGTGATCCTCGCGGTCGCCACCGGCATCGCGTGCGGCCTGGTCAACGGCATCCTGATCTCGTACGGGAAGCTGCCGCCGTTCATCGCGACCCTCGCCATGCTCTCGGTGGGCCGCGGCCTGTCCCTGGTGATCTCGCAGGGCAGCCCGATCGCCTTCCCCGACTCGGTCTCGCACCTCGGTGACACGCTCGGCGGCTGGCTGCCGGTGCCGGTCCTTGTCATGGTCGTCATGGGCCTGATCACCGCCGTGATCCTGGGCCGTACGTACATCGGCCGCTCCATGTACGCGATCGGCGGCAACGAAGAGGCCGCGCGCCTGTCCGGCCTGCGGGTGAAGAAGCAGAAGCTCGCCATCTACGCCCTCTCCGGTCTCTTCGCGGCCGCCGCGGGCATCGTGCTCGCCTCCCGGCTCTCCTCCGCGCAGCCGCAGGCCGCGCAGGGCTACGAGCTCGACGCGATCGCCGCGGTCGTCATCGGCGGCGCCTCGCTCGCGGGCGGCACCGGCAAGGCGTCCGGCACGCTGATCGGCGCGCTGATCCTGGCGGTGCTGCGCAACGGGCTCAACCTCCTTTCCGTGTCCGCGTTCTGGCAGCAGGTCGTCATCGGTGTGGTGATCGCGCTGGCGGTGCTGCTCGACACGGTGCGGCGCAAGGCCGGGGCCACCCCGGTGGCCGCCGGTGCCGGCACGCCGGGCGGCAAGGGCAAGCAGGCGGCGACGTACGTGATCGCGGCCGTGGTCGCGGCGGCCGTCGTCGGCGCCATGTCCTTCCTGCACACCGGCTCGCCCTCGTCGACGACCCAGAAGGTGGGCCTGTCCCTGTCCACCCTGAACAACCCCTTCTTCGTGCAGATCAAGGCGGGTGCGCAGGCGGAGGCGAAGAAGCTCGGCGTGGACCTGACCGTCACCGACGCGCAGAACGACGCCTCGCAGCAGGCCAACCAGCTGCAGAACTTCACCAGTTCGGGCCTCGGTTCGATCATCGTCAACCCGGTGGACTCGGACGCGGCGGGCCCGGCGGTCCGCGCCGCGAACAAGGCCGACATCCCCGTCGTCGGCGTCGACCGCGGCGTCAACAAGGCCGACACGGCCGCGCTCGTCGCCTCCGACAACGTCGCGGGCGGCAAGCTGGGCGCCAAGGCGCTCGCCGAGAAGCTGGGCGGCAAGGGCAAGATCGTGATCCTGCAGGGCCTCGCCGGTACGTCCGCCAGCCGTGAGCGCGGCGCGGGCTTCGCCGAGGGCCTGAAGGCCTACCCCGGCATCCAGGTCGTCGCCCGGCAGCCCGCGGACTTCGACCGCACCAAGGGCCTCGACGTCATGACGAACCTGCTCCAGGCCCACCCCGACATCGACGGCGTCTTCGCCGAGAACGACGAGATGGCGCTCGGCGCGATCAAGGCGCTCGGCTCCAAGGCGGGCACGTCCGTCGCGGTCATCGGCTTCGACGGCACCCCCGACGGTCTGAAGGCGGTCCAGGCGGGCACGCTGTACGCGTCCGTCGCCCAGCAGCCGAAGGAGCTCGGCCGGATCGCGGTCGACAACGCGCTGAAGGCCGCCGAGGGCGAGAAGGTCCAGGAGACGGTGAAGGTGCCGGTGAAGGTGGTCACCAAGGAGAACGTGGCCGGGTTCGGCGGCTGACCACCGTCGGCCGGCAGGCGCCAGGTGGTACGGGCGGATCCCGACGGGATCCGCCCGTACCGGCGCATCAACTCACCTATACAGGGAGAAAAGTTCATGTACGACTACGACCTTCTGGTCGTGGGATCGGCCAACGCCGACCTGGTGATCGGGGTCGAGCGGAGGCCCGCGGCCGGCGAGACGGTGCTCGGCTCCGACCTCGCCGTCCACCCCGGCGGCAAGGGCGCCAACCAGGCCGTCGCCGCCGCCCGCCTCGGAGCCCGTACGGCCCTGCTGGCCCGGGTCGGCGACGACGCGCACGGCCGGCTGCTGCTCGACTCGCAGCGGGACGCGGGCGTCGACACCGTGGGCGTGCTGGTCGGCGGGGCGCCCACCGGGGTCGCGCTGATCACGGTGGACCCGTCGGGGGACAACAGCATCGTGGTCTCGCCGGGCGCCAACGGCCGGCTCACACCCGAGGACGTACGGGCCGCCGGGAGCCTCTTCCAGGCCTCCCGGGTGGTCTCGGCGCAGCTGGAGATCCCGCTGGAGACGGTCGAGGAGGTCGTACGCGCTCTCGCTCCCGGCAGCCGTTTCGTACTGAACCCGTCGCCGCCGCGCGCGCTACCCCCCGAGGTCCTCGCGGCCTGCGACCCGCTGATCGTGAACGAGCACGAAGCACGCGTGATCGTCGGTACGGCGCTCGGGGACTCCCCCGAGGACTGGGCGACGGCCCTGCTCGCCCTCGGCCCGCGCTCGGTGGTCGTCACGCTGGGCGCGGAAGGTGCGCTGGTGGCTTCCTCGGAGGGCGTCGCGCGCGTGCCGGCGGTGCGCGTCGAGGCCGTGGACACCACGGGTGCCGGCGACGCCTTCACCGCGGCACTGGCCTGGCGGCTCGGGCAGTCGGAGTCCCTGCCGGAGGCCGCCGCGTACGCCGCCCGGGTCGGGGCCGTCGCCGTCACGCGGCCCGGCGCGCAGGAATCCTTCCCGACCGCGCAGGAGGTCGAAGCCCTATGAAGAAGGCCGGAATTCTGAACCGCCATCTCGCGGGCGCGCTCGCCGAGCTGGGGCATGGGCACCGTGTCCTGGTGTGCGACGCGGGGATGCCGATACCGGCGGGCCCGCGCGTGGTGGACCTGGCCTTCCGGGCCGGGGTGCCCTCCTTCCTGGAGGTGCTCGACGGGCTGCTGGACGAACTGGTGGTGGAGGGCGCGACCGCCGCGCACGAGGTCCGGGACGCGAACCCGGCGGCGACGGCGCTGCTGGAGGCCCGCTTCCCCGACCTTGAGCTGGTCTCGCACGAGAAGCTGAAGTCGCTGTCGGCGGACGCGAAGCTGATCGTCCGCACCGGGGAGGCCCGGCCGTACGCGAATGTGCTGCTGCGCTGCGGGGTGTTTTTCTGAGGCGCTGAGTCTGCAGAAAAGGTCTCCGAAGACTTCGAGGGGCCCGGTCCGTCGACCGGGCCCCTCGGCTTTCCCCTCCGTATCAGAACCCCCGCGATCCCCCCAGATCCCCCTCCAGAAGTCCTGATGCCAAGTACGACCCGCGAGGTAGGGAAAGGGTTGCACGGTCTTCTGAAAATCTTTTCCGACCCTCGGACGGCGCGCCCCCGGCCCTCAGGCGGCGTGTTCGAGGAACCGGTCCACCGTCTCGGCCAGCACCTCCCGCCCGTCCCGCGCCCACAGCGCGTCGTTGAACAGCTCGACCTCGATCGGCCCGTCGTACCCGGCCGCCTCGACGTAGGAGCGCCACTCCCGCATGTCGATGGAGCCGTCGCCGAGCTGGCCGCGGCCGTTGAGGACGCCCTCGGGCAGCGGGGTGGTCCAGTCGGCCAGCTGGAAGGTGTGGATGCGGCCGGAGGCGCCCGCGCGGGCGATCTGCGCGGGGGCCGTGTCGTCCCACCAGATGTGGTACGTGTCGACGGTGACGCCCACCTGGTCCGCGGGGAAGCGTTCCGCGAGGTCCAGGGCCTGGGTGAGGGTGGAGACCACGCAGCGGTCGGCGGCGTACATCGGGTGGAGTGGTTCGATGGCCAGCCGTACGCCGCGCTCGGCCGCGTACGGGCCCAACTCCCCGAGCGCGTCGGCGATGCGCTCCCGCGCGCCGTGCAGGTCCTTGGAGCCGGCCGGCAGACCGCCGGACACCAGGACCAGGGTGTCCGTGCCGAGGGTCGCCGCCTCGTCGATCGCCGCCCGGTTGTCGTCCAGGGCCCGGGCGCGCTCGTCCGGGTCGATCGCCGTGAAGAAGCCTCCCCGGCACAGGGTCGTCACCGCGAGGCCCGCGTCGCGGACGAGCTTGGCGGTCGCCTCGACGCCGTACGACTGGACGGGCTCGCGCCAGAGGCCGACGCCCTGGACGCCCACCTCCAGGCAGGCGTCCACGAGTTCCGGCAGGGACAGCTGCCTGACCGTCATCTGGTTGATGGAGAAGCGGGCGAGGCTCATGGGGTCACTCCGTACAGGGCGAGCAGGGTCTTCATGCGCGCCTCGGCCGGCTCCGGGCTCGGGAACAGGCCCAGGCCGTCGGCGAGTTCGTAGGCGCGCGCGAAGTGCGGGAGCGAGCGGGCCGACTGCAGCCCGCCCACCATGGTGAAGTGCTCCTGGTGCCCGGCCAGCCAGGCAAGGAAGACGACGCCGGTCTTGTAGAAGCGCGTCGGCGTCTGGAAGAGATGGCGGGACAACTCGACCGTGGGGTCGAGGAGTTCGCGGAATCCCTTGACGTCGCCCGTGTCCAGGACCCGTACCGCCTGCGCGGCCAGCGGGCCCAGCGGGTCGAAGATGCCGAGCAGCGCGTGGCTGAAGCCCTGCTCGTCGCCGGCGATCAGCTCGGGGTAGTTGAAGTCGTCGCCGGTGTAGCAGCGGACGCCGTCCGGGAGGCGGCGGCGCAGGTCGACCTCCCGCTGGGCGTCGAGCAACGACACCTTGATGCCGTCCACCTTGTCGGGGTGGGCCGCGATCACCTCCAGGAAGGTGTCCGTCGCCGCGTCGAGGTCACTCGACCCCCAGTAGCCCTCCAGCGCCGGGTCGAACATCGGACCCAGCCAGTGCAGGATCACCGGTTCGGTGGCCTGGCGGAGGAGATGGCCATAGACGTCGAGGTAGTCCTCGGGGCCATGCGCGGCCGCCGCCAGCGCCCGCGAGGCCATCAGGATCGCCTGCGCGCCGGTCTCCTCGACGAGGGCGAGCTGCTCCTCGTACGCCGCCCGGACCTGCTCCAGCGAGGCCGGACCGGTGAGCTGGTCCGTGCCGACGCCACACGCGATACGCCCGCCGACCGCCTTGGCCTCGGCGGCGGACCGGCGGATGAGTTCCGCCGCGCCCGCCCAGTCCAGGCCCATCCCGCGCTGCGCGGTGTCCATCGCCTCGGCGACACCGAGCCCGTGCGACCACAGGTGGCGGCGGAAGGCGAGCGTCGCGTCCCAGTCGACGGCGGCGGGCGAGTCGGGCGAGACGTCCGCGTACGGGTCGGCGACGACGTGCGCGGCCGAGAAGACCGTACGGGAGGTGAAGGGTGCGCCGGTGGCGAGGGCGAGGGGCTCGGCGCGCGGGGTGTAGGTACGCAACACGCCTCCCACGCCCGGGAGTTGGATGGTCACAGCGCGATCTCCGGTACGTCGAGACGACGGCCCTCCGCCGAGGACCTCAGGCCCAGTTCGGCGAGCTGGACGCCACGGGCGCCGGCGAGGAGGTCCCAGTGGTAGGGCGCGCCGGCGTAGACGTGTTTGAGGAACAGCTCCCACTGGGCCTTGAAGCCGTTGTCGAACTCGGCGTTGTCGGGGATTTCCTGCCACTGGTCACGGAAGGAGTAGGTGGCCGGGATGTCCGGGTTCCAGACCGGCTTGGGGGTCGAACTGCGGTGCTGAACACGACAGTTGCGCAGCCCGGCGACGGCCGATCCCTCGGTTCCGTCCACCTGGAACTCGACGAGCTCGTCGCGATGGACACGCACGGCCCACGACGAATTGATCTGGGCGATCGCGCCGCCCTCCAGCTCGAAGATGCCGTACGCGGCGTCGTCGGCCGTCGCGTCGTAGGGCTTGTCCTGCTCGTCCCAGCGCTGCGGGATGTGGGTGGCGGTGAGCGCCTGCACGGAGGTGACGCGGCCGAACAGCTCGCGCAGGACGTACTCCCAGTGCGGGAACATGTCGACGACGATGCCGCCGCCGTCCTCGGCGCGGTAGTTCCAGGAGGGCCGCTGGGCGGTCTGCCAGTCGCCCTCGAAGACCCAGTAGCCGAACTCCCCGCGGATGGACAGGATCCGCCCGAAGAAGCCGCCGTCGATGAGCCGCTTGAGTTTCAGCAGTCCGGGGAGGAAGAGCTTGTCCTGGACGACGCCGTGCTTGATGCCCTTGTCGTGGGCGAGCCGGGCCAGTTCCAGGGCGCCGTCGAGGCCGGTCGCGGTCGGCTTCTCGGTGTAGATGTGCTTGCCGGCGGTGATGGCCTTCTTGATGGCCTCCTCGCGGGCGGAGGTGACCTGCGCGTCGAAGTAGATGTCGACGGTCGGGTCGGCGAGGACCGCGTCCACGTCCGTCGACCAGTGCTCGAGGCCGTGCTGCTCGGCGAGCGCCTTGAGGGCGTGCTCGCGGCGGCCGACGAGGACGGGCTCGGGCCACAGCACGGTGCCGTCGCCCAGGTCGAGGCCCCCCTGGTCGCGCAGGGCGAGGATCGAGCGGACGAGGTGCTGGCGGTAGCCCATGCGTCCCGTCACGCCGTTCATGGCGATACGCACCGTCTTGCGTGTCACGTCATTCCCTTCGTACGCGTCAGGCGCCGCGTACGCCCACAGGTGAGCGTTACAGCAAGCGCTTTCTATCTGATGAGAAGCTAGCCTCTGTGCAGCGGTCCGGACAAGACCGTGTCGAGGTCGAGTTGTTCGAGGGGGCGAACAACGGGGGCCGATGGTCGTATGGTCTGCACGGGCCGTGATCGTGGGAAGCGGTGTGCAGGACGTTGGGCCCCGGTGTTCGACGCCGTACGACGACGCGTGACGACGTACGACGACGTAGGACGACGTACGACGTGCATGGCGACGTAGGACGACGTATGACTGGGCACGCTGACCAGGCACGGCTGACTTGGCACGACTCACTAGGCACGACTGACTAGGCACGACTGGCACGACGACGTACGAAGAGGTACGACGAGATGCGCGACCGGAGGACGACGAGATGACCGTGACCCTGGCGGACGTGGCGGCGCGTGCGCAGGTCTCACCCGCGACCGTGTCCCGGGTGCTGAACGGGAACTATCCCGTCGCGGCGTCCACGCGCGAGCGAGTGCTGCGCGCGGTGGACGAGCTGGAGTATGTACTGAACGGGCCCGCGAGCTCGCTGGCCGCGGCGACGTCCGACCTCGTCGGCATCCTGGTCAACGACATCGCCGACCCCTTCTTCGGGATCATGGCGGCCGCGATCCAGTCGGAGATCGGCGGTCCCGGGGGGCGCGCGGGCGGGGAACGGCTCGGGGTCGTGTGCAACACCGGCGGCTCCCCGGAGCGCGAGCTCACCTACCTCACGCTCCTTCAGCGCCAACGCGCCGCCGCCGTCGTCCTCACCGGGGGTGCCGTCGAGGACACCGCGCACGCCTCCGCCGTCGCCGCGAAGCTGCGCAAGCTGGCCGAGGCCGGGACCCGGGTCGTCCTGTGCGGGCGGCCGCCGGCGCCCGAGGCCGCCGAGGCGATCGCGCTCACCTTCGACAACCGCGGGGGCGGTCAGCAGCTCACCGAGCATCTGATCGGGCTCGGACACCGGCGGCTCGGCTACATCGCGGGCCCCGAGGAGCGGACGACGACGCGGCACCGGCTGGAGGGACACCGGGCCGCGCTGGCCGCGCACGGCATCGCGGACGATCCGCGGTGGACGGTGCACGGCCGCTACGACCGCCGGTCGGGGTATGAGGCGACGCTTGAACTCCTGCGCCGCGACCCGTCGTTGACGGCTGTGGTCGCCGCGAACGACACGGTGGCGCTGGGTGCGTGCGCGGCTCTCCGGGACTCGGGACTGCGCATCCCGGACGACGTGTCCGTCGCGGGCTTCGACGACCTGCCCTTCAGCATCGATGCCGTGCCCGCGCTCACTACGGTGCGGCTTCCCCTCTTCGAGGCGGGGGCCCGCGCCGGGCGGATCGCCATGGGGCGGGAGGAGCCGCCGCCGGGCGGGATCGCCACGGTGCGGGGGGAGTTGATGGTACGGGGGTCTACTGGGGGGCCGCGCGCCTGACCGCGCGCCCCCGGGCCGACGGGCCCAAGCGTTTTCTTCGCCCCCTCCGCCCCTACCCGTCCCATCCCTGGGGGGCTCCGCCCCCCAGACCCCCCTAAAAGATTGCGCAGTTCCCCGCGCCCCTGAAGCCGGAACCCGCACCCGTCCCTTGACCTCAAGTCCGCTTGAGTTGCGAGGGTCGGCCCATGACCACACAGACCCAGCCCGCGGAAACCGCTCACGCAGAGATCCGCACCCTCGTCGACCAGCTCTTCCGCACCCTGGACGAGCGCAAGTTCGCCGCAGCCTGGATCCTCGACTTCGTCACCGAGGACGTACGCATGGAGACCCCCCTCGGCACCACCGAGGGACCCGACGCCGCCCGCGCCACGGAGGAGGCGCTGGCGCGTTACGACCGTACCCAGCACATCGCCGCCGGGATCCTCACCGACGTCGACGCCGAGGCAGGCCAAGCCACGGCCTCCTGGAACGCGCTGATGACCCACGTCCACCACGACACCACCCTCCGGGAGCGCGGCGCGGACGCCGACCCGTTGTTCACGGTCGGCGGCCACTACGAGGCCGACCTGCGCCGCACCCCCGCCGGCTGGCGCTTCAGCCGGGTCGCGATCCGGGCGGTCTGGACGAAGGGGCAGCCACCCCTGGGCATCAACGACTGACGTAAGAAACCGGACGAAAGATCTGGACAGAAGATCCGGACGGAAGATCTGATCGCGGGAGCGATGATTTCCGAGCCCTGCGCCGGTCCTCATTGCCGTAATCACCCGAGCGACGAACAGGAGCCCCTCCCATGCGCATCGTGATCAGCGAGTTCATCAGTCTGGACGGCGTCGTGCAGGCGCCCGGCGGTCCCGACGAGGACACCGAGGGCGGCTTCGCCCACGGCGGCTGGACGCACCGGTACTTCGATCCGGACGTCGTGGGCGGCGCCTTCGCTGACGCGCTGGGCACGGCGGACGCGCTGCTGTTCGGGCGCCGTACGTGGCGGTCGATGGCGGCGGCCTGGCCCGAGCGGGCGGGGGACCCGTTCGCCGATCGGATGAACTCCGTCCGGAAGTACGTCGTGTCCAGCACGCTCGGCGAGGACGAGCTGACGACGTGGAACAACACCACGCTCATCCCCGGCGACCAGGCCCTCGCCCGCATCCGGGAGCTGCGCGAGACGGATGGCGGCGACCTGTCGATGATGGGCAGCCCCACGCTCGTGCGCACCCTCCTGCGCGAGGGCCTGGTCGACGAGCTCCGGCTCATGCGCATGCCGGTGATCCTGGGCGGCGGCAAGACGATCTTCCCCGACGACGGCGTGAAGCGCCCGCTCGAACTGGTCTCCACGGTCACCAGCAAGACGGGCGTGGACGTGTGCGTCTACCGGCCATCCGACGAGGCGTAGAGGGCAGAGGGGTAGGCGTGCGCGGTCAGTCGTTCTATTCTCGGAGCAACGGTATCTCTGACTGAGTCAGCCATCCGCGCCGACCAGTCGGGGCCGACCACCAGAGCCGACCAGCCGGGGCCGATCATGACCGTCCAGGACATCCGCTCCTTCAACCGCTTCTACACGAACGTCATCGGCGCGCTCGACTACGGCCGCCACCTCTACGCCCCGTACACGCTCACGGAGTCCCGCGTCCTCTACGAGCTCGCGCACTCCCCGCGTACGGACGCGGTGGACCTGCGGACCGAACTCTCCCTGGATTCAGGATATTTGAGCCGCATCCTCAACAAGTTCGAGCAGGACGGGCTGGTCGAGCGGGCCCCGTCCGAGCAGGACCCGCGCCGCCGTCGGATCACGCTCACCGCACGCGGCCGGGACGCCGCCGACCTGCTGGACGAGCGGGCGCGGGAAACCGTGGGTGCGCTGCTCGCGACCGTGGCCCCCGCCGACCGGTCACGGCTCGCGGAGGCGATGCGCACGGTGCGGACGATCCTGGGCGACGGCCGGGGCGGCCCCCGCCGCGAGGACGTCGCGCTGCGCGAGCCCGGCCCCGGTGACCTGGGCTGGATCGTGCAGCGCAACGCGGCGTTGTACGCGGCCGAGTACGGGTGGAACACCGACTACGAAGGTCTGGTCGCGAGGATCGTCGCCGACTTCGCCGAGGATCACGATCCGCACCTGGAGCGGGTGTGGATCGCCGAGCAGTGGGGGTCCCCCCGCTCGAGCGAAGCCGAGAGTGGGGGAGGACGGCCCGTGGGGTGCGTCATGTGCGTACGGGACGACGCCCCCGGCACCGCCCGGCTCCGCCTCCTCCTCGTCGAGCCGGACGCGCGCGGGCTCGGCATCGGCGATCGGCTCGTCGAGGCCGTCGTCGACTTCGCGCGTGGCGTCGGCTATCGCGAACTCGTCCTGTGGACCAACGACGTCCTCACCGCCGCCCGCCGCATCTACCAGCGCCACGGCTTCGTCCTCGTCTCCGAGAAGCCGCATCGCTCCTTCGGGGCGGATCTGGTCGGCCAGGACTGGCGGCTGGATCTGCACGGGACGCAGGACTGACGAGTAGGGTCCCTGATCATGAAGCTGGCATTCTCCACCCTCGGTGTGCCCGGACTCCCGATCCCCGACGTCGTACGGCTCGCCGCCGCGCACGGCTATCACGGCGTGGAACTGCGGGCGCATCCGGAGGAGCCCGTTCACCCGGGCATCAGTGCGGCCGAACGGGCCACTGTGGCGGCGGAATTCAAGGCGGGCGGAATCGAGATCCTGGGGCTCGCGGGGTACGCGCGCGTCGCGGCGCCGGGGGACGACGCGCCCGTGATCGACGAGATCCGCCAACTCCTCGTCCTCGCACGCGACGTGGGCGCCCCCTTCGTGCGGGTCTTCCCCGGCGCCGGCACCGACCAGGATCCCGAGGAGGCCGACGCGACGGCAGCCCGGCGCCTCGGCACGGCGGCGGAGTACGCCACCGACCTGGGCGTACGGATCCTGCTGGAGACCCACGACTCGCACCGCACCGGCGCCGACGCGATCCGCGTCCTGGGCCTGGTCGGCCACCATCAGGTGGGCTCGCTCTGGGACGTGATGCACACCTGGCTGGGCGGCGAGCAGCCGTCGGCGACCTATGCGGCGCTGTCCCCGTACCTCGGCTATGTCCAGGTCAAGGACATCGCGTCCGCCGACGACACCACCCCGCTGCCGCTGGGCACCGGCGTCCTGCCGCTCACCGAGTGCGTCGAGGTCCTCGCCCGCCACGACTGGGACGGCTGGCTGTGCTGGGAGTACGAGAAGCGGTGGTACGAGGCGGCCGCCCCGCTGGCCGGGTTGCTGGGCCCGGGCCGCGACCACCTCTGCCGGCTGCTGAACGACGCCGGCTGACCAAAGCGACAGAGAGCCAGCGCCAGAGAGTTAAACAGAGTTAACCCGAATACCAACGGTAACGGATTGCTCACGCAACCCTGACACGAGACCTTACTCCCTCAAGTAGCCATGACTCGGGGGGAGTTGGCATATGCAGGGCACAGTTGACGGTTTCAGATACGGCGCGGTCACTCCGGTTGCGGCCTATCTCATCGCCTGCCTGGGAAGCGCTCTGGGGCTGCGCTGCATCGTCCGGTCCGTGCACAACGAGCAGTCGTGGAGACCCGGCTGGCTCGCGCTCGGGGCGACGTCGATCGGCTGCGGTATCTGGACGATGCACTTCATCGCCATGATCGGCTTCCGGGTCGAGGAGAGCCGTATCCGCTACGACGTCGGCCTGACGGTGCTGAGCCTCGCCGTGGCGATCGCCGTCGTCGGCGTCGGCGTGTTCGCCGTGGGGTATCGCGGCGCCGGCGCCGGCACCCTGGCCACCGCGGGTGTCGTCACCGGTCTCGGCGTGGCCGCCATGCACTACATGGGCATGGCGGCGCTCCGGATGAACGGCTACGTCCAGTACGACATGGTCACCGTCGCGCTCTCCGTGGTGATCGCCATCGTCGCCGCGACCGCCGCACTGTGGGCGGCCGTCTCCATCCGGGGTTTCCTCGCCGCTCTGGGCGCCAGTCTGATCATGGGCGTCGCCGTAACCGGCATGCACTACACCGGCATGGCCGCCGTGGGAGTCCACCTCCACAACACGACCGACAGGTCGTACGTCGGCGATTCGCCCACCTCGCTCCTGCTGCCCCTGCTCATCGGCCCGATCATCTTCCTGATCCTGGCCGGAGTGGTGGTGATGTTCGACCCCCTGCTGGTCCTCGGCGACGGGGACTGGAGCCGCCCCACCCCGCGACAGCGCGCCGGGACCGCCCGGACCGAGCCCGCTGTATCGCGCTCCGACTCGCTCTTCGAGCCCTCGGCCGCGGCCAACCATGCCCGACGCACCCGGGACCGACGCGGGGCCGGCCGCGCATAAAGAAGTGGTGAGCCCTACGAACCCAACGAGCCCTACGAGCCCTGCTCCGGGCGAGCCGTGAGCCGCGCCGTCCCGTCCAGGCACCAGTCCAGTACGGCGGGCCAGGAGCCGTAACCGGCGTCCAGGTCGAGGTGGGCGGCCCCGGGGATGATCTCGGTCGGTACGCCCAGGGGGTCGCCGTATACGGTGCGGGCGCCCTCGGGGCAGTACGGGTCGTCGTCGCCCGCGACGAGCCGGGTGGGCCCGGGCACCGCGACGTCGTCCAGCGGCGGCGGGGCGAACTCCGCGATCTCCGGGTGCTGTACGAGGACGGATGCGGACGGCGGCGCGACGAGGAGCACCCGGTCGACGTCGACGCCGGGTACGCCGCGTGCGACGGCGTGCAGCCACAGCACGGCGGACGCGCTGTGGGCGAGCACGACGCGCTCCGAGGCGCCGCGCAGACCGTCGAGGTGACGGGCCAGGTCCGTCAGCCACACCTCCAGGGCCGGGTCGTCGGGATCGGGCAGCTGCGGGTACGTGACGTCATGGCCCAGCTCCGTCAGCCGGTCGGCCAGCCAGTGCTGCCAGTGGTCCTTCGGGCGGTGGTTCTGCCAGCCGTGGAGGATGAGGAAGTGCTGCGTCATGGGGCCATGGTTTCCGATCACCGGAAGGCAGGTCCAGTTAATCTTTCCGGGTGGAACGGATAAGTGAGACCTTCACTGTCGATCTGCGCCGCCTGACCGTCCTGCGCGAACTCCAGCGCCGCGGCAGCCTGGCGCGAACGGCCGAGGCCCTGCACCTGACCCCCTCCGCCGTCTCCCAGCAGATCGCCGCGCTGGCCCGCGAGACGGGCGTGCCCCTGACCGAGCGGGACGGGAGGGGCGTACGGCTCACTGGGCAGGCGCGCGTGCTGCTGGCGCACGCCGACCTGATCGCCGCCCAACTGGAGCGGGCGCGCGCCGACTTGGCCGCGTACGGGGAGGGCGGGCGCGGGTCGGTCACCATCGGCTGCTTCTCCAGCGGCATCCTCGGCCTCCTCCCCGGCGCGCTGAGCGCGTTGGCGGCGCGGCTGCCCCACGTCCGCGTCGATGTCGTGGAGGCCGAGCCACCCGACCTCTTCACCGCGCTCGACGCCGGCCAGGTCGATGTCGCGGTCGCCGTGGACTTCGCGGCGGCCCCGCCCCACACCGACCGGCGCTACACCCGCACCGACCTGTTCACCGACGTCCTGGACCTCGCCGTCCCGGCCGGCCACCGCCTCGCGGGCCGCGACCGGGTGTCGTTGCGGGAACTGGCCACCGACCCGTGGATCGTCGGCGACGCCCGCAGCTGCTGCGGTGCGGTCGCCCGCTCCGTCTGCGCCGCCGCCGGTTTCACGCCGGACATCCGGCACGCCGTCAACGACTGGGGCGCGCTCGCCGCCCTCGTCGAGGCGGGCCAGGGGGTCGCGCTGATCCCCCGCCTGGTCCAGCCGCTGTACGCCCACCGCCGCCTCGCTCTGCTCACCACGGAGGGCGCACCACCATCCCGGAACGTCTTCGCGGCCGTACGAACAGGTTCGGAGCGTGACCCGGTGCTGATCGCCGTACGAGATCAACTGCTGTCCACGGCAGGAGACCTGGTCAGCTGAGTACGCGCGCCCACAAGGTCTTGCCGAACGCGCGGTCCCGCACCTCCCAGGCGTCGGAGAGAGCCTCCACGAGGAGCAGACCCCGGCCCGAAGTCGCATCGGGATCAAAGGACTTCACCACCGGGTGATGCGGTGACCCGTCCGAGACCTCGATCTCGATCGCCTTCCCGCCGTCGTACGTCATCGCCACCTCGAAGCAGCGGCCGGGCACGCGAGCGTGCCGGACCGCGTTCGTGGCGAGCTCCGAGATGATCAGGGCGATGGTCTCGGCCGCGTCGTCCGATGCCGCCCAGGAGGCGAGTACGAGCTGCGCTCCGCGCCGGGCCTCGGAGACGTTTTCGGCCAACGGCATGAACATCCGCCGCCAGGAGCGGGCTTGAGGGTTTACGCCGTCACTTTCTGTGTTCATACGGAAACTGTCGGCGCTGGTCGCTACCTTCACCAGTGACCGAGCGTCGACGACCGCGTGCGGCAACTGGGTTTGCGCACGGGTTGATTGGCGTTGAGCCGTGTTGAGGGGGTGGTGACTGCGATGGGGCAGCCCAAGAAGAACTCGTCCTCGCCTGCCGCGCAGTACTTCGCGGAGGTGTTGCGTCTGGTGCGCGTCCATGCGGAGCTTACGCAGGACGAGTTGGGTCAGCGCATGGCCTACTCGGGCGCGGCCGTGAGCGCCGTGGAGACGTGCGCGAAGCCTGCGACCGATGAGTTCATCAAGGCCGCCGAGAAAGCACTGGACTCGTTCGGGATCATCGCGGCCGCGGCCAAGTACCTGCGACTGGAGCGTTATCCCGAGTACTTCCAGGGCTTCGTCCAGTTGGAGCAAGAGGCCCTGAGTGTGTCGTCGTACAGCACCCAGCTGGTGCACGGCTTGCTGCAGACCGAGGCCTACACGCGCGCGCTGCTCAAGTGCGACTTCCCGCCGTTGGAGGACGTGGAGATCGAGCAGCTCACGCTCGCGCGGATGGAGCGCAAGGCGCTCTTCGGCCGCAAGCCTGTGTGCGTCATCAACACGATCCTGGAAGAGGATGCGCTGCGGCGGCGGATCGGCGACAAGGAGGTCATGCGCGATCAGTACGACTACCTCATCGAGTGCAGCGAGCGCCCCAACCTCGTCATCCAGGTCATGCCATCGAACGTCGGGCCTCATGCCGGGCTTCGTGGCCCCATGACCGTGATCGAGACCCCGGAGCAGACGTCCCTCGTCTACACGGAAGCCCTGGGCAAGAGCCTGCTCGTGTCCGAGCCCACCGAAGTGGGTGTGCTCACTCGCCGTTATGCGATGATCAGTCGGCAGGCCCTCCGGCCCGACGAATCCGTAGACCTGATCAGGCAGTTGGCGGGTGAGCTATGACCGAGCTGAAGTGGTTCAAGAGCAGCTACAGCGACTCGGGCGGCGGCGAATGCCTCGAAGTCGCCCTCTCCTGGCGCAAGAGCAGCTACAGCGACAGCACCGGCGGTGATTGCGTCGAGGTGGCCACCACCTCCGCCATCCACATACGCGACTCCAAGGCCCCTGACCGCCCCTACCTCACCGTCTCCCCCACCACCTGGACCGCCTTCCTCACCCTCGCGGACAGGGACTCCCGGCACTCCGGCCACTCCGCCGCCGTAATCGAATAGATCGCGGAGTCGCGGAGGAGGCCGTCCTCGCCCGGCGCCCAGGAGCGGGACCAATTCCTGAGTACGCCCTCGAAGCTGGCGCCCGTGCGCTCGATCGCGGCGCGGGAACGGCGGTTGCGGGCGTCGGTCTTGAGGTCGACGCGGGAGACGCCCCACTGCTCGAAAGCGTGGCGGAAGAGGAGGAGCTTGGCCTCGGCGTTCACGCCGGTGCCCTGGCCGGAGCGGGCGAGCCAGGTGAAGCCGACCTCGATGGCGTCGAGTTGATCGTCCGTCAGCCAGCAGCGGGGCTCCCAGAACGATGTGGCGCCGATCGCTCGCCCCAAGGCGACGGACACCTGGGCGTACGGCGCCAGTTGGCCGGTCGCGGCCCGGGCGAGCTGCGCGTCGATGTATGCCCCGACCTCATCCGCCCGGGGCACCCAGGTGAACTCGTACGAGCCCCGGTCCTCCTCCGCCGCGACGGCGAGGTCGGCGGCATGACGGTGGTCCAGCGGCTCCAGACGTACGAGCGCGCCTTCCAGGACGGGTCCCTCCAGCTTGAAAGTCACCGGCCGAAGTGTTCCGTACGCGCCCGGGGTCGTCGAACGAAATTCCTGTGGCGGAACTCGCGCGGTCAGTGACCTGGAGGGTCGGCCTACTCGCCGAGCTCGGAACCGAACAAGGTGCGCACGCGCGTCCAGGAGTCCTCGGCGGCAGCCTCGTCGTAGACGCCGCGTCCGGGGAAGAAGAAGGCGTGCTGGGCGCCCGGATACACGACCGTCTCGTGGCGTACCCCCGCCTTCGTCAGCGCCTGATCGATCCGGCCGCGCTGGTCCGCGTCGATGACGTGGTCGAGTTCCGCGAAGAACAGCAGCATGCGCACATCGCGGTCGGCGATGCCGTCGGTCGCCTCCAGCAGCGGTTCCGGACGGCTCAGCGCGGTGCCGGCGACGGGCAGCCAGCCGGGGTAGAAGATCGCCGCTGCCGCGAGGTCCAGCCGGCTCGCGGCGAAGTAGGCGATGTGGCCGCCGAGGCTGAAGCCGAGCACACCGGTCCCGCCGGTGGCGTCCGCGTGGTCGCGGACGTAGGCGGTGCAGGCGCGCAGATCCGCCTCGACGTCCTCACGGGTCAACTGACCGAGCAGTTCGAAGGCGTGCTCGCGGTTCGCATCGCTCTCCTCCAGACCGGCGGCGGTCTCCGGGCCGGAGCGGTGGTAGAGGTTCGGGGCGATCGCGACGAAGCCGAGTGCCGCGACACGCCGCACAACGTCCCGGACCTCCTCGGTCACACCCCACAGTTCGGAGCAGACGAGCACGGCCGGGCGGCTGCCGCCCTCGCTCGGACGGGCCAGGTAGGCGGTCATCGGCATCGAGCCGCCCACTTCGATGTCCACATCCCGCGCGACGATTTCGTGTGCCATGGCAGCCCCCTCAAGCGTGACAGTCCCCCCGACTCTGTCAGATCTCCGGGCTGATGTGTTCTCCATTCCGACGCGGCCCGACGGGCTATCGTGAACGGCATGTCCGCCCCGGAACTCATCCGTATCGTCTCGCGCGACTCGCCCATGGCGCTGGCCCAAGTGGAGCGTGTCCGCGCCGAGTTGGCCGTACTCCATCCCCGTATCCGCACCGAGGTCGTCCCGGTGAAGACGACCGGCGACAAGTGGATGGGGGATCTGGCCAAGGTCGAGGGCAAGGGGGCGTTCACCAAGGAGGTCGACGCCGCGTTGCTGGCGGGCGAGGCGGATCTCGCGGTGCACTGCGTCAAGGACATCCCGGCCGACCGGCCGCTTCCGGCGGGGACGATGTTCGCCGCCTTCCTCGCGCGCGACGACATCCGGGACGCCCTGGTCCACCCGGGCGGGCTGACCCTGGACGAGCTGCCGCAGGGCACCCGGGTCGGCACCTCCTCCGTGCGCCGCGTCGCGCAGCTCGCCGCTTCCCATCCGCACCTGGACTGCGTGCCGTTCCGCGGGAACGCCAACCGGCGTCTGGAGAAGCTGGCGGCCGGTGAGGCGGACGCGCTCCTCCTCGCGGTGTCCGGCCTCGAGCGCATCGGCCGGACGGACGTGATCACCGAAGTCCTGTCGCCCGAGACGATGATGCCGCCGATCGGCGCGGGAATCCTGGCCCTCCAGTGCCGCGAAGGCGACACGGCCCTGATCGACACCGTCAGCGACCTCGGCGATCCGGACACGCACCGCGAGGCCACCGCGGAGCGCATGTTCCTCCATGTCCTCCAGGGCCACTGCAACTCGCCGATCGCCGGCTACGCGAAGGTCGAGCGCGGAGGCGAACTGTCCCTGCGCGCCTGCGTGTTCACCCCGGACGGCAAGACCGTGCTGAACGCCCACGAGTGGGCGGGCCGCCTCGACGCCGCGACCCTCGGCACGTCCGTCGCCGTCGCCCTGCTGCGCCAGGGCGCCCGCGAACTCATCGACGACATCCCCCACTGACCCCCGGCCCGTCCGCCGGCCCGGCCCGCTCCCCCGGCTACGCGGACACGCCCTCCCCCGCCCACGCCCCGAACGCCTCGTGAAAGCCCGGGAACGTCTTCCGTACGCACCCGGGGTCGTCGAACGTGATGCCCGGGACCCGAAGGCCGGTCACCGCGAAGGACATGACGATGCGGTGGTCGCCGTACGTCTTGATCTCCGTGCCCATCGGCGCCCCCGGGTGGATCTCGATCCAGTCGGGGCCGGTCTCCACCCGTACGCCCATCCTCCGGAGGTTCTCCGCACAGGCCTCCAGGCGGTCGCACTCCTTCACCCGGGTGTTGGCGACGTCCTCGATGCGGACGGGGCCGGAGGCGAAGGGGGCCAGGGCCGCGAGGGTCGGCATGGTGTCGGAGATGTCGCGCATGTTGACCGTGACGCCGGTCAGCTCGCCCGTGCCCGTGCCCGTCACCGTCGTCGCGTCGGGGCCGACGTCCACCCGGGCGCCCATCCGGCGCAGTACGTCGACGAAGCGCAGGTCCCCCTGGAGCGCGCCCTCGCCGAGCCCCCGGACCGTGACCTCGCGGCCGGTCAGGGCCGCCGCCGCGAAGAAGTAGCTCGCGGTGGAGGCGTCCGGCTCGATGGCGTACGTGGTGGCGCGGTAGCCGCCGGGCGACACCACGAAGACGTCGCCGTCACGGCGTACGGACGCGCCGAACGCCCGCATCATCGCCAGCGTGATCTCGACGTACGGCGCGGAGACGAGGTCCGTGACCGTGATGCGCAGGCCTTTGCGGGTCAGCGGGCCCAGCATCAGCAGCGCCGTCAGGTACTGCGAGGACTGGCCGGCGTCGAGGGTCACATCGCCGCCCTCCACCCCCGCCGCCGCGATCCGCAGCGGGTGGTGGCCCTCCTCCTCGTGCCGGAGGTCCACACCGAGGTCGCGCAGGGCGCGGGTGAGCGGAAGCAGGGGACGGCGGCGCATCTGCGCGGAGGCGTCGAAGCGGTACGTGCCGTGGCCGGCGGCGGCCAGCGTCGGGAGGAAGCGGGCCGTGGTCGCGCCGTCGCGGCAGTACACGTCGGCCTCCGGGACGGCGGGGCCCTGCGGGCGGCCGTCGACGTGCCAGGTGTCCGGGGTCCGCCCGACGCGGTAGCCGAGCCGGGTCAGGCCCTCCGTGAAGCCCTCGGTGTCGTCCGAGCGGAGCGGGCGTACGAGGGTGGTGACCCCGTCGGCCGCCGCCGCCAGGAAGAGAGCGCGGGCGGTGAGGGACTTGGAACCGGGGATGTCGACTGCGGCCATACCCTCATGCTGGCTCCCTGACCTGCTCCCTCGCTGGACCGTCCGCCAAGTGGACCTTCCTGGGTGTCGCCGGCGACATGTCCGCAGCCCGGAAGGGTGGGAGGGCCGCCGCCCCAGCCACCACGAACTCCCGCAGCCCGGAAGGGCGGGACGGACGCCGCCCCAGCCACCACGAACTCCCGCCGCCCGGAAGGGCGGGACGGACGCCGCCCCAGCCACCACGAACTCCCGCAGCCCGGAAGGGCGGGACGGACGCCGGCCCAGCCACCACGAACTCCCGCAGTCGTGGCGTCTCAGCGCCCCCGTCAGACACCCCCGCCCCAACTTCCGGAGTTCCCCGTGAACCTGGGAACCCGGAGCCACCCCCCTTCGTCCAATCCGCATGCTGTCGGATGAGTCTCCGCAGTGCGGTGTCGGCCTCGCTGCTGGCTGCGATCGCTGACCACCCTCTCCGCCGCCTGCGGCCGGCAGCACGCCGCCACCGGCGCGCCCCCCTCCAACTGCGCCGGTGGCGGCCCCAACGCGGGTTACTGTGCACACCCTTGACTGGAAGAAACTTCCCGGATATTCGTGACTCCTCGGAAGTTTCCTTCATGAGGGAAGGAGCGCACGTGCGCGACTCCGGCACGGGAAGCACCGCACCACGACGGTCCAGACCGTCCAGACGTACCGTTCTCGCCGCTACCGCGGGGGTCACCGCCGCGCTGACCGTCGGCGAGCGCGCGCAGGCCGCCGACGAAGGCGCGCAGGCCGCCGACCAGGGCGGTGACACGAAACTCCGCGCCCTGATCTCCCGTATGACGTTGGAGGAGAAGGTCGGCCAGCTCTTCGTGATGCGGGTGTACGGCCATTCGGCCACCGCGCCCGACCAGGCCGACATCGACGCCAACCTCAAGGAGATCGGCGTCCGGACGGCCGCCGAGCTGATCGCCAAGTACCGCGTCGGCGGGATCATCTACTTCGCCTGGGCGCACAACACCCGCAATCCCCATCAGATCGCGGATCTTTCGAACAGCATCCAGAAGGCCAGCCTGGAACAGCCGCGCGGCCTGCCCGTCCTCATCTCCACCGACCAGGAACACGGGATAGTGGCCCGGGTGGGCAAGCCGGCAACGCTGTTCCCGGGCGCGATGGCGCTGGGCGCGGGCGGATCACGGGCCGACGCGCGCACGGTGGGGCGCATCGGCGGGGCCGAGCTGCACGCGATCGGCATCCGCCAGGACTACTCCCCGGTCGCCGACGTGAACGTCAACCCGGCCAACCCGGTCATCGGCGTACGCTCCTTCGGCGCCGACCCGGACGCGGTGGCCGGACTGGTGGCCGCCGAAGTGAAGGGGTATCAGGGCTCCGGTGTCGCGGCGACCGCCAAGCACTTCCCGGGGCACGGCGACACGGCCGTCGACAGCCACTTCGGCTTCCCCGTCATCACCCACAGCCGTGAGGTGTGGGAGGACCTGGACGCCGTGCCGTTCCGCGCGGCCATCCGCGCCGGCATCGACTCGATCATGACCGCGCACATCATGGTCCCGGCGCTCGACCCGTCCGGTGACCCGGCCACGCTCTCGCACCCGATCCTCACCGGCATCCTGCGCGAGGAACTCGGCTACGACGGGGTCGTGGTGACGGACTCGCTCGGCATGGAGGGCGTCCGGACGAAGTACGGCGACGACCGCGTCCCCGTCCTCGCACTCAAGGCCGGTGTCGACCAGCTCCTCAACCCGCCCAACCTGGACGTCGCGTGGAACGCCGTCCTGAACGCCGTACGCGGCGGCGAACTCACCGAGGCCCGCCTCGACGAGTCGATTCTGCGCGTGCTCCGCCTCAAGGCGAAGCTGGGGCTGCTGACCGACCCGTACGTCACCGACGGCGGCGTCGACCGCACCGTCGGCACCCCGGAGCACCTCAGGGCGGCCGACCGGATCGCCGAGCGCACCACCACCCTGCTGGTCAACAAGGAGGGCCTGCTTCCGCTGTCCCGTCTGCGCACCCCGAACGTGCTGGTCGTGGGCGCCGACCCCGCCTCCCCGTCCCTCTCCGACGGACCGCCCACCAAGGTCCTCGCCACCGCTCTCACCGAGCTGGGCTTCACGGCGACGGCCCTGTCCACGGGTACGGCGCCCTCGACAGCGACGATCGACAAGGCGGTGGCGGCGGCCCAGGGCAAGGACGCCGTGGTCGTCGGGACGTACAACGTGACGGCGACCGGTTCCCAGAAGACCCTCGTGGGGCGGCTCGTCGCCACGGGTGTCCCGGTCGTCGCGATCGCCATCCGCAATCCGTACGACGTTGCTCACCTCCCATCCGTCGGCGCCTACTTGGCCGCGTACTCCTGGACGGACGTCGAGCTGCGCGCGGCCGCCCGGGCCGTCGCGGGCGAGGTCGACCCGCGCGGCACCCTGCCGGTGCCGGTGCAGCGGGCGGACGACCCGACGCAGGTGCTGTATCCGATCGGGTACGGGTTGACGTACTAGTAGGTGCCGCATCCGATCGGTACGGGTTGACGTACTGGCAAGTGCGATAGCCGATCGGGCACGGGTGACGTACTAGAACCTACGCCGCACACCCGACGCACCACCCCCAAGTGGCGCAAAGCACCCCACACGTCTGGCGTGTGCCCGCTGCGGCGGGTCACGCTGGACCGGGGTATCGGGGGGAAGCCATGCGAGCCAGCGCGTTGGGTCGGCGTTCCGTTGGGGTGGTGTGCGCGCTGCTGCTTGCTCTGGCCGTGCTCGCCGGCTGCCAGCGCTGGTCCGGCTCCGACGCGGGAGACGGCGGGCCCAGCGCCAGCACGACAGCGACGCGGCCCTCCGGATACGGCGTGCGGTTCCTCGACGTCGACGAGTGCAGCTCCTTCGGCACGACCAGCTTCACGGAGGTGCCCTGCACGAGCGAACGGGCCGCCGCGCGGGTGATCGCCCGCTACGACGGCAAGGTCGCGGACGGCCCCTCCTGCCCCAGGACCACGGACTTCGTCCTGCACATCAGCCAGACCGCGCCCAACTCCGACGAGGACGGCGACGGCGCGGTCCCCCAGGGCTACGCCTGCATGCGCAAGCTCGAACCGCCCCACCCCGGCGACCCGGGCGGCGGCGGAGGCCCCCGCACCATCGTCGGCGACTGCGTCTACAGCGCGGGCAGCGGCCAGGTCCGCGAGACGGCGTGCGACGGCAAGGGCAAGAAGCCTCCGGAGTACAAGGTGACGTCGGCGGTCACCGCCCGCGCCAAGTGCCCCTCCTCCACGGCCCTGTACGTCCAGCTCGGTGGCACCAAGCCCGTGGGCTGCGCCCGCCCGGTGTAGCCGACGGGCGGGCGCAGCAAGGGAGTTACGGACGCAGCGCGGGTTCGCGCTCCACGTCCCGTACGTCCAGCTTGGCGTCGTACCGTGCCAGCGGCCTGGCCGCCGACGGATCCGACTGGACCGCGGTGGGAGCCACGCCCGCCCACTCCAGGATGCGGGCGGTGGCGAGGGCCTTCTCGTCGGCCACGAGGCCGGCGACGTTCGCGCCGTGGTTCAGGCCGGGCGCGGTGAAGACGTAGGAGTCACGCGCGCCGGCGCCCAGGCGGAAGCGCTCCGCGCCCCACGGGTCGTTCTGGCCGTAGACGAAGAGCATGTGGCGGGCGTTGTGCTTGACCCACGTGTCGACGTCCCGCATCGCCCACGGCTGGAACTTCATCGGGATGTCGCGCGGGACGAAGTTCCGGGGCGGCTGGTAGCCGTAGCGGATGTACTTCTTCTCGATGTACGGGAAGTGGATCGTCGGGGCGCCCAGTTGCGTACCCGCCTGGTAGTAGTACGGCGTGTACGGGGACAGACCCTGATCCGTGTAGAACGAGAAGCCCGAGATCGTGTCGACGGAGTTCCAGATCTCGTCGTCCGTCGCCGTCGCCGCGTTCGCCGGGATCGAGTCGCAGTCGGAGAGCAGGCTGTACTGCCAGAAGCCCCAGACGTAGTCGAGGACGACCGACTCGTAGGCGCGGTCCAGGCTGCCGACCGTGGTGAACGTGTAGCCGTTCTCGGCCGCGTAGGCCTCGTACTTCTTCTCCAGCGGCTCGCGGCGCACCAGCGCCTCGCGCTGGACCGCGTTCAGCTTGTCGCGGCACTCCTTGGTGCCGACGCCCGCGAAGAAGCGGTCGTACGCCGAGTCCTCGTCGTTCACGACGTCGTTGGGGGCGACGTACGCGACGACGCCGTCCATGTCACGCGGGTAGAAGCGCTCGTAGTACGTGGCGGTCATGCCGCCCTTCGAGCCGCCGGTGGACAGCCACTTCTGGCCGTAGACGGGCTTGAGGGCCTGGAAGATACGGTGCTGGTCGCTGGCCGCCTGCCAGATGTCGAGCTTGGACCAGTCGGCCGGGTCGGGCCGGGACGGGGTGAAGAAGCGGTACTCCATCGAGACCTGGTTGCCGTCCACGATCTGGGTCGGCTCGCGGCGGCTGGGGTTCATGGAGACGTTGTAGCCGCCGGTGTAGAAGACGGTCGGGCGCGAAGTGTCCTTGTGCAGCACGGTGATCCGCTGCTGGAACGTGCCCTTGGACGGGTTCCGGTGGTCGATCGGCTGGGTGTAGTTGAGGACGAAGAACCGGTAGCCGGTGTACGGCTTCTCCTGGATCAGGCTCATGCCCGGTATCGCGAGGAGCCGGTCCTTGATGTCCTCAGTGGTCGTGCCGGTGGTGCCGGTGGCCTCCGGCTGGGCGGCGGTGGCCGCCCCGGCCGTGCTCAGCGTGCCTATGAGCACCGTGAGCGCCAGCAGCCATCTGAGCGCCTTGCGCATGCACCCTCCCCTGGGATTACGCAGATGTCCGCCGGAACCTAGCGGAGCAACTGCCGTGACACCAGGGGAGGTTGGGAAATCGTGTGGATGTGACCTGATCCGGGTTCTGGGCTCAGCGGGGAACCCGACCCGCGGCTCGGCGAGAATCCAGTCCGGGGCTCGGCAGAGAATCCTGTCCGGGGCTCAGCAGAGAATCCAGCCCGTGCTCACCGAGCCCGAGCTGACGGAGCCCTTGATCCGGACGCAGCGGTGGCCGGCGTGTACGGTCACCGGTCCCGCGTGATGCGCGAAGCGCCCCGAGTCGACCACCGGCCGGCTGCCGCGCGCCTGCACGCTGACCGACATCGACCTGCGGCCCCCCTGCGTCTTGGGGAAGGTCACGGCGCAGACGTAACCATTGCGCTTGTAGACCTGCACGTACCCGGTCGAGAAGGGCAGCGTACGGACCTTGCGTCCCGAGCAGTAGGAGGTTGCCGCCTGCGCGCTGCCGGGGCTCGCGAGCGCGAACAGCCCGGAGGCGGTCAGCACGGCCACGCCGAGCGCCAACCGTCGGCGTATCGCACCACTGTCCACTGTCGTCCCTCCCGCAGCAATCAGCGTACTGGTGTACGGACGCACGACGTACGTCGGATGGTTGCGTTCGTCCGGGAGAGGTTTTTTCCGTGTTTGGGGCAACCGTGACCGTTTACCCGGGGTCCAACCGGTCAGAAAACGAAAGGCGGTAGCCCATGTCCCGTACGACCAACCGCGTACTCGTCGCGGCCGCCCTCCTCGCGGCGGCCGGTGCCTCCGTACCGGCCGTCGCCAGCTCCACCAGCCCGCCCCCGGCGCGCAGCGGTGCCAACGGTCCCGCCTACGACCGGGTGGCCGACTTCTACGGCGCGTACATCGACGCGGTGACCGACTCGGGGAGCGGTCACCTCGATTCCCAGCTGCGCACCTTCTATCTGACCTCCAACCTGCGCTCGCGCCTGGCCACGTGGGAGAGCCGCGAGCACGCCGACGGGGTCCTGCGCGCCCAGGACGTGCCGCGCGCCTGGAAGGTGACGGCCGGGGACAGCGGGATGGGGCACACCTGGTCGACGGTGAGGCTGACGTGGGGCTCCGCCCAGCATCCGACGTACACCTACCTGACGGTGCAGTCAGACCTCGCCACGAAGAAGATCTCGGACATCAAGGCGAAGTCCTGACGGGCGTCAGGCCTTGGAACCGACCGGTTCCTCCGGCTTCGGAGCTCCCACGAACGTCCGCCACAACTCGGCGTAGTGACCGTCCAGTTGGAGCAGTTCGTCGTGCGTGCCGTCCTCGGCGACCCGGCCGTGGTCCATGACCACGACCCGGTCGGCGCGGGCGGCGGTCGTCAGGCGGTGGGCGACAATCAAGGTGGTGCGCGCGTTAGCGCTCGTTGAGGGGTGGTGGTCGGGCGACGGGAGGGCGGTGCGGCGGCCCGCCAAGCGGTCGGTGGCCTGGTTCACCAGGGCCTCCGTCGCCAGGTCCAGCGCGGCGGTGGCCTCGTCCAGCAACAGCACGTCGGGGTCGACGAGTTCCGCCCGGGCCAGGGCGATCAGCTGGCGCTGGCCCGCGGAGAGGTTGCGGCCGCGCTCGGCGACCTCGTGGAGGTAGCCGCCGTCGAGCGTGGCGATCATGTCGTGCGCGCCGACCGCGCGGGCCGCGGCCTCCACCTCGGCGTCGGTGGCGTCGGGGCGGCCGTAGGCGATGGCGTCGCGGACCGTGCCCTGGAAGAGGTACGCCTCCTGGGGGACGACGCCGAGCCGGTGGCGGTACGAGGTGATGTCGAGGGCGCGCAGGTCCGTGCCGTCGACGGTCACCCGCCCGCCCGTCGGGTCGTAGAACCGGGCGACCAGCTTCACCAGTGTCGACTTGCCCGCGCCGGTCTCACCGACGAGGGCGACGGTCTGCCCGGCGGGGATGCGCAACGACACACCGCTGAGGGCCTCTTCAGCCTCGTCCGCGGACCCATACGCGAAGTCGACGTCCTCGAAGGCGATTTCGCCCTGCAGGGAGAGGACGTCGAGCGGCTCGTCGGCGGCCTTCGTGGAGGTCGGCTCCTGGAGCAGCTCCTGGATCCGGCCGAGCGAGACGGTCGCCTGCTGGTACCCGTCGAAGACCTGCGAGAGCTGTTGCACGGGCGCGAAGAACAGGTCGATGTAGAGGAGGTACGCGACCAGCGCGCCGGTGGTGAGCGTCCCGGCGTCGATCCGGTGCGCGCCCACGATCAGGACGGCCGCCGCGGCCACCGACGACAGCAGCTGCACGAACGGGAAGTACACGGATATCAGCCACTGCCCGCGGATCCGCGCCTTGCGGTAGCTGTCGCTGCCCTCCGCGAACCGCCGCCCGCCCGAGCGCTCGCGCCGGAAGGCCTGCAGGATCAGCAGCCCGGAGACCGACTCCTGGAGGTCGGCGTTGACCACCGACACACGCTCGCGGGCGAGTTCGTACGCCTTCACGCTCGCCCGGCGGAAGAAGAACGTGCCGATGACCAGCGGCGGCAGCGTCACGAAGACGACCAGTGCCAGCTGTACGTCGATCACCAGCAGCGCGCCCATGATGCCGAAGAAGGTGACGACGGAGACGAAGGCGGTGACCAGACCGGTCTGCAGGAAGGTCGACAGGGCGTCGACGTCGGTCGTCATCCGGGTCATGATCCGACCCGTCAACTCCCGCTCGTAGTAGTCGAGTCCGAGGCGCTGCAGCTGGGCGAAGATCTTCAGGCGGAGCGAGTACAGCACCCGCTCCCCCGTCCGTCCCGTCATCCGCGTCTCGCCGATCTGCGCCGCCCACTGGACGAGCACGGTGACCAGGCCGAGCGCGGCCGCGGCCCACACCCCGCCGAGCGCCATCTGGGTGACGCCCTTGTCGATGCCGTGCCGGATCAGCACGGGCAGCAGCAGGCTCATGCCCGCGTCGACGCCGACGAGGCCGAGGCTCACCAGGAGGGGCAGCCCGAAGCCGCGCAGCAACCGCCGCAGTCCGTAGGACTCCTCGGGCCTGACCGCGCGTGCCTCGTCGATGCCCGGAGTGTCGGTGGCCGGGGGCAACGCCTCGACCTGGGAGAGGAGTTCGGGGGTGGCGGGCATCCCGGCGAGCGCGTCGTCCTTGGGCTCGCGGTCGCCGGTCCACAGGTGGGGAGTCACGCCGCGCTCGGCGTCGAACTCGGCGTCCAGCTCGTCCCGTACGGAGGTGTCCTCCTGTGGCGCCACGGGCTGGGCGTGTCCCGGGGAGACCCCGCCCAGCTCGTCCGGGTCGGTGAGCAGCCGCCGGTAGAGCGGGGACCGCTGCTGGAGTTCGTCGTGGGTGCCGATGTCGGCGAGCCGGCCGCCGTCGAGCACGGCGATGCGGTCGGCGAGGTTGAGGGTGGAGCGCCGGTGGGCGATCAGGAGAGTGGTACGGCCCTCCATGACCCCCTTGAGGGCCTCGTGGATCTCGTGCTCGACGCGCGCGTCCACGGCGGAGGTGGCGTCGTCGAGGACGAGCAGGCGCGGGTCGGTGAGGATCGCACGGGCGAGCGCGACGCGCTGCCGCTGGCCGCCGGAGAGGGTGAGGCCGTGCTCGCCGACCTTGGTGTCGTAGCCGTCGGCCAGCTCGGCGATGAAACGGTCCGCCTGAGCGGCACGCGCGGCCGTCTCGATCTCCTCCTGGGTCGCCTCCGGACGGCCGTACGCGATGTTGGCTCGCACGGAGTCGGAGAAGAGGAAGGAGTCCTCGGGGACGAGCCCGATCGCGGCGCGCAGCGACTCCTGCGTCAGCTCGCGGACGTCGTGGCCGCCGACGAGGACGGCGCCGTGCGTGACGTCGTAGAAGCGCGGCAGGAGGAGGGAGACCGTCGACTTGCCGGAGCCGGAGGAGCCGACGACGGCGAGGGTCTCGCCCGGCCGGATCTCGAACGACAGCCCGTCCAGGACGGGCCGCCCCTCCTCGTATCCGAAGGACACGTCGTCGAACTCGACGGTCGCGGGCGCGTCGGCGGGCAGGGTCTTCGTGCCGTCCTGGATCGACGGCTCGGTGTCGATCAGCTCCAGGACGCGCTCGACACCGGCACGGGCCTGCTGCCCGACGGTGAGCACGACGGCGAGCATCCGCACGGGCCCGACGAGCTGGGCGAGGTACGAGGAGAACGCCACGAACGTGCCCAGCGTGATCTGCCCGCGCACGGCCAGCCAGCCGCCCAGCGCCAGCATCGCGACCTGGCCGAGGGCGGGGACGGCCTGGAGGGCCGGGGTGTACTTGGCGTTCAGCCGGATGGTGCGCAGCCGCCCCGCGAAGAGCCGCCGCCCGACCTCCCGGAGCTTCCCGGTCTCCTGGTCCTCCTGCCCAAAGCCCTTCACCACGCGTACGCCGCTGACGGCGCCGTCGACGACACCCGCGACCGCGGCGGCCTGCGCCTGCGCGTACCAGGTGGCGGGGTGCAGCTTCGTACGGCTGCGCTTGGCGATGAAC
Source organism: Streptomyces sp. NPDC001530 (assembly GCF_042894545.1). Lineage (NCBI taxonomy): Bacteria > Bacillati > Actinomycetota > Actinomycetes > Kitasatosporales > Streptomycetaceae > Streptomyces > Streptomyces sp. NPDC001530. The sequence goes on from NZ_JBIAVS010000007.1 coordinate 161,304, forward strand.
CAGAGGGCCGGGGCGACGGCGAGCGCGACCAGCGTGAGCGGCAGGGACAGCGAGGCCATGATCCCGAGCGAGATCAGGAAGAGGAGGATGTTGCCGATGGTCATCGGCAGCATGAAGAGCAGGCCCTGGATCAGCTGGAGGTCGCTGGTGGCGCGGCCGACGACCTGCCCGGTGGACAGCTCGTCCTGGCGCCGGCCGTCGAGCCGGGTGATCGTCCCGTACATCTCCGTACGGAGGTCGTGCTGGACGTCGAGGGCGAGGCGGCCGCCGTAGTAGCGGCGGATGTAGGTGAGGACGTAGACGAGGACGGCGGCGCCTATCAGCGCGCCCGCCCAGGGGCCCATGCTCCGGCTGTGGTCCCCGACGACGTCGTCGATGATCACCTTGGTGACCAGCGGGACCAGCGCCATGACAGCCATGCCGGCCAGCGAGGAGCCGAGCGCGAGGACGACGTCCTTCGGGTACCGCCATGCGTACCCGGCAAGACGCCGTGCCCAGCCGGCCTCCTTTTCCCGCCCAGCCCGGCCCCGCACTTCCCCCTGCCGCGCGAGCTCCCCCTGTTGCGCTGCCACGCCGGTGCCTTCCGTAGATCCTTGTCCGCCGGAAGGCACCAACGCCGAGAGAAGCGGATTTCATCCCTCCGCAACATTCACCCCCGCTACGGCAGGCGTACCCGCAGGGAGTAGAGGCGGGTGATCTGGACCGGGTTCTGGTTGTCGTCGCTGACCAGGAGGAGGTTCAGGCGGCCGTGGGTGCGGCCGGTGATCGTCATGCCCTCGATGTTGTCGAGGAGCGGGTTGGGCTGCGGCTGCTTGGCGGTCGCTCCCAGTGACGGGCAGGTCACGAGGTCGGTGAGCAGGGTCTTCTTGATCAGCCGTACGCCGTCCTGGCCCGTCAGGGTGTCGATGCCGCTGGTGTCGGTGGCGTGGCGGAGGTCCGCCAGGTAGAGCCGGACGGTGTTGCCGACGCCCGAGGTGAAGCCGCGTTCCAGGACGAGCAGGCGGCCGTCGGGGGTGGCGGTGGCCTCGGAGACACCGAGACCGCTGTCGGTGCGGTAGCCGTACTGGGCGGACAGGCGGAAGTCCTTGCGGACGGCGGTCCGGTCCCAGGTCTGGAAGCGGACGATGCCCGTGGTGTCGCCGGACAGCGCGCCCTCCATCGCGGCGAGCAGGGTGTGCCCGCCGGGCAGGAGGGTCAGCCCCTCGAAGGTCTGGTTCGAGGTGGCGCGGCCCGCGGGGGCGACCCTGAGGGCGTCCGGCACGGGAAGGCTGCCGACCAGGGTGCCGTCCGGCTCGTAGCGGCGCACGGACGGCTCGGTCTCGGAGGTGACGAGACGGGTGCCGATGGGGGTCCCCCCGCTCGAGCGAGGCCGAGAGTGGGGGAGGTCGACGACCAGGCCCTCGGAGTCGAGCGCGGCGCCCTTCTCGTCGGCTAGCGGGACGACGCTCGTGGGCTGGAGGGTCGTGCGGTCCAGGGTGAAGAGCGAGGACCGGTCGGAGAGCGCGGCGATGCCGCCGTCGCGGTCCACGGCGAGCGCGGAGAGGTTGCCGACGAACGTGCCCTCGTACGTCGTCTTGTCGAGCGCGTCGGAGAAGCCCTCGATGGAGACGGACGGCGAACAGGCGTTGCCGGTCAGGGCGTTGGCGGGACTTGCGGCGGTCAGGGAGGTGGCCGCCGCCAGGCCGGCGGTGACGGTGGCGAGTACGGATCTCAGGCGCATGACCGTCACCGTAGGACGCGTCGGTGACGCCGAGGAGGCTTCCCCGTAAAGCGTCAGCCGGTGGACGGAACCGCCGGGAACGCCTCCTTCGGGGTGTCCGTCGGCGTGTACGTCTGTGTGCTCGTCGTCACCGGCACCAGGTCCTTGTGGATGACCTTGGCGATGCCCTGGATGGTGGCGACGCCGTAGTCCATGGTGCTGTTGCCGTGCGTGAGCACGGAGATCATGTAGTCGTGGCCGCCGCCGTTGAAGGTGCCGATGCTGTGCACCCGCCAGCCGTGCGTGGACCGCTGCAGCCAGCCGTTCTTGACGTGCACGGAGACCGTCGAGGGCGCCCCGGCCGGCGTACCCCAGCGCTGCGAGGAGATGACCTGGCCCATCAACTTCAGGATGTACGCACGGGAGTTGTCGCTCAGGACCGCGTTCTTGGCGGTGACGAGGGCGAGTAGCTTCTGCTCGTCGCGGACGGTGATCTGGGTCAGGCCCCAGTAGCCGTTCGCGCCCGGCACGGTCTGGGTCATCCCGGCGGCGGCGAGGAAGCCCTTGATCTTGGTCATGCCGAGCTGACGCCACAGGGTGGTGGTCGCGCTGTTGTCGGACTTGGTGATCATGGCGGTGGCGAGCGTGACCTCGCGGTCCGTGAGGTACCGGTTGTGCTTCTTGGCGTCCCACAACAGCGTGGCGAGGACGGTCACCTTGACGACGCTGGCGGAGTCGAAGGCGGTGCTGCTCCGCAGGGTGCACCTGGTGTTGGTGCTGCGGTCGTAGAGGCCGACCGCGATCGTCCCCGCGCGGTTCGCGAGCGCCGCGGTGATGTCCGTCTGCAACTTGGCGGCCAAGCCCGCCCGGTCCGACGTACAGCTGACCGTCGGTGTCGTGGCAGCGGCGGCGGGCGCCGCTGCCGCCGCGAACGGCACGATCACTCCGGCACCGAGGCTCGCTGCGAGCACACGGGTACCCCGGGACATCCGGTGAGTCATGGAGGCTTCCCCATCCCCTTGAGCCGATACGAATGCGCCACGGGCGCACTCGCCTCCCTTGACTCCTGGGGATGGCCGAAAGTTGTACGTGCGTTTCCTGGGCGGGGATTCGCACCAGTGGGCCTACCGGAGGCTGCCGGTGCATACCGGTGCCTACCGGGATGGGGCCGCTGGGACGAAGTTGGCGCACACCGTGGCCCTTGACCGACTCCCCTCGGTCAGGGGCCACAGTGGTATGCCAAAACGCCTACACAACAAGCGACTTGCCGGTTTCCGACACGCAACCGACACCTGCCGTTCATTCCGCGAAACACATGTCCATGTCACGCTCCGGTTGCCCGCTCAATCAACCCGCGTAGATCGGACGCCCCCACATGCCCGCCACGCACATACGCCGCTGGAAGACGCTGGCGCTGACCACCTCCGCCGTGCTCGTCGGCCTCACCATGCCGACGATGACCGCGACTCCCGCAGCCGCCACGACGACCGCGTACGACAGCACGTACTACAAGAACGCGGTCGGCAAGACCGGTACGAGCCTGAAGTCCTCGCTGCACACCATCATCAGCAGCCAGACGAAGCTCTCGTACTCGGCGCTCTGGGAAGCCCTGAAGGTCACGGACCAGGACCCGGACAACAGCAGCAACGTGGTCCTGCTGTACTCCGGTCTCTCCCGCGGCAAGACCCTCAACGGCGGTGACGTCGGCGACTGGAACCGCGAGCACGTGTGGGCGATCTCCCACGGCAACCTCACCACGTCGACGGGCCCGGGCACCGACCTCCACCACATCCGCCCCGAGGACGTGCAGGTCAACGGCATCCGCGGCAACAAGGACTTCGACGAGGGCGGCAGCACCTTCACCAACGCCGGCGGCAGCCTCACCGACTCCGACTCCTTCGAGCCGCGCGACGCGGTCAAGGGCGACGTGGCCCGCATGATCCTCTACATGGCGGTCCGCTACGAGGGCGACGACGGCTTCGCCGACCTGGAGCCCGACGACAAGGTCGCCAACGGCAGCAACCCGTACATCGGCAAGCTCTCCGTCCTCAAGACGTGGAACGACGAGGACCCGCCGGACGCCTTCGAGGAGCGCCGCAACCAGGTCATCTACGACACCTACCAGCACAACCGCAACCCGTTCATCGACCACCCGGAGTGGGTCGAGGCGATCTGGTAGACCGCCCCCACCCCTCACCGCCGGGCCGCGCGCCGCGGCCCGGCGGTCAGCCCAGGTGCGTCGGTGCGAACATGCGCAGTACGGCCGGGAGCAGCACCACCGAAGGGCCGGGTGTGGTCAGGGCCTTCGCCAAGTCCTGCTCCAGCGTCTCGGGGGTTGTACGGATCCCCGGGACGCCGAACGACTCCGCGAGGGCGACGTAGTCCGGGCGCGCCAGCTCCGTCGCCGTCGCCTGGCCGAAGGCGCCCGTCATGTACTCGCGCAGGATGCCGTAGCCGCCGTCGTCGACGATCAGCCAGGTGACGTTCAGGTCGTACTGCTTCGCCGTCGCCAGCTCGGCGATCGAGTACAGCGCGCCGCCGTCGCCGGAGACCGCGAGGACCGGGCGGGTGGGGTCGGCGGCGGCCGCCCCGAGCGCGGCGGGGAAGCCGTAGCCGAGGCCGCCCGCGCCCTGGGCGGAGTGCATGGTGTTCGCCCCGCGCGCGTCGAAGGCGGACCATGCCCAGTACGCCAGGATCGTCATGTCCCAGAAGGACGGGGAGTCGTCCGGGAGGGCCCGGCGGACGGAGGTCAACACGTCCTGTTCCAGGGTGAGTTCCTGGGAGGCGATGCGCTCCCGCACACGGTCGAGAAGGGTGCGTACGCGGTCCGCCGCCGTAGGGTCGGTGCGCTCCTCGACCGTCTCCAGGAGCGCGGAGAGCGCGAGCCTGGCGTCGGCGTGGATGCCCAGCGCCGGGTGGTTCGACTCCAGCTTCCCGAGGTCGGCCTCGATCTGGATGACCTGGCCCCGGGGCTTGAACGTGTGGTAGTTCGACGACAGTTCACCGAGGCCCGAGCCCACCACCAGGAGCACGTCGGCGTCCTCCAGGAAGTCCGTCGTGTGACGGTCCTCCAGCCAGGACTGGAGGGAGAGGGGGTGTTCCCAGGGGAAGGCGCCCTTGCCGCCGAAGGTGGTGACCACGGGGGCCTGAAGCCGCTCCGCGAGCGACTTCAGCTTTCCGGACGCGTCGGCCCGTACGACGCCGCCGCCCGCGATGATTGCCGGGCGCTCGGCGGAGGACAGCAAGTGTGCCGCCACCGCGGTCAGTTCGGGGCGCGGGACCACGTCCTCCGGGGTCGCGTCCATCGCCGTCACCACCGGCAGATGCGTCTCGGCGAGGAGGACGTCCTGCGGGATCTCCACCCACACCGGGCCGTGCGGAGCGGTCAGCGCGGACTCCCAGGCCTCCGCGATCGCCGAGGGGATCTGCGACTGCGTACGGACCGTGTGAACCGACTTCACCACACCCCTGAACGAGGCGGCCTGGTCCGGCAGTTCGTGCAGATAGCCGTGCCTGCCGCCGCCCAGCCCCGCCGTCGGGATCTGGCTGCTGATCGCGAGGACGGGGGCGGAGGCCGCCGCCGCTTCCTGGAGCGCGGCCAGCGAGGTCAGCGCCCCGGGGCCCGTCGACAGCAGCAGCGGGGCCGCCTCGCCGGTGATCCGGCCGTACGCGTCCGCCGCGAACCCGGCGTTGTTCTCCACGCGCAGGCCGACGTACTGCAGCGAGGACCGGCGCAGCGCGTCGAACATGCCCAGCGCGTGCTGGCCGGGAAGGCCGAAGACGGTCGTAGCGCCGAGACCGGCGAGGGTCTCCACGACCAGGTCTCCGCCGTTGCGGCCGGGGGGAGGGTTCAGCGCGGCCTCCGTCTGCGCCGCCGACGGACGGAGCACCAGGTCGTGGTCGTGAGTCACTTCGCGCGTGCCTCGGCAATCTGGCGGGACATGATCGTGGTCAGTTCGTACGCGGTGTGCGACGCCGCCACCGCCGTGATCTCGGCGTGGTCGTACGCGGGCGCGACCTCGACCACGTCCGCCGAGACCAGGTTGCAGGACGCCAACCCGCGCAGGATCTCCAGGAGTTCGCGGGAGGTCATGCCGCCCGCCTCCGGCGTGCCGGTGCCGGGCGCGTGCGCCGGGTCGAGGCAGTCGATGTCGATGGAGATGTAGAGCGGGCGGTCGCCGATGCGCTGGCGCAACTGGTCGGCGACCTCGTCGGCGCCGCGGCGGTAGATGTCCGCCGAGGTGACGATGCCGAAGCCCATCTTCTCGTCGTCGGTGAGGTCCTGCTTGCCGTACAGCGGGCCGCGGGTGCCGACGTGCGAGAGGGCGGAGGTGTCGAGGATGCCCTCCTCGACGGCGCGGCGGAACGGGGTGCCGTGCGTGTACTCGGCGCCGAAGTACGTGTCCCAGGTGTCGAGGTGCGCGTCGAAGTGGAGCAGCGCGACCGGGCCGTGCTTCTTGGCGACGGAGCGGAGCAGCGGCAGCGCGATGGTGTGGTCGCCGCCGAGCGTCATCAGGCGGGCGCCGGTGCCGAGCAGCTCGTCGGCGGCGGCCTCCACCGTCTCCACGGCCTCGTTGATGTTGAACGGGTTCGCCGCGATGTCACCGGCGTCGGCGACCTGCGCGAGGGCGAAGGGCGAGGCGTCCTGCGCCGGGTTGTAGGGGCGCAGCAGCCGGGACGCCTCGCGGATCGCGTTGCCGCCGAAGCGGGCGCCCGGCCGGTACGAGACGCCGGAGTCGAACGGCACGCCGACCACGGCGACGTCGGCGGTGCCGACCTCGTCGAGGCGCGGCAGCCGGGCGAAGGTCGCGGGGCCCGCGTACCGCGGGATGCGGGACGAGTCGACGGGGCCGCGGGGCGTCTCGTTGCTGCTCATGGGTTCTGCCTTCTTTCCTACGCTTCGTCGCGTATGTACTTCATCTGTCCAGGACTCTACTGGTGAGCCGGGACCGGTTCGGACAAGGGTTCGGCGCCGCGGCCGGCCAGACGCTCCCGCCAGGCGGCCAGGACGGCGGCCTCGGTCGGCTTGGTGGCCAGCGACACCACCACGTACGCGGCGAGCGAGGACAGCAGCCCGTAGTAGACGGGCTCGTTCGCGAGGATGCCGTACGTCGCCATCAGGCCGATGACCGCGAGCCCGCCGACGGCGACGGAGGCGAGCGCGCCGGGCGCCGTGCCGCGCTTCCACAGCAGTCCGCCGAGGATCGGCACGAGCAGGCCGCCGACGAGCAGGTTGTACGCGACGGTCAGCGCCTCGACGACGTTGTTGAGCGCGATCGCCGTACAGATCACCGCGACCCCCATGATGAGGATGAAGGCGCGGTTGCCCTTGACCTCGTCGTGGTCGTCGCCGTTCTTGCTCGTGGTGGCTCCCCGCAGCCGCGACCAGATGTCGTTGTTGGCGACGGTGGCGCAGGCGATGAGGGCGCCGGAAGAGGTGGACATCACGGCGGCGAGGGCGGCGGCGAGCACCAGCCCCCGCACCCCCACCGGGAGTTCGTCCTTGACGATGGTCGCGAAGGCGGTGTCGGCGCTGGGCAGCTTCGGGTAGAGGACCTTCGCCGCCGTACCGATGACGGCGCCGGCGAGGGCGTAGACCAGGCAGTACGTGCCCGCGACCGTGCCGCCCCACTTCGCCGTGGTGTCGCTGCGCGCGGTGAACACGCGCTGCCAGATGTCCTGGCCGATCAGCATGCCGAAGGTATAGATCAGCACGTACGTGAAGATCGTCTCGCCGCCGATGCCCAGCGGGTCGAAGTACTCGGTCGGCAGCTTGGCCTTCATCTCGCTGAACCCACCGGCCTTGACGACCGCGATGGGAAGCAGGAGCAGCAGTACACCGACGGTCTTGACGACGAACTGCACCATGTCGGTGAGGGTGATCGACCACATGCCGCCGAGGGTCGAGTACGCGACGACGATCGAACCGCCGAGGACGATCGCGAGCGTCCGGTTCATGTCGAAGAGGACGTCGAAGATCGTGGCGTACGCGATGGTGGACGTCACCGCGAGCATGAGGGTGTACGCCCACATGACGACACCGGAGATGACACCGGCCCGGCCGCCGTAGCGGAGGTCCAGCATCTCGGAGACGGTGTAGACCTTCAGGCGGGCGATGCGGGCGGAGAAGAAGACGGAGAGGGCGAGGAGGCCGAGCCCGATGGTGAAGACCATCCAGGCCCCGGAGAGCCCGTACTGGTAGCCGAGCCCGACGCCACCGATGGTGGACGCGCCGCCGAGGACGATGGCAGCCATGGTGCCGGAGTACATGGCGGGCCCGAGCCGCCGCCCCGCAACCAGGAACTCACTCTTGGACTTGGCGCGGCGCATGCCCCACCAGCCCATGGCCAGCATGCCGACCAGATAGACGACGATCACTGTGTAGTCGACGGCCATAAGGGGCCCTCCTTCGCGCACTCTCGGTGGCGTGTCGTGCAGATGGGGACGCGGTCGGCGGGTGGGGACCGCCCGACCGGCAGACCGGCAGCGGATCGCGGGGACATACGCCCGTACCCGCGGCTGCCGACGGGACTGACCTTAGGTGGCCGGAAAGCGACTCTGAAGTGTACGTTTCATCCACTACCGACGAACCGGATGGAGGAAACGTCCACCATGCCGGACACATCCAACCCGCCCGCCCCGCCTGTCCCACCCACCCCACCGGTACCGCTGAGTGCGCTGCTGGCCCGGGAAGACCTGGGCCTGCGCCAGATCGCGGGCCCCGTGGACGAGACGACGGTGATCCACTGGGCCCACACCTCGGAGATGGCCGACCCGTACCCGTACCTGCTGGGCGGCGAGCTGCTCCTGACCGCCGGGGTCCACATCCCCGAGGCGGCGGGCTCGGGCACCTACTTCGACGACTATGTGTCCCGCATCGTGGCGGCGGGCGGGACCGCCCTCGGCTTCGGCCTGGCCCCGGTCCACGACACGGTCCCCCGCGCACTGGTCGAGGCCTGCGACGCCTACGGCCTCCCCCTCCTGGAGGTCCCGCCCCAGACCACCTTCTCGGGCGTGGCCCGCGCCGTCTGGCAACTGATGGCCCAGGCCCGCCTCGCGGAACTACGCCGCGTGACAGAGGCCCAACAGAGCCTGGCCGCGGCCGCGTCCCGCCCCGACCCGGTACCGGCGGTACTGCGACAGCTGGCCCAGCGGGTGGGGGGCTGGGCGGTGCTGTACGGGCCTGACGGGGCGGAGGTGGCGGGGGCGGGGAGAGTGACCGAGGGCGCCGGGGGCAGGGGCGTCGCCGAGCGGGGGGTGCCCGGGACGACCGTCGGGCAGGGGCACGCCGCGGCTGGGGGCAGCCCAGCGGCGCAGGCTCGGGCCGAGCAGCCGGCAACCGCGCACGCTCCGACCGGGCAACCG
>NZ_JBIAVS010000007.1:170463-378270 GCF_042894545.1 Streptomyces sp. NPDC001530
TCCGGCAACCGCGCAGGCGCGGCCCGTGCGGCCGCCGCAGGCTCCCACCGGTCAACCGACAACCGCACAGGCCCCGACCGGCCAACCGGCAACCGCGCAGGCGCGGCCCGTGCGGCCGCCGCAGGCTCCCACCGGTCAACCGACAACCGCACAGGCCCCGACCGGCCAACCGGCAACCGCACACGCTCCGACCGGTCAGCCGTCAGCCACGGAGGCTCTCGCCGAGCTGGCCGCTGTCGTACGGCCCAGGGAAGGGCAGGGGGCCGTGCCCTCGTCCGCCACGGACACCGTCGGCGGTGTCCATCTCGCCGCCTACGCCCTCGGTGCCGGGCAGGGCTTCGTGCTCGGGGTCGGGGCGCCGCGCCGTGAATCCGGGGACCACACCATCGCCTCCGTCGCGGCGGTCCTGCTCTCGCTGCTCACCGGGGAACACCAGAGCGGCAGCGGGGCGGCGCGGCTCGCGGCGCTCGTGCGGGTGCTGCTCGGGGCCGCCCCCGAGGACGTGGCGCCGCTCCTCGGGGGCGAGCGGTGGGTCGTCGTGCACGCCCGCCCCGCCGGGGACGGCCCCGCGCCGGACGCCGTCGCCGCGTCCGCGCTGGGGGCGGCCCTGGGTTCCGCGCTGGTCGACGCGGGCGGTGACGTCGTACGCGTCCTCGTCCCCGGCGACCGCGTGCCCACCGCGCAGCCGGGCTGGACGTGCGGGGTCAGCGCACCGGTCGGCCCGCACGAGTGGGCGGCCGCCGACAGCCAGGCGGCCCGCGCGCTGGCCCGCGCCCGCGCCACGCGCACCGCGCTGGTCCGCCATGGCGAGCGTCCCGCCCTCGCGGACCTCGTGCCCCCGGCCGACGCCGAGGCCCACGCCCGAGCCCTCCTCGCCCCCATCGCCGCCGCCCCCGCCCTCACCGAGACCCTCCGCACCTGGCTCTCCCTGCACGGCAGTTGGGACCGTACGGCGGTGGCGCTGTCCGTTCACCGCAACACGGTCCGCCAACGCATCGCGCGGTGCGGGGCGTTGCTGGGGGCGGACCTCGACGATCCTGATGTGCGGATGGAGTTGTGGTTCGCGCTCAGGGGCGAATGAGGCCAGGCGCCGGCGACGGAGCCCTTCGGCGTGCCGGGCGTCCGCACATCCCCCGAGACCCTGGGGGAGCACTGCAGCAAGGCCCTCGCCGCTCCCGGGCCCAATCGCCGTGCGCGTCCATGTGACCGGCGGAGCGCCAGGTACTGACCCGCCGGTACCGGCCCCCTCTGGCGTACCCGGGGCGACGGCGCCCACGACACGCGCGTCGTGGGCGCCGTCCGCGAAGGGACGGGGGTGCTACCACAGGTGCCATGAACGAAAGCCCGGAGCGACCACGCGTCCGGCCCGGAGTGGATCTTGTGCCAAAAGACAGGATGCTCGCTCTCACCGACGGTGTGATGGCCATCGCCATGACACTGCTCGTGCTGGACATCGAGCTGCCCGAGGGGCTTCGCGGGGCCGAGCTGCGCCGGGCGCTGGATGACGTTCAGTCCCAGGTGGCCGCCTTCCTGCTGAGCGCGGTGGTGATCGCGTTGTTCTGGCGAGCCCACCATGCGGCCGTGCGGAACGCCGAGTGGATCGACCCGTACCTGTTCTGGCTCCATGTCGCGTTCCTGGTGCTGGTGTCCTTGATCCCGTTTCCCACCCGTGTCCTGGAGGACTACGGCGACCGGTTCCTCGGTCCCGGTCTGTACGGGGCCGTCATCGGCGCGGCCGCACTGGTGCTGTACGCGCTGGACCTGCACATCAGCCGCTCGGCCGGCGTCACCTGGCGCCACGTCCCGCTGCCTGCCCAGGCCGTCGTGTTCCTGCTCTCCGTGGGCATCGCACGCGTCTCGCCCACCGCCGCGATCTACAGCTGGGCCGCCGCCGTGCCCCTTTCGGTGGTGGCCGACCGTGTCGCGGCACGTGCTCGCCGGCAGGGCGTGTCTGGACGCGGGCCTGCCGAACGGCCCTGATCAAAGCCAACCGTGGCGGTAGGTCGTCCTCGTCGTTTCCGACGACACCAGATCGCCGCGCTGCTGCCCGGGCCGCGCCCCAGACCGGGGCCGTCGGCGGCAAGCGGGCTGTTCGGGGGAACGGCCGGTGTGGTCAGCGCGATGCAGGGGGCGGGGCTCCTACGGTCGGCTGGTATGACGCACCCATCGAAGGACGCGGCCAACCCCACCCGGCGCACGGCGCTCACCGGGCTCGTCGGTGGGGCCGGGGTCGTGCTGGCAGCCGGCTGTACGACCCTGGGAACCTCCGCACCACGGCCCACCCCGAGTCCCACGGTGTCGGCCACCGGTTCCGGGGGCGGTGCCACGCCCGGGGTGATGACCCTCTTCAAGGACCCGGGGTTCAACTTCAGCGGCCTTCTCGCCCTCGGCGCGGCCGGCCAGGGCTCCGGCGAAGTGGGCGAGGTGCTCACCGCCGTGAACGCGATCAACAAGGCCGGGCTCTCCTCGCAGACGTATGTGGAGACCTTCAGGAAGCTGGGTGACCAGCTGATGAAGGCGCCCGAGGGCGACAAGCCCGGGACGGAGACCTCGCGCTTCCGTGTGCTGAGGGCATCGCAGTACTACGCCCAGGCGCTGTTCTTCGTCCTCGGCTCCGAGGACCCCGGTAGCGAGGAGCAGCTGTACAAGGCCGGGCGCGGCGCCTGGGACACGTTCTGCAAGCTGTCCGACCCGGCCCCGGTGACGGCGAACGTCCCCTACCAGAAGACGCCGCTTCCGGTCTGGTTCTTCCGCCCGGACGACTCCGGCAGGCAGCGCCCCACCGTGATCCTCACCAACGGCAGCGACGGACAGAACGTCGACATGTGGACCTACGGCGTCTCGGCCGCCCTGGAGCGCGGCTGGAACGCCCTCGTGTACGACGGGCCGGGCCAGGGGCAGCTGCTGTTCGTGGACCGCGTGGTCTTCACGCCGCGTTGGGAGACGGTGGTCACGCCCCTGGTGGACTGGCTGGCCGCCCGCTCCGACGTGGACACCGACAGGATCGCCCTGACCGGGCTGAGCATGGGAGGAGACCTGGCACCGCGGGCCGCGGCCTTCGAGAGCAGGATCGCCGCTCTGGTGGCGATGCCCGGGGTGCTGTCGCCGTGGATGGGTTTCCCCGCGGAGATCCGGGAGATCCTCACCCCGAGCAAGGAGGAGACGAACAACATCTGGAACAAGGAGGTCGTCCCCGAGCTGCCTCCGGACCAGGCCGCGACCATGAAGAAACGGATCGAGCCGTTCTCCGTGCCGGCGATGCTCGCCGCCCGCGAGGGGAAGATGTTCACCGACTTCTACACCCCGGCCACGCTCATCGAGTCGCTCGACATCACGAGCGTCGTGGGGCGCATCAAGACGCCCACCCTGGTCCTGGACTACGACGACGAGCAGTTCTATCCCGGGCAGCCGCGCCAGTTGTTCGACAAACTGACGTCCCCGAAGGACTACGTGAAGCTCACCGCGTCCACCGGCGCACAGCTGCACTGCTCCCCGATGGCCCCGCAGCAGCACTGTGAGGTCGTCTTCGACTGGCTGCAGGAGACGTTGCCGGGCCGCTGACCGCGCCCAGTGGGCTTCTGACGGCCCGCCAGGCCCTGAATGCTGCTGGACGCGTGCGTACATCTGGAGTACGGCTTCGAAGCCTGAGGCCCCCTCAGGACCGAACCCGAGTGGTGCGCAGGCCGATTCCCCCAGGCCCCCCGAGTGACCCACATCCCAGCGCTCGGGACACCGGCCCCCCGAACGGAGCGCACCGGCACAATAGGAACCATGCCGATACCCGGGACCCCCAGCCGCGCCGAGCTCGTCGACCACCTCGTACGGACCCGTATCGCGGGCGACGTCGCCACGCCCCGCGAGAACAACCTCTCCCACTACCGCAAGCTCGCGAACGGCGACCGCAACTTCTGGCTCGGCCTGGAGCTCGGCGACCGCTGGACCGACGAGCAGGACGTGCTCGCGGTGATGGCGGAGCGGTGCGGAGTCAGCGACGACCCGGAGTACCGGTACGGGCAGGACACCATCGACCCCGAGCTGACCGTCGACGCCCTGGAGCGGGCGGCGGCCCGGCTGCGCAAGGCGGCGGACGGCGAGCAGCGGGTGCTGTTCGCCACCGGCCACCCCGGCGGCCTCCTCGACGTGCACCGCGCCACCGCCGCCGCCCTGCGCGCCGCCGGCTGCGAGATCGTCGTCATCCCGGACGGACTGCAGACGGACGAGGGGTACGTCATGCAGTTCGCGGACGTGGCGGTGCTGGAGCACGGGGCCACGCTGTGGCACACCCACTCGGGTGAGCCGATGCGCGCGATCCTCACCGGCCTGGAGCGCGAGGGGCGTCCGCTGCCGGACCTGGTCGTCGCCGACCACGGCTGGGCCGGCTGCGCCGGTCAGCTCGGCATCGACTCCATGGGGTACGCCGACTGCAACGACCCCGCCCTCTTCCTCGCCGAGGCCGAGGGCACCGTCCAGGTGACGATCCCCCTGGACGACCACGTCACGAGCCCCCGCTTCTACGACCCGATGACGGCGTACCTGCTGGCGGAGGCGGGCCTCGTCTAAGCGGTGCCGGGCGGCGTAGGGGCGTGCCCTCACGCCGCCCGGCACCGGTTAGAGACCGGCGATCGATGCGGGGGCGCGCTCGGCGCGGGCGAGCCCCCGGATCACGTCCACCGTCCCGTGCCGCCGGACCGCGAGGCGGGTGAGCAGCTCGACCACCGGCGCGCTCACGCGCTCGGGGAAGTCCGGGGTCGGCAGGCCCACGCTGTGCGCCAAGTCGTCGGCGTGGACGACGAGTTCGAGCAGCCGGGTGAGCAGGAAGTCGTCGAGGTCGAGGGACCAGTCGCCCCAGGAGGGCATCTTGATCGGCCGCCCGGCGGGCACGTCCGGCAGCTCGGCGCCCAGCCACCCGACCGCCTCCCGCACCCGTGCGAGGAGCGCCTCGTGCCCGTCCACCGCCGTGGCCTCGCCCCCCTTCCGGATCCGTACGTTGACGGCGCCGTCGACCCCGGCGTCCAGCCAGGTCACCCGCTCCAGGTAGTACTCCCGCAGCGACACCACCGGCTCCCCGGGCTCCGGCTCCGTGAGCAGCCGCGGAAGGGCCAGCTCCTGCCAGGCGGTGTGCCCGGCCAGGCCCCCGACGCTGAAGTCCCGCAGCGCGCTGGGCTTCTCCCAGGCCGCCGCGACGGCGGGCTCCGCGAGCAGCTCGGCCACGGTCCCGGCCGCCTCCAGGAAGGCCTCCCGGATCCGTCCCCCGCGCCAGTTCCACGACTCTTCCGTACGGCTCATACCGCCCCCTCGGGTCCGCAATGCGAGGCGCACGATCCTTCCACCCGCGCCCCCGCCCGCCCAGATCCAATCCCGCACCACTGGACCACGGACCAGCTCAACCGGCTTTCATGGTCAGGGATTCAGTCCCCCTCGACCGCCGCGACGCGATGCCGTCCCGGACGCCGGAGCCGGTGAGCCGGCCGCCCACCGGACCGGCCCCCGGCGCGCAACAGCCCTACCGAGGAACGCGGACCACGCCCTCCTGGATCACCGAAATGGCCAGGCGGCCGTCCTGCGTGTAGATGCGGGCCTGCCCGAGGCCACGCCCGCCCGACGCGGACGGCGACTGCTGGTCGTACAGCAGCCATTCGTCGGCGCGGAACGGGCGGTGGAACCACATCGCGTGGTCCAGCGAGGCCCCGACGACGTCGCCGGTCACCCAGCCGCCACGTCCGTGCGCGAGCAGGATGGAGTCGAGGAGCGTCATGTCGGAGACGTATGTGGCGAGGACGACGTGCAGCAGCGGGTCGTCGGCGAGCTTGCCGTTCGTGCGGAACCACACCTGGGAGCGCGGCTCACGGACCTCGCCGACGGTGCCGTACGGCGGCGCGTCGACGTAGCGCAGGTCGACGGACTCGCGGGCCTCCAGGAGGCGCTCCACGACGACCGGGTCGGAGAAGACGTCCGCGTACCGCGGCAGCAGTTCGGCGGCCGTGGGCAGCGTCTCCGGGTCGGGTGCGGGCGGCATCTCGGCCTGGTGCTCCATGCCCTCCTCGTACGTCTGGAAGGACGCGGAGAGATGGAAGATCGGCTGTCCGTGCTGGACGGCGACGACCCGGCGCGTGGTGAAGGAACGGCCGTCGCGGATGCGGTCCACCGAGTACACGATGGGCGCGCCGGGGTCCCCCGCACGCAGGAAGTACGCGTGCAGGGAGTGCGCGAGCCGGTCCTCGGGGACCGTGCGCCCCGCGGCGACCAGCGCCTGCGCCGCCACCTGCCCGCCGAAGACGCGCGGGACGACGGCGGACTTGGACTGGCCGCGGAAGATGTCCTGCTCGATCCGCTCGAGATTGAGCAGATCGAGCAGGGACTGAAGTGCCTGACTCATAACGTCAGTTGTATCGTGAACTTTTTTCGCGGACCTTACAGGCCCATGTCCTTGGCGATGATCGACTTCATGATCTCGCTGGTGCCGCCGTAGATGCGGTTGACGCGGTTGTCCGCGTACAGGCGGGCGATCGGGTACTCGTTCATGAAGCCGTAGCCGCCGTGCAGCTGGAGGCAGCGGTCGATGACGCGGTGCGCGACCTCGGTGCAGAACAGCTTCGCGGACGCGGCCTCGGCCGGGGTCAGCTCACCCGCGTCGAGGGCCTCCAGGGCGCGGTCGGCGACCGCCTCGGCGGCGTCCACCTCGGCCTGGCAGGCGGCCAGCTCGAACTTGGTGTTCTGGAACGCGGCGACGGGCTTGCCGAAGACGGTGCGCTCCTGGACGTACTCCTTGGCGAACCGGACGGCCGCCTTGGCCTGCGCGTAGGCACCGAAGGCGATGCCCCAGCGCTCGGAGGCCAGGTTGTGGCCGAGGTAGTAGAAGCCCTTGTTCTCCTCGCCGAGGAGGTCCTCGACCGGCACCTTGACGTCGACGAACGCCAGCTCGGCGGTGTCGGAGGTCTTCAGGCCGAGCTTGTCGAGCTTGCGGCCGATGGAGTAGCCCTCGGACTTGGTGTCGACGGCGAAGAGGGAGATGCCGAAGCGGCGGTCCTCGGCCGTCGGGGCGGAGGTGCGGGCGCAGACGATCACGCGGTCGGCGTGGACGCCGCCGGTGATGAAGGTCTTGGAGCCGTTGAGGACGTAGTGCGTGCCGTCCTCGGAGAGCTTGGCGGTGGTCTTCATGCCCGCGAGGTCGGAGCCGGTGCCCGGCTCGGTCATCGCGAGGGCCCACATCTCCTCGCCGGAGACGAACTTCGGCAGGAAGCGCTTCTTCTGCTCGTCGGTGGCGAGCATCTTGATGTACGGCAGGCCGAGCAGCACGTGCACACCGGAGCCGCCGAACTGGACACCGGCGCGGGCGGTCTCCTCGTACATCACGGCCTCGAACTTGTACGAGTCGATGCCGGCGCCGCCGAACTCCTCGTCGACGCGGATGCCGAAGACGCCGAGCTCGGCGAGCTTGTAGTAGAAGTCGCGCGGCGCCTGGCCGGCCGCGAACCACTCGTCGTAGACCGGGACGACCTCGGCCTCGATGAAGGCCCGGAGAGTCTCCCGGAACGCCTCATGGTCCTCGTTGAACACCGTACGGCGCACCGCCGGCCCCTCTCTGCGCCTGAACCGGCGCCGCTCTCGCGGATGTGGCTGCTCGCCGTCGGGGTTCCTCAATCGATGGTTGCGGGCCGATGGCTAAGCGCTTGCTCAGCTTCTACGTTACCCGTCGGTCACGACGGTCGTCCAGAGCAACCAAGGCGAGACGCTCGTCACTCCCCGGCGGCCTCGAAGGCTCCCCTGGCCATCCGGTGCAGCAGCGCGGCGGTGCCCGCGCGGCCCGGCAGCGCACCGGGGCGACCCAGGTGCGGGGTGGAGTTGAGCAGGCCGAAAACGGAGTGCACGGCGGAGCGGGCGGTGGGCTCCGTCAGCCCCGGGTACACCTCGCGCACGACCTCCACCCACAGCTCCACGTACTGCCGCTGGAGCTGCCGTACGAGCTTGCGGTCGCTGTCCCGGAGGCGGTCCAGCTCGCGGTCGTGCAGGGTGATCAGGGGGCGGTCGTCGAGTGCGAAGTCGATGTGCCCCTCGATGAGCGAGTCGAGGACCGCCTCGGCGTCCCCGTCGGCCTCCGCCACGCGGCGCTTGCCGCCGGTGAGCAGCTGCCCGCTGATGCCCACCAGCAGCTCGGCGAGCATCGCGTCCTTGCCGGCGAAGTGCCGGTAGAGACCGGGGCCGCTGATGCCGACGGCCGCTCCTATCTCATCCACTCCGACACCGTGGAAACCGCGCTCGGCGAAGAGCCGCGCGGCCTCCTTGAGGATCTGCTCGCGGCGGGTGGGCGCGTCGGTTCTGGTGGCCATGGAAGTAATTCTAGACAGGGAGGTTAGCGGTCGTTAACCTGAAGGAAATGGGTTAACGCTCATTAACAAGGTTCGACAAGGTTCATTGACTGGTGATCACCGGGTGAGGGGACCGCAGGATGCACGAGGCACCTGAGCTGACGAGCGCGGCAGATCCCGCGTCGGAGGCCTGGCGGGCCAACGAGGCGGCGCACCGCGCGCTGGGCGAGGAGCTGCGCGCCAAGCTTCTCGCCGCCCGGCTCGGCGGCGGCGAGAAGGCCCGCGCCCGGCACACCGCACGCGGAAAGCTGCTCCCGCGCGACCGCGTGGACACCCTCCTCGACCCCGGATCCCCCTTCCTGGAGCTGGCGCCCCTCGCGGCCGAGGGGATGTACGACGGGCAGGCCCCGGCCGCCGGCGTCATCGCCGGGATCGGGCGGGTGAGCGGGCGCGAGTGCGTGATCGTCGCCAATGACGCCACCGTCAAGGGCGGCACGTACTACCCGATGACGGTGAAGAAGCACCTGCGCGCCCAGGAGGTGGCCCTCGAAAACCGCCTCCCCTGTGTGTACCTCGTCGACTCCGGGGGCGCCTTCCTGCCGATGCAGGACGAGGTCTTCCCCGACCGCGAGCACTTCGGGCGGATCTTCTACAACCAGGCGCGGATGTCGGGGGCGGGAATCCCGCAGATCGCGGCCGTCCTCGGGTCCTGCACGGCCGGCGGCGCGTATGTCCCGGCCATGAGCGACGAGGCCGTGATCGTGCGCAATCAGGGCACGATCTTCCTCGGCGGCCCTCCCCTGGTGAAGGCCGCCACCGGCGAGGTCGTCACGGCGGAGGAGCTCGGCGGCGGCGAGGTCCACGCGCGCGTGTCGGGTGTCACCGACCACCTGGCGGAGGACGACGCCCACGCGCTGCGGATCGTACGGAACATCGCCGCGACGCTTCCCGCACGCGGACCCCTGCCCTGGACGGTCACGGAGACGGCCGAGCCGAAGGTGGATCCGTACGGGCTGTACGGGGCGGTGCCGGTCGACTCCCGCACCCCCTATGACGTACGCGAGGTCATCGCGCGCGTGGTCGACGGTTCGCGTTTCTCGGAGTTCAAGGCCGAGTTCGGGCAGACCCTCGTCACCGGCTTCGCCCGCATCCACGGCCACCCGGTCGGGATCGTCGCCAACAACGGCATCCTGTTCTCCGAATCCGCCCAGAAGGGCGCCCACTTCATCGAGCTGTGCGACCAGCGCGGCATCCCGCTGGTGTTCCTGCAGAACATCTCGGGGTTCATGGTGGGCCGTCAGTACGAGGCGGGGGGCATCGCCAAGCACGGCGCCAAGATGGTGACGGCGGTCGCCTGCACGCGCGTGCCGAAGCTGACGGTGGTGATCGGCGGTTCGTACGGCGCGGGCAACTACTCGATGTGCGGCCGGGCGTATTCACCGCGCTTCCTGTGGATGTGGCCCAACGCCAAGATCTCCGTGATGGGCGGCGAGCAGGCCGCGTCGGTCCTCGCGACCGTCAAGCGCGACCAGCTGGAGGCGCGCGGCGAGTCCTGGCCCGTCGAGGAGGAAGAGGCCTTCAAGGACCCGATCCGCGCCCAGTACGAGCACCAGGGGAACGCCTACTACGCGACGGCCCGGCTCTGGGACGACGGCGTGATCGACCCGATGGAGACCCGGCAGGTGCTGGGTCTCGCTCTGACCGCGTGCGCCAACGCGCCCCTGGGTGACCCCCAGTTCGGCGTCTTCCGGATGTGAGGGGACCCATGTTTGACACGGTGCTTGTGGCCAACCGGGGCGAGATCGCCGTACGCGTCATCCGCACCCTGCGCGCGCTGGGCGTGCGCTCGGTGGCCGTCTTCTCCGACGCCGACGCGGACGCCCGGCATGTGCGCGAGGCGGACACGGCGGTACGGATCGGTCCGGCACCGGCGGGCGAGAGCTATCTGTCCGTGGAGCGGCTGTTGGAGGCGGCGGCCCGGACGGGAGCCCAGGCCGTGCACCCGGGCTACGGCTTCCTCGCGGAGAACGCGACGTTCGCGCGCGCGTGCGCCGCCGCCGGGCTCGTCTTCATCGGGCCCCCCGCAGAAGCGATCTCCCTGATGGGCGACAAGATCCGCGCCAAGGAGACGGTGAAGGCGGCCGGGGTGCCGGTCGTCCCCGGCTCGTCGGGCAGCGGGCTCACGGACGCGGAGCTGGCCGACGCCGCCCGCGAGATCGGCATGCCGGTCCTGCTGAAGCCGTCGGCCGGTGGTGGCGGCAAGGGCATGCGCCTGGTGCGGGACCTCTCGGTACTGGCCGACGAGATCGCCGCCGCGCGCCGCGAGGCCCGCTCCTCCTTCGGCGACGACACCCTCCTCGTCGAGCGCTGGATCGACCGCCCCCGGCACATCGAGATCCAGGTCCTGGCGGACGCCCACGGGAACGTGGTGCACCTGGGCGAGCGCGAGTGCTCCCTGCAGCGCCGCCACCAGAAGATCATCGAGGAGGCGCCGAGCGTGCTCCTCGACGCCGACACCCGCGCCGCGATGGGCGAGGCGGCGGTCCAGGCGGCCCGCTCCTGCGGCTACCAGGGCGCGGGCACGGTCGAGTTCATCGTCCCCGGCGGCGACCCGTCCTCGTACTACTTCATGGAGATGAACACCCGCCTCCAGGTGGAGCACCCGGTCACCGAGCTGATCACGGGCCTCGACCTGGTGGAGTGGCAGCTCCGGGTCGCGGCGGGCGAGCAACTGCCGTACGGCCAGCGGGACATCACGCTCACCGGGCACGCGATCGAGGCGCGCATCTGCGCCGAGGACCCCGCGCGCGGGTTCCTCCCCTCCGGCGGCACGGTGCTCGCCCTGCACGAGCCGCAGGGCAACGGCGTGCGCACCGACTCCGGGCTGAGCGAGGGCACGGAGGTCGGTTCGCTCTACGACCCGATGCTGTCCAAGGTCATCGCCTACGGACCGGACCGCGCGACCGCGCTGCGCAAGCTCCGGGCGGCCCTCGCCGAGACGGTCACGCTGGGGGTGCAGACGAACGCCGGGTTCCTGCGGCGGCTGCTGGCCCATCCGGCGGTGGTGGCGGGCGAGTTGGACACGGGGCTGGTGGAGCACGAGGCGGACGGGCTCGTGGAGCGAGCCGTCCCGGAGGAGGTCTACGCGGCGGCGGCGCTGCTGCGCCAGGCCGCTCTCGGCCGCCAAGCCGCTCTCGGCCGCCGGACCGCCGGCTGGGTCGATCCGTTCTCCGTGCCGGACGGCTGGCGTCTGGGCGGCGAGCGCGCCTGGACGGCGCACTACTTGCAGGTGCCGGGGCACGATCCCGTGACCGTCCGCGTGCGCGGCACGGCGGACGGCGGCTTCGAGCTGCTGCTCGACGACGAGAGGCCGCCTCTCCGGGCGGCCGGGGGTCTCGCCCCGGCCCGGGAGGGGGGAACGGCGTCCCGGTTCACCTTCCGGCTCGATGGCCTCACGCACACCTTCGCCGCCCTGCCGGCCGGCACCTGGTTCGGCCGCGACGGCGAGGCCTGGCACGTGCGCGACCACGACCCCGTGGCCGCCTCCCTCACCGGCGCCGCCCACTCCGGCGCCGACTCTCTCACCGCTCCCATGCCCGGCACGGTGACCGTCGTGAAGGTCGCCGTGGGTGATGACGTGGCCGCCGGCCAGAGCCTGTTGGTGGTCGAGGCGATGAAGATGGAGCACGTCATCTCCGCGCCGCACGCCGGTACCGTCACCGAGCTGGACGTCACGCCGGGCACGACGGTCGCCATGGACCAGGTACTGGCCGTGATCGCGCCGCACGAGGAGGCGGAATGACCGTTCAGGGACTGCCCATGGTCGTACCGGCCCAGGATCTGCCCGCCCGGGTGCGGATCCACGAGGTCGGCGCGCGCGACGGGCTGCAGAACGAGAAGGCGACCGTGCCGACCGAGGTCAAGGCCGAGTTCGTCCGGCGCCTGGCCGACGCGGGCCTCAGCACGATCGAGGCCACCAGCTTCGTCCACCCGAAGTGGGTGCCCCAACTGGCCGACGCGGAGCGGCTGTTCCCCCTGGTGAGCGACCTGCCGGAGGTCCATCTCCCCGTCCTCGTACCGAACGAACGCGGCCTCGACCGGGCGCTGGCCCTCGGCGCCCGCCGCGTCGCCGTCTTCGCCAGCGCGACGGAGTCCTTCGCCAAGGCCAACCTCAACCGGACCGTCGACGAGGCCCTGGCCATGTTCGAGCCGGTGGTGTCCCGGGCCAAGGCGGACAAGGTGCACGTCCGCGGCTACCTGTCCATGTGCTTCGGCGACCCCTGGGAAGGCCCCGTCCCCGTCCACCAGGTGGTGCGGGTCTGCAAGGCACTCCTCGACATGGGCTGCGACGAGCTGAGCCTCGGCGACACCATCGGTGTGGCGACCCCCGGCCATGTCCTCGAACTGCTCGCCGCCCTGAACGAGGACGGGGTGCCGACCAACACCCTCGGCGTGCACTTCCACGACACCTACGGCCAGGCGCTCGCCAACACCCTGGCCGCCCTCCAGCACGGCGTCACGACCGTCGACGCCTCCGCCGGCGGCCTCGGCGGCTGCCCGTACGCGAAGTCCGCGACCGGCAACCTCGCCACCGAAGACCTCGTATGGATGCTCCAGGGCCTCGGTATCGACACCGGGGTCGACCTCGGCCGCCTCACCGCCACCAGCGTGTGGATGGCCGGACAACTGGGCCGACCCAGCCCGTCCCGCACCGTCAAAGCCCTCTCCCACCAGGAGTGATCCCCATGTCCCTCGACCACCGACTCTCCCCCGAACTCGAGGAACTCCGCCGTACGGTCGAGGAGTTCGCGCATGACGTCGTGGCCCCGAAGATCGGCGACTTCTACGAGCGGCACGAGTTCCCGTACGAGATCGTGCGGGAGATGGGCCGCATGGGCCTGTTCGGGCTGCCGTTCCCGGAGGAGTACGGCGGTATGGGCGGCGACTATCTCGCCCTCGGTATCGCCCTGGAGGAGCTGGCCCGCGTCGACTCCTCGGTGGCCATCACGCTGGAAGCGGGCGTGTCACTGGGTGCGATGCCGCTCCACCTCTTCGGCACGGAAGCCCAGAAGCGTGAGTGGCTCCCCCGGCTCTGCTCCGGCGAGATGCTCGGCGCGTTCGGACTGACCGAGCCGGACGGCGGCTCGGACGCGGGCGCGACGCGTACGACGGCGCGGCTCGACCCCGAGACGAACGAATGGGTGATCAACGGCACGAAGTGCTTCATCACCAACTCGGGCACGGACATCACGGGCCTGGTGACGGTCACGGCGGTCACCGGCCGCACTGCGGAGGGCAAGCCGCTGATCTCCGCGATCATCGTGCCGTCCGGCACCCCGGGCTTCACGGTCGCCGCCCCGTACTCGAAGGTCGGCTGGAACGCCTCGGACACCCGTGAGCTGTCCTTCTCCGATGTGCGCGTCCCGGCCGCGAACCTGCTCGGCGAGGAGGGCCGCGGGTACGCGCAGTTCCTGCGGATCCTCGACGAGGGCCGGATCGCCATCGCGGCGCTGGCGACGGGTCTGGCGCAGGGCTGTGTCGACGAGTCGGTGAAGTACGCCAAGGAGCGGCACGCGTTCGGGCGTCCGATCGGCGCGAACCAGGCGATCCAGTTCAAGATCGCCGACATGGAGATGAAGGCCCACACGGCCCGCCTCGCCTGGCGCGACGCCGCCTCCCGCCTGGTCAGCGGCGAGCCCTTCAAGAAGGAGGCCGCCCTCGCCAAGCTGTACTCGTCCACGATCGCCGTCGACAACGCCCGCGACGCCACCCAGATCCACGGCGGCTACGGCTTCATGAACGAGTACCCGGTGGCCCGTATGTGGCGCGACTCCAAGATCCTGGAGATCGGCGAGGGCACGAGCGAGGTACAGCGGATGCTGATCGCACGGGAGTTGGGGCTCGTGGGCTGACCGCCGCCACCACCGCAGGCACCGCCGTCACCGCAGGCACCGCCGTCACCGGCCTGCGCCCACCTGGGCGCAGGCCGGTCGTGCTCGGCAACTGGGTCGGCGGCACGTGGGCGGTGAGCAAGGGCAAGGCCTGATCGCATCGCCGTACGGGGTGCGGAGTGCCCCGCCCTCTGGACAAGTAGTGAGGTTAGGCTAACCTACCTTCGAACTTGTCCGGCGGGCGCTTCGCCCCGTGCCGAAAGCAGCCACACTCATGTCCAACACCCGTGCCACCCACCTCACCCGTCGCGGCATCCTCGCCGCGGGCGGCGCCCTCGGCCTCGGTGCCGTCCTCGCCGCGTGCGGCGACGACAACGACAAGAAAAGCGGTGGCTCGGACTCGACCAAGGCCGCCGCGAAGTCCGGTCCCTGGACCTTCAAGGACGACCGCGGCACCACGGTCAAGACGGACAAGACCCCGGCGAACATCGTCGCGTTCACCGGCGTCGCCGCCGCCCTCTACGACTACGGCATCGAGGTCAAGGGCGTCTTCGGCCCGACCAAGACGAAGGACGGCAAGGCCGATGTCCAGGCCGGCGACATGGACATCAGCAAGGTGACGATCCTCGGCAACGAGTGGGGCCAGTTCAACATCGAGAAGTACGCGGGCCTCGCCCCCGACGTGCTGATCTCGACGATGTTCGACGACGCGGGCACCCTCTGGTACGTCCCCGAGGAGTCCAAGGCCAAGATCCTCAAGCTGGCCCCGAGCGTCGGCATCTCCGTCTACGACATCCAGCTGCCCAAGCCGCTGGAGCGCATGCTGGCGCTGGCCGAGTCCCTCGGCGCCGATGTGAAGTCCGCGAAGATCGTCGAGGCGAAGAAGAAGTTCGAGACGGCCGCCGAGCGCCTGCGCAAGGCCGCCAAGGCCCGCCCGGAGATCAAGGTCCTCGCCGGCTCCGCGAGCCAGGACATCTTCTACGTCTCCGGCTCGAACCTCTCCATCGACCTGGAGTACTTCAAGGCGCTCGGCGTGAACCTCGTCGAGCCGTCGGCCAAGGCCCTGAAGGCCAGCGGCGGTTGGTTCGAGAACCTGAGCTGGGAGAACGTCGACAAGTACCCGGCCGACATCATCATCATGGACGACCGCTCCTCGACCATCCAGCCGGCCGACATCACCGAGGCCACCTGGAGGAAGCTGCCCGCCGTCAAGGCCGGCCAAGTCATCGCGCGCACGCCCGAGCCGATCCTGTCCTACGACAAGTGCACCCCGATCCTCGACAACCTCGCCGAGGCCATCGAGAACGCGAAGAAGGTCAGCTGACACCCAGCCCCCTGCCGTGATTCCCTGACGATGACTCAGGAGCACTGATGACGACGGCCGTAGCCGCCCCGTTCCGTTTCTTCTCCCTCCAGGTCGTACGGACGAGGCGGCTCGGTCCGTCTCTGGTCCGGGTGACCTTCGCGGGCGCCGATCTGCACGCGTTCCGCTCCCACGGGCGTGACCAGTCCCTCTCGCTCTTCCTGCCGCATCCGGGCCAGCCCGAGCCCGTTATCCCCATCGAACTGGGCGACAGCTGGTGGCAGGGCTGGCGCGAACTCCCGGACGACGTACGGGCGGTGATGCGCTCGTACACCCTGCGCGCCCTGCGGCGGAACCCCGACGAGATCGACATCGACTTCGCGCTGCACGGCGTGGAGCCGGGGGCGGCGACGCCCGCGGGGCCCGCGTCCCTGTGGGCAGCCGCGGCAGCCCCGGGCGACCGCGTCGTCCTGCTCGGCCCGGCGATCGAGGACAACCGGGCGATCCGCTTCCGCCCGCCCGAAGACACCGATCTGATCGTCATCTGGGGCGACGAGACCGCCGTACCCGCCGCCTCGGCCATCCTCGAATCGCTCCCGCCGGGCACCCGTGTCCGCGCCTGGCTGGAGGTCCTTCACGCCGGCGACATCCAGGATCTGGTGACCTCGGCCGACGCCGAGATCACCTGGCTCGTGCGCGGCGACGGGTCCCCCATGGCCGTCGACGCCGTGCGGGCCGCCCCACTTCCGCCCGCCGACGCCCCGTACGCCTGGATCGCGGGCGAGTCCGGCTGCGTGAAGGAGCTGCGCCGGCATCTCGTGCGCGAGCGCGGGATCGACCGCAGGAGGGTCACGTTCGTGGGGTACTGGCGGCGCGGGCTGAGCGAGGAGCAGCTGCGCGAGCAGGGCGAGTAGCTCCAAGTCCCGGGCGCCCTCCGGGAGATCAAACAGAGGCGTACGTCACTGAAGACACAGGTGGGGCGGGGTCGCTCGTTTACTTAGGTTAGGCTAACCTAAGTTACACGGCGGACCCCGCCCCTCTCCTGTCCCGCTCGGACTCTCCCCACACGGAGGACCCCCACATGCGCTCGCACCTGCTCAATGACACGACCGCGGAGCGGTACCGCCGCTCCGTGACCGAAGGAATCGAGCGGGTGGCGGCCAAACTCGCCACCACCGACCGTCCGTTCAGCGGTGTCACGGTCGACGCCCTCGCTCCCCGCATCGAGCGGATCGACCTGGACCAGCCGCTGCACGACACCACGGCGGTCCTCGACGAGCTGGAAGAGGTCTACCTCCGGGACGCGGTCTACTTCCACCACCCGCGCTACCTCGCCCACCTCAACTGCCCGGTCGTCATCCCGGCCGTGCTCGGCGAGGCCGTCCTGTCGGCCGTCAACTCCTCGCTGGACACCTGGGACCAGTCGGCCGGCGGCACCCTCATCGAGCGCAAGCTCATCGACTGGACCAACGAGCGCATCGGCCTCGGCCCGGCCGCCGACGGCGTGTTCACCAGCGGCGGCAGCCAGTCCAACCTCCAGGCGCTGCTCCTCGCCCGCGAGGAGGCCAAGCCAGGGCAGGCAGGGTGGGAAGCCGGGGACAGCCTCGCCGCACTGCGTGTCTTCGCCTCCGAGGTCAGCCACTTCAGCGTCAAGAAGTCGGCCAAACTCCTCGGGCTGAGCGCGAACTCCGTCGTCTCGATCCCCGTCGACCACGACAAGCGCATGCAGACGGTCGCGCTCGCCCACGAGCTGGACCGCTGCAAGCGCGACGGCCTCGTCCCGATGGCCGTCGTCGCCACCGCGGGCACCACCGACTTCGGCTCCATCGACCCGCTGCACGAAATCGCCGAGCTGTGCGCCCAGTTCGGCGCCTGGATGCATGTCGACGCCGCCTACGGCTGCGGGCTGCTCACCTCCCTGAAGAACCGGGACCGCCTCGACGGCATCGAGCGCGCCGACTCCGTCACCGTCGACTACCACAAGTCCTTCTTCCAGCCGGTGAGTTCGTCAGCCGTGCTGGTCCGGGACGCCTCGACGCTGCGCCACGCGACCTACCACGCGGAGTACTTGAACCCCCGCCGCATGGTCCAGGAGCGGATCCCCAACCAGGTCGACAAGTCCCTGCAGACCACCCGTCGCTTCGACGCGCTCAAGCTGTGGATGACGCTGCGCGTGATGGGCGCCGACGGGATCGGCCAGCTCTTCGACGAGGTCTGCGACCTTGCCGAGGAGGGCTGGAAGCTGCTGGCCGCCGACCCGCGCTTCGACGTCGTCGTCGAGCCGTCCCTCTCCACCCTGGTCTTCCGCTACATCCCGGCCGCCGTCACCGACCCGGCCGAGATCGACCGCGCCAACCTGTACGCCCGCAAGGCCCTGTTCGCCTCCGGTGACGCCGTCGTCGCGGGCACCAAGGTCGGCGCCCGCCACTACCTGAAGTTCACCCTGCTCAACCCCGAGACCACGGCGGACGACATCGCCGCCGTGCTCGATCTGATCGCCGGCCATGCCGAGCAGTACCTGGGAGAGTCCCTTGACCGCGCTTCCTGAAGCCACGCACAAGACCTACGACTTCGTGGGGATCGGGCTCGGGCCCTTCAACCTCGGCCTCGCCTGCCTCACCGAGCCGATCGTCGAACTCGACGGCGTCTTCCTGGACTCGAAGCCCGACTTCGAGTGGCACGCGGGCATGTTCCTCGACGGCGCCCACCTCCAGACCCCGTTCATGTCGGACCTGGTCACCCTCGCCGACCCGACGTCCCCGTACTCCTTCCTCAACTACCTGAAGGAGCGCGGCCGGCTCTACTCCTTCTACATCCGCGAGAACTTCTACCCGCTGCGGGTCGAGTACGACGACTACTGCCGCTGGGCCGCGAACAGACTGACCAACGTCCGCTTCAGCACGACGGTGACCGAGGTGACGTACGAGGAAGGGGCCGAGGTCTACGTCGTACGGACCGGGGCCGGTGAAACGTTCCGCGCCCGCCACCTGGTCCTCGGCACGGGCACCCCGCCGTACCTACCGGAGGCCTGCGCGGGCCTCGGCGGCGACTTCATCCACAACTCGCGTTATGTGCAGCACAAAGAGGAGTTGCAGCGCAAGGAGTCGATCACGCTGGTCGGCAGCGGTCAGTCCGCCGCCGAGATCTACTACGACCTGCTCAGCGAGATCGACGTCCACGGCTACCAGCTGAACTGGGTCACCCGCTCCCCGCGCTTCTTCCCGCTGGAGTACACCAAGCTCACGCTGGAGATGACCTCCCCGGAGTACATCGACTACTACCACGCGCTGCCGGAGCAGACCCGCTACCGCCTCACGGCCCAGCAGAAGGGCCTGTTCAAGGGCATCGACGGCGATCTGATCAACGAGATCTTCGACCTGCTCTACCAGAAGAACCTCGGCGGCCCGGTCCCCACCCGTCTGCTCACCAACTCCTCGCTGAACAGCGTCACTTACCGCGACGGTGTCTACGAGCTCGGCCTGCGCCAGGAGGAGCAGGAGAAGGACTTCGAGCTGCGCTCGCAGGGCCTGATCCTCGCCACCGGCTACAAGTACGCCGAGCCGGAGTTCCTCAAGCCCGTCCACGACCGGCTGTGCTACGACACACAGGGCAACTTCGACATCGCCCGCAACTACTCGATCGACACCACGGGCCGGGGCGTCTTCCTCCAGAACGCCGGCGTCCACACGCACAGCATCACGTCCCCGGACCTGGGCATGGGCGCGTACCGGAACGCGTACATCATCCGTGAGCTGCTCGGCACCGAGTACTACCCCGTCGAGAAGACGATCGCGTTCCAGGAGTTCTCCGTATGAGCACCACCCCTGACATAGGCACCTTCACCATCCGCCCGCTCGACCCCACCCAGGACGCCGAGCTGCTGCACGGCTGGGTCACCCACCCCAAGGCCGCCTTCTGGATGATGCAGGAGGCGAAACTGCCCGACGTGGAGCGCGAGTACATGGCCATCGCGGCCAGCGAGTACCACGACGCGTTCCTCGGTCTGCTGGACGGCGAGCCCGTCTTCCTCATGGAGCGCTACGACCCGGCGCACGTCGAACTCGTCGGCCTGTACGAGCCGGAGCCCGGCGACGTGGGCATGCACTTCCTGGTCGCGCCGAGCGACACGCCCGTGCACGGTTTCACGCGGGCCGTGATCACCGCCGTGATGGAGCATCTGCTCGCCGACCCGGCCACCGCACGCGTCGTCGTCGAGCCCGACGTACGCAACAAGGCCGTGCACGCCCTCAACGAAGCCGTCGGCTTCGTACCCGAGCGCGAGATCCAGAAGCCGGAGAAGAAGGCGCTGCTGAGCTTCTGCACGCGGGAGCGGTTCGAGAAGGCGGTGGCCGGATGAGCCTCGCCGACTCCGTCGCCCATCTCTCCCCCGAGCGCTGGGCCCACGCCAACCGTCTGCTCGTCCGCAAGGCGCTCGCCGAGTTCGCCCACGAGCGGCTGATCACGCCGGAGAGTCTGCCGGACGGCCGTTACGAGGTCCGCGGCGACGACGGTCTCACCCGCTACCGCTTCACCGCCCGCCTCCGCGCGCTCGATCACTGGCAGGTCGACGCCGAGTCGATCACCCGGCACCGCGACGGGGACGAACTCCCGCTCGCCGCCCTCGACTTCTTCATCGAGCTGAAGGGCGCGCTCGGCCTGAGCGACGACGTCCTCCCGGTCTACCTGGAGGAGATCTCCTCCACCCTCTCGGGCACCTGCTTCAAGCTCACCAAGCCGCAGATCCCGGTCGGTGAGCTGATCGACGCGGGCTTCCAGGCCATCGAGACCGGGATGACCGAGGGCCACCCTTGCTTCGTCGCCAACAACGGGCGGCTCGGCTTCGGGGTGCACGAGTACCTCTCGTACGCGCCCGAGACGGCGAGCCCGGTGCGCCTGGTGTGGCTGGCCGCGCACCGCTCGCGGGCCGCGTTCACGGCAGGCGTGGGCATCGACTACGACTCCTTCGTGCGCGACGAGCTGGGCGCGGAGACGGTCGAGCGGTTCGCCGCGCTCCTCACGGGCCAGGGCCTCGACCCCGAGGACTACCTCCTCATCCCCGTCCACCCCTGGCAGTGGTGGAACAAGCTCTCCGTGACGTTCGCGGCCGAGGTCGCCCAGCGGCACCTCGTCTGCCTCGGCGAGGGCGACGACGCGTACCTGGCCCAGCAGTCGATCCGGACGTTCTTCAACAAGTCCGCCCCCGAGAAGCACTACGTCAAGACGGCGCTGTCCGTCCTCAACATGGGCTTCATGCGCGGTCTTTCCGCCGCGTACATGGAGGCGACCCCGGCGATCAACGACTGGCTGGCCCAACTCGTCGAGAGCGACCCGGTGTTGAAGTCGACGGGCCTGTCGATCATCCGCGAGCGCGCCGCGGTCGGCTACCGCCACCTGGAGTACGAGGCCGCCACGGACCGCTACTCGCCGTACCGGAAGATGCTGGCCGCCCTGTGGCGGGAGAGCCCGGTCTCCGCGCTCCAGGAGGGCGAGACCCTGGCGACCATGGCGTCCCTGGCGCACGTCGACCACGAGGGCGCGTCCTTCGCGGGCGCGCTGATCGCGCGATCGGGGCTGACGCCGGTGGAGTGGCTGCGCCGCTATCTGCGCGCCTACTTCACGCCGCTGCTGCACAGCTTCTACGCGTACGACCTCGTCTACATGCCGCATGGCGAGAACGTCATCCTGGTCCTCAAGGACGGCGCCGTACAGCGCGCGATCTACAAGGACATCGCCGAGGAGATCGCGGTCATGGACCCGGACGCCGTCCTGCCGCCCGCAGTCGAGCGGATCCGCGTCGAGGTCCCCGAGGACAAGAAACTCCTGTCCCTCTTCACGGACGTCTTCGACTGCTTCTTCCGCTTCCTCGCGGCGAACCTCGCCGAAGAGGGCATCCTCGACGAGGACGACTTCTGGCGCACGGTCGCCGAGTCCGTACGCGCGTACCAGGACGCGACGCCCGAACTCGCCGACAAATTCCGGCAGTACGACATGTTCGCGCCGGAGTTCGCGCTGTCCTGCCTCAACCGTCTCCAGCTGCGCGACAACAAGCAGATGGTGGACCTGGCGGATCCGTCCGGCGCGCTGCAGCTGGTCGGCAACCTGAAGAACCCGATCGCGGGTCGCTGAAGCAGGGCACCTTCTCGGGTGTCCCGAGCCGGGTGGGGCTCAGGAGTATGGTCCTCCTGAGCCCCACCTTTCGTACCTAGGCGCTCGGCCAGGGCACTTGGGGCGACCGGTAGTAGCCGATCCCCAGCGCGTCCCAGCGCGGCCCCTGCGCCGCGAGCCGCACCTTGTACGTGTCCCAGTCGTGCGTCGACGCCGGTGACCAGCCCAGCTCGGCGGCTCCGGGCAGCCGCGGGAACGCCATGTAGTCGATGTGGGCGGAGTTCAGGATCGTCTCCGTCCACAGGGGCGCCTCCACTCCCCGGACGGCCGAACTCGGCGCTCCCGGAAGGTAGGTGCCCGGATCCCAGTCGTACGACCGCTTCACCTCGACCAGGCCAGCCCAGTCGAGCCCCAGCGGGGTGTCGGCGGTGTACTTCATGTCGAGGTAGATCCGGTCGGCCGGCGACAGCACCAGCCCCGTCCCGTTCTGCGCGGCCTTGGCGACCTGCGCCTTCTCCTCGGCACTGGTGTCGTCGAGCCCCCAGTACTGCGCGATCGCGCCCTTCGCCGGAGTGGCCCCGGTCAGCTGATGCCAGCCGATCACCGTCTTGCCGTACTTGGCGACGACGGGCTGCACCTTGTCCATGAAGGTCACATAGTCGGCGTGACTGGTGGAGTGGGCCTCGTCGCCACCTATGTGGAGGTAGCGGCCCGGTGTGATCGCGGCCAGCTCCCGGATGACGTCGTCCACGAAGTCGTACGTCACGGGCTTGCCCACGCACAGCGAGCTGAAGCCGACGTCCGTGCCGGTGTAGAGCGGCGGCGCGACCCCGTCGCAGTTCAGTTCGGCGTACGAGGCGAGCGCGGCGTTGGTGTGCCCCGGCATGTCGATCTCCGGGACGACCTCCAGATAGCGCGAGGCGGCGTACTGGACGATCTCCTTGTACTGGGCCTTGGTGTAGTAGCCGCCCTGCCCGCCGCCGACCTGTGTGGAGCCGCCGTACGGGGCGAGGCGTGGCCAGGAGTCGATCGCGATGCGCCAGCCCTGGTCGTCGCTCAGGTGCAGATGCAGCTTGTTGACCTTATAGAGGGCCAACTCGTCGATGTAACGCTTGACTTGGCCGACGGTGAAGAAGTGGCGGGAGACGTCGAGCATCGCGCCGCGGTAGCCGTAGCGCGGGGTGTCCTTGATGGTGCCGCCCGCGACCAGCCAGGGTCCGGGCTGTACGGAGTTCTTCTCGACGGAGGGAGGGAGGAGCTGGCGCAGGGTCTGGACGCCGTGGAAGAGCCCGGCGGGCCGGCCGGCCGTGATGGTGACGCCGTCCCGGCCGCTGTCGAGACGGTACCCCTCGTCGCCCAACCACTTGGCGCCGAGCCGGAGTTGAATCGATCCGCCGCCCTGCGATGTGACCGGCAGCCGGTAGCCGGTGGAGGGCCGCAGGATGTCCGCGAGGTACTCGCCGACCCGGCGGGCCTCGCGCGAGTCGTCGACACGGATGCGGGCGTCACTGGTGATGCGGTATGGGGATCCGCTCGCGTGGACCGCGGCGGGGGCCGGGACCACCTGCCCCAGAGGGGTCGCGGTTCGGTCGGCCGCGGAGGGTGCCGCGCCGACGACAGAGATACCGGCAGCCGCCACGAGCAGCAGCGTACCGAGAAGACGGGGCGTTCTGTGCTGTCTCACATGCGCTCCCTTCGAATGGGTATAGACCACTCTCCCGCAGACCCGGTGAAACAATCCCCCTCATGGCGGAAATCATCCAGAGAGACGGCACGTGGACCTTCGACGGCGACGCACTGCGGCTGACACCGGGACGCGACAAGAACGTCAGCCTGCTCCGCAAGACCCTGGGTGAACTGACCGTCCCGCTCGGTGCGTTGGCGGGTGTCTCCTTCGAGCAGGGCAAGAAGACCGGGCGGCTCAGGCTCAGGCTGCGCGACGGCGCCGACCCGCTGCTCCAGGCGACCGGCGGCAAGCTCGCCGAGCCGAACGACCCCTACCAGCTCACCGTCGACTCCGACCGCTACGGCGTCGCCGAGTACATCGTGGACGAGGTCCGGGGCGCGCTGCTCCTGGACCAGGTGCCGTCCGATCCCGTCGACGGCTACCTCCTCCCCGGCCCCTCCGTGCCGCTGTCCGCCTCGGCCGGTGACGGCACGGCGAGCTTCGACGGCGAGCACGTACGCCTGGAGTGGAACTGGAAGACGGAGGACGCGAAGTCCGCCGCGGGCACCCGCACGCTCGCCCTGACCGACATCACGGCCGTCGAGTGGCATCCCGCGGTCGGCCTGGAGAACGGCTGCCTGCGCTTCACCGTGCGCGGCGCGGAGACCAAGGCTCCGCCGAAGTACGACCCCAACTCCGTCGAGCTGTGGGGCTTCAAGAAGGACCCGCTGATGGCGCTGGTCGCGGCGGCGGTACAGGCCCGGCTGCCGCACCCGACGGCACCGGCCGTCGCCGACCTACCGCGTCAGGCACTCCCCTCCGCCCCCGCCCCCGAGCAAGTCGCCGAGGCCGACCACGACGCCCTGCTGCGCCGCCTGCGCGAGCTCGGCGAGCTGCACAAGGAGGGCGTCCTGACGGACGAGGAGTTCACGCTGGCCAAGCAGGCGGTCCTCAAGAGGATGTGAGGACCGCCCGCCGGGCGTCGTACGCCCCGCCTTCCGGGCGTACGGGTGGGCCTACTTGGCCCGACGCGCCACCGTGAAGTGGTCGACCTCTTCACCGGTCTCGGCGATGCCGCGCACCTTCAGCGTGGCCAGGTGCCCCTTCGGCGCCGGGGTGACGTCCACGCGCAGGAACGAGTAGTTGAGGTACCGCACCCGCGACCAGGCGACCGTCTCGTTCTGCTTGCCGTCCTTCAGGTTGATGAAGGAGGCGACGGAGTCGACCTCGTTCTCGTGACCCTCGTACGACTGCGGGGCGCTGAACGCGTACAGGCTGCGCCCGGCCGCACCCGCCGTCACGTACACGACACCGTCGGTCTCCGGGTACGCCGTGCCGCCGATCGGCAGCTTCTTGGTGACCGCGTTGCCCTTGATGACGTCGGTGCGCTCGTACTGGTGGTTGTGGCCGTTGATCACCAGGTCAACCGTGTACTTCTCGAACAGCGGCACCCACTCCTGGCGCACGCCCCCCTCCGAGGCGTGCGCGGTGGAGGTGCAGTACGCGCAGTGGTGGAAGAAGATCACGACGAAGTCGACGTCCTTGGACGCGCGGAACTTCTTGAGCTGCGCCTCCAGCCACTTGGTCTGGGTCCCACCGGAGATGCCGAGGTTGGCCGGGATCTCGAAGGACACGTCGTTGGCGTCCAGCGAGATGATCGCCGTGTTGCCGTAGACGAAGGAGTACACGCCCGGGAGGTTCTTCGGGTCCGGGCCGTTGTCCGGGAGGTTCCAGCGGGCCTCTTCGCCGCCGTAGCCGTTGGGCGCGTACCAGGCCTCCATGTCGTGGTTGCCGTACGCCGGCATCCACGGGACCTGCTTGGCGACCGTCTCGGTCTGGGCGAGGAACTGGTCCCAGATGCGCGAGTCGAAGCCGGTGTCCTCCTTCTTGCCCGCGCCGGACGGGTCCGCGTACGCGATGTCGCCGGCGTGCAGGTGGAAGGCCGGGTTTTGGCCGAGCAGCAGGGCGTCGTTGGCGAGGCCGTGGTAGCCGACCCCCTCGTCGCCGAAGGCGGTGAAGGTGAACGGCTTGGCGCTCGCGGGCGCCGTGGTGAAGGTGCCGAGCGTGCCCAGCAGGTGGGGCTCGGCCGGGTCGAAGCCCGCGTGGCCGACGCCGTAGTAGTACGTCCTGCCGGGGCGCAGGTGGGTGAGCTTGGCGTGCAGGTAGTACTGCGTGTGGTCGCCGCTCGCGCCGACGCCGGCCGGGGTGTACAGGGTGCGCACCTCGGCCTCGATCTTGCGGGAGAGGTCCCAGGGGTGGGCGCCGATGCGTATGTGCGGCTTCTTCACCGCGGCCGGAACCTGCCAGGAGACCGTGATCTCCGTGCGCGGGTCGTTGCCGTAGGCGAGGTGACGGCCGAAGGGGGCGACGAGCGCGCCGTCGACCGTCTCGGTGCCGGCGGCCGTCCGCTGCGTCGGAACCGCGGCCTGCGCGACGGCGCCCGGTACGAAGGCGCCGCCCGCGACGGCGCCGAGGGTCACGGCGCCGCCTCTGATCATGTTGCGCCGCGAGAACTTGGCGCGAAGATACTCGTGCTGCTCGGCCATGCTCATCCGCTCGGCGAGCTGCTCCGGTACGCCCATGCGTGGAATGTCCATGGCCACAGAAGTTGCTCCCGGCAATCGACGCGGCGCAAGACACAGGATGGACAGCTTCGGAACAGCCCCCCATAAGAGTTTCAACAGGCATCTGCCCGATATCGGGCACGATTCTTGCGAATCGGCTCCTCTTACCTCAGGATCAACGGGTGCACGACGAACTTGTTGATCATCTGACGCGGTCCACGCCCCTGAACCGGGGCGAGGCGCTGCGGGTGATCCAGGACGTGCTCGCCTACTTCGACGAGACGACCGAGGACTACGTGCGTCGCCGCCATCGCGAGCTCCAGGGCCAGGGCCTGGTGAACGCGGCGATCTTCGAACGGATCGAGGCGGACCTGAAGTACCGCGCGGTCGCGCCGCCGGAGCTCACGCTCAGGCAGTTGCGCCGCATCGTCTACGGCTGACCGGCTCGGCTACGACCGACACCGGGCGAGCACTCATCAATAGAGGGGACAGAAGGACCGTATATGTGCGGAATCGTGGGATATATCGGAAAGCGTGATGTGGCGCCGCTGCTGCTGGAGGGCCTGCAGCGCCTGGAGTACCGCGGCTACGACTCGGCGGGCATCGTCGTCACGACCCCCAAGTCGGCCGGCCTGAAGATGGTCAAGGCCAAGGGCCGGGTCCGTGACCTGGAGGCCAAGGTCCCCGCGCGCTTCAAGGGCACCACCGGTATCGCCCACACCCGCTGGGCCACCCACGGCGCCCCCTCCGACGTGAACGCCCACCCGCACATGTCGGCCGACAACAAGGTCGCGGTCGTCCACAACGGCATCATCGACAACGCCGCCGACCTGCGGAAGAAGCTCGAGGCCGACGGCATCGAGTTCCTCTCCGAGACCGACACCGAGGTCCTCACCCACCTCATCGCCCGCTCCCAGGCCGAGAAGCTCGAGGACAAGGTCCGCGACGCGCTGCGCCTGGTCGAGGGCACGTACGGCATCGCCGTCCTGCACGCCGACTTCTCCGACCGCATCGTGGTGGCCCGCAACGGCTCCCCGGTCGTCCTCGGCATCGGTGAGAAGGAGATGTTCGTCGCCTCCGACGTCGCCGCCCTGGTCACCCACACCCGGCAGATCGTGACCCTCGACGACGGCGAGATGGCCACCCTCAAGGCCGACGACTTCCGCACGTACACCACCGAGGGCACCCGTACGACGGCCGAGCCGACCACCGTGGAGTGGGAGGCCGAGTCGTACGACATGGGCGGCCACGACACGTACATGCACAAGGAGATCCACGAGCAGCCCGACGCCGTGGACCGCGTGCTGCGCGGCCGCATCGACGACCGGTTCTCCACCGTGCACCTCGGTGGCCTGAACCTGGACGCCCGCGACGCGCGTGCCGTGCGCCGCGTGAAGATCCTCGGCTGCGGCACCTCGTACCACGCGGGCATGATCGGCGCCCAGATGATCGAGGAGCTGGCCCGCATCCCCGCGGACGCCGAGCCCGCCTCCGAGTTCCGCTACCGCAACGCGGTCGTCGACCCCGACACGCTGTACGTGGCCGTCTCCCAGTCCGGTGAGACGTACGACGTCCTCGCGGCCGTCCAGGAGCTGAAGCGCAAGGGCGCGCGGGTGCTGGGCGTGGTGAACGTGGTGGGCAGCGCCATCGCCCGCGAGGCGGACGGCGGCATGTACGTGCACGCGGGCCCGGAGGTCTGCGTCGTCTCCACCAAGTGCTTCACCAACACCACCGTCGCCTTCGCACTGCTCGCGCTGCACCTCGGCCGCACCCGCGACCTCTCGGTCCGCGACGGCAAGCGGATCATCGAGGGCCTGCGCAAGCTGCCCGCGCAGATCTCCGAGATCCTGAAGCAGGAGGACGAGATCAAGAAGCTGGCCGAGCAGTACGCCGAGGCCCGCTCCATGCTCTTCATCGGCCGCGTACGGGGCTACCCGGTGGCCCGTGAGGCCTCCCTGAAGCTCAAGGAGGTCTCGTACATCCACGCCGAGGCCTACCCCGCCTCCGAGCTCAAGCACGGCCCGCTGGCACTCATCGAGCCCGCGCTCCCCACGGTCGCGATCGTCCCTGACGACGACCTGCTGGAGAAGAACCGCGCCGCCCTGGAGGAGATCAAGGCCCGCAGCGGCAAGATCCTCGCGGTCGCGCACCAGGAGCAGGAGAAGGCCGACCAGACGATCGTCGTCCCGAAGAACGAGGACGAGCTGGACCCGATCCTGATGGGCATCCCGCTGCAACTCCTCGCCTACCACACGGCGTTGGCACTCGGCCGGGACATCGACAAGCCCAGGAACCTCGCCAAGTCGGTCACCGTGGAATAAGAATCCACAAGACCACCGAAGCGATAATTGAGGAACCCCCGCGGCGAGCAACCAGGTCCGCGAGAGCGGCGCCGGTTTAGGCGCTAAAACCTGAACGATCCCTTGCGCGTGCCACCTTCGCGCAAGGGATCGTTCTTTCAGGGGCCGGAGCCGCCCAATACTCCGGCCCGCGCCAGTCTCAGCCGGTGGCCGTCACCCCCCGGCCGGCGGCGCGTCCAGGCAGTGCGGTGGGCCACTTGGCGAGCGCCGCCGTCGCCGCGTACCAGGCCACGGCACCCGCGGCGACCGCGAACCAGCCGCCGATCTTGGCGAGGCCGTCGTTGTCCGCGAAGCGGGCGATCGCAAGGAGCAGCAGCGAGACGAAGAACAGCCCGTACGTCCCCTGGTCGAGGACGCCGCCGCCCGCCGCCCCGAGCGTCAGGCTCAGCGCGACCAGGGCGAACAGCAGCAGGAACAGGCCTGCGGCGTTGTCGGACATCTGGTTGCCGGACGTGACTGCCCAGGTGAACCACAGCGCACCGACTCCGGAGAAGGCCGTGCCGGTGGCCGCGTCGCGGTCGCGGAACGCGAACAGGCCCGCGACGAAGAGCGCGACGCCGCCGACGTAGTGTGCCAGTGACACGGCGTCGGCTGCCGAAACGCCGTCGATCACATCGGTGTACCCGAGGCCGAAGGCCAACAGGGTGATTCCGAGGGCGAGATGGCCGAGGGTCGTTGTGGTGCTTCCCGCGGAGACGTCATTGTCCACGGCGGGCTCCCTTCGTGTGCATGTGCAGTTGTGCTGCGTGGTACCGGCCGTGCGGTTGGTCCGGCGACCGGTATGTACCCTTCACAAGGGCACAAACCACCTCTACGCGCGAGTAGATTTACGCCGCGGAGAAAGGGAGTTGACCGTGCCCACGGCTCATCTCACCTGGGACAACAGCGAGTTACGGAATGGCAACGCCTCAGGAACGTCCGGCCGCATGGATCAACTCACGACTAGACAGCGCGAATCACGGGAAGACGGTGCGGATCGGGGCGTGACCGCGTAGATCACGGGAGGCAGTGCAGATCGCGGCGTGACCGCGCGGATCACGGCATGACCGTACGGATCACGGGATGACGATCACCGGGCGCTGCGCGCGCTTGGCGAGCCGCCCCGCGACCGAGCCGAAGATGCGCCCGACGATGCCGTGCGTGGAGCCGACGACGATCGCGTCCGCCTCGTACTCCCGCCCCACCTCTTCGAGTTCGTGGCAGATGTCACCGCCGCGCTCGACGAGGATCCACGGCACTTCGGCGAGATATTCGGCACAGGCGAGTTCCAGCCCGAGTACCTCGGTGCGGTGGTCCGGTACGTCGACGAAGACCGGTGGCTCGCAGCCCGCCCACACCGTGGTGGGCAGCCGGTTGGCGACATGCACGATGATCAGGCCCGAGCCGGAGCGGTGGGCCATACCGATCGCGTAGGCGAGGGCGCGCTCGCTGGACGTCGAGCCGTCGAAACCGACGACGACGCCGTGCTTGAAGGCGGGATCGCAGGACTGGCGGGGTTCTTCCGCCGCCAGGGGCTCGGCCGCCGTGGGATCGGCGAGCGGGCGCTTGCGGTCCGCGGGATCGAAGAATTCGTGACCGGCCATGGGTATCTCGGCGTTTGGATCCTCGTGGTGGGGACGACAACGATCGGCAGAGCTGTGTCCGGGAATCATCTTCCCAACCCCATACCCCCAAGGGTACGGCGGCACGCCTCCTCTGCCCAGATCCCGCGCGCGCTACGCGGCGTTCCCCGGAGCATGCATGAGAGGCGCCCGTAACGCAATGGCCGCTGCCCCGTACAGGCGGTTTGCACAGGGTTCACCCAGGGGCCCGGAGTTTCCTCGCCGTACACCGCCGGCCAGGCAGTGACCGGCCGGTCGAACACGCGTTGAACCGGTCAGCCACCGCCATGGAGAGCATGGAGAGCACAGGAGTACTAGGGAGCAGACCGTGCCCGGACCCGAGACCGCGCCCCGCCCCTCCCCCGCGTCCCAGCACTCCCCCGAGTCCCAGCACTCCCCCGCGGCATGCCCCTCGCCCTCGGCACGCCCCGCGTCGCCACCCGTGCCGGACACCGCGAGCGCCGTGGTCCGCTGGGCGGCCTTCAGCTGCGTCCTGGTCCCGGTGGTCCTCGTCTGGTACGGCACCTCGCTCGCCGGCGCGGCAGGTACGGCCCTGGGCCTGGCGGCCGTGACCGGGGTCTGCCGGGTGCTGCTGCGGCAGTCCGAGCGGGGCGCGGCGCTGCTGCGGGCCGAGGAGCAGGGCGCGGGGGGACCGCGCGCCGAGGAGCGGGCCCCGCACCGCGGCCGGCACGGCAGGAGCTGGCCACAGGACCTGTCCGGAGTCATCGGTTCACGCATCGCGACCGGCGCGCCCGGCAGAAGTAACGCGAGGGCCCACAGGGGCGGTCGGCACGGTGGGGGAAACAAGCCGGTCGACTGACCGGTTTGCGCGCACGCCCCCGCTTCTTTTCAGCCAACTTCTGCAGAGCGCGCATCCCCAGGTCGAACGACCCTCCAACCCCCGTTCGACCTGCGCTGAAAGGGCCACAGAGGGCTCGCGCACCCTACGTGGATTGGCCACTGCCACGAGGCGCACTTCCCTGCACGGCCCACGAGTGCAACGCTTCGTGATCGAATGCTTCACGCCAAGTTGCCATGTCGACATTCTGCCGAGTGCCGAACTGGTCACCTTGGCGTCACGAGACACAGTAGATTCGATCTTGTCTTACGGCGGGGGACTCGTGCAGGACCGAGGGGAAACGTGCAGGAGCGACACAACCGAGGAGCCGCGACCACCGAGGGGGGCTTAGCAGTATGAGCCACGACTCCACTGCCGCGCCGGAAGCCGCGGCCCGGAAGCTTTCCGGGCGACGCCGCAAGGAGATCGTCGCGGTGCTGCTGTTCAGCGGCGGCCCCATCTTCGAGAGTTCCATACCGCTGTCGGTGTTCGGGATTGACCGCCAGGACGCCGGCGTGCCGCGCTACCGCCTCCTGGTGTGCGCGGGCGAAGAAGGCCCACTGCGGACCACAGGGGGCCTGGAACTCACCGCACCACATGGCCTGGAAGCGATCTCCAGGGCAGGCACGGTGGTCGTGCCCGCCTGGCGGTCGATCACCTCGCCACCACCGGAGGAAGCGCTCGACGCACTGCGCCGGGCGCACGAGGAGGGCGCCCGCATCGTCGGGCTGTGCACCGGCGCCTTCGTGCTGGCGGCGGCAGGCCTGCTGGACGGACGGCCGGCGACGACCCACTGGATGTACGCACCGACGCTGGCCAAGCGCTATCCGTCGGTGCATGTGGATCCACGAGAACTCTTCGTGGACGACGGAGACGTCCTGACGTCGGCGGGTACGGCGGCCGGAATCGACCTCTGCCTCCACATCGTGCGGACGGACCACGGCAACGAAGCGGCCGGTGCGCTGGCCCGCAGGCTCGTGGTCCCGCCGCGCCGGAGCGGCGGTCAGGAGCGCTACCTCGATCGGTCTTTACCGGAGGAGATCGGCGCCGACCCCCTCGCGGAGGTCGTCGCCTGGGCGCTGGAGCATCTCCACGAGCAGTTCGACGTCGAGACGCTGGCGGCACGCGCGTACATGAGCCGCCGCACCTTCGACCGCCGATTCCGCTCCCTCACCGGGAGCGCTCCCCTGCAGTGGCTGATCACTCAGCGCGTCCTGCAGGCGCAGCGCCTCCTGGAGACTTCCGACTACTCGGTCGACGAGGTCGCGGGCCGCTGCGGCTTCCGCTCGCCGGTCGCGCTGCGGGGACACTTCCGGCGCCAGCTCGGATCGTCCCCGGCCGCGTACCGGGCGGCGTACCGCGCCCGCAGGCCGCAGTCCGAGCGCTCGCCGGAGGCAGACGGCTCCACCGGGCCGGCCGGACCGCCACCGGCGCTGCCCCAGGAGAGCCCGGTTCCGATGCAGACCCGCCGCACGGCGGCGGCCAGCACCGTGGGCCCGACCGCGTCCTCCGCGTCCCTCTCGACGGACCACCCGGGCAAGCCCGGCCCGCCGGACCTGTACGCGGCAAGCCGCCCGAGCCTGCCGGGGCAGCGGAGCGCGCCGTAGTACGGCCGTAGCACGAGGGGGATGGGGTCCGCGCCGTGGGTGCGGGCCCCTTCTCCTGCGGTGCGGGTTCGCCCGAGGTGCGGGCCCCGCCCGAGCGCACGGGTGGGTCCACCTGGCCGGAGCGGGCCGTAGGGTAAGACATATGAACGATCGCATGGTGTGGATCGACTGCGAGATGACCGGGCTCTCGCTGTCGGACGACGCGCTCATCGAGGTGGCCGCGCTGGTCACCGACTCGGAGCTGAACGTGCTCGGCGAAGGGGTGGACATCGTGATCCGCCCGCCGGACGCGGCGCTGGAGACGATGCCGGACGTGGTGCGCCAGATGCACACGGCCTCCGGCCTCCTCGACGAGCTCGCCGCGGGCACGTCCCTGGCGGACGCCGAGGAGCAGGTCCTCTCCTACGTACGTGAGCACGTCAAGGAACCGGGCAAGGCCCCGCTGTGCGGAAACTCCGTGGGCACGGACCGCGGCTTCCTGCTCCGTGACATGCCCACCGTCGAGGAGTACCTCCACTACCGCATCGTGGACGTCTCCTCCATCAAGGAGCTGGCCCGCCGCTGGTACCCCCGGGCGTACTTCAACAGCCCGGAGAAGAACGGCAACCACCGCGCCCTCGCCGACATCCGCGAATCCATCGCCGAGCTCCGCTACTACCGCGAGGCGATCTTCGTCCCGCAGCCCGGCCCCGACTCGGAGACCGCCCGCACCATCGCGGCGAAGCACGTCCTGCCCGCCGAGTAGCCCTGCGCCGGGGCCCTGCCGGGCCCCCGCAAAAGCCGTGCGCGAGCACCCCTTCGGACCCTGTACACTTTTTCTCGGCCGGTCAGGGAAACCAAGACCGGTCGTGGTGGGTGTAGCTCAGCTGGTAGAGCACCTGGTTGTGGTCCAGGATGTCGCGGGTTCAAGTCCCGTCACTCACCCTTGATGATCAAGGCCCGATCTGCGACAGC
The DNA here is from genome assembly GCF_042894545.1 of Streptomyces sp. NPDC001530. Lineage (NCBI taxonomy): Bacteria > Bacillati > Actinomycetota > Actinomycetes > Kitasatosporales > Streptomycetaceae > Streptomyces > Streptomyces sp. NPDC001530. The sequence continues at coordinate 203,659 of NZ_JBIAVS010000007.1, forward strand.
AGGTCGGGCCTTGATTCGTTTCGCCGTTTGGGGAACGTCACGCCTGGGGCGGGCTCGCGGCGCGCCAGGCCGTCGCGAAGTGATGGACGTTCTCGAAGCGGTCGGCGGGGTCGGCGCGGGTGGCGCGGACGATCACCGTCTGCTGGGACGGGGTGCCGCGCCAGGCGCGTTCCTCGTCGCCCGCGTCGAGGAGGAGGCGGGCGGTGCGGCCCAGGGTGAAGACGGTCGTGCGGGTGTCGATGACCGCGCCGCGGACGAACTCCTCGGGGGCCATGAAGCGCCGTGAGCCCGGCAGGCGTTCCTCGTCGAGGACGAACGGGCCCGGACGGTATTCGTCGAGGTCGACCAAGTGGATCGCGTCGCGGGCGAAGTCGTACAGGAGCGCGCCGTCGTAGAAGTCGACCGCGACATGGCCGGCGGCCTCCACCGCGAGGTGGGCGTCCAGGATCCGGTCGAAGGCGCGCAGTACGCGGCCCGTCGGCAGGGCGCGGAAGCGGGCCATCGGGCCGTCCGGGCTCGTACGATCGCGGGGGCCGCGCCGGGTGGGGTGGTACAGCACCTCGCCCTCCCGCCAGGGCATCACCACCGCCCAGCCGCCATCCCGTACGGCGATCCGGTGGACCTGCGGGACGATCGCCGAGTGCCGTACGGCCCGGTGGAAGGCCCAGCCGCGCGCGAGCGAGTGGCGCGCGCGATCCGTGACCGCCTCCTTGACGAACCAACGCGCCCCGTCGAGCAGCCGCACCCCGTACGACACGCACTCCGAGTCCTGCTCCCGGAACGCCCTGAACACCTCACCCACCCGGCCCAAGTACGACTCCACGGCGGGCACTTCGTCAACTCCCAGCAAGGGGTGCAGGACCATGTCGCCAGAGTGCCTCACTAGGGTGCTGCCATGTGGAAAGACGCGGCGGGTGAGGTGGCGGCCGAGGCCGAGTTCAGGGATCCCGTCGGGGTGGACGCGCCGGTCGACGCCGAGCGGCGGCTGGGGTGCCGGCTGCCCGCCGAGTTGACCGGGCTGTTCCGGGAGACCGACGGCATCGTGGGCCCGTACGGGATCGATGTCGTCTGGCCGCTGGAGCAGATCGTCGAGCGGAATCTTCTCTTTCGGTCGGACCCGTCGTTCGCCGGGCTGTACATGCCCTTCGAGCCGCTGCTGTTCTTCGGCGACAACGGCGGCGGTGATCAGTTCGCGTTGGTGCGGACTCCCCCGCGCGCGGACATCTTCGTATGGGATCACGAGGACGACAGCCGGCGGTGGGTCGCCCGGGATCTGCGGGACTACCTCGGGCGGGCGCTCACCGGCGGCGGGGACGACTGGTACCGGTAGGCGGACACACGGCGCCTCCCGAGACACGGTGCCTCATGAAGAGGCCCGCACCACCAGCTCCGCGGGCAGCACCAGCTGCCGCTTCTCCAGCCCCCGCGACACCGCCGGGCGGCGGTCCGCGATCTCGTCGAGAAGGAGGTCGATCATCGCGCGGCCCATCTCCTCGATCGGCTGGCGGACGCTGGTCAGCGGCGGGTCCATGTGGCGGGCGATGGCCGAGTCGTCGTAGCCGACGAGTGCCACGTCGTCGGGGATGCGGCGGCCCACCTCGCGCAGGACCTGGCGGGCGCCGGCCGCCATGACGTCGGAGCCGGCGAAGACCGCGTCCAGGGAAGGGCACCGGGCCAGCAGTTCGGTCATCGCCCGGCGGCCGCCCTCCTCCGTGAAGTCGCCGGGGACGATCAGCCGGTCGTCGACCTCGCGGCCCGCGTCGGCCAGCGCCTCGCGGTAGCCGTCGACGCGGCGCTGGGCACCGAAGACGTCGAGGCGGCCGGCGAGGTGGGCGATCGTCCGGCGGCCCTGGGCGATCAGGTGCTCGACGGCCGCGCGGCCCCCGCCGTAGTTGTCGGAGTCCACCGACGGCAGCGTCTCGTCGGCCGAGCGGCGGCCGCTGATCACCGCCGGGATCTCCAGCTGGGAGAGCAGGTCGGGGAGCGGGTCGTCCGCGTGGACGGAGACGAGGAGGACGCCGTCCACCCGGTGCGCCGCCAGGTACTGGGCCAGCCTCCGCCGCTCCCGGTCGCTGCCCGCGAAGATCAGCAGGAGCTGCATCTCGGTGTCGGAGAGCGCCGCGCCCACGCCCCGCAGCATGTCGGAGAAGTAGGGCTCGGCGAAGAAGCGGGTCTCCGGCTCGGGGACGACCAGGGCGATGGCGTCCGTGCGGTTGGCGGCGAGGGCTCGGGCCGCCGTGTTGGGGACGTAGCCGAGTTCCGCGACCGCCGCCTCGACGGCGGCGCGGGTCGCGTCGCTGACCCGTGGGGAGCCGTTGATCACCCGGGACACCGTCCCGCGGCCCACTCCGGCCCGCGCGGCGACCTCCTCAAGGGTCGGCCGCCCCCCGCTCCGGCCCCGTGCTCCGTGGCCTGCCATGGTCCGCCTCCCGTCGACAACGCGTAGACACCGCGTGTGGCCTGGAATCTAACAGTCGTGATCCGGGGGCGTTGCCGGGCTTCCTCGGTCGCGCCCCGGGCTCCTGCCGAGGATCGTTTTCCGCCCCCGCCGCCTCTGCCCTTCCCGTCCCTGGGGCTGCCGCTCCCCGACCCCCGCTGTCGCGCTGACGCGCTCATACTCGAACGCCGGACGGGCCAAATGCCCTTATCTAACAGGCCGATAACTGAACGCATCTCTCCGCGCCCCCACCCTTGACACCCCCGCCCGGACCGACGACTCTTCAACACATCACCTGTGGGAGCGCTCCCACGGTACCTGACACATACACATCCCGCACGTTCCCCGCCCGAGCCGCAGCGAAGAACCAACGGGCCCAACAATGCAGTTGGCCGGGGGGTCGGCACGTCAGGCAACAGGAGGACGCAATGCGCACGAGTACCCGCGGGTCCCGCAGGCTGATGGCCCTCGCGGCCGTCGCCGCGCTGACGACGGGGCTGCTGGCCGGCTGCGCCGAGGACTCGGACGACGGCCACTCGAACTCGGGCGGCGGTGGTGGCGGTGGCAAGACCACGCTGACCATCGGCACCTTCGGGGTCTTCGGCTACAAGCAGGCCGGCCTCTACGACGAGTACATGAAGGAACACCCCGACATCACGATCAAGGAGAACGTCACCACTCGTACCGACGTGTACTGGCCCAAGACGCTGACCCGTCTGCAGGCCGGTTCGGGAACCGACGACATCCAGGCCATCGAGGTCGGCAACATCACCGAGGCGGTCCAGACGCAGGCCGCCAAGTTCGTCGACCTCGGCAAGGACGTCGACAAGTCCCAGTGGCTGGACTGGAAGAACGCCCAGGCCACCACCAAGGACGGCAAGCTGATCGGGCTCGGCACCGACATCGGCCCGATGGCGATCTGCTACCGCAAGGACCTGTTCCAGAAGGCCGGCCTCGAGACGGACCGCACCAAGCTCGCCGAGCAGTGGAAGGGCGACTGGTCCAAGTACGTCGATCTCGGCAAGGAGTACATGAAGAAGGCGCCGAAGGGCACCAAGTACGTGGACTCCGCCTCCTCGGTCTACAACGCGGCGCTCGGCGGTCAGGACGAGCGGTACTACGACAAGGACGGCAACGTCATCTGGGACAAGTCCACGGGCGTGAAGAACGCCTGGGACGCCGCGATGGAGGTCGCGACCAGCAACATGTCGGCGAAGCTGAAGCAGTTCGACCCGACGTGGGACCAGGGCTACGCCAAGGGCACCTTCGCGACGGTGGCCTGCCCGGCGTGGATGATCGGCTACATCGAGCAGAAGTCCGGTGCGTCCGGCAAGGGCAAGTGGGACGTGGCGGCGGCCCCGACCGCGTCCAACTGGGGCGGTTCGTTCGTCGGCGTGCCGACGGCGAGCAAGCACCAGAAGGAGGCCGTCGCGCTGGCGAAGTGGCTGACCGCGCCCGAGCAGCAGGCGAAGGTCTTCGCCAAGCAGGCGAGCTTCCCGTCGACCCCGTCGGCGTACGCGAGCCTGAAGCCGCAGGCCGACACCACCACGTACTTCTCGGACGCGCCGATCACGCAGATCTTCTCCGACTCGGCGAAGACCATCCCGACGCAGTACTTCGGCACGAAGGACCAGCCGATCGGCACGGCCATCACCGACATCGGCATCCTCCAGGTCGAGCAGAAGGGCAAGACCCCTGACCAGGGCTGGAACGCGGCCAAGTCGGAGATCAAGGACGTGCTCGGCCAGTGACCAGCTCCAAGCAGGCTCTCGCGCAGACCGCGCCGAGCGCCGACGCCGCGCCCGGTGACCAGCCGGGCGCGGCCCGCCGCGCTCACGGTCGCGGTACGCCGCCCCCGGGCACGAGCTCCTGGCGCAGCCGGCTGTACCGCTGGGACATGAAGGCGTCGCCGTACGCGTTCATCGCCCCCTTCTTCGTCATCTTCGGGGCCTTCGGGCTCGTGCCGCTGCTGTACACGGCCTGGTACTCGCTGCACAACGTGCAGTTGTCCGGCCTGGACCACCAGACCTGGGCCGGCCTGGACAACTACAAGAACCTGCTGTCCTCGGAGTTCTTCTGGAACGCCCTGGAGAACACCTTCACCATCGGGGTGATCTCGACGGTGCCGCAGCTGCTGATGGCGATCGGGATCGCGCATCTGCTCAACTACCGGCTGCGCGGCTCGACCGTGTGGCGGGTCGTGATGCTCACCCCGTACGCCACCTCGGTGGCGGCGGCCACGCTGGTCTTCACGCTGCTGTACTCGTGGGACGGCGGCCTGATCAACTGGCTGCTCCACTTCGTCGGGATCGACCCCATCAACTGGCGCGAGTCCGACTGGGGCGGGCAGTTCGCCGTCTCCTCGATCGTGATCTGGCGGTGGACCGGCTACAACGCGCTGATCTATCTGGCGGCGATGCAGGCGATCCCCACCGATCTGTACGAGTCGGCCGCGCTCGACGGGGCGGGCCGCTGGCAGCAGTTCCGCCATGTGACGGTCCCGATGCTCCGGCCGACGATCCTGTTCACGGTGGTGGTGTCCACGATCGGCGCGACCCAGCTCTTCGGTGAGCCCCTGCTGTTCGGCGGGGTCAGCGGTTCGAAGGGCGGCTCCGCGCACCAGTACCAGACGCTCGGTCTGTACATGTACGACCAGGGCTGGAGCATCGGCAACCTCGGCAAGGCGTCCGCGATCGCCTGGTCGATGTTCCTGATCCTGCTGATCGTCGCCGCGATCAATCTGCTGATCACCCGACGGCTGAGGAAATCCCAATGACCACAAGTGAACTGACCCTCCCTCAGGCGAAGGAGAAGGGCGCGGGCGGCCGGAGCCCCGGACGCCGCCGTATGCTCGGCGCGGGCAAGCAGCTGCACGCGGGACCGGTCACGTACGTCGTCCTGGCGGTTCTCGCGCTGGTCTCGCTGGCACCGCTGCTGTGGACCGCGATCGCGGCCTCACGCAACGACCAGCGGCTCGCGCAGTCACCGCCGCCGCTGTGGTTCGGCGGGAACCTGTTCAAGAACCTCGAGGCCGCGTGGGACCAGGCCGGGCTCGGCACCGCGATGGTCAACTCCACGATCGTCGCCGGGACCATCACCTTCGGTACGGTCCTGTTCTCCACGCTCGCCGGATTCGCCTTCGCCAAGCTGCGGTTCAGGTTCTCCAGCACCCTGCTGCTGCTGACCATCGGCACGATGATGATCCCGCCGCAGCTGGCCGTCGTACCCCTCTACCTGTGGATGAGCGACCTGGGCTGGTCCAACCAGCTGCAGACGGTCATCCTGCCCACCGTGGTGAGCGCCTTCGGCACGTTCTTCATGCGGCAGTACCTGGTGCAGGCGCTGCCCACCGAGCTGATCGAGGCGGCGAGGGTCGACGGGGCGAGCAGTCTGCGTGTCGTGTGGCATGTCGTCTTCCCGGCGGCACGCCCCGCGATGGCGGTGCTCGGACTGCTGACCTTCGTGATGGCCTGGAACGACTTCCTGTGGCCGATCATCGCGCTCAACCAGCAGAACCCCACTGTCCAGGTCGCCCTGTTCTCCCTCGGCACCGGCTACATCCCCGACCAGTCGGTGATCATGGCGGGCGCGCTGCTCGGCACACTGCCGCTGCTCATCGCCTTCCTCCTGTTCGGCAAGCAGATCGTGGGCGGCATCATGCAGGGCGCGATCAAGGGCTGACCCCTTCTTCTTCAGCTTCTTCAGGGGGCCGGGTCACCGCCGCCTCGGCCCCCTTCCTCCCTCCTTCCCCCTCCTCCAACTCGTCGGTCCCCACGACCCCTTATGGGAGCGCTTCCATGCCTGAGCCCATTACCCCCGTGACCTTTCCTCCCGCCTTCCTCTGGGGCGCGGCGACCTCCGCGTACCAGATCGAGGGGGCGGTGCGGGAGGACGGCCGCACGCCCTCCATCTGGGACACCTTCAGCCATACGCCGGGAAAGACGGCCGGCGGCGAGACCGGTGACATCGCTGTCGACCACTACCACCGCTACCGCGACGACGTGGCGCTGATGGCGGAGCTGGGCCTGACGGCGTACCGCTTCTCGGTCTCCTGGCCGCGCGTGCAGCCGACCGGCCGCGGCCCCGCCGTCCAGCGCGGCCTGGACTTCTACCGCCGCCTGGTCGACGAGCTGCTGGCGCACGGCATCAAGCCCGCCGTCACCCTCTACCACTGGGACCTGCCGCAGGAGCTGGAGGACGCGGGCGGCTGGCCCGAGCGCGACACGGCGCTGCGTTTCGCCGAGTACGCGCGGATCGTCGGCGACGCGCTCGGCGACCGCGTGGAGCAGTGGATCACCCTCAACGAGCCCTGGTGCAGCGCCTTTTTGGGGTACGGCTCCGGGGTGCACGCTCCTGGCCGTACGGACGCGGCGGCGTCGCTGCGTGCGGCCCACCACCTCAACCTCGCCCACGGCCTGGGCACTTCGGCCCTGCGCGCCGCGATGCCCGCCCGCAACACGGTCGCGGTGAGTCTCAACTCCTCGGTGGTCAGGCCGTTTTCGCAGGATCCGGCGGACCTGGCGGCGGTGCGGCGCATCGACGACCTCGCCAACGGCGTCTTCCACGGCCCGATGCTGCACGGCGCGTACCCGCAGACGCTGCTGGCGGCGACGTCCTCGGCCACGGACTGGTCGTACGTTCTCGACGGCGACCTGGCGGCGATCAACCAGCCGCTCGACGCGCTGGGGTTGAACTACTACACGCCGACGCTGGTGTCGGCGGCGCAGGCCGCCGAGGCGGGCCCGCGCGCGGACGGCCATGGCGCGAGCCCGTACTCCCCCTGGCCGGGCGCGGACGACGTCGCCTTCCACCAAACCCCGGGCGAGCGTACGGAGATGGGCTGGACGATCGACCCGACGGGCCTGCACGACCTGATCATGCGCTACTCGAGGGAGGCCCCGGGTCTGCCGCTGTACGTGACGGAGAACGGCGCGGCGTACGACGACAAACCGGACCCGGAGGGCCGCGTCCACGACCCCGAGCGGATCGCGTATCTGCACGGCCACCTGCGCGCGGTCCGCCGCGCCATCGCCGACGGCGCGGACGTCCGCGGCTACTACCTCTGGTCCCTGATGGACAACTTCGAGTGGGCGTACGGCTACGGCAAGCGCTTCGGCGCGGTGTACGTGGACTACGCGACGCAGGCCCGTACGCCGAAGTCGAGCGCCCTCTGGTACGGGCAGGCGGCGCGGACGGGGGCGCTGCCGCCGCTGACGGCCGCCGAGTAGGGCGTCGAGACGACGCCGGCTACGGCGCCGGGTACGACGCAGAGCGAGCCACTGCGCGGGGGAATGGGGGGACGGGGCGCGGCATCTGAGGGGGGTGCCGCGCCCCGACGCCGCCCGGCCCTGTCAGACGGGCTTGAGCGGGTCTCAGTACTCCGGGGGCCTGACGGCTCCACCCGGTGGGCGTGAAAATCGGTGTGCGGCCGCCCGGCGGACGTCGAGGAAACTTGGTGCGATCGGGAGCCCGGGTCTCAGTTGCCCGGTGTCTCACCGACCTTGTCCACGACTCCGGCGCCGAGCAGGGCCACCTCGTCCGAGCCGAGGTAGTTGAGGGACTCCTTGTCGAAGACCCACGTGTCGCGGTCGTCGCCGCCCTTGAAGCTCAGGCCGATCCCCGGGCGGCCGGCGAGGTCCTTGGCGTTCTCGACCACCGAGACGCCCGGGATCTTCGCCGCGGCACGGTAGAGCGCGGCGTCCACCTCGGGTAGGAGTGTCGCGTCGTCGAGCATGTCGCCGATCATCTCCAGCGCCGCGCCCCGGTTGATCGAGTCCTTGTCCTTCGTGTCGTCGTAGACCTTCTTGAGCAGCGCGTCGGGGTCGGTGGGCAGTGCCTGCAGCTCCCGGTACGTGCTGACGTTCGGGTCGGGGGACAGCCTCATGTCCTCCGGGGTGCCCTTCGGGACCCGATGCCCCGGGAGGTTCGGGCCCGACAGCACCGTGATCCGGGCCAGTCCGGGGCGCTTGCCGTTGACGGCGGTCCAGTCCGAGCGGCGGTAGATCTGGGTGCCGCTGTCCTCTACATCCGTGATCTCCAGGGAGCCCTGGGTGCGGATGTAGACGTACTGGTCGTCGCGGACGGTCAAGGACTTCTTCGCGGCGGCGACCGTGGCGATGCGGTTCAGGAGGTCGACCGCCTCCTGATCGGTCGTGGGAGTCTCGGATCCGCCGGTGCCGACGACGACCGCGGCGGCGACCGCGGCGGCTGTGGCAAGGGGTACGGCGATGATGGCGAACCGGCGGCGGGGGGCGAGGTCTCGCGACCCGGGCGCCGTCGCGATCTCCTGGACTTCCTGGACTTCCTGGACTTCCTGGGTGAACTCTCGCATCAGATGGTCCTCCAGCAGGTCATGGCGGTCGCTCGTCAGGACCGGCTCACCCGGGCTCGGCAGCAGCCTGGCCAGTTCTTCGCGCTCTTCGGGGTTCATCGGTGCTTCTCCTGGGTCGACCGGGCCGCTTCGGGGCGGCCACCCGGTACCTGTCCGGTGCGAGGGCGGAGTCTCGGTTTCTCCTGCCTGGGCGAGACATCCGGCGGTCTGGGGGCACTTGGCGATCCCGGGCTCTGCGGTGGCCGCCCGCCGGACGCACGCCGGGCCAACTCCGCCTCCGCCAAGCGCCGCAGGCGTTGCCTGGCCCGGGAGAGCCGCGACCGTACGGTGCTGGCCGGTACGCCGAGGGCCTCGCCCGCGGCCGCGTAACTCAGGCCCGACCAGACGCACAGGGCGAACACCTCGCGCTCGGATCTGCGGAGCCGGCCGAGCACGGTGCGGGCGGCGGCGAGCCGTTCGGCGTGCTCCAGGCGGCCGACGAGTTCGTCTGCGAAGTCGGGCACGGTGTCGTGGTCCGCCGGGCGGTCCGGGAGACGGGCGAGCGCGGCGCCGTGCCGACGGGCGGCTCGGCGGGTGTTGCGCAGGACGTTGGTGGCGATGCCGTAGAGCCAGGGCCGCAGGCCCTCGCCCTCGCCCTCGCCCTCGCCCTCGCCCTCGCCCTCGCCCTCGCCCTCGAGGATGATCCTGGCGTCTCCTTCCAAGGCCGCGGCATCCGGTCTCAGCCTGTCCCGCAGCCGCCACGCCTCCAGGAAGGTCAGGGACACCACATCCTCCGCGGCGCCCCGGTCTCCGGTCAGTCGGGCGGCATGGCTGTACACGGCCCGGGCATGCGCACGGAACAGCTCGGCGAAGGCCTCCGGGTCACCGGCCCGTATCCGGTCGCGTAGGGAAAGTTCCACAACCAGCCCTGTCCGCTCGGCAGTTCTCGTCTCTGTGACGGCGCTCACACCCGTGCGGATTCGGGACGGGGCGCGGCACCTGAGGGGGTGCCGCGCCCCGACGCCGTTCGGCCCTTCAAGGCGATCAGAGCCAGGCGACAGGGCCTAGCGGGTCAGGCCCGCCACGATGTTGGTGAGGGTGCGCTCGACGACCTCGTCGCGCTGGGCGGCGGGGAGCAGGGCGAGGGGGCCGTCGAGGATGAGCAGCGAGAGGCCGTGGACGGTCGACCAGGCGGAGACCTCGGCAGCGGGTCGGTTCTCCGGCCGCATCCGGCCCGTGGCCACGAGCGTGTCGAGGGTGTCCGAGAGTTCCCTGAACGCCGCGAACTCCGGCCCGCCCTCGGGGGCTTCGAGGCCGGTGAAGTCGCTCTCCTCCGCCGCTGACGTACGGCAGAAGGCGGTGCGGTAGAGCCCGGGGTGCTCGATCGCGAAGCGGACGTATCCGCGCCCGATCGCCTCGGCCTTGCGCACGGCCTCCTCGCCCGGGTCGTCGAGTCCGGGAACTGCGCGTACGGCCTCGGCCATGGAGGCGGCAAGCGCCTGCTGCCCGTGGATCTTCACGGCCTCCAGGAGATCGCCCTGGCTGTCGAAGTGGCGGTACGCGGCGGTGGGTGACACGCCGACGCTGCGGGCCGCCTCGCGCAGGACGACCCGCTCGGGGCCGCCTTCGGCCGCGAGTTCGACGGCGGCCTCGATCAGTGCGTTGCGGAGGTCGCCGTGGTGGTAGCGGGGCTTGCCGCCCGTCATCGACTCCATGATCCCCATCCTGCCCGAATCCCGGCCCCGTCGGCCCGGCCCAAGGCCCCCGTCCGGCCCGATCCAGGGCCCCGTCCCGTCTGAGTCCATGACTCCGCCCTGCCTGAGTCCATGACTCCATCCTGCCCGAAGTTGACGCCATTAACATCCTGATGTTGACGGCGTTAACATCCTATGCCACTGTCGATGTTAACGACGTAAACATGACGGCGTAGACATCCGGAGGCGATCACCGTGTTCGACCGCATCGCCGGGCTGGCGCTCCATCGGAGCCGGCTCGTACTGACACTCACCGTGGTGGCCGTGGTCGCCATGGGGGCCATTGGCTTCGGGGCGTTCGGCAAGCTCCAGAGCGGCGGCTTCGAGGACCCGAGCGCGCCCTCGGCCCGCGCGCAGCAGCTGATCGACGACAAGTTCGGCGGCGAGAGCAACCTGGTGCTGCTGGTCAGGCCCGACGACGGCGGTGTCGGCTCCCCCGCCGCCGAGCGCGCGGGGCAGGCCCTCACCTCGCGGCTCAAGGACGAGCCGACCCTCTCGAACGTGATCTCGTACTGGGACACCGGCAGCTCCGCGCTGACCTCCCGCGACGGGAAGGCCGCCCTGGTGCTGGCCCACGTCAAGGGCGACGACACCGAGCAGGGCGACAACGCCTCGGCGGTCATCGACGAGTACACGGGTGACCGGAACGGACTGACCGTGCGGGCCGGCGGCGAGGCCGCGGTCGGCGCCGAGGTGCCGACCCAGGTCGCCAAGGATCTCGCGCTGGCCGAGTCGATCGCCGTACCCCTGATTCTCGTCCTCCTCGTGATCGCCTTCGGCAGCATCGTCGCGGCACTGCTGCCGCTGGTCATCGGGCTGATCGCGATCGTCGGCACCTTCGCCGAGCTCTATGTGCTCGGCAGCCTCACCAGCGTGTCGGTGTTCTCGATCAACCTGACCACCGCGCTCGGCCTGGGCCTCGGCATCGACTACGCCCTGCTGATGATCAGCCGCTTCCGCGAACACCTCGCTGAGGGCGCCGACGTCCCGGACGCTCTCCGGCACACGGTGCGGACGGCCGGGCGGACCATCACCTTCTCCGCCGCGACCGTTGCCGCCGCGCTCGCCGCGCTGCTGGTCTTCCCGCAGTTCTTCCTGCGCTCCTTCGCCTACGCGGGCATCGGCGTGGTGGCCATCGCCGCGGTGAGCGCCTTGCTCGTCATCCCGGCACTGCTCGCTCTGCTGGGCCCCCGGATCAACAACGGCCGCCTGCCCTGGGCGCAGACGGTACAGAGCGCCGAGGCACCCCTGTGGGCCCGGCTGTCCCGCACGGTCATGCGCCGGCCCGCCCTGACCGCGCTGCCGGTCCTGGCCGTCCTGCTGCTCGCCGCGAGTCCGCTGCTCGGCGTCACCTTCGGCACGCCGGACGAGCGGGTGCTGCCGGAGAGCGCGCAGAGCCGCCAGGTCGCCACCGCCGTGCAGCACGACTTCACCGGCAGCGACGAGTCGGCCGTACAGATCGTCACGAACGGGCCCGTGTCCCCGGCCGACCTGCGCTCGTACGCGGCCACGCTCTCGCGGCTCGACGGCGCGGTACGGGTCGAGACCTCAGCCGGCACCTACAGTGACGGGCGGTCCGCCCAGCCCGGTCCCGCAGCCGCCGCGCTCGGCCGGCCCGACGCCCAGCGCATCACCGTCGTCACCGGCCTCACCCCCAAGTCGGACGAGGCGCAGGACCTGGTCAAGTCCGTACGGGCGGTCGATCCCCCCGGCGGAACCGAGGCGCTCGTCGGCGGCACCGACGCGCGCCTCGTCGACTCCAAGACCTCGATCGCCGACCGGCTCCCGGCCGCGATCGGTCTCGTGGCGGGCACCACGTTCGTCATCCTCTTCCTCTTCACCGGCAGCGTGGTCCAGCCCCTGCGCGCCCTGGTCCTGAACGGCATCAGTCTCACCGCGGCCATCGGCGTCATGGTGTGGATCTTCCAGGATGGCCACCTGTCCTCCGCGCTCGGCTTCACCCCGCAACCCATGGACACCTCGATGACGGTGCTCATGTTCTGCATCGCCTTCGGCCTCTCCATGGACTACGAGGTCTTCGTCACCAGCCGCATCAAGGAACTCCACGACGCGGGCGCTGACACGGAGACCGCCGTCACCAGCGGCCTCTCCCACACCGGCCGGATCGTCACCATGGCCGCCGGCCTCCTCGCGGTCAGCTTCTTCGCCTTCGGCACGGCCCACGTCAGTTTCATCCAGATGTTCGGCCTCGGCAGCGGTCTGGCGATCCTGATCGACGCGGTGGCCGTACGCGGGGTGCTCGTCCCGGCGGCCATGCGGCTCCTGGGTCGTACGGCCTGGTACGCGCCGAGGCCACTGCGGGCGGTGCACGGACGGCTGGGCCTCAAGGAGGGCGCACCCACGGAGCCCGAGCGCTCACCGGCCAAGGTCTGACGCCCCTGTCCCAGGGCTGCCCTTCCGGACCGCGTGACCACACTGCTGGAGCCGCAACGGCGAGGCCGCAGGCGCCTGTTGGCGGGGGAACCGCCCGGGCCGCCCGCCCAACAAGCGCCCACCGCACCGCCGTTGCGGCTCCACCCTGCGATCAGCTGATCCGCAAGACAGGCTGGGGCAGAGCGAGCCGTGGGTCGCGCCCTAGCGTGAGAAATCAGCACTCGAGCGGAAATAACGGAGATCATCTTCTGTTTGTGACCGGTCGGCACGCTCATTATGGTGGGCCTCTTCATCCGCCCGCCGTGCGTCCATCCGGCGGGCGCGTCTTCGCCCTGTAAGGGAGATCCATGCGCAAGCGCGCAACCTTCGCCGTATTCGCCGCCGCCACCGCGCTGGCCGGATTCGCCGCCCCGGCCGCGGACGCGGAAGTGACCGAAGGCGACGTCGTGATCAGTGACGTCGCATTCGACGGCGGCAAGAACATCGTGGTCGACGTCTACGACAAGACGATCACGGTTTCGGGGACCTTCACCCACCCGTCGGGCATCCAGGACGCGGACTTCGTCCTGTGGCGTGGACCGGACGGCGCGAACCCCTATGAGACCTACGATGACCGCATCGTGTCGAACGAGTACTACGTCCACGCGGACTGCGTCGCCTCGAGTGCCACCACCTCCACGTGCTCGCAGACGTTCACCTTCGAACCGGACTGGACGCTCACCAACGCCGACGCCGGCACATGGAAGGTCAGTGTGCAGGGGGTGGCCAACGACGACAGCTGGACCCACCTGGCGAGCTACACCACCACCCGGCTCCAGCGGCACTCCAAACTGACCGCCAACGCGAGCCCGGAGCCGATCGCCAAGGGCGCGAGCCTCACGGTCAGCGGCAAGCTCACACGCGCCAACTGGGACACGCTGGACTACCGAGGCTATGGCTCCCAGCAGGTGAAGCTCCAGTTCCGCAAGGCGGGTACCAGCACTTACACCACCGTCAAGACCGTGAACACCTCGAGCACCGGTGACCTGAAGACCACGGTCACCGCATCCGAGGACGGCTACTGGCGCTGGAACTTCGCCGGCACCTCCACCACGCCTGCGGTCAAGGCGACCGGCGACTTCGTGGACGTGCAGTAGTCACACCGCCGGTAACTGCTGTGCGGGCGCGGCTTTCCCCTCGGATCAGGTGGTCTCAAGGCGCACGGCCGCCCCAGCAGCGGCCTGCGCGGACCGCGGCGCCCGCCCCAGCAGCAGCCGCAGATCCCCACCCGTGCGGTCCAGGAAGCCCGCCGCGATGGCGGAGTACGTGCCGATAAGCATCGGGACCTGGAACGGCTCGGCGTCGGATGCGGCGAGGCGGGTGCGGGTCTGGGCGAGGGTCTCCGGCGCGTAGGTGACATGGGGGCCGTACGCCTGCGCCAGCTCGGCGGCGCCGAGGGCCTGCTCGCCGACGAGTTCGTAGACGCGGCCCGCGTGGGCGGACGCCTCCACCGCCACGCGTACGGCGGCGTCGGCCAGGTCCTCGCGTGCGACGGCGGCGAGGCGGCCCTCGCCCAGCGGGGCGGTGATCCGGCCGGACGGCGACGGCTGCGTGATCCAGGCCAGGAGCTCGGCGTAGAGGCCGTTGCGCAGGATGGTCCAGTTCATGGCGCTCTCCCGGAGCCGGCGTTCGGTCCAGCGGTGCGGGAGGGCGTACGGGAGGTGGTCGCCGTCGGCGGTCAGGCTCGTGTAGACGACATGGCGGACGCCCGCCTTCTCGGCGGCCTCGATCGCGGCGGCGTGCCGGGCGATGACCGTGTCGTCCTCTCCGTAGCCCGCGGAGATCATCAGCAGGACGTCCACACCCTCGAAGCCCTTGGTGAGGGTGTCCGGATCCTCGAAGTCGACACGACGAGTGGGCAGCGAGGCATTGGTCCGCCGGGGATCGCGCGTGCCGAGGACGGTGTCGTCACGGCCTGCCATGCGCTCGGCGACGAGTGTGCCCAGAGCGCCGGTGGCGCCGGTAACCAGGATCATCAGGGTCTCCCCGCTCGGGTAGGTTCTTTTCGGTAACCAGGACCATCCTGCGGATTCGCAGCCTGAGAGCGTAAGGAGGCACTTCGATGTCGGTGGGGCACACGGAGGTAACCACCACGCCCGTGGTCAGCTGCGGGGACGAACACGAGGACTGCGGGATCCGCGACGTACTCGACCGCATCGGCGACAAGTGGTCGGTCCTGGTCGTGGTCGAACTCGCCCAGGGCGTACGCCGTTTCCGACAGCTGCAACGCGCCGTCCCGGGCATCTCGCAGCGGATGCTCACCCTCACCGTGCGCCGACTGGAACGGGATGGGCTCGTCACCCGGACCGTGTACCCGACCGTGCCCCCACAGGTCGAGTACGAACTCACCGCCATGGGCCACAGCCTCACCCACCTCGTGAAGGCCCTCGCGGACTGGTCGGCGGCTCACCGCGACTCCATCGCCCGAGCACGCCAGGAATGGGACACCGAACATCCCGACTCGGACATCCGCTGACGCATGAGATCTCACAGGTGACCGTCGGCGCGACCGCGGCACTCGCCGACACCGCGCGCCCCGGCCGGGTGGGGGGAGATCCGGCCGGGGCGCGCAACCCCCGTTTGGTGATGGCTATTTGGGGGGCGGATGGTGCCTACTTGCAGGCGGATGGTGGCTACTTGTAGGCGCCGAAGGCCTTCGAGAAGGCGCCCGCGTCCTGGACGATCGAGCTGCAGGTCGCGTCGGCGGAGTTCTTGGCGCCGCCCGCGCACTGCTTGTCGCGGGTCGCGGACCACATCGACAGCCAGCCCAGGCCCTTGGACTGGGCGAAGGACACCAGCTGCGAGGCGTCGTCGACCTTGAAGATCTCGGACGCCACGTCGTTGACGCCGATCATCGGGGTGACGGCGACGGCCTTCCAGGCGGCACTGTCGGAGAGGCCGAGGACGCTCTTGACCTGCGCCTGCGTGGCCGTGGCCGCCTGCTCGGCGTACGTACCCATGTCACCGCTGTACGAGGCGCCGTAGTCCATCGCCATGATGTTGACGGTGTTGATCTTCACGCCGTTCGACTTGGCGTTGGACAGGAGGTTCACGCCGTCCTGGGTGAGGCCCTCGGGCATGACCGGGAGGGTGAAGGACACGTCCAGGTTCGGGTGCTGCTGCTGGAGCTTCGCGATCGCCTTGGCACGGTTGGTGTTGGCGGTCGTGTTCGGCAGCGCGCCGCCCTCGACGTCGAAGTCGACCTTCGTGAGGTTGTACGCGTCCACGACCTTCCCGTACGCCGTCGCCAGCGCGTCCGCCGAGGAGCAGGTCGTCGCCAGCTCCGAACCGGAGGCCCCGCCGAAGGAGACCCGGACGTCGCCGCCCTTGGCGCGCAGGGCGCCGATCTGCGACGCCACCCCGTCACTGGCGAGGTCGGTCACACCGCCCCACTTGGGCGTGCAGCCGCCGCCGTCCGTGATGAAGGCCAGGTTGTAGTCCTTCACGCCGGTGGCCGTGGCGCTGGCGAGCAGGTCGAAGGCGGGGTAGAGGGAGGTGTCGACGTAGGGCGCGAAGCCGGCGCTCGTGGTGCTGCCGCTGCCGGAGCTCTGGGAGGGAGAGGGGGTCGCGGTGGCCGTCGCGGTCGGCGTCGGGGTCACGCTCTGAGAGGCGGTGGCGGTCGGCGTGGCCGTCGGGGTGGCCGTCGGGGTCGCGGACTGGGTCGGGCGGCCGCTCGGCTCGGGCGTCGCGCCGTCGTCCACCGAGCACTTGGAGCTGTCGATGAGACAGCCCGTCGGGTCCGCGGTGCCGTTCACGACGAAGCCGACGGTGACGGACTCGCCGGCCGCCAGGCCGTCCTTGTCCCAGGACGGCGGCTTCACGGTGACATGCTGCCCGCTCACGCTCGACGTGCCGTTCCACAGCGAGCTGAGCTTGCTGCCGGACGGCAGGTCGAACTCCAGCGTCCAGTCGGCCTTCACCTGGTTGGTGTCGTTCGTGATGACGTACTGCGCGGTGTAACCGGTCGACCAGTCACTGGTCTTGGTGTACGCGGCGCCGACGTCGGCCGCCTGCGCGGTGCCGGTGAACAGGAAGGCGCCACCGCCGACCACGGCCGCGGCGACGATGCCGCCTATCGCCTTGTTCCTGCCACTGACCTTGCGCCGGTGCGTGCTGCTCATCGCGTGCCTGCCTTCGCGGATTCACGGGGATTCCAGGGGTGGGTGCGGCAGCACGCTAGCGATCCGGAATCGGGCAAATCGCTTCATCCGGACGGGGGTTGGGGATCTTAGGGTGCGCTTAAGGAAGGCATCGGGGCCGGTTAAAGGTAGAGACCAATTTGGGGCGCAAGGGAAGCCCCCAAGTCGCCGCGGAGCGGCGGGGTGTTGGGCCTGCGGAGCAGGCGAAGAGGGCTGGCGGGCGGGAAACCCGTCGCGGAGCGGCGAAGAGAAACGCTGCGGAGCGGCGAAGAAAAAGGCCCGCGCAGCGGAAGCCACACACCAGCTGAAGCCCTCACAGTGGAAGGCACACAGCAGCTGAAGCCCGCGCAGCGAACCGTCGGCACCTGCAAAGGCCCGCGCAGCGAACCCTTGAGGTCAGCTCACGCCCGCCCGGCGGCGTCGGCGGCGCACGGCCCCCCGGTGCCCCCGCCGGAGCGGGGTCGCCCGCCCGTCCAGCTGGATCCAGATCCGTACCTCGGTCCCGCCCAGCACGGACGAACCGATCCGTACATCCCCGCCCGTCGACTCCGCGAGCCGCCGCACGATGTCGAGGCCGAGCCCCGTCGACCCGTCGCTCCCGGAGCCGCGCCCGCGCGCCATCGCCGCCTCGGGGTCCACGATCCCGGGGCCCGCGTCCGACACCAGCACGATCACGGCATCCTCGCTGTTGTGCACGTCGACCGCGAAGGCCGTGCCCTCCGGGGTGTGCCGGAAGACATTGCCGAGGAGCGCGTCGAGCGCGGCCGCGAGGTCGGCGCGGGCGACGGGTATACGGACCGGCCGGTCGACCCCCGCCACCCGCACCTTGCGGCCCTCGTCCTCCGCGAGCGCCGACCAGAAGTCCATCCGCTCGCGCACGACTTCGGACGCGTCGCACCCGGCGCCGACGCCTATCGCCGCGGTCTGCGGCTTGGCCTCCCGGGCGGTCCGGATGATCGTGTCGACCTCGCGCTCCAGCTGCGCGACGGCGGCCCGGGTCTGCTCGGCGGCCGGCCCGTCGCCGAGCGAGGCCGTGTTGAGCCGCAGCACGGTCAGCGGCGTACGCAGGCGATGGGAGAGATCCGCCGCCAACTCCCGTTCGTTCGCCAGTAGTTGTACGACCTGATCGGCCATGGAGTTGAACGCTACGGCGGCGAGCCGCAGTTCGGTCGGGCCCTCCTCGGGTACCCGCGCCCCCAGCTTCCCCTCCCCCAGTTCATGCGCGCCCTCGACAAGGCGCTGGGCAGGCTGCACCATCCGTACGCCCAGCCGGTCGGCGACCGCGACCGAGCCGATGATGAGCGCGACGCCGACCGCGGCGAGGATCCCCCAGGCCGTGCCGACGCCGTTGCTGACCTCGGACTCGGGGACGTACACCTCGACGACCGCGATTCCGGAGCTCAGCGCGACGGGCTGGAGCAGGGTGGAGCCGCCGGGGACCTCCGTGGTGGAGGCCCGGCCCAGCTTCCGGGTCGTGGTGACGTCCTTGCCGGCGGCACGCCGTTTGCCGATCTCGACCGCGGCCGCGCCGTCGGCGGCGGGTATGTGCACGGCCATCCCGTCGTCCGAGCCCGCCGAGGCGACGACCTTCTCCAACTGGTCCCGGTCGGTGGTGATGGAGAGCGCGGGCGCGATGGCGGCGGCCTCCCGCTCGGCGTTCGAGAACGCCCGGTCCCGCGCCATCTCCTTGATCACCAGACCCAGCGGAACCGCGAAGGCGACCACGACCATCGTGGTCACCGCCACGCACACCTTGACCAGCGCCCACCTCATGGCGCCCACCCCTCGACCAGCGCCCACTTCATAGCGGCTCCGCCCTCGGCGGTTCGACTCGCGGCGGCTCCAGCTTCACCCCGACACCCCGCAGGGTGTGCAGATAGCGCGGCCGTGCCGCCGTTTCACCCAACTTCCGCCGTAGCCACGACAGATGGACGTCTATGGTCTGATCGTCCCCGTATGCCTGCTGCCACACCTCGGCGAGCAGTTCCTTGCGCGGTACGACGACACCGGGCCGCCCGGCCAGGAAGGCGAGCAGGTCGAACTCGCGCCGCGTGAGATCCAGTCGTACGCCGTCCAGTTCGGCCTGGCGCCGCAGCGGGTCGATGGCGAGCCCGCCGACCCGGATGACGGTCGTCGGAGGCACGTCCCCCGCGCTCGTCCGCACGCGGCGCAGCACCGCCGCCATCCGCGCCGACAGGTGCTCGACCGAGAACGGCTTGGTCAGGTAGTCGTCCGCGCCGTCGTTCAGCAGGCGGACGATCTCCGTCTCGTCGTCCCGCGCGGTGGCGATGATCACGGGCACGTCGGTGATTCCGCGCAGCATCTTCAGCGCCTCGGACCCGTCCAGATCGGGCAGTCCGAGGTCGAGAATGACGACGTCGAAACGGAAATGGGCGACCTCGCGCAGCGCCTCGAGGGCGGTGCCGACACTGCGCACGGTGTGTGCCGCGTCGGTCAGATGCCGAATGAGGGCTGAGCGCACGAACTGGTCGTCCTCGACCACGAGCACACTTGCCATGGGCGGCACCGTACGCCATCCGCGCAAGGCAGTTCGGGCCCTGTGGACAACTCGGATCGGCGGGATGTGGACAACCCGGACTGTGACGCAGTCGTGCGACACCCGTGGGGCTGGTGGTGCAGTATGGCCCGCGATGCGCAGAGGACTCGTACACGTACTTGCTTGGTCGCTCGCCACGGGCGCGGCGGTCACGCTGTCGTGGTGGGGTGTCCACACGGTGATGACGGGGACGGCGTACGAGCCGCCACGCGCGCTGCCCATCACGGCGGGCGACGCGACGACCCAGGAGTCGAAGCCGCTCGCCTCCTCGACGCGGCGGGCCGAGCCTTCGAAGAGCGCGTCGAGCAAGCCGCCCGCGAGCCGGAAGCCGAGCCCGACGCCCTCGCCCTCCGGGTCGGCGACCCCGAGCACCACACCCTCACCGACCTCGTCCGGCCAGGTCAAGAGCTACGACACCGACGGCGGCCGGGCGGTCTTCGACCTCGGCAAGACCTCCGCGACGCTGGTGTCCGCGACGCCGGGCTCGGGCTGGTCGATGCAGGTGTGGAAGACGGAGACGTGGATCCGCGTGGAGTTCGCCTCGGGCGCGGACCGGGTGTCGGTCTTCTGCACCTGGCACGACGGTCCGCCGCACGTGGAGATCGGGACGTACTAGACGTACTGAATGTACTAGACGTACTGGATGTACAAGACGACTGGATGTACTAGACGTCCTCGCCGGGCCTGCCAGTCACCGGAAGACGGACGGTGGCGGCGGCGGTGACGCCACTGCCGCCGCGTCCGTGACCGGTATCGCGCCGCCGGTGAAGTCGGTGAGTTCCTTGCCGTGTTCGACCCGTCCGGGGTGCGGGTCGGAGGCCGCGCGGCGGGTCAGTTCGGCGATCGGCAGCGGTTGGCCGGAGGCCACGAGAACCGCGTTCCCGAAGCGTTTGCCGCGCAGCACCGTCGGGTCGGCGACCAGGGCAAGTTCGGGGAAGGCGACCGCCACGGTGGCGATCTGGCCGCGGAGATGGGCGAGCGGGGGCCCGTCGGCGAGGTTCGCGGCGTAGACGCCCCCGGCCTTGACCACCCTGCGTACCTCCGCGACGAACTCGACGGACGTCAGATGCGCCGGTGTCCGCGCCCCGCTGAACACGTCCGCGATCACCAGGTCCGCCCAGTCGTCGGGCACCTTGGCGAGCCCTTCACGCGCGTCGACGGAGCGCACCCGGATACGGGCGTTCGGGTCCAACGGCAGCTCACGGCGGACCAGTTGGACGAGGGCCGCGTCGCGCTCGACGACCTGCTGGGTGGAGCGGGGGCGGGTCGCTGCGGTGTAGCGGGCGAGGGTGAGGGCGCCGCCGCCGAGGTGCACGGCGTGGACGGGCTTGCCGGGCGGGGCGACGAGGTCGATGACATGACCGAGGCGGCGCTGGTACTCGAAGCTCAGATACGCGGGGTCGTCGAGGTCGACGTGCGACTGCGGGGCGCCGTCGATCAGCAGGGTCCAGGCGCGCGCCCGGTCCCGGTCGGGCATCAGCTCGGCGAGCCCGCCGTCGACCGGCTCGACGACGGGTTCGGCGGACGCCTGCCCGCGCCGCGCGCCCCGCCCGGCCGCACGCCTGTCGTCCGCTCGCTTGTTCCTTGCCCTTGCCATCCCGCCATTATCGGGGCGTACGGGCGGGGTGGCTCAGCGGCGGTTGCCTGGGGTTCCTGGGGCTTTTCGGAGGTCCCTGGGGTCCATGGGGTCCATGAGTCCCCTGGGGTCCCTGAGGAGGATCACTGGCAGTTGTCCGCCGCCTCGATGAGCCGGGCCGCCTCGCCCAGCGCCGCCCGCAGCACGGCCGGGTCGGTCGCGAGGTCCGCCTCACCCGGCGGCAGCAGCCAGTCCGAGCCCTCGACCGGGGGCTCGGGGGCGGGACTGAGGCCGCGGCCGTTGGTGTGCGTGCAGGTACTGCCGGGCACGTCCCAGGCGTCGGCGGTGCCGGGCGGCACCAGGAAACCGAGGGTGTCGCAGCCGTCGTCGTGGAGCACGGGCCCGACCGCTTCGCAGGAGCCACGGCGGAGGATGTCCACCGCCTCCAGGCCCTGCCGCGCCGGAACGGTCACCAGGTCGCACTCGGCGACCGGCTGTGGCGGGGCGCTGCACTCCGGGGACGGCCTGTGCTGCGCGGTCGACAGCGATGTACGGAACTCGGTGCTCTGCCTGGTCTCCATCCCGGCCTCCAACGGAACCCCTCCTCATGACGAGTGCGGGTCGGGAGTTCGGGCGGCTCCCGGTCCACAGGGTTCAACGCGCCAGGACGTCAACGGCTACGGCGGAACACCGCCGCAAAGGATGGCAGTTCATGGCAGATCGTGGATGAGATATCCGGTTTGTAGCCAAACCCAACGTGGTGACTCTGTCACAGCAGGTACGTTCTTGCCGCGCCGGAATCAGGACACCCACAAGGCACAGCCCGGGCAACTCGTCCTGGATCCGGCATGGTTCGACGGTTCGCAAGAGAGGGCCCGGCCATGGCGTCGTCAACGGTGACCTCGTCCCAGTCCCCCCGGCCACCGCGGCCGAATCTCGCCTTCCGGCAGCTGCGCGGACAGCGCTCGCCGGGCGAGTTCGCCGCGGCGGTGCGGCGGGCCGCGCGCGAGATCGGCGAGCGGGTCAGCTGTGACGCGCGCTACATCGGGCGCGTCGAGGCGGGCGAGATCCGCTGTCCCAACTACGCGTACGAGCGGGTGTTCCTGCACATGTTCCCCGGCCGCACATTGACCGACCTGGGCTTCGCGCCCCGCTCATCGGTACGCGGGCGCGGGGCGCGCGACACGGACGAGGCGCCCCCTCCGCACTCCACGAGCCTCTCGCACGCCTCACATGAGACGGAGGGGGCGTACGTGGCGTATGAAACGCCGAACCCGCACCACATCCAGATCCCGCACGACCCGCACCACATCCAGATCCCGCACGACCCGCACCACATCCAGATCCCGCACGACCCGCACCACACCCAGATCCCGCACGACCCGCACCACACCCCGATCCCGTACGACCCGCATGACACGTACGACGTGTACGACCCGTACGAGGACCACGATCAGAACCACGAGGAGAGCGACGTGCAACGTCGCGCATTCATGACAGGAGGCACCGTCACCGTGGCGGCGGCCTCACTGGGGCCCTTCGCGGTCGCGTTCGGCGGCAGCGCCGCGGCAGCGGACCGGCGCGTCCACCGGGCGGGTACGTCCGAGGCGGGCGCCCTCGAAGAGGCCGTACGCAAGATTCGACTGCTCGACGACCGGCACGGGGCCGACGGCCTCTACCGGCGCGCGGCGGCACCGCTGCGGACGGCGTACGAGCTGCTCGACGCGGGCACCACCCGGCAGTCGACCGCGGACCGGCTGTACGCGGGGGCGGGCGAACTGGCCATCTCGGTGGGCTGGCTGGCGCACGACTCCGGGCGCTTCGACGACGCGCGCTCGCATTACGCGGAGGCGCTCGCGACCGCCCGGATGTCCGGCGACCCGGGTCTTGAGGCGCACGCCTTCTGCAACACGGCGTTCCTCGCGCGCGATGCGGGACGCCCGCGCGAGGCCGTACGCGCGGCGCAGGCGGCGCAACGCGTCGCGCGCCCCCTCGGCTCCCCGCGACTGCTCTCCCTGCTCGCGCTGCGCGAGGCGGGCGGCTGGGCGGGGCTCGCCGACCGCGCCGGGTGCGAACAGGCGCTGGCGCGTGCGCAGGCGCTCTACGAACGGGGCCCTTCGGAGACGGATCCCGAGTGGATGACCTTCTACGGAGAGGCCGAACTGGAGGGTCTTGAGGCGCAGTGCTGGTCGACGCTGGGCGACTGGCCGCGGGCGGCCCGGCACGCGCGCCGCGCCGCCGAGCTCCAGGACCCGCACTTCACCCGCAACATCGCCCTCTACACCGCCGAACTCGCCGACGATCTCGCCCGCGGTGGCCGCCCCGACGAGGCCGCCCTCGCCGGCCTGCGCGTCCTGGACCTCCTCGGTGAGGTCCAGTCCTCCCGCATCCAGACCATGCTGGCGGGGACCGCCCGCGTCCTGCTCCCGCACCGCAGGGCATCGGGCGTCTCGACGTTCCTGGAACGCCACGCGAGCCTGCCGCGCATGGCGTGAGGACCGTCGGGGCGGGACTTTGCTTTCGCGGTGCCCGGCGGGGGTGCGGGGGTGCTGGGCGGGGTGGGCCGCGCAATCCGGCGCTTACGGGGTGCCTCCCCCAAGCTCTTCGAGCAGGGGGTACCCCCAGTGCCCACCCTCCCCCAAGTTCTCGACTTCGCTTGAACAGGGGGACCCCCATCGCCCAGCGGCACGCATGCCCACAGCTACATAAGGTGCCCGCAGTCGTTCCACGTCTCGATCGCGGGCTCCCCGTACGCCCATCCGAGCACCGACAGCGAGGTCGGGTTGAGCCGGATGCGGGCCGCGAAGTCGAGGGGAAGGCCGAGCCAGCGGGCGCCTATGGAGCGCAGGATGTGGCCGTGGGCGAAGACCAGGACGTCACGGTCCTCGGCACGGGCCCAGGCGACGACCTCGTCCGCGCGCGCGGAGACCTGCTCCAGGCTCTCCCCTTCGGGGACACCGTCGCGCCAGATGAACCAGCCCGGGCGGATCCCCTGGATCTCGTCCGGCGTCATCCCCTCGTACGCGCCGTAGTCCCACTCCATGAGTGTGTCCCAGGTGCCCGCCCGCTCCCCGAACCCGGCGAGTTCGCACGTCTCACGCGCGCGTGCCAGCGGGCTGGTGCGCACCTCGACCCCGGAGAGGCTGTCGAAGGGTGCCCGGTGGAGCCGCTCCCCCAGCAGCTTGGCGCCGCGCCGGCCCTCCTCCAGGAGCGGGATGTCGGTCCTGCCGGTGTGCTTGCCGGACAGCGACCATTCCGTCTGTCCGTGCCGGGCCAGCAGGATGCGCGGTGCCATGAAGAGGTGCCTTTCCGGAGCGGGGGACGGGACCACACGTGCGAATGCGCAGTGGGTCACTCCATCATCGCTCACCGGCTCACGGGGCAACCCGGCGGGCGATCTCCGCGTCTTTGAGGACCGGGGGCACCCCTTCGGGGCGTTCACATACACCGTAAAATCCGATGTGGCCACGGATCGTCGTCAGCAGACTGCAGACTGTCGGGTCACCAACAAGCAGATGGGGGAGGGCGATCGGATGCCGCAGACCGATGCGCCGCGTTCCGAGGCGGCACCACGCGCCCGGTTTCGTCGGTGGACCGACCTGCGCAAGTCCGCGGCACCGCACGCCCGGCTCCGCTGGTGGACCGAGCTGCCGCTGATCGTGCTGGTGTACGCGTCGTACTCGGCGGGCCGGCTGCTCGCCCGGGGCGACACCTCCAGCGCCGTCCACCACGGCCTGGAGATCCTGCGCATCGAGAAGTTCTTCCACCTCAACGCCGAGCACCCGCTGAACCGGCTGTTCACCCGCGAGACCTGGCTGGGCGTGCCCGCCGACTTCTGGTACGCGTCCCTGCACTACCTGGTGACGCCCGCGATCCTGATCTGGCTCTTCCGCTCCCGCACGGTGCGCTACCGCGCGGCCCGCACCTGGCTGATGACGTCCACGTTCATCGGCCTGATCGGCTTCACGCTGCTGCCGACCTGCCCGCCCCGGCTGCTCTCCCCGGGCCACGGATTCGTCGACACGATGGCCCAGTACAGCTCGTACGGCTGGTGGGGCGGCGAGGCGAGCGCGCCGCGGGGTCTCGGCGGCATGACGAACCAGTACGCGGCGATGCCGAGCCTGCACGTGGGCTGGGCGCTGTGGTGCGGAGTGATGCTGTGGCGGTACGGCCGCACGCCTGCCGCCAAGGTCGCGGGCGTCGCGTATCCGCTGCTGACCACGATCGTCGTGATGGGCACGGCGAACCACTACTTCCTCGACGCCGTCGCGGGGGCCTGTGTGATGGGCGTCGGACTGCTGCTGACCCCGTTCGTGATGCGGCTCTCGGACCGGCTGAAGACACTGCTGGCCGCGCGTTTCCCGAGGGTCGCGGGTGCCTCGGGGGTCGCGGGTGCCTCAATTGTCAGTGCGGGGTGCCAGACTTCGGCGGGTGAGCGAATTCCCCGACAGCGCGAGTCCCGAACCGGGCCGGGAGCCGAACCGGGTGCCTCTCCCACGGACGCGGGGGACGGCGCTCCGGCAGCGGCTCGCTGAGCTGCGCGGTCCGGCCGTACCGCCCAAGTCCCTCGACGCGCGCGCCCTCGCGGCGCTCGCCGCGAACCCCGGGTGCAATCGGCGTGCGCTCCTGGACGGTGCGGGTGTCGACAAGGCGAAGCTGGCGGGCGCGCTGGGCTCGCCGTCCGCCTTCGGGCAGTCACAGTTCGCCTTCATGCGGGGCAACGCGTTCGAGGCACGGGTCAAGGCCGACGGCGGCGCGGAGTTGCTGCGGCTCGTGCACGAGAAGCTGGACCCCGGCGCCGAGCCGCCCACGGCCGGTGTCGTCCCCGACCTGAGCGCCGTCGGCCCCGAGGGCCGCGCGGCCCGTACGGCGCTGGCGCTGCGCGAGGCCACCGCGGCCGGCGGCTGGACGCTGCTCGACCACCCCATGCTCGCGCTCGACGTCGCGGGCTCCCCCGCCTTCCTGGAGCCGGACGCCGTGGTCGTGCACCCCGACGGCGGCTGGACGGTCGTCGAGATCAAGTCCTTCCCGATGCTGGACGGTTCGGCGGACCCGGCGAAGGTGGGCGCGGCCGCCCGCCAGTCCGCGGTGTACGTCCTCGCCCTGGAGGAGGTCGCCGCGCACCTCGGCGCGCAGCCGGAGGGACGCGCCGGTGGCGGGGGGACGACCGTGCTCGACTCCTCGACACCGGCTGAGGCGCCCCGAAGGCGGAGCGCCTCAGACAGCGTCCCCGTCCCCGAGGTGCACCACCGCGTCCTCCTGGTCTGCCCCAAGGACTTCTCCAACCTGCCGACCGCGTCCGCCGTCGACGTCCGCAAGCAGCGCGCGGTCACCCGACGCCAGCTCGGCCGTCTCACCCGTGTCGAGGACATCGCCGCCGCCCTCCCCGAGGGCACCTGCTTCTCCCCCGACCTCCCCACCGCCGACCTGACGACCGCCGTCGAGTCCGTCCCGGCGACGTACGCCCCCGAGTGCCTGTCCGCCTGCGAACTGGCCTTCCACTGCCGCGACCGCTCCCGCGCCGAGGGCGCCGTGACGTCCCTGGGGCGCTCCCTGCGCGCGGACCTGGGCGGGTTGACGACGGTGGGGGACGTGTTGGCGGCTGCCCATGGCGAGGCGGGCGACCCGGACGACCCGGCGGTCGCGGCCCTGAGGAGAGCGGCACAGCTGCGGGCCGAGGCGCTGGGCGCGCGGTCTCTCGGAGTCGGGCCCCCGGGAGCCGAGGCGCCTGGAGTGGAGCCTTCGGGAGCGGCGGCATCGGCAGCCGCGGCGCCGGAAGCTGCGGCGTCAGGAGCTGTGGCGCCGGGAGTTGTGGCGTCGGGAGCCGAAGCGTCGGGTGTTCGGGACGGTGCCGTATGTCGCTGATCGCCACCCTCGCCCGGCTGGAGGCCGTCGAGAGCGGTCGGGCTCAGCCCGCCGCCACCGTGCGGCACCGGCATCTCACCGAGCGGCCGCTGGTGTTCGTGCCGCTGATCACCGCCGGTGAGGCGGGCGCTCCGCTCGGCGCGCTCGTCGGGACCGAGCGGGACGCGCCCCGGCTGCTCGTCGTACCGCAGCCCCGGGACCGGGATCTGCGGTTCGCGTTCCTCGCCGAGCTGGCCGATGTCGTCCTGCCGTACATCGACTCGTACGCGGACGTGGTCGAGGCGGCCGAGCGCAACGAGACCGATCCGGAGACCGGGAAGCGCGTCAAGGTCGAGGTCGAACTGTGCGCGGACGCCCCGCAGTTGATCGTGCCGAGCCGGGCGGGCATCGAGCTCGTACGGCTGCTCGGGCGCTCCACACGGTTTAGGCGCACCGCCGAGCAGGATCCCGAGACGCCCCATCCGGCGCCGCCCCGGGTGCCGTTGCTCGGGCGGTGGCTCACGCACTACGGGGAGCGGGCCCGGGTGCCGGGTTCCTCGCTCCTCCTCGCGCTCACCGACGTGCTGTCGCGGCACTGGGCCACCGGACAGAGCAGCCTGGAGGACCAGCACCTGGGCGCGCTGCTCGCCTGGATCGACCCGCCGGACGGTGCATCGGGCGCGGAGGCCGCGCTGCACGCCGAGCTGCGGCGGGACTCCCGGGGCCAGCTCGTCTGCCCGCCCGCGGGCCCCGCCACCGACCCAGCCTTCGACAACACGCTGCTGGCTCCCGCCATCGAGCGCTACGACCGCGCGCGTACGGCACTCGCCGCCGCCGAGGACGGCATCGAGGCGGACGACCGGCTCGGCGCGCTCACCGCCGCCGAGCGGGAGATCCGGGCCCTCGTCGAGAGGGTCACCCGGCCCACGTGGGACGCGGTGTGGCGCGGACTCGACCTGCTGCGCGCGCTCCCCGAGGGCGCCCACGCCGCTGACCGCTGGACCCGCGACCGCTGGTCGTTCACCGGCCACCGCGACCGCGTCCTCGCGGGTGAGCCGCCACAGCCGCGCCGCGACGACGCGGTCACCGCGGCGAACAAGCTCGCCACGCGCGAGCGCGAACAGGCCCGCCTGGAAGCCCAGGAGGCCCTCGACGACCCGCTGGTCATGGCCGGGCGGCGGCTCGCCGGGGAGGCGTTCGCGGGCGAGGTCACGGAGGTCGTGATGGCGTACAGCGAGGGCAAGCGGCCGAGCCCGCGCCCCCTGGTGACGGTCTACACGGAGGACCGGCCGCATCTGGGGGAACGGGCGAAGGTGTACCGGTCGTTGGGAGGAAAACCGCAGGCCGCGGAGTTCGTCGGGTACGAAGGGCCCGGGGACGAAGGCGTCGGGGGTGCCGCTGTCGTGCTGCGCGTCCTCGACAAGATGGGGCGCGGCAAGGAGCCCGAGGCCGGATCCGTGCCCGTGAAGGGGGATCTCGTCTGCTTCACGCTCTTCGAGCACGAGCAGCGGGGCGGCGCGAAACTGCCCGACCCGGAGGAGACACCGTGGACGCACGGGGGGCCGCCGGGTGAGCCCGACGCGGTTCCCCTCCCGGACCCGGTGACGGAGGAGGACGTCCTGTGACCCCCGCGACCGAAGAGGACGTCCGCGAACCCCGTGACCGCGGAGAAGAACGTCCCGCGAGCCGCCCCGCGACCGAAGAGGACATCCCGGTGCACCCCGTCGCCCCTTTCGACCCCGGCGCCGAAGCCACCCGCGCCACCGACGCGATCCTGCGCGACACACTGCACGGCACGCATCGCGGAGTCGTGGTCGACTCCCCGCCCGGCGCCGGGAAGTCGACCCTCGTGGTCCGCGCGGCGCTCGAACTGGCCGCCGCCGGACGCCCGTTGATGGTGATCGCGCAGACCAACGCCCAGGTCGACGACCTGGTGCTGCGGCTCGCCGAGAAGGACCCCGAGCTGCCCGTCGGGCGGCTGCACAGCAGTGACTCCGACCCGTACGACAAGGCGCTCGACGGCCTGGAGAACGTGCGCAAGTCCACCAAGGCGGCCGACCTGGCGGGCCTCGACGTCGTCATCTCCACCGCCGCCAAGTGGGCCCATGTCAAAGGGGTCGAGCCGTGGCGGCACGCGATCGTCGACGAGGCCTACCAGATGCGGTCGGACGCGCTGCTCGCCGTGGCCGGGCTCTTCGAACGGGCGCTGTTCGTAGGCGACCCGGGGCAGTTGGACCCGTTCGCGATCGTGGGCTCCGAGCAGTGGGCCGGCCTGTCGTACGACCCGTCGGCGTCCGCGGTGACCACGCTGCTCGCCCACAATCCCGAGCTGCCGCAGCACCGGCTGCCGGTGTCCTGGCGCCTGCCCGCGACGGCGGCACCGCTGGTCTCGGACGCGTTCTATCCGTACACGCCCTTCCGTAGCGGTACGGGGCACGGTGACCGGCGGCTGAACTTCGCCGTCCCGTCGGACGGTTCGGGTCCCGACCGGGTCATCGACGAGGCGGCGGAGGCGGGTTGGGGACTGCTGCAGCTGCCGGCCCGGCACACACCTCGTACGGATCCCGAGGCGGTGCGGGCCGTGGCCCAGGTCGTACGCCGGCTGCTGGACCGGGGTGGCGCGGCCACGTCGGAGCGGGCGGATGATCCGGTGCCGCTCACCGCCGACCGGATCGCCGTCGGTACGGCGCACCGGGACCAGGCCGCCGCCGTACGAGCCGCCCTGTCGGACCTCGGCGTCGCGGACGTCACCGTCGACACGGCGAACCGTCTTCAGGGGCGGGAATTCGATGTGACGGTCGTGCTCCACCCGCTCTCGGGGCGGCCGGACGCGACGGCGTTCCACCTGGAGACCGGGCGGCTGTGCGTCCTCGCCTCCCGGCACCGGCACGCGTGCATCGTGGTGTGCCGGGCGGGGGTGACCGACCTGCTGGACGACCATCCGTCGACGGAGCCGGTGCAGCTGGGGGTCACGGTGAAGTTTCCCGATGGTTGGGAGGCCAATCACGCGGTGTTGTCGCACTTGGCGGAGCATCGGGTGGAGTGGCGGCCATAGATCCTGGGGATCCATGTCCCCGTGGATCCCCAGGATCCCCGCAGATCCCTGCCCCCAGGGATCCTGAGGATCCCTGCGGATCCCTGTCCCCTGTGGTTCCTGCGGATCCCTGCCGGGGCTGGTCCTTCGGACCCACTTGCGCGGGCGGGGGAGAATAGACGGTGGTCCACCCACGAGGGGGGCGGGTCGCTGAACCGTACGAGGAGGAGAAGACATGGCGGAGCCAACGCCGCGTCGGAACGAACCGCGGCTGCGCCCCGCGCCCCTGCTCTTCGAGCCCGCGGAGGCCGCCGGGGATCCGGAGCATTTCTTCGACCTGGAGTCGATCGACGATCCCCGAGCGTTGTTGGACCGGGCGACGGAGCTGACGCTGGCGTTTCGTGCCGCGGCGGACAGGGCTGTCGAGTTCCAGGCGATCGCCGCGGCGCAGCTGGCCGATCCGCGGCGGTTCGACCGGCTCACGCCGGCTGCCATCGCCGAGCGGGCCGAGTGGACCGAGGACTACGCGAAGAAGATGATCGAGTTCGGGCGGGATCTGCTGCGGGGGGTTGAGGGGAACGGGCATGGGCACGAGGTGACCGACCTGGCCTGAGCCCGGGCGCACCTGGAGTTTTTCGCCCCCTCCGCCCCTACCCGTCCCATACCTGGGGGGCTCCGCCCCCCAGAGCCCCCGTATCGCGCTGACGCGCTCGTCCTCATACGCCGGACGGGCTAAGACCCGCTGACATATGGCTAAGACCCCCTGGCATATTCCGGCGGGCAAGATACTCCGCCTCACCCCCTCCTGTCCCGATTTCCGGCAACCCTTCGGGGCGGAATGCTCACCGTCGGTAGATGTATTCGACATGAGCAGCACGCGGAACCCGGCAAGCACCTTCCCCCAAGGCCCCGGCGCGCCGTTGCCCGATCGGCCCGACGTCGCGGGAGTCACCTCCGCGGGCGCCGCCTGGCTCGCCTCGGCAGGAACGCATCCGCGCAGCACGCTCGCCCTCTGGGCGGAGCGGCCGAGCGCCCCGGTCGTACTGCCCTGCGGCCGTGCCTTCGACGTCGTCAACGCCCCGGCGATCTTCGGGCGGCGAATGCTCGACCGGTTGTGGGACGACGGGCCCGGCTCGGGCCCGGTGGCGGCGTACAACGGGCGGATGCTGCTGTTCGCCGCGCCCGGCACGGCTCAGCGGCTGCCCTCGCTCCTGGAGTGGGAGGAGTGGGGTTCCCGCGGCGCCGAGGGCCAGGAGGCCGCCGGGTATGTGGGACGGTGCGGCGCG
Source organism: Streptomyces sp. NPDC001530 (assembly GCF_042894545.1). Taxonomy (NCBI): domain Bacteria; kingdom Bacillati; phylum Actinomycetota; class Actinomycetes; order Kitasatosporales; family Streptomycetaceae; genus Streptomyces; species Streptomyces sp. NPDC001530. The sequence continues at coordinate 235,029 of NZ_JBIAVS010000007.1, forward strand.
GTGCCGCCCCTGCTCTGCCACGGCACCGGGGACGCGGTCACCGTCCCCGCACTGAGCGACGAGGGCGTAGGGCCCGCCGCCCGCCTGGAATCCCGCTGGCTCGTCGCCCCCGACACCCGGCATCCCTGGCTTCCCGGCCCCGAGATCCTGCTCTGGGCGGCCGTCCGGGCGGCACGCACGGCCGCCTCCGCCGCGGTCCGCATATCGATTTTTCCTCCCGCCGATCAGGATGCTAAGGTCTACGACGTCAGCAGGCGCCGCTAGCTCAGTTGGTTAGAGCAGCTGACTCTTAATCAGCGGGTCCGGGGTTCGAGTCCCTGGCGGCGCACGCTAGCGATGGCGAGGCGTGTTCGCGGAAAGCGCGAACACGGCTCGCCATCGTTGTTTCTGCGCGGCTTCGCCGCGCGTCGTGGAGGCTTCGCCACCCACATCCCCGCCCCCGACGGGCCGGGGTGATCAAGTGGCCGTTCGGCTCATCCCGTCGTGATCTTCACCGTCCACGCCCCCGAAGCCGTCCGGTCCTCCACCTCGATCCGGACCTTCTCGCCCGGCACCGTGTAGGTCTCCCCGACCGCCACCGGCGCATCCGCGAGGGGCGGGTAGACCGAGTCCTCCCAGCAGGACTCGGTGTGGGGGTGCGCGTCGAGAACCTCGATCGGACCGCCTCCCGACTCGGCCTCGCTGCGGACGCGGTAGACCAGGACGCCCTGCGTGCACGTCGAGCCGTCGTTGCCCGCCGAGCCGCGCACCTCGAAGGCGAGCACGCTGTCGGAGCCGGTGGGGACCACCGCCAGCTTGGTGCCCCCGCCGGAGCCGAAGGCCCGCGCACCAGGGACACCCGACCCGCCCGACCCGCCCACGGCGTACGACCGCGCGCGCGGGCCGGCGGCGCCCGCCCCTGAGGCCCCGAAGGAACCCAAGGGCCGCAAGGAACCCGAGGACCGCAAGGAACCCGAAGCCCCCGAGGCACCCAAAACCCCCGAGCCACCTGGAGCACCCGAGCCACCCAAGGCGCCAAAGGAGCCAACGGCCCCCGGGGCACCCGACGCCCCAAGGGCCCCCGCCGCCCCCACCGGGTCCACCGGGTCCACCGGCTCCACCGGCTCCACCGAATCCAGCGGGTCCAGCGACTCCAAAGACTCCAACGTCAACCGCGTACTCCCCGAACCCCGTACGCACGCCACCTGGTCCGCATCCAGCCAACCCAGCTTCCACTTGTGCCAGCCGAAGAGGTCGGGGGCGAGTCCGAACTGGCTGCCCATGAGGTCCCAGTCGCCGACGTAGGTGTCCCAGTCGCCCTTGCCGTCGGAGGGGCGGTGGTAGAGGTCGGGCAGGTCGAAGACGTGGCCGGTCTCGTGGGCGAGGACGAGGCGGTCCGGCGGGTGCTTCTCGAAGACCGTGACCACGCGGCGGATGTCCGTGCCGTCGGCGTGCAGGGGGGTGTCGAGGTTGACCACCTTCGTGGCGTCCGAGTCGACGCCCGGCGCGTCCGGGTCGGCCACGAAGTAGACGATGTCGTAGCGCGAGAAGTCGACCTGCTTGTCGGCGACGGCGAGCGCGTCGTGCAGATAGGCGGCGCGGTTCGCGGCGCTCCAGTCACGCTGTATGGCGTACGACGTGGAGGTGTGCGGCATGCGGATCCAGTCACGCTGGGGATGCGGGCGCACCGTGAACTTGCCGTACGAGGCGCGCTCGAAGAAGTCGCTGGTGGACGGGAAGTAGTCGGTGGTCAGTTCGGCGGGTGTGGTGCGCGGTGTGGAGTCCGGGAAGGACAGGAAGACCATCGCCGCGTCGAGCGGGTGGGTGGGGCGCACATACGCGGAGTTCCAGGTGTCGACACCCTCCGCGTGATGTGCCTCGGTCCGCTTCAGGGCGCACGGGGCCGAGCGGGGTTCGGCGAGCGCGGGGCCCGGCAGCAGGGAGGTCGCGGCGAGCGCGGTCATCGAGGTGAACACGGCCGCGGTGCTGCGCCAGCGTGGCGCCCCGTCACGAGTGAGGCCGCGCAGGGCCGCACGGGTGAAACCCTGCAGGGCCTCGGTGTGACCTCTCAGGGGGAGTGGACGCGGCACGTCGACCTCCGGATGCGGACTTCAGGACACCGCACCCAGCCTGTGTGAGTTCGTCATACTTCGCCCTGTTTGCCTGCACCAGAAGGGTGAGGAGCCTTGCGAGGCCGACACCCCGAACACTCACGGAACGTCACATGCGATCGGCGGGCCAAGGAACCCGTCCAGATGCAGGCAGAAACGATCTGTCAGAAGTGGCCGTTGGTCCGAGACACTGGACAGTGGCTGCAACCCCCCGAGGCCACCCTCTATGATCGGCACACTTTCCTGCACGGACACGGCTTGTTCGGCCGTCCAGCACCGGCCGACCACGCCGAGAGACCCATACGAAGAACGAGTGCACTGCGGGAGCGAGCGGTGAGCGGAACGTCCGAAGGGCCGGCGCCCGCGGCAGACCTCGTCCGGCCGGCCGTCACAGAGCGTCACATTGGCACATCTCCTCGTACGTCCGCCGGGTCCCCTCCCGGTGCCTCCGTCTCCCCCGGGTCACCTCCTGACCCGTACGCCTCTGCCGAGGCGCCCCCTGACACATCCGCACCCGACGGAACGTCACCTCGCACGTTCCGGGCCGCCTTCGCCACCGCGCCCCTCGCCATGGCCGTCGTCGACCGCGAGGGACTCGTCGTCACCGCCAACGACTCGCTGGGCACGCTGCTCGGGGCCGATGCGGACGCGCTCGCCGGGCGGATCGCCGCCGATCTCGTGGACCTGGCGTCCGACGCCCGCACCTGGCACTCGTACCGCGAGGTGCTGCGCGGCCGGCAAGCGCGCCTGCGCTGCACCCGGCGCCTCAAGCACCCCGACGGGCACTCCGTCTGGGTCCAGGTGACGGTCGCGCCGCTGCCCCCGCAGGAACAGGCCGTGCTGGTGTCCGTCGCCGACATCAGCGCCCGGCGTGAACTCCAGGCGCGTCTGCGCCACTTGCAGATGCACGACCCGGTGACCCGGCTGCCCAACCGCACCCTGTTCTTCGAGCGTCTCTCGGCCGCCCTGGAGGCGGAGGTGTACGAGGAGGGCGGCACCGGCCGGATCGGGCTCTGCTATCTGGACCTCGACGGGTTCAAGGCGGTCAACGACACGCTCGGCCATCGCGTAGGGGACCGGCTGCTCGCGGCCGTCGCCGAACGGCTGACGCGCTGCGCCGACGAGGCGGGTTACGCGAGAGCGGCCACTCCCCTGGTGGCGAGACTCGGCGGGGACGAATTCGCGCTCCTGGTCGAGGACTCCACGGGCACGGACCAGTTGGCGGACCTCGCCGAGTCCGTCCTGAAGGCCCTTCAGGCCCCGTTCGACCTCTCCGGCCAGCGGCTGTCCCTCTCCGCGTCGATCGGGGTCGTCGAGCGGCGCGCCGCCGGGACCAGCGCGACCGGTCTGATGCAGGCCGCGGACACGACGCTGTACTGGGCGAAGGCGGACGGCAAGGGCCGCTGGACCCTGTTCGACCCGGAGCGCAACGCCCACCGCATGACCCGCCAGGCGCTGTCCTCCACCCTCCGCGCGGCCGTCGAGCGCGGTGAATTCGCGCTGGAGTACCAGCCGTTGGTGGGCATGGAGGACGGCGGCGTACGCGGCGTCGAGGCCCTCGTCCGTTGGAACCATCCGCAGTTCGGCATGCTGACGCCGAATCGGTTCATCGGATTGGCCGAGGAAGACGGTTCGATCGTGCAGCTCGGCCGCTGGGTGCTCGCCACCGCCTGCCGCCAGGCCCGCCGCTGGCAGCTGGACCACCCGGACGCGCCACCGATCTTCGTCAGCGTGAACGTGGCGGTGCGCCAGGTCTGGGACTCCGACCTGGTCGCGGACGTGGCGGAGATCCTCGCGGAGACCGGCCTCGCCCCGCACCTCCTCCAACTGGAGCTGACGGAGTCGGCGGTGATGGGCTCGGCCGGCCGGCCGCTCCAGGCACTGCAGGCCCTCAGCGACATGGGCGTCCGCATCGCCATCGACGACTTCGGCACCGGTTACTCGAACCTGGCGTACCTCAGCCGCCTGCCGGTCTCCGTCCTGAAGCTGGACGGCTCCTTCGTACGGGGCTTCCAGTACGAGAACGCCGACGGCACCTCCGCCCACCCCAATCCCGCCGACGAGGTCATCGTCGAGGCCCTCATCCAACTCGCCCACCGGCTGGGCCTGACGGTCACCGCCGAGTGCGTGGAGACCGCCTCCCAGGCCTCCCGTCTGCGCGGCATCGGCTGCGACACCGGCCAGGGATGGCTGTACTCGCGGCCGGTGGCGCCGGATCGTATCTCCGCACTATTGACCGCGACCACCTGCCGTCAGACCTGAGCCTTCGGCAACCCGTAGGCGTCCGCGATCAGTTCGTACGAGCGCAGGCGTACGTCGCCGCTGTGGGCGTTGCCCGTGATCATCAACTCGTCGGCGCCGGTGCGCTTTTGCAGGTCGTCGAGGCCGGAGCGGACCTCGTCGGCCGTGCCGTGGATGACGTTGGAGTTCCAGCTGTCGATGAACTCCCGCTCCATCGGGCTGAATGCGTACGCCTCCGCCTCCTCGGGCGTTGGGACGAGACCCGGGCGGCCGGTGCGCAGGCGGACCATGTTCAGGGCGGCGGCCAGGACTTGGCGGCGGGCCTCCTTCTCGTCGTCCGTGGCGAGAGCGGAGACGCCGATGAGGGCGTACGGGGCATCCAGTACGGCGCTGGGCTGGAACGACTCGCGGTAGAGGTCGAGCGCCGGGATCGTGTTCTGGGCCGAGAAGTGGTGGGCGAAGGCGAAGGGGAGGCCCAGGACTCCGGCGAGGCGGGCGCTGAAGCCGGAGGAGCCCAGCAGCCAGATCGGGGGGCGGTGCGGGGACTGGACGCCGCCGGGGGACGTGGACTGGATGGGGCCGGGGACCGCGTGGATACGGGCGTAGGGGTGGCCGTCCGGGAAGTCGTCGTCCAGGAAGCGGATGAGCTCCGCGAGCTGCTCGGGGAAGTCGTCGGCGCCTTCGTTGAGGCGGTCGGTGCGGCGGAGGGCGGCCGCGGTCGCGCCGTCCGTGCCGGGGGCCCGGCCGAGGCCCAGGTCGACGCGGCCCGGGGCCATCGCCTCCAGCGTGCCGAACTGCTCCGCGATGACCAGCGGGGCGTGGTTGGGGAGCATCACTCCGCCCGAGCCCAGGCGGATGCGGGTCGTGTGGGCGGCGAGGTGGGCGAGGATCACGGCGGGGGAGGACGAGGCGACGCCCGGCATCGAGTGGTGTTCGGCCACCCAGTAGCGGTGGAAGCCGCGGGACTCCGCGAGGCGGGAGATCTGGACGCTGGTGTGCAGGGCGTCGGTCGCGGTGCGGCCCGCGCCGACGGTGACCAGGTCCAGGACCGAAAGGGGTACGGGGGCGGTGCCCTGCGCCGTGCCTCGGATCTCGTCCGTCTCGTCCACCGGGGTGCCTCCTGTTGCGTGCGCGATGCCGTCCTCCGCCTCCTAACAGGAGGCGGTCTCCGCTTATTCCCGGGGGGCGCGGCAGGGCGGGTGGGGGGCGGGGCTGGGGTGGTTTTCGCCCCCTCCGCCCCTACCCGTCCCGTTACCTGGGGCTCCGCCCCAGACCCCGCTCCTCAAACGCCGGAGGGGCTGAACTTTTGCCGGCCGGGGCTGAAAATCTTCAGCCCCGGCCGGCAATCTTCTAGCCCGTCCGGCGTTTGAGGACGAGCGCGTCAGCGCGATAGCGGGGGTCTGGGGGCGGCAGCCCCCAGGTACGGGACGGGTAGGGGCGGAGGGGGCGAGAAACCCTCACACCCTCACACCCTTCACACCCTCACACCTGCACGATCGGCTCCTTCGTGAACAGGGTCCCCAGCTGTGGGGCGTTCACGCGGCGGTCGGCGAGGCGTAGGGCCTCCCAGACGGTGACCTGGTTGGCGGTGAGGACCGGCTTGGCGAGAGCGGCCTCCAGGGCGGGGATGTGGGACGCCGTGTGGAGGGCGGTGTCGGGGAGGAGGACCGCGGAGGCGTCGGGGTGGTCGGCCTCGCGGGCCAGGGCGAGGATCTGGTCGAGCCCCCAGGTGGCGACCTCCGCGGCGGTGATGACACCGGCCCCCCGCACCCCGGTCACCTCCACCCCCGCATCCTTCAGGAACGCGACGAACAGCCCGGCCACGTCATCCGGATACGTCGCCGCGACCGCGACCCGCCGCGCCCCGATCTCCCCCAACGCGTGCGCGAAGGCGAAGGACGTGGAGGAGGCGGGCAGCCCCGCCGTACGGGCGAGGGCGCGGATCTGCTCGTGGGCGCCCTGCCAGCCGTACACGAAGCTGCCGCTGGTGCACGCCCACACCACCGCTTCCGCGCCGGACAGCCGCAGCTCCTCGACGCCCGCCGCGAGCCGGGCCTGCGAACCCATCTCGAGGAGCGCGTCCACCCGGTGCGCGTCCTCGCCGATGTCCGTGTGGACGAGGGTCAGGCGGATGTCGCTGCCGAGCAGCTGCTCGATGCGCGGGTAGTCGTCCTCGGCCGAGTGACCTGGGTAGAGGAATCCGAGTGCGGTCATGCCCATCCTTCCTGTTCTTCCGGGAGTACGGGTCCTCGCCGAGCGGATTCGTCGAGCAGCGCCTGATAGGGACCCACCGCCCGGGTACCCAGCTGACGCAGCGCAGCCCACATCGTCACCTGGTTGGCCGAGAGGACCGGGATGCGCAGTTCCGCCTCCAGCTGCGGGATGACGTCGTACGTCGGGAGGTTGGTGCAGCTGATGAAGAGGGCGTCCGCCGCACCCCGTGCAGCCTCCGCTCGCACGGTCTCAGCTCGCACGGTCTCCGCTCGTCCGGGCTCAGCCCGTGCCGCCGCGCCGCGTACCGCCTGATGGGCCATCCCCACCACATCCCGGTACGGGACCTTCCAGATATGCCTGGTCAGGCCCATGAAGGCACGTCCGGTGACCGTGATGCCCGCTTCGGCGAGGTACTTCTCCAGGGACTGGGTGACCGAGACCGTGTACGGGGTCACCAGCGCGATACGGCGGGCGCCCAGCTCCTCCAGCGCCGCCAGGAGGGCGCCGGACGTGGTGAGCGACGGGACGGCGCCCGCCCGTGTCATCGCCGCGCACATGGCCCGCTCGCCCGCGACACCCCCGACGAAGCTGCCCGAGGTGCAGGCGTACGCCACGACCTCCGGCGCGACCGCGTTCAGGGCGCGCACCGCGTCGCCGAGCGTCTCGTGTTCGGAGACCAGGCGGGCCAGGTCCAGGCTGACCTCGACCGGCACGAACGGGGTGCGGGTGAGGTGCAGCGACACGTCGTCCGGCACCCAGCGCCACAGCTCGCGGTCGAGGGCGAAGTCGAAGGGGGCGACGACACCGATGCCGCGCTGCGGGCGCGGACCGCCGAGAAAGGAAACGTCCATGGCAGGCACCGGCCTCACGAGAGAAACAGGACGAGGAACAGGACGAGAAACAGGACGAGAAACAGGACGAGCGACACGAGGAGGAACAGGGCGGGAGACACTCCGGGGACACGACCGGGAACGGTGGGCAACGGACCACACGCGGGCCCGTGTTGACGAAGGTAGGTTCGGGTGCGAGCGTGGTCAATCCGCGCATCTCAGACGGCTCCGGCACATCCTGCGAAACGGTTGCCCCAGATGACCACCCTCCTCGTCCTCGACGCCGACCCCCTCCCCCGCCTCGGCCGGCTGACCGGCCGGGTGCGCATCGAGCACGCCGACGCGTCCACGCTGGCCGAGCGGCTGCCGCACGCGGACGTGCTGCTCGTATGGGACTTCACCTCGACCGCCGTACGCCGTGCCTGGCCGGGCGAGGGGCCGCGGCCGCGCTGGGTGCACACCGCGAGCGCGGGCGTGGACCATCTGATGTGTCCCGAGCTCGCCGCGTCCGACACGGTGGTGACCAACGCCCGCGGGGTCTTCGACCAGCCGATCGCGGAGTACGTCGCCGCGCTGGTGCTCGCCATGGCGAAGGATCTGCCGCGCACGTGGGATCTGCAGCGGCGGCGGGAGTGGCGGCACCGGGAATCGCAGCGGGTGGCGGGGAGCCGTGCGTGCGTGGTCGGCTCGGGGCCGATCGGGCGGGCGATCGTCAGGACGCTCAAGGCGCTCGACGTCACGACGGCCCTGGTCGGGCGGACCGCGCGCAGCGGTGTGCACGGCGCGGAGGAGCTGGACCGGCTGATGGCGCGGGCCGACTGGGTGGTGTCCGCGGCGCCGCTCACCGAGGCCACCCGCGGCATGTTCGACGCGCGGCGCTTCGGGATGATGCAGCCGTCGGCGCGCTTCATCAACGTCGGACGCGGGCAGCTCGTCGTCGAGGACGCGCTCGCCGAGGCGCTGTCGAAGCGGTGGATCGCGGGCGCGGCCCTCGATGTCTTCGAGCATGAGCCGCTCGGCCCCGACAGCCCGCTCTGGGAGGTCCCCGGGCTGATCGTGTCGCCGCACATGAGCGGGGACACGGTGGGCTGGCGGGACGAACTGGGCACACAATTCGTGGAGTTGTACGAGCGCTGGGAGGCGGGAAAGCCGCTTGCGAACGTCGTCGACAAGAAGCGTGGGTACGTGCCCGGGCACTGAACTCCCTTTGGAGGGGCCGATGTCGGAACTCACCGAGCTGACCGCGGTACAACTCGTCGATGGCTACCGCAAGGGCGAATTCAGCCCCGTGGACGCGACACGCGCGGCCCTGGAGCGGGCCGAGCGCGTGCAGCCCACCGTGAACGCCTTCGTACGACTGGACGCGGACGACGCCCTCGCTCGGGCCCGGGAGTCGGCGGAGCGCTGGCGGCGGGGCGAGCCCGCGGGGCTGCTCGACGGCGTTCCGGTCACCGTCAAGGACATCCTGCTGCTACGCGGCACGCCGACCCTGCGCGGCTCCAAGACCGTGAATCCACAGGGCCGTTGGGAGGAGGACGCGCCGTCCGTGGCCCGGCTGCGCGAGCATGGTGCCGTCTTCCTCGGCAAGACGACGACGCCCGAGTTCGGCTGGAAGGGCGTCACGGACTCGCCGCTGTCGGGGGTGACGCGCAATCCCTACGACGTCTCGCGCACGGCGGGCGGCTCCAGCGGCGGCAGCGCGGCGGCAGTGGCGCTGGGCGCGGGCCCGCTGTCCCTCGGCACGGACGGCGGCGGCAGCATCCGCATCCCGGCCGCCTTCTGCGGGATCTTCGGACTGAAGCCGACGTACGGGAGGGTGCCGCTGTATCCCGCGAGCGCCTTCGGGACGCTCTCGCACGTGGGACCGATGACGCGGGACGCCGCCGACGCGGCGCTGATGATGGACGTGATCAGCGGCCCCGACGCACGGGACTGGTCCGCGCTCGGGCCGGTCGACGGGTCCTTCGTGGAGGCGCTGGAGGGCGGGGTGCGGGGGCTGCGGGTCGCGTACTCGCCCTCGCTGGGCGGGCAGGTCGCGGTCCGCCCGGCGGTCGCGGCGGCGGTGCGGCGAGCGGTGGAGCGGCTCGCGGGCCTCGGCGCGTATGTCACCGAGGCCGACCCCGACCTCACCGACCCGGTGGACGCCTTCCACACGCTCTGGTTCAGCGGTGCGGCCCGCCTGACGCAGCGCTTCGGGCCCCATCAGCGGGAGTTGCTCGACCCGGGCCTGCGCGAGATCTGCGGTCTCGGCGCCCGCTTCGGCGCGCTGGACTATCTCGCCGCGGTGGACGTCCGCATGGAGCTCGGGCGGCGGATGGGACGCTTCCACACGTCGTACGACCTGCTGGTCACGCCCACCCTGCCGCTGACGGCCTTCGAGGCGGGCTCGGAGGTCCCGCCCGGCTCCGGCCAGCGCCGTTGGACGAGCTGGACCCCGTTCACGTACCCCTTCAACATGACGCAGCAGCCCGCGGCGACGGTCCCCGTCGGGGTGGCCGCGGACGGCCTCCCGGTGGGCCTGCAGATCGTGGCCGCCCGGCACCGCGACGACCTCGTCCTGCGGACGGCGCACGCGTTGTACGAGGCGGGAGCCGCCGGAGTGACTCCCCCGACGCCGGCAGCCACGCCCTAGCCTCGCCGCGTCGCCCTAGCCTCGCCGTGGCGCCTAGCGTCGCCGTGACGCCCAAGCCTCGCCGCGACGCCCTAGCGTCGCCGGAAGCTGAGCGTCTCCCCCAGCGCACCCGACCGCCACAGGTCGTTGCAGGCCTCGGCCATCGCGTCGAGGCCCTCGACCACCTGGCCCCACACGATGCCCGGCACCCAGCCCACGTCTCCGTTGAGCAGCAGGTTGTTGCGCTCGTAGAACAGCGCCAGGTCCACCACCGTCGTCCCCGCGCCGAGCGCGCGGTCGTATCCGTACGCCTGCGTGCCCAATTCCGTACCCGCGAAGGAGAAATAACAGAGATCTCCCGGGATCGGGGTAACTGTCGGATTTTCCAGTGGCGGCTCCGATGTCGCGAAAGGCGGGAAAAGAGCGTAGATCTCATTGCGCGCGTATTTCGCGTGGTAGACGTCGCCGCCCAGCGGAAGCGCGTCCCAGACCGCCGCGCAGGTGATCGGCGCCCGGTCGTCGAGCAGTTTTGCCGTGCAGTGGATTCCCCGCTTGACCAGGGAGACTTCGATATAGCGATCGGCCATGCATTCCATGGTCCCGCCGGGGTCAAGGGGGCCTCGGCACCACGCGGGGCTCAAATCGATCCGAATACATCGCATGCTCTCGGGTAGCCGCGCGCCCATGGCTCCACCACTTGGGAACGACGCAAAGAAACGAGGTCCGGCCCGGCGGTCGCTGCTCGCCGGCGCCTCCGCGCTCGGTGCCGTCGGCGCACTGGGCGCCGCGGGCTGCAGCCGCGTCGCCACGGCGGCCGGTACGGACGGCGGTGATCTGCTCGAACGGCTGAAGGCGCAGGGCGTCGTGCGGCTCGGTATCGCGGGTGAGATCCCCTTCGGCTACATCGACAAGAACGGCGAGCTGACCGGGGAGGCGCCCGAGCTCGCGAAGGTCGTCTTCAAGCGGCTGGGGGTCGATCGCGTCCAGCCGGTCCCGACCGAGTTCGGCTCGCTCATTCCCGGGCTCAACTCGCAGCAGTTCGACGTCGTGTCCGCCGGGATGTACATCAACCCCGAGCGCTGTGAGCAGGTCATCTTCGCGGACCCGGACTATCAGATGCTGGACGCGTTCATCGTGCGCAAGGGCAATCCGAAGGGGCTGCACGACTACAAGGACGTCGTCGAGAAGAAGGCCAAGTTCGCCACCGGCACGGGGTACGCCGAGATCCAGTACGCCGTCGAAGCCGGGTACAAGGAGAGCGACATCCTGATCGTGCCGGATCAGGTGGCCGGGCTGAACGCCGTCGAGGCGGGGCGCGCCGACGTCTTCGCGGGGACCGCGCTCACCGCGCGCGAGGTGGTCAAGAAGTCCCGCAAGGCCGAGAGCACCAAGCCCTTCGCGCCCCTGGTGAAGGGGAAACCGCACGTCGACGGGGGCGGCTTCGCGTTCCGCTCACCCGAGACGAAGCTGCGGGACGCCTTCAACGCGGAGCTCAGGAAGCTGAAGGCCAGCGGCGAACTGTTCCGCATCCTGCGGCCGTTCGGCTTCACCCGGGCCGAGATGACCGACATGACCGCGAAGGAGCTGTGCCGCGAATGACTTCGGGACTCTGGGAACTCGTCCTCAAAGGGGTCTGGACCACCCTCCAACTACTGTTCTTCAGCGCCCTGTTGGCCGGTGCCGTCTCCTTCGCGATCGGTATCGCGCGCACCTCGCGGCGGTGGATCGTCCGCTTCCTCGCGGGCTGCTACACCGAGGTGTTCCGCGGCACCTCCGCGCTGATCATGATCTTCTGGGTGTACTTCGTGCTGCCGCTCGCCTTCGGCTGGCAGCTCGTCCCGATGTGGGCGGGCACGCTGGCGCTGGGCCTGACGTACGGGGCGTACGGCGCCGAGATCGTGCGCGGCGCCCTGAACGCGGTCGACCCGGCGCAGCGCGAGGGCGGCATCGCGCTCAGCTTCACGCCCTGGCAGCGGATGCGGCTGATCCTGCTGCCGCAGGCGGTGCCCGAGATGATCCCCTCGTTCTGCAACCTGCTGATCGAGCTGCTCAAGGGCACGGCGCTGGTCTCCATCATGGGCATGGGCGATCTGGCGTTCAGCGGCAATCTGGTGCGGCTCGCGCTGCAGCAGAGCGCGGAGATCTACACGTACGTCCTGCTCATCTACTTCGTCATCGCCTTCCTGCTCACGCGGCTGATGCGCGGTCTGGAGAAGCGACTGAAGGCCGGGCTCGGCAAGGACCCCGGGACGGAGTCGGCGGCGCGTGAGCTCAAGCGCGCGCAAACGACCGGCGTGGGAGCCGCGAGCGGAGGTGCCGCATGAAGTGGGACTGGAGCGCCGTCGGTGACTTCATGCCGCATTTCTGGGACGGGCTGCTGGTCACCCTGCAGGCGCTGGCCCTCGGTTCGCTGATCTCGTTCGCCCTCGGGCTGGTGTGGGCGCTGCTGATGCGGACGCCGACGCGGTGGGTGCGCTGGCCGATCGGGGTCGCCACCGAGTTCATCAGGAACACCCCGCTGCTGGTGCAGCTGTTCTTCCTCTTCTACGTGCTGCCCGAGTGGAACATCACGTTCTCCGCGCTGACCACCGGTGTCGTCGCGATCGGGCTGCACTACTCGACGTACACGATGCAGGTCTACCGGGCCGGCATCGAGGCGGTGCCCGCCGGCCAGTGGGAAGCGGCCACGGCGCTCAGCCTGCCCGTGCGGCGCACCTGGAGCGCGGTGATCCTGCCGCAGGCGATCCGCCGCGTGGTGCCCGCGCTCGGCAACTACGTCATCGCGATGCTCAAGGACACCCCGATGCTGATGGCGATCACCGTGCTGGACATGCTCGGTGAGGCGCGGCTGTACAGCCAGCAGCACTTCCAGTTCACCGAGCCGCTCACGGTCATCGGTGTGGCCTTCATCCTCATTTCCTATCCGGCTTCCCTCCTTCTGCGAGCCCTGGAGCGACGTCTTGTCCGCTGACACCAATCCCGTGAAAGACCTGCACGCCAATCCCCCGGTGGACGGTGCCGAGCTGATCCGTTTCGACAAGGTCACCAAGCGCTTCGGGGACAACACCGTGCTCGACGGGCTCGACTTCCGCGTCGACTCCGGCAAGCACGTCACACTGATCGGCCCGTCCGGCTCGGGCAAGACGACGATCCTGCGGCTGCTGATGACCCTGGCCCAGCCGGACGAGGGGACGATCACAGTCGCCGGGGACCGGCTCTTCCCGGCGGACGAGAAGCAGATCCGGGAGGTCCGCAAGAAGATCGGAATGGTCTTCCAGCAGTTCAACCTGTTCCCGAACATGAGCGTGCTCAGGAACATCACCGAGGCACCCGTCACCGTCCTCGGCCTGTCCAAGGACGAGGCCGAGGCACGGGCCCGCGAACTGCTCGACCTGGTGGGCCTCGCCGACAAGTGCGACGAGCGCCCGAGCCGGCTGTCCGGCGGTCAGCAGCAGCGGGTGGCCATCGCCCGGGCGCTGGCGATGCGGCCGCAGGTGCTGCTCCTCGACGAGGTGACGTCCGCGCTCGACCCCGAGCTGGTCGCGGGTGTCCTCGACGTCCTCCGTGACATCGCCCGCACCACCGACATCACGATGCTCTGTGTGACCCACGAGATGAATTTCGCCAGGGACATCTCCGACCAGGTCCTGATGTTCGATTCCGGCCGCGTCATCGAGGCCGGCTCACCGGAGAAGATCTTCAGTGATCCCGAGCACGACAGGACCCGGGAATTCCTCAGCGCGGTTCTTTGACTACGACGCGTGCATGCGGGCCGGGCCGGCAAGGTGCGAGGCCCGGCCCGTGTGGCATGCCCTGTGCGCCATGACTTTGGCATATGCCACGGTGGCGCGCCGCTGTTGAGAGGAGTGGAACGCGCCATGAATCTCGTCAACGGACGCTCACAGCACGCTCTTTGATGGTTATCGTGGAGGGAGCCCGGTACCCCGGGCTGTGTCTTGTTTGAGCCGGGCCCATGAAGCGCAGGGGGAAACCGTGGCGCTGATGCACGAGCCGACCGCGCCGTACCACTCGGCCCAGGACGCCCTCCGCGTCCTGGAGACAGTGTCGCGGCACTCCACCGGCGTCACCGACGCCGAACTCGCCCGCCAGACCCGCCTCGGCACGGAGCGCCTGACCACGCTCCTGCGGATGCTGCGCCGGGAGGGCTACGTCGAGCAGATCGCCGACGGTGCGTACGTGACCGGGGCGGCCCTCAGCCGGCTCGGGTCCGCGCACGGCCGCGACCAGGCGCTGCGCGAGAAACTCCAGCAGACCATCGACCGGCTGCGTGACTCGGTCGGCGCCGCGATCTACATCAGCCGCTACATCGACGGTGAGGTGCACGTCACCCAGTGCGCCGCGAGCCCCTCGACCCCCGCGGTCAACGAGTGGGTCGACTTCCGCTCCGCCGCCCACGCCAGCGCGGCCGGCAAGAGCCTGCTCGGCCAGCTCGACCACAACGGCCGCCGCGACCACCTCGCCCGCCACAAGATGGCCCGCCTCACCTCGCGCACCATCACCAGCGAGCGGCTCCTGCTGTCCCGCCTGGAGGCCCAGCCGCCCACCGTGCCGGTGCTCGACCTCCAGGAATACGCGGTCGGCACGGTCTGCGCCGCCGTCCCCATCACGGCGGGCTCCTCCGTCGGCTGCCTCGCCCTGTCCCTGCCGGTCGAGCACGCCCACCGGCTCCGCCAGGCCGCGGACACGCTGAACCGTGGGGCGACGCCGGTCCTCCTGTCCCTCGCGATCTAGGACACCGCGGGTGGTCAGGAGCACCCCTCCGGACCAGGTAGTATTTCTTATGTCGCCGACCGCGAGAGCGGGAGGCGGGAGTCATGCGCCGCTAGCTCAGTTGGTTAGAGCAGCTGACTCTTAATCAGCGGGTCCGGGGTTCGAGTCCCTGGCGGCGCACCTTGGTGAAGGCCCTCCACAGCAGTGGGGGGCCTTCACGCATGTCCCCGTACGTCCGACAGGGCGCGGACCGTCGGAGTCGTGTCAGCAGCCGCAGCGGGGGCAGGCCGCGGGCGCGCAGGGCGGTGCCGAGGCGGAGGGCGCAGAGGGAGTTCCCGCCGAGCTCGAAGAAGTGCTCGTCGGGGCGGACGGGGACGCCGAGGATCTCCTCCCGGCCGGGCTGCGGGCGGCCCACCGAGCGGGAGGCTGCCAGGGCCTCGCGCCGGGTGACCGTCGTCGCGGTCGTGTGGACCGTGGTCTCCGTGATGCCGTACATGTTCGCCAGACGGCAGCGGTCCTCCGGGTCGGCCCGGATGTCCCGCCAGTACGCGCCGGGCGTGTCAGCTCCCGGAAACCCCAGCGCCGTCCCGACGATCGATGGACGCACCACTCGCCCCCTCCGCGTCGGCTCCCCGGAGGGCGTACAACCGCAGCAGGTAGATCCCCGCGACGACGATGGCTACCCTGTGGGACCAGGCCACGACGGTGAGCGCCGAGAACGATTCGAGGGCCGCCGACACGGCGATCATGCCGAGCCCGAAGCCGAGGTTCTCGACGGTGGCCGACAGGCCGAAGGCATGGCCGCGCAGGGTCTCCGGCAGGGTCTGCAGATGCGAGGTGTACGACACCTCGGTGAGCCCGTCCGCCGCGCCCGCGGCCGGCGCGCTCCCGATCGGCGCCGCCATCGGGAACCTGTCGAAGCCGAGGATAAACGCGGACGACATGACCACGGTGCCCAGGCCGAAGCCGAGCGCTCCGACGGACCGGCCGGTGCGTTTGGTCCAGCGCTGGAGGACCTGCTGCGCCAGTGCGTTGCCCAGCGCCCAGAACAGCCAGAAACGGCTGACGAACGCCGCCGGATCGTCCGGGTCCAGCGCGCTCGAATAGACGGGCAGGGCCGCGTTGTGCGAGGAGGAGCCGAGCGCGTCGATCCCTCGCAGACACACCATCAGCCCGAGCACGGGCACGGCGGTCAGCGCCGTCGCCGTCCCAAACACGCCCTTCCGCTCTCCGGGTTCACCATCGGCGATCGGCTCGGCCGTCCGCGTCACCCCCGGCAGCCAGGCCACCGCTCCCGCGCACGCGAGGAAGCTCACCGCGTCCACCAGGAACGCGGCGGTGAAGCCCAGCCACGGCGCCACCACGCCGGACGAGGCGAACCCGGCGACCATGGCCACGGTAGGCGGCGCCCGGCGCCCCGGACCATACGAGCAGCGGGCGCGGTGGAGGTAGGCCCAGCCCTACCTCGCGAGCAGCTCCTCCCGGCCCCTGGCCCGGTACTCGGCCAGCAGCCCCTCGACGTCGGCCTCCCCCAGCCTCCGGTACGCGCACTCCCCCGGTGGCCGCCACCACACCGGATCCGGGCACCGGAAGCCCTCCCGCCGCAGCCCCACCCGGTGGATCTTGTTGGTGGCGGTGACGGGCATCCGCTCCACGATCCGCACGAAGCGGGGCGCCATCTTGGTCCCCAAGTCGGGCTGGGACAGCAGGAATTCGCCGAAGGACAGCGGATCGAAGGAGACCTCCGTCTTCAGGGCCAGCGTCGCCATCACCTGGTCCCCGGCCACGGGATCCGGCACCGCGTACACCGCCACGGCGGCGGCGTCCGCGTACCGGGCGAGGATGTTCTCGATCATCGCGGCGGCGAGGTTCTCGCTGTCGACGCGGAGGCGGTCGTCGGTGCGGCCCGCGAAGTACAGGAACCCGTCGGCGTCGCGGTAGAAGAGGTCACCGGTCCAGTACCAGCCGTCGCGCCGCCGGGCGGCGTCGGCGGCCGGGTTGCGCCAGTAGCCCTCGAAGGGGTTGCGGCCGCGGTTCACCAACTCCCCTATGGCGTCCACCCCGTTGAGGAGGCGGCCGTCCTCGGTGAAGTCGGCGGGCGGGCACTCGCGGCGCGTGGCCGGGTCGACCACCGCGAGGTCGTCGCCGGGCGCGGCCCGTCCGATCGCCCCGGCCGGGGTGCCGGGCGCCCGCTGGATGGCCGCGCCGCCCTCCGAGGAGCCGTACCCCTCCACCAGGCGCACCCCGAAGCGCTCCTCGAAGGCGGCCGCGTCGACCGCGCCGGCCTCCGTGCCGAAGCCCATCCGCAGCGGGTTGTCGCGGTCGTCGGGGCGGGCGGGCGTGGCCAGCAGGTACTGCACCGCTCGGCCGACGTAGGTGAAGTACGTGGCCCCGCTGGCCCGTACGTCGGCGAGGAACCCCGACGCGGAGAACCGCCGCCGCAGCGCGACCGTCGCGCCCGCCGCCAGCGCGGGCGCCCAGTCGGCGATCACCGCGTTGCCGTGGAACATCGGCATGCAGATGTAGTGCGTGTCGTCCGGGCGCACCCCGAAATGGTCGACGAGCGACTGCCCGGCGGCGGCGAGCCTGCCCTGGGTGCAGATCGCGGCCTTGGGGGCGCCGGTCGAACCGGAGGTGAAGTAGAGGAGGAGGCGCGCGTCGGGGGTCGCCGCCGACGCGTCCGGCTTCGCGCCCTCGTACGACGTGAGGAGGTCGGCGTAGGCGTCCGTGTCGGTCACCAGGACACGTACGCCGGGGAGTTCGAGGCCGTCGAGGAGGGGCAGATGGGCCCGCTCGGTGATCAGGACGCGGCACTCGGTGTGCAGGATGTCGCGGGCCAGTTCGGGGCCGCGCCGGGTCGGATTGATCCCGGCGACGGCGGCACCGGCGAGGGTGGCCGCGCTCAACCACATCGGATACTCGGGGGTGTTGTCGAGCAGCACCCCGACGTGCGGTTCGGCGCCGGGCGGCAGCAGGTCGGCGAGCAGCGCCGCCCGCGCCGCCGCGCCCGCCGCCACCCGGTGGTGGCTCAGCACCCGCCCCTCGAACCACAGCCCGGGGCGGTGGTCGCCCCACCGTTCCTGTACGAGCTCCGCGACGGTGCGCCTCATGGACCCCATGGGGCCGCACGATAATTGACGTACCGTCAGATGAGGAGAGTGGCGGCGTGCGCGGTACCCGCCGTACGGACTAGATCCCGCCGACGAACGCGTCGTTCGTCGCGAAGACCTCGTGGTACGTGACCATGAAGCCGACGCAGAACGCGATGATCACGCCGAAGAACATCAGGAAGCCGATGGTGCTCGCGGCGGCCTTGACCGGGCTCGGCGCGTGCGCGGTGGCCTTCTCGGGGCGCTCGGCCGCGTAGTGCACGGTGACGATGTCGCCCTCGACGACGGTCGAGGGGCCGTTCGCCTCCTCGAAGCGGACCGGGCGGCCGTCGCGCGTCGTGTACTCGTAGACGTGATGCAGCGTCGTGGTGACGGAGCTGTCGCCACCGCCGCCGCTGGTCGTGGTGTACGAGCGCAGACAGCGCGCCTCGGCGGTCAGCCCGCTGTTCCAGGCACTCCGCAGCTCCAGCGAGCGGCGGATCACCTTGACCGCCATGAAGATCGCCACGGCCATGATCAGTCCGGGCACGGCGTAGAAGAAGACATCCATCTCGGTCCCCCGATGGTCGGCACTTGCTCCCCGCACGCCGTCATGGTCATGTCGACGTGCGGGGAACATACCCGCGCCGGACGCGCCCGCGCCTCAAGGGAGGCTCAGAAGTGTGCGGCTCAGAACGTGACGTCCGCGCACGAGTAGAACGCGTTCGCCGTGTCGGCGATCGTCCACACGCCGAGGATGACGTGGTGTCCGCTCCTGCCGGTCGGCAGCGTGCCGGTGTGCGAGAACGTGGACGGCGGGCGCTGCCCGTTGTAGGGGACCGTCAGGAACGGGGTGGTCTCCAGGTCCGCGCGGGTCAGCGCGTGGTTCTGGTTCCAGCCGGCCTTGGTGATGAAGTACTTGAAGTCGGTCGTGGCGTGCACGGCCGTGAACTGCCAGCGGAAGCTGTAGCTCTGGCCGCTCGTGACCCTGGTCGTCGGCCAGGCCGTGCCCGAAGGGGTCTTGGGCTGGTCGAGCTGGCTGAAGTTGGTGTGGTTCGCGGAACAGATCCGGCCGTCGGCGGGACCGGCCGCGGGGAAGCCCTTCGGGCCCTCGACGCTCTGCGGCTCCCACTGGATGTCACCGCAGTTGGCGACGGTGCCGCCGTTGGCGGCACACATCTTCTGCCGGCTGAGGGGCTGGTCGGTATAGCCGTGGGCGCTGGCACCGCCGGTCGAGAGCACGAAGGTGCCCACGGTGACGAGGCCGAGCGCGGCCGCGTAGAACTTGGCTTTGCGCATACTGCCGCTCCTGGAGGACGTGGGGGAAGTTCTCGTGAGCTGTGCGCGCGACGTTCAGGTCTAGACCAAGTCCCAGATTATTGCGGGTAGTTGGCTGTGTCCATATCAAAAGGCGTGTCCATACCCATCGCGGAGCGGCATTCCGGTAGCGCGCCTCTCACGCCCCGTCCGGTTTGCGCCCCGTATAGAACGCCACCGTCAGGTCCTTCACCAACGCCTTGCGCTCGTAGTCGTCCAGCTCGACGAGCCCCCGCATGGTCAGCCGCGTCACCGTGTCCTCGACCGAGTCGACGACCGAGCTCAGCACGGTGTCCCGGTGCTGGGCGTCCAGCGCCGCGATCCGCCGGCGCTGCATCACGGCGGCCACCTCGGGCGCGTACTCGATCCGGGTCGGCTGCGCCGAGAACACCTCGAGCCCGACCGGCGCCGTGTCGGCCGCGACCAGCCGCGTCAGCGCCTCGCCGACCGCGTCCGTGTTGCGCAGCGTCACGTCCTTGACGACCGCGGGCGGCACCTCGGCCGGCAGTTGCGAGAGCACCCGCGAGAGCGCCGCCTCCACACACTCCCGCAGATACGTCTGGTGGTCCTCGACCCCGAGCGTGGCGCGCGCGGTGTCCTTGATGCGCCAGACGACGAGCACGACCACCCGCAGCGCGACCCCGTTCGCGTCGACCACGGACATCGGCTCACTGCGCCAGTGCCGCAGGCGTACATCGACCCGGCGGCGCAGCATGAACGGGTTGACCCACATCAGCCCGGTGCGCCGGACCGTGCCGCGGTAGCGCCCGAACAGGCCGAGCACCCAGGCCCGTCCGGTCCGGCCGCGGGCGAGACCGCTGAAGCCGAACAGGCCGAGCGCCCCGGACCCGGCGTACGCCGCCCACTGCGCGGGCCCGAGCCCGGCGACCGGCGCCCCCGGAACCTCCAGTGCCGCCAGGACCGGAGGGGGCAGCACGCCCGCCCACCACGAGGTGAGCACACATCCGGCCACACCACAGGCCCCGGCCAGCACTCCCGCCACTCCGGGCAGCACCCGGGCGGGGTGCTCCACCAGTTCGGGATCGACCTCCGGCACCGGGCGCGGGACCCTGCCGGGTGCGGGCCGCCGGATCCGCGGCTGCTCGCCGGTGCCGCGCCGCCGGCCGACGACGGCGGGCGCGAGCGGCACCGAGACGGGCTCGGGGTCATCGCGGAAGAGCAGATGGACGGGGATCTCGGTGGTCGCCTCGTTCTGGATGAGCCGAGCGGACCGCGTACCGCCGCCCTCCGATGCCGATGCCGATACCCCTGCCTCTGCCTCTGCCCCTGCCCCTGCCCCTGCCCCTTCGGACTCCGGGGTGTGTGAAGTCGTCGTACTCATACGTGCCTCCATGCCTCCGCGCCTGGAAGATTCGTAAGAACTCATAACTCAGAGCTCGGAATTCAGAGCTCAGAAATCGGATCCCGGAACCCTGAATCCGGAATCCGGGATGGGCTCAGGAGAAGAGCCGTCGCCACGTCTCCGGCCCCGGACAACCGTCCGCCGCGCCGCCGCGCCAGCCCTGGGACCGCTGGAACGCCTCGACGTTGCGCCGGTCCGCCTCGCCCCAGCGCGGCCCGGGTTCCGTCGTGTAGTACTTGCCGAACCCCTTCTTGACCAGCTGCTTTCCGAGCCGGGTGACGTATTCGTTGTGCGCGCCCGGCCGGAACATCGCGCGCCCCGGATAGCTGGGCACCCCGTGCGAGGAGGCACCCGGCGCGCTGGACCCCTTCGACCCCGGGCTGCCCGCCGCCGGGCCACCCGCGCCCGGAATGTCCTTCCCTTTCTTCCCCACCAGGTACGACCACGTCTCGGGCCCCGGCACCCCGTCCGCGTCCGCCCCGGTCCAGCCCTGCGCCCGCTGGAACGCCTGGGTGGCCCGCCGGTCCGCGTCCGACCAGCGCGGCCCCGGGCCCGAGGCGTAGAAGCGGCCCGCGCCCCGGTCCACGAGGAGACGGCCCAACTGGGTGACGTAGGCGCTGTTCGCGCCGGGACCGACGTACGCGGCCCCCGGGTAGCGGGTGGTCTTCACGTCCGGCGAGGACGCGCTCGCGCCGCTCGTGCCCTCGGTCAGCCCTTTGTAGCGGTACGCCACATAGCGGTCCGAGTTGCTCCAGTAGGCGTACGGGGTGGCCTGTTTCCGGGTGTGCGGGCGGGTCTGCTCGTACGCGAGGTAATAGGTGTGCGTGTAGTCCGCCCAGCCGCCGAAGATGACGACGTGCGAGCCGTTCTCGGGGTCCGCCGGATTGTGGAAGAGAAGAATGTCGCCGGGTTGCAGCTGATCGCGGGAAATCCGCACGCCGTAGCCGCTCAGGCTGCCCGTCCATTCGTTTCCCGGCAGGTTCCAGGCCATCGAGACAAAGCCGGAGCAGTCCTGCCGGTAGCCGTCCGACCAGTAGGCGTACAAGCTGTACGGCACCTGCGCGGCGACCCATGTCTTGGCCCGCTTGATGATCGCGGCCCGGGTGGTCCTGGGCATCTTGACCCCGGCCCCCGGCTTCCCGTGGCTCGACGGTTTCCCCCCGGGGCCGTGCAGCGGGGCCTTGCCGCCCTGCGGGGTGTCGGGCTCGTCACCTGCGGGAACGCCCGGCTGGGCGGGTCCGTGCGCGGCCGCGACCGCCGGCATCGACTGGCCCGCGCCGAGGACGGTGCCCGCCGCCGCGGCGAGGACGAGCGCCATGGGGGTACCCCCTGCTCGAGCGAAGCCGAGAGCTTGGGGGAGGGCCGCCGGATGGCCGAAGGGCCCCGAAAGTGAGGAATACGGCATGACGCGTCGCCAGTGAACGCATCCGGGGCAGTCGCAGTCGCTCGCGGGATCGAATTCCTCGAATACCGGAGTCTCCATGCGAATCCCCTCACACTCCAGGTGGAAATGTCCGCAGTTCTGCACAGTCGTCAGTTTCTCAACTGTCCTCCGGTGTCGCATGTTGACGGTCCGAATGATGTACGGGGACCTCTTCGCCCTGGTCCGGGACCCCTCCGACCTGGTCGGGAGCCCTCCTCGGTGGTCGGGAGCACCCCTCCCGGTCGGGTAGAGTTCTCGGGTCAGCGGGCGCCGCTAGCTCAGTTGGTTAGAGCAGCTGACTCTTAATCAGCGGGTCCGGGGTTCGAGTCCCTGGCGGCGCACCGACCGAAGGGGCCCTCGCAGCAGCGGGGGCCCCTTCGCCGTACCGGCACCACGGCCGGGTGCGCGCCGGCACCACGGCCGGTGCGCATCGGCCCCAACGTCGTACACACGTCCCAATGAGCGCGTATGACCGGTTAACACCGCGTTTCGCATCTTGCGATCATGCTGAACGGCGTAGAACCCTGGGCTTCAAGGGACTGTCGATATCTGGCAGTTGGGGGCAAGCGGTTGCTGCCATGGGGGGTTGGGGGCCCCGTTCATGAATCGATGTCGAGGGGGGCATCATGCAACCGGAAGGTCGTCGTTCCATGTCTATATGGTGTGGATGATGTGGTGACGCTGGCCTGCCAGTGATGCGCCCGGGACGGTCGAGGGGGACCCGAGCGGGCGACAGGAACCGACGAACACGCACCGACCGTGCGTGCGGGGGGATGGACTCATGACGTCGACGCCGACGGGCGCCCGGCAGAACTTCGACCCGTCAGAGACGACCCAGCTCCGCGTGCCATCGCACCGGACCGGTGGCTTCCGCAGGATCAAGAAGAGCCTGCCGAGATACGACTACGAGCACTACAGCCGACTCGCCGGCCCCCTCACCCAGCCGGACCCGGGCAAGCCGTACAAAGTGCAGTACCGCTCACTGCTGTCGCAGGAGCCGCACCGCATCAGGGCCGCCCTCATGCTGGGCGCCGCACCGCTGCTCTCGCTGATCCTGCTCGGCTGGCTGCTCCAGCCCGAGCACTGGACCGAACGGGAGTATCCGGCCTACGACTTCCTGCCGGCGCTCGACATCGTGATGCTCGTCTCGATCGGTCTGATCGAGTTCTTCCGCTGCATGAACGTGCTGTCGAACGCGCACGCGACCCTGGTCGCCCGCGACCCCATCCCGGTGGTGCCCGAGACCGGCACCAGAGTGGCCTTCCTCACCTCCTTCGTGCCCGGCAAGGAGCCCCTCGCCATGGTGACGAAGACCCTGGAGGCGGCCGTCAAGCTGCGCCACCGGGGCCTTCTGCACGTCTGGCTGCTGGATGAGGGCGACGACCCGGAGGTCAAGGAGGTGTGCGCGCGTCTGGGCGTGCACCACTTCTCCCGCAAGGGCGTCGCGAAGTGGAACCAGGCCAAGGGCCCGCACCGCGCCAAGACCAAGCACGGCAATTACAACGCCTGGCTGGAAGCCCACGGCGACGACTACGACTACTTCGCCTCGGTCGACACCGACCATGTGCCGCTGCCCAACTACCTGGAGCGGATGCTCGGCTTCTTCCGCGACCCGGACGTCGGCTTCGTCATCGGCCCGCAGGTGTACGGCAACTACGACAACCCCATCACCAAGGCCGCCGAATCCCAGCAGTTCCTCTTCCACGCGCTGATCCAGCGCGCCGGCAACGCCTACGGCGCGCCGATGTTCGTGGGCACCTCCAACGCCGTACGCATCAAGGCGCTGAAGCAGATCGGCGGTCTGTACGACTCGATCACCGAGGACATGGCGACCGGCTTCGAGATCCACCGCCACAAGAACCCGGCCACGGGCAAGAAGTGGCGCTCGGTCTACACCCCGGACGTGCTCGCGGTCGGCGAGGGCCCGAACGCCTGGACGGACTTCTTCACCCAGCAGCTGCGCTGGTCCCGGGGGACGTACGAGACGATCCTCAAGCAGTACTGGAAGGGCTGGTTCTCGCTGCCGCCGGGCAAGCTCTTCAACTACACGATGATGATCATCTTCTACCCGATGTCCGCCCTGAACTGGATCCTCGCGGCGCTGAGTTGCGCGCTGTTCCTGGGCCTGGGCGCATCGGGTGTGAACATCGACCCGACGGTCTGGCTGATGCTGTACGGCAACGCGTCCGCGCTGCAGATCGGCCTGTACATCTGGAACCGCCGGCACAACGTCTCCCCGCACGAGCCGGAGGGCTCCGGCGGCGTGGCCGGCATGATGATGTCCGCGCTTTCCGCGCCCATCTACGCCCGGTCCCTGATGGACGCCGTGCTGCGCCGCAAGAGCAAGTTCGTGGTGACGCCCAAGGGCGATTCGGCGAGCCCCGACACGCTGTTCGGGACCTTCCGGATCCACCTGTTCTTCATTCTGGTCTTCGCCGGCTCGATCACCGCCGGTTTCCTGCTCGGGCACTCCCACCCGGCGATGATCACCTGGGCGTCGTTCGCCCTGCTGATCACCGCCTCGCCGATCTTCGCCTGGCGCTGGTCCATGCGCCAGGACCGGAAGAAGCCGGCGGCGCCGCCCGAAGCAGCCGCCCTTCCTCCGCAGGCCTCCGTGCCGCAGCAGGAGCAGCACGCCCCGCACGCGCCGCAGCACAAGCCGACGTGGGCCGCCGCACAGGGCAGCAACGACCAGACCATGCAGATCACCCTTGGGGGAAGGCCGCATTCATCTGGGGGCTGAACCCATGAGCGGCTCCGCCGCAGGCCCCCAGACCCCCAGCCGGAAAAGCCCGTTAGGTACAGCCAAATTGATCATTAAAAGGGGTATGAAGTGAAGGACGGTGCCCGCCGCCGCCGTGCCCGCCGCCTCGCGATAACCGGCGTGGTGGTGCTCGCTCTGGCCGGGATGAACGGGCCGTGGCTGTATCGCTTCGGGACGGACAAGTACCACCAGTACACGATCAACAAGCCGGAGTACAAAGCCGCCAACGGTCACTGGGACATCATCGATTTCCCCAAGGAATACCGCCTCAACACGATCCACGCGGCCCTGCTGCACACCGGCAAGGTCCTGCTGATCGCGGGTTCGGGCAACAATCAGGACAACTTCGACGCGAAGAAGTTCGACACGCGGATCTGGGACCCGGTCAAGGGCACCATCAAGAAGATCCCGACGCCGGCCGACCTGTTCTGCACAGGACACACCCAGCTCGCCAACGGCAATCTGCTGATCGCCGGCGGCACCAAGCGGTACGAGACGCTCAAGGGTGACGTCACCAAGGCCGGCGGCCTGATGGTCGTCCACAACGAGAACCCGGACAAGCCGATCACGCTGCCCGCGGGCACCAAGTTCACCGGCAAGAAGAACGGCAAGACGTTCGTCTCCAAGGACCCGGTGCTCGTCCCGCGCGCCAAGAAGGTCTTCGACCCGGCGACCCGCGAGTTCCTGCGCAACGACCCGGGCCTCGGCCGTATCTACGTCGAGGCGCAGAAGAGCGGCCAGAAGTACGAGACCGGTACCCAGGACAACTACCGCGTCCAGGGCCTGACCGGCACGGACGCCCGCAACACGTACGGCATCGCGCAGAAGCTCGCCCTGGACAAGAAGGACTTCCAGGGCATCCGGGACGCGTACGAGTTCGATCCGGTCGCCGAGAGGTACATCAAGGTCGACCCGATGAACGAGGCCCGCTGGTACCCGACGCTCACCACGCTGTCCGACGGCAAGATCCTGTCGTTGTCCGGCCTGGACGAGATCGGCCAGCTGGTCCCGGGCAAGAACGAGGTCTTCGACCCGAAGACCAAGAAGTGGACCTACACCAAGGGCATCCGGCAGTTCCCGACCTATCCGGCGATCTCCCTGATGCAGAACGGCAAGCTCTTCTACTCGGGCTCGAACGCCGGTTACGGCCCCGACGACGTGGGCCGCGACCCCGGCGTCTGGGACCTGGCCAGCAACAAGTTCACCAAGCTCAAGGGCCTCAGCGACCCGAACATGATGGAGACGTCCGGCACGGTACTGCTGCCGCCCGCGCAGGACGAGAAGTACATGGTGATCGGCGGCGGCGGGGTCGGCGAGTCCAAGCTGTCCAGCAAGAAGACCCGGCTCATCGACCTGAAGGCGGACAACCCGCACTTCGTGGACGGGCCCGAGCTGGACAAGGGCACCCGCTACCCGCAGTCCTCGATCCTGCCCGACGACACCGTCCTGGTGTCCGGCGGCTCCGAGGACTACCGCGGCCGCGGCGACTCCAACATCCTCCAGGCACGGATCTACCACCCGAAGTCGAACACCTTCGACCGGGTCGCCGATCCGCTGGTGGGCCGCAACTACCACTCGGGCTCGATCCTGCTGCCCGACGGCCGCGTGATGTTCTTCGGCTCCAACTCGCTCTACGCGGACAAGGCCAACACCAAGCCCGCCACGTTCGAGCAGCGCATCGAGATCTACACGCCGCCGTACCTCTTCCGCGACGCACGGCCCTCGCTCTCCGGCGGCCCGAAGACGATCGCCCGGGGCGCCTCGGCGACGTTCACCTCGCAGCACGCGTCGTCCATCAAGACGGCCCGGCTGATCCGGCCGAGCGCGTCCACCCACGTCACCGACGTCGACCAGAAGTCCATCGCGCTGGACTTCAAGAAGACGAAGACCGGGATCACGGTGACGGTGCCGAAGAACCGGAACCTCGTCGAATCCGGCTGGTACATGCTGTTCGTGACGGACGATCAGGGGACGCCGAGCAAGGCGCAGTGGGTCAAGGTGCCGTGATTCTTTGAGAGTTACGTGACTGGGGGCGCCCTCCGCTTGTGCGGCGGAGGGCGCCCCCAGTCACGTACGCACCACTACTCGGAGGCCTTGGCCAGCTTCAGCGCGTACTCCGGCCACCACTGGCCCGCCTTCGGCCCGCCCTTGCACGTGCCGTCCGACTCGCCGGGCCGCTTGACCCAGAGGTAGGCGTCGACGAGCGGGTCGGCGGTCTTGGTCGTCGGGGCCTCGCCCAGCGCGCGGCCCGGCGGATTGCACCAGTTCTCGTCGGCCTTGCCGCCCGTGTAGGGGCCGTTGCCGTTGCGGCTGGTGTCGATCACGAAGGGCTTGTTGCCCACCTTCACGGACAGCTGCTTGCCGTACGCGATGGAGTCCTTGGTCGAGTAGAAGTTGGAGACGTTGACGGAGAAGCCGTCGGCCTGGTCGATGCCCGCCCACTGGAGCGGCTGGAAGATCTGGTCGGGGTGGCCCCAGCCGGCATTGCCCGCGTCCAGGTACACCTTGGTGTTCTTCAGGGACTTGAGCTTGGTGATGGCGCCCTTGAGGAGGTCGTAGCGCTCCTCGTGGAACTCGTCCGGGGTGCACTGGTTCACCAGGTGCAGGATCGCGTCCGGTTCCAGGATCACCGTGGCGGGGCGGTCCTCGATGCCCTTGGCGATCCCGTCGATCCAGGCCCGGTAGGCGTTGCCGTCCGCGGCGCCGCCCTGCGAGAACTGCCCGCAGTCGCGGTGCGGGATGTTGTACAGGACCAGGATCGCATCCCGGTCCGCCTTCTCCGCGGCCTCGGTGAAGCCGCGCGCCTCCGCCTCCGGGTTCTCCGGGCCGATCCACTCCCCGGTCGGCTGCTCGGCTATCTTGCGGATCTGCTCGGCGTCGTCATCCTTGCCCGCCTTCACATAGGAGGCGACCTGCTCGGCCGCGTTCCCCTCCGGATTGACCCAGAACGGGTCCGAATTCTTGGGCTGCTGTGTGACCTTGGAACCGGAGCCGTCGCCCTTGTCGCTGTCGCCCCCGGAGGAGAAACACCCCGCGAGCAGCAGTGCCGCCCCCGCCACTGCAACGGACGCCCGTGCCCCGGCCCCCCTCGTGCCGTACATCCAACTCCCCCTTGGGTCCCCCTTGGGTGCACCGTCCTAAGTCTCAATCCTGACATACGTCTCGCGCCGCCCACGAGGTCGCCCGACCCTTGTCGGAGAGCTGTTACAGCCCCGGGGCCACGGGTAGGCGCGGCTGGACGGGACCGCCGGGGTACGGGGGAGCAAAAGAATCGGGGTAGGGCACATGCACCTGAGCACCCGGGAAACGCTCCTGGCAGCGGCCCTGTTGGAGGCCTCGGACACGCTGTCCGACGGTTTCGACGCCAGGCGCTATCTGGAGCGCCTGTCCGATCACTGCGTGGAGATCCTCGGCGCGCGGGCCGCCGGGATCATGCTGATCAACGGTGGCGAGGCGGTGTCGCTCGCGGTGAGCAGTCGCCAACAGGACGTCGCACTCGACCTGTTGACCGTCCAGCACCACGGCGGTCCCTGCATCGACAGCTACGGCACGGGACGGCCCGTCCCGCCCGTCTCGATCAGCGTCGCCCATGCCGCCTCCCGCTGGCCCGACTTCACCGAGCGGGCGCTGCGGCACGACATCGTCGCGACCTTCGCGGTCCCGCTGCGCCGCCGCGAGACCCTGCTCGGCGCGCTCAACGTCTTCGTGCCCACCCTCCCCGAGCACGACGCGCCACCCGAGGGCCACTGGAGCGTGCGGCTCGCCCAGGTCCTCGCCGACGCGGCGTCCGTCGGACTGCAGAACCACCGGGTGTACGCGGAGTACCGCACGCTGGCCGAGCAGCTGCAGATGGCCCTCTCCAGCCGCGTCCGCATCGAACAGGCGAAGGGCATGCTCGCGGAGCGCTGGGGCACGGGCGTCGATCAGGCCTTCATGGCGCTACGCCAGTACGCGCGCCGGCACCGGCTGCCGCTCG
This sequence comes from Streptomyces sp. NPDC001530, assembly GCF_042894545.1. Taxonomy (NCBI): domain Bacteria; kingdom Bacillati; phylum Actinomycetota; class Actinomycetes; order Kitasatosporales; family Streptomycetaceae; genus Streptomyces; species Streptomyces sp. NPDC001530. Next base: position 263,678 of record NZ_JBIAVS010000007.1, read on the forward strand.
ACGAGGTCGCGACGGGCGTGATCGACGGCTCGGTGGACCGGGACGATCTGAGCGGCGGACCGCCGCGGTCTTCCCAAAGGCTTGAATAAAGCACCCCCTACCAGTGTGGATGACACAGAGCCACCGACTGTCGACTTGGCGTCAAACACCCTCTAGGCCAGAATGCTCATCCGTTCTACAGTTGGCCTCAAACGGCCCCAGCCCCTGGCCGGTTACGCCGTCCGCCCACCCCCCACGGACGGCCCCAGAACCTCCCGCGCCGCTCGCCGGGTTACTCCCGCAGCCCGTGCGCGCGCGGTCGAGGACCAGCCCGGTCGGCGGTCTCGGGGGGAGCGGGCCGTCGACCGGGCCCGGTGCGGTCCACCTACGGCTCACACGGCTCGCGCACGGCTCACGCCCCGCTTCCGGTGCGCCTCAGAGGCCGGTTCCCGTGAGATACGCCGACACGACCACGTTCGCCGTATAGGTGCGGCTCGCCCGGTCGAACGTGCCGCCGCAGGTGATGAGCCGCAGCTCGGCCCGCCCCGAGTGGCGGACGCCGTACGCCTGTTGGGCGTCGAAGTCGTCACGCGAGAACACCTGGACGTCGTCCACGGTGAACTCGGCGATCGTCCCGTCGTCGCGGATCACCCGGACCGTCTCGCCGGGCCGTACCGCGCTGAGCTTGTAGAAGACCGCGGGCCGGGTCTCGGTGTCGACGTGCCCCACGAACAGCGCGGTCCCGGCCGCCCCGGGTTTCACCCCGGCGGCGTACCAGCCGACCACGCCCGGCTGGTCGAACGGCGGCGGATCGATCGCGCCCTTCGCGTCGAGGCCACGGGCCACGACCGGCGCCTGCACCCCCATCGACGGGATGTCGATGCGCTGCGGCCGCGCGTTTCCTAGCGGCTTCAGCGCGGGCGGCAGCCGCACCTCCGGGGGCCGTCCGACGGCCGCGATGTCCCCCGTGGTCGGCGCCGCTATGCCCTGCCGTACGTCGGTCACCTCGCGGCCCCACAGCCACAGCCCGAGCAGCAGCACCACCCAGGCGATACCCGTCAGCAGACGCCCGGTACCAGCGGAACACTCCCGTTCGGACATGTCGCTCACGTCAGTCCCGGCTGTCGCGGCCCCGGCGTGTACTGCGGACCGCCACAGCCACCGCGGCCACACTCGCGAGGACGAGGCCGATCACCGCCTGCTTGGTACCGGGGCCGGTCGCCCGGGCGTCCACCGAGGCGAAGTGCGCGGTGCCGCCGCCGCCCGCGTGCACGGGCGCGACCGGCGAGGCGGGCACGGACGTACGCGCACCGCCTTGCGGTACGACAGTGACCGTGCCCTTGGCCTTGCCGTCGTTGCCATCGCAGCTGACCTTGATGTCGTACGTGCCGGGCGTGAGCGAGGTGGGCACGCGCGTCTCGCCGACGAGCACGCCGCTGCCCTGGCCGGTGAGCTGCGCGTCCGCGACGAAGGCAGCCGACTTCGCGGTGCCCGCCGCGCCCGTGCAGCCCGTCGCCCGCAGCTGGATGTCGCTGCCGGGGGCCGGGGACGTCGGCGTGACGGAGACGCCCGCGTCAGCCGCGTACGCGAGGGGTGTGCACGCGGCCGCGACCACCGCCCCGGCACAGAGAGTGAGTCGCAATGAGCACATCGTGAACCTCCAGATACCAGGAGACTCCCCCGCGCGGCGGCCGGACGCATCTTCAGAGGGGCGCGGCTGCTCCGTACGAGTTGTGAATGGTCTGAACGCGCATGGTTTGGACGCGCGTGGTTCGGACGCGCAGGGTTCGGCCTCAAGACCGGTCGGCACGTCCTTGTCCACGCGGCGGCACGTCGGCATCCTTGCGCCGGTACGTCGGTGTCCATGCGCTGGTACGTCGGTGTCCATGCGGTCGCCGATCATCGCGCTGGTCTTGGAGTGCGACCCTGGTCCAGCCGACGGCCTTCACCCTGATGAGTGAATACCATGGTCACCCCGTAGGCAGACAGGGCAGGAGTCCGCACCCATGACAGAGCGCAAGCCCATCGAATCGTGGCTCACCGACATGGACGGGGTGCTGATGCACGAGGGGGTCCCGGTGCCCGGCGCGGACGCCTTCATCAAGAAGCTCCGTGAGTCGGGTCGTCCGTTCCTGGTCCTCACGAACAACTCGATCTACACCGCACGTGACCTCCACGCCCGGCTGAACCGGATCGGTCTCGAGGTGCCGGTGGAGAACATCTGGACCTCTGCCCTGGCCACCGCCAGCTTCCTGGACAACCAGCATCCCGGCGGCACCGCCTACGTGATCGGCGAGGCCGGCCTGACCACGGCACTGCACGACGCCGGTTACGTGCTGACTGACTCCGACCCCGACTTCGTGATTTTGGGTGAAACCCGGACTTATTCGTTCGAGGCTCTGACCAAGGCCATCCGATTGATCAACAACGGTGCCCGCTTCATCGCCACCAACCCTGACAACACCGGGCCCTCCGCCGAGGGCGTCCTCCCGGCGACCGGATCCGTCGCCGCGCTGATCACCAAGGCGACCGGCAAGGAGCCGTACTTCGTGGGCAAGCCGAATCCGCTGATGATGCGGACCGCGCTGAACACCATCGGAGCGCACTCGGAGACCAGCGCCATGATCGGCGACCGCATGGACACGGACGTACTGGCCGGACTGGAGGCCGGCATGGAGACCTTCCTCGTGCTCACCGGACTGACGGCCAAATCCGACGTCGATCGCTACCCCTACCGGCCGACCAAGGTCGTGGACTCCATCGCGGACCTTGTCGACCTCGTGTGACCGCCACGGCACCAGGGCCCGCCGCGGGAGCGGGCCGTGGTGCCGGTGAGGTCGAGGCATCAGCTGCCGGTGGCTTCCTTCCAGGCCTCGACGTACGACGTCAGGTTCGTGTCGATGTCGGCCCAGTCCGGCTCGAAGATCTCGACGCCGTCCATGAGCTTGGTCAGGGCGTTGGCGTTCGCGTCGGTGGCCTTGACGTCCTTGCGGGCGGAGAAGCCGCCGCCGATCTCGCTGACCTGCTGCTGGGCCTTGGCGGAGAGCATGAAGTCGAGGAGCTTCTTGCCGTTCTCCGCGTGCGGGGCCTTGGTGACCAGGCCGGCGGCGTACGGGAGGGCGGAACTCGTTCCGCGGCGCGCGGTACAGCTCCCGCGGAGTTCCACAGTCCCGCAGCCGCGCCTTGTCCATGACGGCTATCCGGTCCGCCAGGGTGAGCGCCTCGACCTGGTCATGGGTGACGTACAGGATCGACACGTCGGGCAACTCCCGGTGCAGCCGGGCGAGTTCGGCCAGCATTCCGGACCGCAGCTGCGCGTCCAGCGCGGACAGCGGCTCGTCGAGGAGCAGTACGCCGGGCCGGATGGCGAGGGCCCGCGCGATGGCGACCCGCTGCTGCTGCCCGCCGGACAGCTCGCGCGGATACCGTCGCGCGTACTCCGCCATCCCGGTCATCTCCAGCGCCTCGGCGACCCGCCCGGGGATGTCGGCCCTGGCGGCCTTCTGCGCCTTGAGGCCGAAGGCCACGTTCTCCGCGACCCGCATGTGCGGGAAGAGCGCGTACTGCTGCACCACCATCCCGACTCCGCGCCGGTACGGCGGCTCGTCGGTGACATCCCGCCCGCCGAGGAACACCCGCCCGGAGACGGGCCGCACGAACCCGGCGACGGCCCGCAGCGCGGTCGTCTTCCCGGACCCGGAGGGCCCGAGCAGCGCCATCACCTCGCCGGGCTCGACGGTGAGGTCGAGCGAGTCGAGCACGGTGGTCCCGCCGTACGCGACGGACACCCGGTCGAAGCGGATACCGCTGCTCATCGCCCGGCTCCGTCGACCTGGCCGGGTCCGCCGAACTGATCGTGTCCGCCAAGCTGGCCGTCTCCGCCAAGCTGATCGTCTCCGTCGAGCAGGTCGGCCCCGTCGAGCTGACCGTGTCCGCCAAGCTGGTCGTGTCCGTCGAGCAGGGCGGGCAGTGCGACCACGGAGCCGAGCACCTGCCCGGCCCCGGCGGCGCGCAGCGCCCGGTCGTCATGCGCCCCGGTCAGCACCCCGGCGACGACCCCGGCCCCGGCCCGTACACCGCTGACCATGTCGTACGAGGTGTCGCCCACGACGGCGACCTGCTGGACGCCCTCAGCGGCCTTGGTCCGCAGAAAGGCCTCCAGCACCATGTCGGGGTACGGCCGCCCCCGGCCCCCCGCGTCGGCCGGGCACAGCGTGAGCGGCACCAGCTCGCGCCAGTCGAGGGCGTCGAGGATGGCGTCCTGGGTGACCCGGGCGAACCCGGTGGTGAGCACGACCGTCCGCCCCGCTTCCACGAGCTCCTCGATCGCCTCGCGCGCCCCGGCGATGGGCGCGATCCGCCCGCCGTCGACGAGTTCCCCGTACGCCTTCTCGAAGGCGGAGTTGGCCCGCTGGGCGAGCTCCTCCTCCCCGAACAGATGCCGGAAGACGGAGATCTTGGACTCGCCCATGGTGGCCCGGACGTAGTCGAGTTTCTCGGCGTGATCGGCGGACCCGGGCTCGACGCCCAGCTCCCCGGCGGCCACGGCGAAGGCCTGCTCGACGAGCCCGCCGTCGGCGACGGTGGTCCCGGCCATGTCGAGGACGACAAGTCGTATGCGGTTCAACTCGGTCACCATCCCAGCTCGTTGGCGGTTGTCTCGGCAATGGCGGGTGAGCAGGTCATCCCGCGCCCGCCGGGCCCGGTGACCAGCCACACCCCGTCGCGCACCCGCTGCCGGTGCACGACCCGGCTCGGGTCCACGCACTGCGCGTACACCCCGGCCCAACGGCGCCGGATCTTCGGCAGCGGCCGCCCGAGGAAGGACTCGACGACCTCGGTGAGGTGGTCGTAGGGGTCTTCGAGGGTGTCGAAGGCGAAGGGGTGCTCGTACTCGTGGGTGTCGCCGATGGTCAGCCCACCGTCCGCGCGCTGCACCATGAGCAGCTGCATCCGGTGCGCGGCGGCGGTCGCGGACTGCGGCCGGCGCGCGTCGAGTTCGTCGAGGGCGGGGCTTCGGTACGCGGGGTAGTAGCGGAAGCTGTCCGCGTCGGCGACCGAGGTCGTGAGCGGTTCGCCGAGCGGATCGGTCTGCATCATCTGCAGCCGTACGCGCCGCACGGGCAGGTCGGGCCCCGCCAGCTCCCGTACGAGACCGCCGAGCCAGGCGCCCGTGCACAACACGACGACGTCTCCGTCGTGCACCTCTCCGTGATCGTCACGGACGGCACGCTCGCCGACGACGTCACGGACCTCGCGTCCCGGCAGGAAGGTATAGCCCGGGGACTTCAACAGCTGCTCTCGGAGGGCGAGTTGAGCGGTACGAGGCTCGACGGCCGCGTCGCGCTCGCAGTACAGGGCGGCGTCGAACGCACCCCGCAGCGCCGGATTCACGGCGCGTGCCTCGTCCGCCGTCAGCAGCTTGTAGCCGCGCGCGGCAGCGTCCGGCCGGGCCAAGGCGGCCTCGGCGACGCCGACTTCGAGGGCACCCCGCACGGGTGTCAGCGACCCGTTGGCGCGAAAGCCGAGCCCCGGCACACGGGCGCCGATCGTCTCCCACAACTCCCGCGCCCGCAGGGCGGTTTCAAGCTCCTCCCCTCCGGCGCGACCACTCACCCAGATCTGCCCGAAGTTGCGCAGCGAGGCCCCGCGGGCCTCCGCCTCACGCTCGATCTGCACGACCTCGTGGCCGCGCTCCACCGCATGCCACGCATGCAGGGTGCCCACCACACCGGCTCCGACGACTATCACTCTCACGGCGGCAACGCTCCTTGGGACGGGGGAATCGGAAGGGTCCGGTCAGCAACCAGATGGTGAACTGCCCATCACGTTTGGGCTAGACCCGTTATCTTGTCGTTATAAAAAGGGGCGGGCCGGAGCCCGCCCGAGTGTGGCTGGAATCAACCGCCGGGGTGGTGGCCGAGGTGCGCCGTGAAGGAGAAGCGATCCCCCCGGTACAGCGTCCGCACCCGCTCCAGCGGCCGCCCCTCCGTGTCCCGCGAGACCCGGTGGATCAACAGCATCGGCAACGCGGGCGGCGTACCGATGAGCAGCGCCTCGCGCGGGGTCGCCAGCACGGTCTCGATCCGCTCGTCCGCGTCGCCGAACGCGATGCCGAGCCGGTCGTGGAGGTAGGCGTAGAAGGACGAGTCGGGCGTGAAGTCGCGGTCGAGATGCGGCACGCGGGCCACGGCGACGTACGTGCTCTCCAGCCCCACCCGCTCGTCGTCCGCGAGCAGGACGCGCTCCATGTGCCAGACGGGTTCGCCGCGCGTGAGCCCGGCCTCGGCGGCGAGCGCCTCCGGGCAGGGAAAGCGGTCGAGGCTGATGAGCGTACGGCCCGGGGTGCGCCCCTGCCGCCGTACGCCCTCGGTGTAACTGGCCAGCGACAGCGGCTGCTCCAGCTTGGGCCCGGCGACGACCGTGCCGCGCCCCTGCCGCCGCAGCTTCCCTTCGAGCAGCAGCTCGCGCAGCGCCTGCCGCACGGTCTCGCGGGCGACCTCGTACTTCTCCGCGAGATCACGCTCGGTGGGAAGGAGGCCCCCCTCACCCAACTCCTCGATCAGCAGGGCGATGTGCGCCTTCACCGCGTAGTACTTCGGGATACGGCCGTGCTCCGGGATGCCGGAGCGGACGGGGGCGCCGGGGGCCTGGTCGTTCGGGTAGTCCACGGGGGGATCGTCGCAGATCGGATTCGCGCCACGAGCTTCAGGTGTCAGCGACGACCAGCGACGATCTCCTCGTTCGCGCACCGCAGACAGGCGCCGCCGAGCGGATAGCCCCGCCGATTGCCGACGCGGACGCGCTCAGCAACGATCTTCTCGTTCGCGCGCCGCAGACAGGCGCCACCGAGCGGATAGCCCCGCCGATTGCCGACGCGGACGCGCTCAGCAACGATCAGCGACGTTCAGCGACGACGGAATCGCACCCGGCGGGATGCGGCGAGCAGGGCGGCGCCCATCGCGAACAGCACGAGGCCCGCCGCCACGCCGAGACGGTGCGGTTCGCCCGGTCCCGTGCGCGCCAGCTCGTCCGGGGACGGGGTCTGCGCGCCCTCGCGGTCGAGCCCGCCACGACCGTCCCCACTGCCGGCACCGGCGCTGGGACTGGCGCTGGGACTGGCACCGACGCCGGCGCCTCCGTCCTCTTGGCCTCGCACGTCCTCGCCCTCGACCTGGTCCTCGTCCTCAATGCGGAACCGGTAGTCGTTGGACTGGCCCACCCAGTCGCCGTCGTCGTTGTGGCGCTGCACGACGGCCGCGTTCGCGACGACGTCGTTCGGTGCGGTCGCGTCCGAGGTCACGGAGAGGCGCACCTTCACGGTGAGGGTCCGCCCGGGCCCCACGGTGAACCCCGGGAACCCGTCGTCGAACGCCCCCACGTTCTCGGCCTCGTCGCTCTTGTCGAACGTCACCGGATGCGACCGCTCGCCCTCGTAGAACTCCAGGCGCGCCTGCCCCGGCCGCAACACCCGCTTCTCGTCCACGAGCACGACGATCGGGTGAATGCCACCGCAGTCGTGCGCCGTGGTGTTGGTGAGGTCGATGTACCAGGTCCGGAAGTCCCCGCCGACGTCGTAGGCGGCGGGACCACCGTGAATCCGGGTCTTGATGGGAAAGTCCCGGGTTTCGGGGGCGGCGCAGGTGGGGCGTGGGGCGGCGGTGAGTGCGTGGGCGGGGGTGAGGGCCAGGGGGGAGAGGGTGACGGTTGCGGTCAGGGCGAGTGGGAGGGACTTGCGCAGTCGCATGAGGGGTCTTTGGCCGATCGGGGACGGTAGGAAGCGGGATCGGAAACGTCAGGCGGTACCGGGCAATGGCACCCGCGACGCTGCCACGCCCCCACCCCGACGCAGATCCGCCACACCGCCGCCCACCCCGTTCGGCCCGAAAAAGTCCCTCACCCGGCGGACGGGAACCTTCGTGGCTTTTCAGCCCGTCCGGCGTTTGAGGACGAGCGCGAAGCGCGATACGGGGGTCTGGGGGCGGAGCACTCAGGGACGGGACGGGTAGGGGCGGAGGGGGCGAAAAAACACTCCCCCCAGCCCCGTCACCCCTCCCCCCGCCCAAACAACGGCGCCAACAACAACTGCGCCGCCCCCTCCGCAACCCCCCGCGCCCCACCGGGAGCAACCCGCACCGGAACCCCCACCCCCGCCCCCTCCCGCCGAGCCCGCTCCTCCAGCACAGCCCCGACCCCCCGCACAAACGCCTCCTGATGGGCCGCGACCGTACGCCCACCCAGCAGCACAAGGTCGATGTCCAACAGCCCCACCAGATTCGCCGCGCCGGCCCCCAGCACCCGCGCCGCCTCATCCACGGCCCCCCGCCGCACCGCATCCAGACACAGCACCTCGATGCAGCCCCGGTTCCCGCACCCGCACACCGGCCCGTCCAGCTGAATCACCTGATGCCCGAACTCCCCCGCCCCGGTACGGGCCCCCCGATGCACGCCCCCACCGATCACCAGCCCGGCCCCCAGCCCCGTACCAAGGTGCACATACGCGAAAGACCCCCCGGCGGACCCACCAGCGCCGCCGGGTCCGGGGGCGCCACCCCCCACCGCAACCCCCAACGCCGCCGCATTCGTGTCCTTGTCCACCACCACCGGCACCCCCAACCGCCCTACCAGCGCATCCCGCAACGGAAACCCGTCCCACTCGGGAAACCCGGTCACCCGGTGCAGAACCCCCCGCACATGATCGAGCGGCCCGGGCAGCGCAACCCCCACCCCCAACACGGACGACACCCCGGCGATCAGGGCCTCCGCCTCCCCGGCCGCCCCCTCGACGACCGCATCCGCCCCGGCCCCCAGATCCAGTGGAGCCCTCCGCTCGTCCACCACGGCACCGGTGAGATCGCAGAGGACCGCCGTCAGCTCGTCCCGGTCGAGGTGCAGCCCGACGGCGTGACCGGCCTCGGGTACGAGGCGCAGCACCGTACGGGGCTTGCCGCCGGTGGACGCACGGCGCCCCGCCTCCGCCGCGAGACCGTCCGCCCGCAGCCTGGCGGTGATCTTGCTGACGGCCTGCGGGGTCAGTCCGGTCCGCTCGGCGAGTTCGAGCCGGCTGATCCCGGACGGCCCGGCCGTACGCAGCAGATCGAGCACGAGCGCGGCGTTGTGGCTGCGCAGGGCGAGCAGGTTCACCCCGGCCTCGGTGTGCTGACCGCGCAGCCCGGACGAGGCCGCCCCCGCCTCCACGCCCGGACCGAGGGCCTGTCCCCGACGCGCCTCCGGCACCCCCACGCCCGACCCCACATCGCCCCCACGGCCCCGATCGCTCCTGTTCACGTCCACCATTGTCCCCCGCGCTTGCACTTTGGCAACAGCGTTGCGAAAGTGGAGCCCATGACAGGCATGACTGGTACTCCCCTCCGTGTGGGCCTCGTCGGCTACGGCCTCGCGGGCTCCGTCTTCCACGCCCCGCTGATCGCCGCGACCGAGGGGCTGACCCTCGACACGGTCGTGACGTCCAACCCGGAGCGGCAGGAGCAGGCCCGCGCCGAGTTCGGCGACAGTCTCCGGTGCGCCGCCACGCCCGACGAGCTGTGGGCGCGCGCCGACGAGCTGGACCTGATCGTCATCGCGTCCCCGAACAAGACCCACGTCCCGATCGCGACGGCCGCCCTCAAGGCGGGCCTCCCGGTCGTGGTCGACAAGCCGATCGCCGGTACGGCGGCGGAGGCCCGCGAGCTGGCCGCCCTCGCCGACGAACGCGGCCTCCTCCTCTCCGTGTTCCAGAACCGCCGCTGGGACAACGACTTCCTGACCGTCCGCAAGCTGCTCGCCGAGGGCGAGTTGGGTGACATCTGGCGCTTCGAGTCCCGCTTCGAGCGCTGGCGCCCGCAACCCAAGGGCGGCTGGCGCGAGTCCGGCGACCCGGCAGAGATCGGAGGTCTCCTCTACGACCTCGGCAGCCACGTCGTCGACCAGGCGCTGGTCCTCTTCGGCTCCGCGACCTCGGTGTACGCGGAGTCGGACATCCGCCGCCCGGGCGCGCGGACCGACGACGACACGTTCATCGCGATCACGCACGCGAACGGCGTCCGCTCCCACCTCTACGTCTCCGCCACGACCGCCCAACTCGGGCCGCGCTTCCGCGTCCTGGGCTCGCAGGCGGGTTACGTGAAGTACGGCCTCGACCCGCAGGAGGCGGACCTGCGCGAGGGCAAGCGGCCCGGCACGGCGGCTGAGTGGGGTGTCGAGCCCGAGTCCCTGTGGGGCCGCGTCGGCTCCGGGGAGTCCCCGCTGACCGGCGGCGGCCGCCCCGAGCCCACGCTCCCGGGCGCGTATCCCGCGTACTACGCGGCCATCGCCGCCGCCCTCCGCGACGGCGCCCCCAACCCGGTCACCGCGCACGAGGCCGCAGCCGCCCTCGACGTCCTGGAGGCGGCCCGCCGCTCGGCCCGCGACGGTGTGACGGTGACGCTGTGACCGACGCGCCCACCATCCCCGAACTCGAAGAGCAGGAGCGCCGGTTGACGCTCCCCCACTTCACACACGACGACGCGTGGGCCCTCGGCACACTCCTCGTCGAACTGGCCCGGGACCGGCACGCCCCCGTCGCCATCGACATCCGCCGCGCCGGCCAGCAGCTCTTCCACGCGGCGCTGACCGGCTCGACCCCGGACAACGACGCCTGGATCGACCGCAAGCGCCGCGTCGTCGAGCGCTACGGCTGCTCCTCGCTCCTGGTCGGCACCCGCTTCCGCGCCAAGGGCACGACCTTCGAGGACTCCTCCCGCCTCGACCCGAACGCGTACGCGGCCCACGGCGGCGCGTTCCCGATCACGGTCGAGGGCGCGGGCGTCATCGGCACGGTGGTGGTCTCGGGCCTGCCCCAACTGGAGGACCACGCGTTGGTGGTGGAAGCGCTGGAGCTCTTCAAGGCCTGAACGTGGGTACGAGGTTGGGGGCGCCCTCTCACCGGAGGGCGCCCCCAACCTCGTACGACTCAGGCGTCCTTCAACTCCTGCCGCTGCCGCCCGAGTCCCTCGATCTCCAGCTCCACCACGTCTCCCGCCCGCAGGAACGGCTTCGGCTCGGGCTGCCCGAGAGCAACCCCCGCCGGCGTACCGGTGTTGATGACATCGCCCGGGTACAAGGTCATGAACTGGCTGACATACCGCACCACTTCCGCCACCGGGAAGATCTGCTCGGCGGTCGTCCCGTCCTGCTTGAGCTCGCCGTTCACCCACAGCTTCAGCGACAGGTTCTGCGGATCCGGCACCTCGTCGGCCGTCACCAGCCACGGCCCCAGCGGATTGAACGTCTCGCAGTTCTTGCCCTTGTCCCAAGTGCCACCGCGCTCGATCTGGAACTCTCGCTCGGAGACGTCGTGCGCCACCGCGTACCCGGCGACGTGCGCGAGCGCCTCCTCGTGCGACTCCAGATAGCGGGCCGTGCGGCCGATGACGACCGCCAGCTCGACCTCCCAGTCGGTCTTGGTGGAACTCCGCGGCACGAGCACCGTGTCGTTCGGGCCGACCACCGTGTCCGCCGCCTTGAAGAAGATGACCGGCTCGGCGGGCGGCTCGGCGCCGGTCTCGCGGGCGTGGTCGTGGTAGTTCAGCCCGATGCACACGACCTTGCCGATGCGGGCGAGCGGCGGCCCGACGCGCAGTCCGGTCGCGTCCAGCGCGGGCAGCTCACCGGACTCGGCGACGGAACGGATCCGGCCGAGCGCCGCGTCGTCGGCGAGCAGCGCCCCGTCGATGTCCGGGACGATGTCCGACAGATCCCGGAGGGTCCCGTTGGCGTCGAGCAGCGCGGGCCGCTCCGATCCCGCCGTACCGACTCGCAGCAGCTTCATGATCACAATCTCCCTCGATCGCGGGCGGTCGACCGATGGGTGCAGCCATCGGAGGACTGGTCGATCCTCCAAGCTCGGCGTCCAGTCCGCAATACCCCGTTCACGGACTGGACCGTCACCAGAGTGCTGGAGGTTGCAGCCCCGGAAGGCCACGCGTCCTAGACGAGAGCCGCCGTCGCGGGTGCCGCCCCCGGCATGTCCCGGTACAGCACCGCCCGCTCCACCGCGCTCCAGGTCGTACTGGTCACCACGTACAGCGCGGCGGCCAGCGGCACCACCGCCACGGTGAAGAGCGTGAAGAAGGACATGAACGGCATGATCTTGTTGACCGAGGCGAGCCCGGGCACCTGTTCGCCGCCGGCCACCGGAGCCGAGGCGGCCATCATCCGCTTCGTCCGCAGGTAATTGAAGGTCGCGACCACGGCGACGACGGCGAACAGCCCGAGGTAGACGAGCCCCGACGCCCCGAACACTCCCCCGCCACCCAGCGCGTCCGCCCACCGGTCGCCGAGCGGCGCGGCGAACAGCCTGTGGTCGAGCAGGGCGTTGGCCTCGCCGCCGATCGTCGAGCTGGAGAACAGGTGGTAGAGGAGGAAGAACGCGGGCAGCTGGAACAGGCTCGGCAGACAGCCCGACAGCGGCGACACCTTCTCCTCCGCGTGCAGCGCCAGCACCGCCTTCTGCAGCTTCTCGGGATCCTTCGCGTGCTTCTTGCGCAGCTCCGCGATGCGCGGCTGGAGCTTGGCGCGCTCCCGCTGTCCGCGCGCCGCCGCCCGGGACAGGGGGTGCACGAGAAGCCGTACGAGCGCGGTGAACAGGACGATCGCGGCAGCCGCCGCCGAGGCGTGGAACAGGGGCTGGAGCAGGTCGGCGAGATGCTCGACCAGGCGCGCGAAAACGGACATGAACGTGGACATGGGTGAGCCCTCCGGGGGTCTCGTCGTGCCGGGGATACGGAGTTCGAACTCGGCATGACGACCCGCGCGGGGTGTACTCAGATGTGACCCGAAGAGGTCGAGGTCCCTACGCGGCGGCCGTCAGGAGGGCACGCCCCGGCGCTCGGGGACGCCTGCGCCCCGCCGCGTCGGGATCGCGTTGGGGCAGGAAGGCCGTACGGTGCTCGCGGTCGCGGATCGCCGTCCGTACGCGCGTACGCGGGACGGCGGGCGCGCAGCGCGAGCCGATGAGGGCGCAGACGGCGAGCGCGGAACCGGCCGCTGCGGTCGCGGTGAACGCGACGGCCACGGCGGCGGAGAGGCTGCCGGTGTCGAGCACGGCGACCTCGAGGAGAAGGAGCAGCAGCACGGCCGCGGGGCGCATGGTCGCCCGGGCACGGATCATCGGTCGCTCCCCTCCTCTCTCCTGGTCTCCTGGCTCAACCGGTTCTGCCGTTATCTCAACCGGTTCTGCCGTTATGTCAACCGGTTCTGCCGTTATACAGGATCCGCCTCGACGGCCTGCACGCGATCCAGCGGCCTTGGGGCATCCAACGGCCTTGCGGCATCCAGCGGCTTCACGGCATCCGTCTCGATCGGCTCGAGCAGCCGCTTCGGCTTGAGCAGCGCCCGGCTGACCGGATCCGCCGGGTCCGGATCGAGTCCGGGTCCCGGCACCATTTCGACGTCCGGGACGGGTACGACGGTTCCGCAGGCGGGACATTCGCCGTACGGGCCGAGCTCCGTGCCGCAGGCCGCGTGCCGGAAGACGCGCAGCTGGGTCTCGCCGAAGTGCTCGCGGCCCCACCGGCCGAGCGAGCGCAGGGTGGGCCAGAGCGCGATGCCGCGGTCGGTGACGACGTACTCGTCGCGCGGCGGCGACTCCTGGTAGCGGCGCTTTTCGAGGATGCCCTCGGCCGTCAGCGTCTGTAGGCGGGCCGCGAGGACGGCGCGCGGGATGCCGAGGTGGACGAGGAAGTCGTTGTAGCGCCGTACGCCGTAGAGCGCGTCGCGTATGACGAGGAGCGTCCAGCGCTCGCCGACGATCTCGAGCGCGCGGGCGATCGAGCACTCCTGCGTCGCGTAGTCCTTGCCGAGAGCCATGTCCCCCACTGTAACGACTTTCCGACTTCTTGGTTCAGTGAACGAACCTAGGGTGTTACGGTCGACTCACACCCAAGGTTCAATGAATGAACCCACCCACCCTCTGAAAGCTCAAGCCCGAAGGGCAGGCCATGGCACAGCTCGACCGCACCGCCGTCACGAGATCCACGACGTCCACGGCGTCCGCGGCATCTACGACGTCCACGGCATCTAAGGCATCCACAGCGTCCACGGCGCCACCCGCTCTCGAAGCCCCAGCCCCTCGCGCGGCCCCCACCCTCGCCCTCACCAGCGCCGCCACCGCCGTGGCCCTGATGACGTACACCGCGCCGGTGGTGACGCTCCCCGACACCGCCGCCGCGCTGCACACCTCGGTCTCCGCCCAGGCCTGGCTGCTCAACGGCACCCCGCTGGGCCTGGCCGCGCTGCTCCTGGTCGCCGGCAGCCTCGCGGACGACTACGGCCGCCGCCGGATCTTCCTGGCCGGCACGGTCGCGCTCGGCATCACCACGGCGCTGGGCGCGCTCGCGAACTCGACGTGGCTGTTCACGCTGACCCGCGTCGCCCAGGGCGCGGCGAGCGCGGCGATCCTCGCCAGCAGCCTGGGGCTGATCGTCCACGCCTTCCCGACCGCACGCGGACGGCTGCACGCGACCGGCGTCTGGGGCGCCTTCGTCAGCGGCGGCATCGCGGTGGGCCCGCTGCTCGCGGGCGCGATAGCCGAATGGAACTGGCGGGTGGCGTACGCCGTGCTGGGCGCCGCCGCGTTGATCGTCGCCCTGCTGGGCACCCGGGCGCTCACCGAGTCCCGCGCGCCGCGGGGCGGCCGACCCGACCTGGCGGGAGCCTTGACGTTCGGCCTCGCGCTGGTGGCTCTGGTGGCCGCGCTGACCTTTGGCCGGGACGGCTGGCTGCGCGCGCCGGTGGGCCTGCTGCTGGTGGCGTTCCTCGCGCTGATGGCCATGTTCGTCGTCGTCGAGCTCCGCGCCCGCACCCCCATGATCGACCTCGCCCTGCTCCGGCACCGCCGCTTCCTCGCATCCTCCGTGAGCGGACTCTTCACGGGCCTCGCGGTGATCGGACTGTTCAGCTTCCTCCCCGCGCTGTTCCAGCGGACGCTCGGACTGTCCGCAATCGACACGGCATGGCTGTTCCTGCTCTGGTCCGGCCTGTCCTTCGTGGTCGCCCTGCAGGCACGGCGCCTCGCGGGCCGGGTCTCACCCCGCCACCAGCTCGCCCTCGGCTTCGCCCTGCACGCGGTCGGCGTCCTGACGATGCTGGGCGCGGTCGACGCCGGTTCCTGGACCCGCCTGCTCCCCGGCTTCGTCATCTCCGGCGTGGGCAGCGGCCTCCTCAACGCCGCCCTGCCGCTCCTCGCGGTGGAGTCCGTCCCCGCGACCCGCGCCGCGATGGGCTCCGGCGCCCAGCAAACGCTCCGCTACATCGGTTCCTGCGCCGGAGTCGCCCTGACGATCGCGCTGGTGACCTCCACGGGTGGGGTTGCGCACGGCGCGGACATCGCGATCGGCGTCTCAGCGGGACTGGCGGTCGTGGCGGCGGCCATCGTGCTGGGACTGCGCGAGCGCACTGAGCACGTCCGCTGAGCGGCACTGAGCACGTCGCTGAGCGCCACTCAGGACTTCGCTGAGCGACGCTTGAGTACTTCGCTGAGCGACACTGAGGCTTTGTCGGCCGGGGCTGATCTTTCAGCCCCGGCGGGGGAAAGATTCAGCCCGTCCGGCGTTTGAGGACGAGCGCGAAGCGCGATACGGGGGTCTGGGGGCGGAGCCCCCAGGGACGGGACGGGACGGGACGGGTAGGGGCGGAGGGGGCGAAAAACCACTCCCCACCCACAGGCGTCACCGAGAGCCCGCCCCAGCCATAGGCTACTGATCATGGACACCTCCGCCCAGTACGAGCTCGGCAGCAACCTGTTGCAGCAAGGCCGCCGCGAGGAAGCGAAACGCCTACTCGTACCGCTGGCCGAGGCCGGCCACCCCCAGGCGGTCCGCCAACTGGCCTGGACCGCAAGCGAACTCGCGTACAAGAATGCAAGCTACGAGGCCGAGGCAGAACACTGGCTGCGCCGCGAGGCCGAGGTACGCCAGGACCCCGACTGGCTGGTCACGATGGCCCAGGAGATGCGCCGCTGGGCATCGGGACGGGTGGCCGAGGCCGAGGCCCTGGTGGCCGGAATGGCACGGGCGGGCAGCGCCCGGGCCGCCGGCCAACTGGGCTACTGGAAGCGCCGGGACGGCGACCCGGCGACCGCCGTGGAGTGGTACCGCCTCGCGATCGAGCTCGGCGACCGCTTCTGCTGGCGGGACCTCGGCTGGTGCCTGAGGACCCTGGGCCGCTACGCCGAGGCGGAAGCGCTCTACCGCCAGCGCGCCGAAGCGGGCGACGTGGTGGCGCAGTACGAACTCGCGGCGCTGCTGCACGCGCAGGGCAGGGGCCCGGCGGTGACACCACGGAGACCCAGCCTCTAGGGGGCTTCTGATGCCCCGCGCTTCCCGGTGGGTCTACCGAGGCCGCATGGACCGCAGCTTCCCCCACACCGCCAGCCGGTACTTGGACGTGTACTCGGGGGTGCAGGTGGTGAGGGTGATGTAGTACCCGGGCTCGCTGTACCCGTACGACGGCCGGACGGTGCTGCGCGGCACGCTGCGGAGGACGCCGCTGTCCCGCGCCGAGGTCTGCGGAAGGGCCTTGCCGACGACGTACGTGTAGAGGGCGGCCTTGGTCTCGACCGTGATCGTGTCGCCGCGCTTCAGCCGGTTGATGTACCGGAAGGGTTCGCCGTGGGTGTTCCGGTGCCCGGCGAGCGCGAAGTTCCCCGCCTGGCCCGGCTGTTGGGTGCCCTTGTAGTGGCCGACATACCCCTTGTTGAGGACGTCCCGCTTGCTGACGCCTTCGGCGACGGGGACGCGGAGGGAGAGGCGGGGGATGGCGAGGATGGCGTAGGCCTGGGACCAACTGGTCCGCTGCCGGGTGCTGTTGACGACGGCCTGCCGTTCACGTTCACGCGAGGAGGGTTCCTTCGCGCCGCCGGTGCCGCCGGTGTCATCACTGCCGTCACCCCCGCCCGGTTCGGCACTCGGCGCGGCGACGCCCCCTGGCAGCTCCCACTCCCTCTCCAGCGCCCGTACCGTGCGCGCGGCGTTGTGCTGGGCCTGCCGGTTGGTCCACCACAGCTGGTGCGCGACGAGCAGCAGGAGCACCGCCCCGACGGTGACGAGCATCTCGGCCCCGCCCCACACCGCACGCCGGTACGCGGCCCGCCGCCGCCGAGTGCCGTGGTGCACGATCCCGGGAGCCCGCATCCGTACGCCTCCTTCGCCGGGCCCGCACGATAAGCGCTGCCCCCTCAAGTCACCAGCCCCGTACGTCCCGCCACCCCGAGAGGGCGGAGGTGGCTGACTTCATACACCGGTTTTAGAAAGGGCTGTCACAACCCTCGACAACCCCACACGCCACACCCGATGCTTCCTGATGCCATCAGATGACATCGGGTGCATCAGGTGGCGTCAGATGGCATCAGGTGGCATCAGCGCGACAGGCCAGTGTCAGTGGGACGACTGGCGGTTGAGTCGACGGGCCAACGCCGGTGGGACGACCGGCCGTTGAGCGGGACGGAGAAGCCATGATCCGACGCAGAACACTGCTGGCCGCCGCGGGCGGTACGGTCCTCGGCAGCGCCTTGGCGACGGGCACCGCACGCGCGGACGCGACGATCGCCGTCAACCCCGCCACGACGTACGGGAAATGGGAGGGCTGGGGCACCTCGCTGGCGTGGTGGGCCAACGTGTTCGGCGCCCGGGACGACTTCGCCGACATCTTCTTCACCACCAAGTCGACGACGTACAACGGCACTTCGCTCCCCGGCCTGGGCCTGAACATCGCCCGCTACAACCTCGGCGCGTGCAGCTGGAACAGCGTGAACGGCGAGTCGATGGTCGCCTCCGCCAACATCCCCGCCTTCAAGCAGATCGAGGGCTACTGGCAGGACTGGAACAACGAGGACCCGACATCCTCCGCATGGAAGTGGACGGCCGACGCCACCCAACGCGCCATGCTGCTGAAGGCGACGTCACGGGGTGCGACGAGCGAGCTGTTCGCCAACTCCCCCATGTGGTGGATGTGCCTGAACCACAACCCGTCGGGCGCGTCCGGCGGCGGCAACAACCTCCAGTCCTGGAACTACCGCCAGCACGCCTCCCACCTTGCGGCGGTGGCCCTCTACGCCAAGAACAACTGGGGCGTGAACTTCTCCACTGTCGAGGCGTTCAACGAACCGTCCTCCAACTGGTGGACCGCCACCGGCACCCAGGAGGGCTGCCACATCGACTCCACCGTCCAGGCGGCCGTACTCCCGTATCTGCGCAGCGAGTTGGACAAGCGCGGCCTGACGAGCACGAAGATCTCGGCCTCGGACGAGACGAGCTACGACCTGGCCCGTACGACGTGGAGTTCGTTCGGGACATCGACGAGGTCGCTGGTGAACCGCGTCAACGTACACGGCTACCAGGGTTCGGGCGGCCGCCGGGACCTCCTCTACACAGACGTGGTGACGACGGCCGGCAAGGGCCTGTGGAACTCCGAGTACGGCGACAGCGACGGCACCGGCCTCACCATGGCGAGCAACCTGCTCCTGGACTTCCGCTGGCTGCACCCGACCGCCTGGGTCTACTGGCAGGTCATGGACCCGTCATCGGGCTGGGCGACGATCGCGTACGACGCGAGCACCCTGACCGCCGGCGCCGTCCAGACGAAGTACTACGTGATGGCCCAGTTCACCCGCCACATCCGCCCCGGAATGACGATCATCAACACGGGCGTGGACTACGCGGCGGCGGCCTACGACGCGACGGCCAAACGTCTGGTGATCGTGGCCGTGAACAAGGCGTCCTCGTCCCAGACCCTGACCTTCGACCTCTCCCGCTTCACCACGGTGACGGGCGGCACGGGCGGCCTGGTCCCCCGCTGGAACACGCTCACGTCCGGGTCCGGCGACCGCTACACGTCACACTCGGACACGCACCTGAGCGGGAAGTCGGTCGCGGTGCCGTTCGCGGCGGGGGCGGTGCAGACGTTGCAGGTGGATGGAGTGGTGGTGTAAGCCGCCGACCCCTCTGGCGCTGGGGCGCTCCGCTGCTCCGCCGGTCTGGCGCTCCGGCGCTCCCATGCTCCGCCCCTCTGACCCTCTGGCGCTCTGGCCTGCAGATCTCTCTTCTTTGTCGTTCTTCGGCAGTACGGTGTCCCCCATGCGCCCCGACACGCCTGCCGAGAACGTCGACCACACCGCGGAAGCAGCACGCCTGGAGCGGACTGCCGACCTGTACCCGGAGGACGCGGAGGCCCTGCTGCTGCAGGCCGCGGCCCACCTTGAACTGGCCGGCGACCGCCCCGCCGCGACAGCGCTCTACGACCGCCTGCTGTCGTCCTTGGATTCTCCGGATTCTCTTGAGAACCCCCACCTGGTACGAGCCCTCAAGGCATCGAACCTCTGGGAGTACGGCCACGACGCGGAAGCACGCGCGATCATCGACGGAGTCAGGGCGGCGTCCCCCCGCGACCCGGCGCCCTGGGTGATCGTGGCGGAGGCCCTGGAGTCGCACGACGAGCTGGAGCAGGCGCAGGAAACCTTCACCCAGGCGGCGACGCTCCTCCTCACCGACGTCCCCGAGCCCCCCTACTCCACCCTTCCCGTCCTCTTCGGCCGCCACCGCGTCCGCCGCATGCTGGGCGAAGCCCACGACACCTGGGACACCCTGGCGGACACCCTCCACTCGTCTCCGGTGTCGCTGGACGAACTCCACGACCCGAAGCGCGTCTGGTCCCTGGGCTCGGACAACCCGGCAGAACTCCAGGCGGAAATCTCCCGCCTACAGGCAGAGCTCGGCACCTACAGGGAGGCCCTCTCCCGCCCGTTCCCCGTAGCGGTCCTCCACTGGCCGGCACCCGAACTGTCCGAGCTCCTGGCCGCCTACCCGCCCCTGTCCTCGGAGTACCCGTCCCACGAGGAACACCTGGCCACGATAGAAGCCTCCCTGAGGGAACTGGCCGCCTCCGGCACCCCGAACCTGGGCATCGTGACAGGCACGGTCCCGTCCTACGAGGCCTTCGCCGCCTCAGAGGCATCGTCCCCGGCGGACGTGACACTGCTGCCGCAGTACGCGACCACATTGGCTGCGCGGGGGCGGGCTGTGGCTTGGCCGCCGCAGAGGGGGGCGGGGTGTTGGTGTGGGTCGGGGCGGGCATACGAAGACTGCCACGGGGACGCCGCCTGACGATCGACGCCCGAACGACAGCGTCGGCTGACCATCGCGCAGCTCTTCGTGGCGGAGCGGCTGGGGTTGGGCAACCGCTCAAAGGGCGTGGCCGTCCGTGGCCCTCACTGCGACAGCGCCGCGGTGCGCCCAGCCGAAAACCGCCGTCAGGCAGGCGGGAAGACGCTGTGTCCAGTTCGCCGCTGGGCACGGCATCCCTGATGCCACTGGCACAATGCCACCGTGCCCGACGCCGTCCCGTCCTCACCTTCCGTCTCGGCCCGCATGAGTCGACAAAGTTCACGCGACACGGCTCCCGAGGCGGCGGTCCGCCGCCTCCTGGACGCCGCCGGACTGCGCTACCGCGTAAACGTGCCGGCGCCCGGCATGCCGCGCCGCACCATCGAAATCGTCTTCGGGAAGGCCAAGATCGCCGTATTCATGGACGGCTGCTTCTGGCACGGCTGCCCCGAACACGCGACTCGGCCCAAGGCGAATGCGGAGTGGTGACGGGTCAAGCTCAACAAGAACATGGTCCGTGATCAGGAGACCACAAGGCACCTCGACGACGCGGGTTGGATCGTGCTGCGTTTCTGGGAACACGAAGACCCCGCGACTGTGGCCCGTCGCGTGGCGAAGCGAGGAGAGGCGCAGATCGGCCGCAGCACAGAACCGGGACCGCCCGTAGTCACAGGATGTCTCGCCCGGAAACAGGACTTCCACCCGGTTGTCATGCTCTGTGGACTACGGTCACCATTGATCGTACTAATTGGCCTGTAGCTCCCGAGGCGAGGAAATGACCACCGACTGGCAGTTCGACGTGCCCACCGCCGGGAGCAAGCATCTTCCACCCGACGCGCGATACATGGAGGCGCTGAGCAGCCAGGGATACGGGTTCGAGGTGGCGATCGCGGACCTCGTCGACAACTCCATCGACGCCGGCGCCAAGGACGTTGTGATCCACTTCCTCCGCGACGGCGACGAGCTCGTCAGCCTGCTCGTCGTAGACGACGGCAAGGGCATGAGCGAGGAGGAACTGGACGTCGCCATGACCGTAGGCGGCCGCCGCGACTACGCGGCGAACGCCCTCGGGATGTTCGGAACCGGCCTGAAGTCCGCATCACTCAGCCACGCATCCGCGGTCACGGTCGTCTCCACCACCAAGCGCACTCGCACCGCGGGCCGCCGCTGGCTGATGGAGCGGGCCGTGTCCGGCTTCCAGTGCGACATTGTCGAGCCGAGCTACGCGCAGACGCTGCTCGACCGATATGCGGACCGGCCCATCGTCTGGCAGGGCACGGTCGTCCGGTGGGACGCCGTGAAGGACTTCCCGAAGCACGGAGGCGGCGGCCAGACCGACCGCTACCTCCACCGAACGATCAACAAGCTCGGCCTCCACCTGGGGCTGCACCTGCACCGTTTCCTGGCCCGCGACGACTTCAACATCACGATCGCCGTGGAGGACGTCCGCACGGGCACCGTCTACCTGGACTTCGGCGTCGAGCCTCTCGACCCCTTCGCGTACCCGGTCAGCGGCCACCCTGACCATCCGCGCCGGATCACGGCAGCCGTGCCGTCCGTCGGGGACGTGACACTGGACGCCCACATCTGGACCCCGAAGTCCAACCTGGACGAGTACAAGGCAGTCGGCTCCGTCCTCGACCGGCAGGGCTTCTACTTCTACCGCCACGACCGCCTCGTACAGGCCGGAGGCTGGAACAACTTCCGGCAGCCGGAGCAGCACCTCTCTCTCGCGCGCATAGCCATCGACCTGCCCGACGTGCCCGCGGACGTCTTCCGTCTCACCGTGAAGAAGGCCGGAGTCGAGGCCTCTCCGGAATTCACCTCCGCTCTGGAGAAGGCCGTCGACGGCGAGGGGCTCACGTTTCTGCGGTACTTGGCGGCTGCGGAGACCGTCTACCGCGAGGCCCGCAAGCGGTCCGGCACCACACGCAAGGCGGTCCTGCCACCGGGGAAGGGTTTCGACCCCGCCGTGCGGGAGACCGTCGCAGACGAACTGCCGGCGATTCCGTACGAGGATCCGATCTCGGTCCGCTGGCAGAAGCTGGACACCAGCGTCTTCTTCGACATCGACCGCGAGGGCCGCACCATCGTCCTCAACCAGCACTATCGAGCGGCGATCCTGGGCGGCCGACGCGGCGGGCTCAACGACGCACCAATGCTGAAGTCCTTGATGTACGTACTACTGCATCAGGTCTTCGAGAAGGAGTACAGCGGAAGCAGGGAGAAGGACAACCTGCAGCTGTGGCAGTCGATCCTGGTCTCCGCGGCCCGGGCGGAGCTGGACCGGGTGGGAGACGATGACTGACTCCCCCTCAGGGCCACATGTCGCCTGGACCGATGTCGAGTACTACCTGGGTCTGGGGCAGGCCACGACCTTCCCGCTCTCCCGGCCCGGCGCACACCCGCAGGTCTCGTACGTCGTCGAGCACGGCGGCAGCGACATCGCTCTCCACGTCGAGCTGGACAGACACGGACGCACTCCCCAGGCAACCCTGCCCACCATCCGCATCGACCGGATCGCCGACCCGAGCCGGCGCTACGCCCGTATCCGCACAGTCAGGGCGGAACTGATCCGCGACTTCCACGACTTTCTCTGCGCAGTCGCCGACCGGATCGTGGTCCACGGCCGAACTCTCGACCAGGCGTACGCGGAGACCGTGCAGGCATGGAGCGCGTTGCTCGACAGACCCCGTGCTCTGAGCCTGGAGCAACGTATTGGCCTGATCGGTGAACTCGCCGTTCTCCGTGCCTTGTCCAACGAGTGCGGCTGGGCAGCGGCCGTCGAGTCCTGGACGGGTCCCGACGGCGAGGAGCACGACTTCGGGCTTCCGGGATTCGACCTCGAGGTGAAAACCACGGCCTCCGAGCAGCGACGCCACACCATTCACGGCATCACCCAGCTCACCCCGACTCCAGGCCGCCTCCTCTGGTTCGCGTCGCTCCAGCTCACCCGCGGCGGCACGAACGGTCGCACCCTGGCGGAATGCGCGCAGACGGTGCACGCGAAGGTCGCCGAACACGCCCCCGCCGCGCTCGCCCGCCTCGACCGCCAACTGGCCGCATCCGGCTGGTCGGAGGCATCCCGGGACGACGAGCGCTGGAGTCTGCGTTCTCCGCTCCTCCTGCTCGACGCCAACGCGCTGCCCCGCCTGGATCTCTCCGCCCTCCCCGAGGTAGCACGCGAGCGCATCTCGTCCGTCACCTACGTACTCGATGTGACAGACCTTCCCGCGTCGCCCCACCCCCCGTCCGCCCTGGCCGGCTTCCGGCTTCCGTAGGCCCGAGGAAACCCTCATGAGCAACACCGCAGACGTCCTCCGCCTCACCCTTCACACATCGGCACTCGCCGGCATGCGGGCGAGCCGACCCAAGAACCTGGTGCGCGCCCTTGCCTACCAGGCAGAAGACGAGGTCCCTGAGGCGGCGGAGTACACGACCGAGGCGGACTTCCGGGACACCCTGCACACCTCGCACGCCACCGATCAATTGGTGGAGCTGTGGCGCAAGCAGCTCACCCAGTGGGACTACGCCGACACCCCGGCCTGGACGGAGACCGAACCCCGCACCGACGAGCGGCGGACCGCCGTACTGACCCTTCTGGGGCTGGGAGAGGAGACGCACAAGCTCCTCACCGCACTCGTCCCCGTCCCCAAGGCTGCGGGTCCCGTGGTCATCGCGCCGGAGCACACCCCCTGGTACACGCCGCAGTCGCAGCAGGGATACAGCTGGTACTGGCCCGCCTACCGGCGGCTGCTCTCCGACAAGGGCTGGCCGGAGACGGCGGTCGCCGGGCTGGACATCGCCACCGACCGTGTCGTCGAGCGGCTGGCCGACCCGACCTCCGATACTGCCTACCAGTCCAAGGGCCTGGTCGTCGGCTACGTGCAGTCGGGCAAGACCGCCAATTTCACCGGCGTCATCGCCAAGGCCCTCGACGCCGGCTACCGCCTCGTCATCGTCCTCGGCGGCACCCTCAACCTCCTGCGCGCCCAGACCCAGCGCCGCCTGGATATGGAACTCGTCGGCCGCGAGAACATCCTGCGTGGAGCGGCCGAGTACGAGTCCGACTACGCCGACGACCCGGCCTGGGCCAAGGGGAAGTTCCTCTCTCACGGTGGGCTGCCCTCGGCCCTCGGGGGCTTCGACATCGTACGGATGACGACCCGGCGCGAGGACTACAACAGCCTGCTCCAGGGAATCGTGGCCCTGGAGTTCGAGAAGCGGGAACCCGCGCTCCCCCTCCACGACCCGCGCAATCTGCACCGCGCCTCGGCGCGCCTGATGGTCGTCAAGAAGAACAAGACCGTTCTTACCAAACTGGTCAAGGATCTCAACAAGATCAAGACCCCGCTCTCCGAGATCCCGGTCCTGATCATCGACGACGAGTCCGACGAGGCCTCGGTCAACACCGCCAATCCCGCCAAGCCGGATGCCGAGCGCACCGCTATCAACCAGAAGATCTCCGAACTCTTGCGGATGCTCCCCCGGGCACAGTACGTCGGCTATACGGCGACACCGTTCGCCAACGTCTTCGTCGACCCCGGCGACACCGAGGACATCTTCCCCAAGGACTTCATCGTCTCCCTGCCCCGCCCGACGGGTTACATGGGCGTGCAGGACTTCCATGACCTGGACTCGCCAATCCCGCCCGCAGAGCGGTCTTTCGCCGACTCCAACGAGCGGGCCCACGTACGCGACATCGTCCTCGACTCCGACGAGGACGACACGGCGCTCCAGCAGGCCTTGGACATGTTCGTCCTCACGGCCGCGATGAAGTTGTACCGCGAGGCGAACGGCCTCGGCGACCGCTACTTCCAGCACCACACCATGCTCATCCACGAGTCAGTCCGCACTGCCGACCAGCGTGAACTCATGGGACGCGTAAGCCAGTTGTGGTGGCACTCCGGCTATACCGGCCCTTCCGGGCACGAACGTCTGCGCGAACTCTTCGAGACCGACCTCGCTCCCGTCTCCCACGTCCGCGCCGACGGCCACGCTGTCCCGGCGACGTACAAGGATCTTGCTCCCTACATCGGTGCAGCCGCCATCCGTATTGGTGGCGACGACCAACCCATCATCGTCGTCAATGGCGACAAGGACATCGAGACCGGCGAGGCCGACTTCGACAAGCGCCCCATCTGGAAGATCCTCATCGGCGGCCAAAAACTCGCGCGCGGCTTCACGGTCGAGGGCCTCACGGTCTCCTACTACCGCCGTCGCACGAACAACGCCTCCACATTGATGCAGATGGGGCGCTGGTTCGGCTTCCGCAAGGGCTACCAGGATCTCGTCCGCCTCTACCTCGGCCGCGCAGAGACGATGGGCAAGAAGGAGATCGACCTGTACGAGGCGTTCGAGGCGATCTGCCAGGACGAGGAGACATTCCGGGGGGAATTGGAGCGGTACGCGGAGCCGGTGGACGGGCGGCCGCAGGTTACGCCTGCGCAGGTGCCGCCGTTGGTTTCGCAGCGCCTTCCCTGGCTCAAGCCGTCCGCTCCGAACAAGATGTTCAACGCCGAGCTGGTGGAGGTGCGGTCGCCCGGGACGTGGGTGGAACCCACCGCTTACCCGACTGCTCCTCAGGAACTGCGGCGCAACGCGGAGACGTGGGCACCGGTTCTCACCGAACTCGGCCAAGAGCCAGTCCCGTTCGTGCACCTATCCGCCAACGACCGTGGCAACTACACGACTTACCCCGCGAGGACGTGCGTCATCCCCCACGGTCAGCTACTGACGGTGATGAATGGACTTGTCTGGGGACGCCCCGACCTCATGGGACCCCACCTGCGTTATCTGCGGGACCCGGGCGACACCGGCTGCGGCACAGACGACTGGGTCGTCATCGCGCCCCAGACGAGTGGGCCGAAGTCGGTGAAGGCCAACATCCTCGGCAGCGACACGCTGAGTCTCGTCCAGCGCTCCAGGAGGGCCCGCGGCGTCTTCAACCGCATCTCGGGTATGGCACACCGCCAGGCCGCCGAGCGCATCGCGGGAGCGCGTCCCCTCACAGACGAGGACCCGTTCGCGAGCGAATTGCACCGCCCGCGCCGGGGTGCGCTCCTGCTCTATCCCGTGATCGATACGGGACTGGGGGCACCTTCTTCGCTCATCACGAACAACGGTCAGATCAACCCCGGCAAGATTGTCCTGGCCGTGGCGTTCGTACCGGCCACGAACCGCCACGCCAAGGCTTCCCCGCTGGTCCGGTTCCGTGCCATCAACTCAGCCCTTGAGGGTGAGGCGGTCATCGACACCCCGTAGCGTGGCTATGCCCGGCCACCGAGCAAACCTGCGCAACCGTGCGCGGCAGGAGTCAGCAGATGAACGAGCCACAGCCCTGGTCCCCGCCAGAGGGATCCTGGGCATCATCCGCCGCGAGACGCCGCAATATGCAGGCCATCCGAAGCCGGGACACCAAGCCGGAGCGCGTGGTCCGGCGGCTCGTGCACGCCCAAGGCCTGAGATACCGGGTTGCAGCACGTCCGCTGCCTGACCTTCGCCGGACAGCGGACATGGTCTTCCGGCCGGCGAAGGTCGCCGTGTTCATCGACGGGTGCTACTGGCACGGCTGCCCCGATCACTACGTGTCACCGAAGACCAATCCGGGCTACTGGTCGGAGAAGGTCGCACGCAACGTCGCGCGCGACCGGGATACCGATCAGCAGCTCACTGAGGCTGGATGGCTCGTCCTGCGGTTCTGGGAGCACAGCCCGGCAGAAGAGACCGCTGCCGAGATCATCCGGCTGGTCGCCGAGCGGCGGAAGGCCGCATCAGACGAGGGTCCCCTGGACTGAATCCCATGTCATCCCGTCGAGCTCAAGATCTCCGTCAGGGATCTCCGCGAGGTCGCCTGTGCGTTCCAGGGCCTCCTTGATCGCCTTTCCCACAGCCTCGGCCACCGGCGGCGGGAACGCGTTGCCCACCTGGCGGTACTGAGCGGTCTTGCGGCCGGAGAAACGCCAGTTATTGGGGAAGCCTTGGATGATGGCCGCCTGCTCGACAGTGAGCATGGGGCCAACCTCCCCTCCGTCCCCCAGGTCTCTCTCAAGATTGACGTCGTCCTCGTCGTTGGCGACGCCCATGCCGTTCACACCAAGAGCCGCCCAGGCCCTCTTGGCTCTCGTCGGCCCCAAGTCAGCGCCACCATGCTTCTTGGAGCCGCCGACCAACGTCGGTCCTACCGTTCCAGCCTCGGTAGCCTTCTTACGCCACTTTTCGTACCAGTCCAGCCGGTTCGCTTTTTTAAAGCGCCGCTTCATCGAGATATCAAGCGCCGCAGCGACCGTTTTGAGTTCCCCAGTCGGCTTGGGCCAGGAAAAGCCGCGGTAGCAGTCTTCCCGGATGGCCACCAGAATGGCGCGGGGGCGTAGCTGGGGAACCCCGTAATCAGCCGCTTCGAGCAGTCGCCAGCCGCACACCACGTATCCCTCGGAGCGGAGTCGCCGCTTAATGTCCTCACGGTAAGTGGAGAACTTATCAAAAGGCTTAACCAGGCCAGTGACATTCTCAATCATCACCGCACGCGGCTTGAGTTCTTCCACCAGGTCCAGCATGGTCGGGAAAAGGTCACGGTCGTCATCCTTTCCCAGCTGCTTTCCGGCGACAGAGAAGGGCGGGCAAGGAACTCCACCGGCGAGAAGGGCCAGTTCACCCTGCTCAATAGGACGCTTCTCTCGCTCGTTGAACTTCTTGAGGTGCTTGGCGGGCTTGAAGTCCTTCACGTCCATGGGAAGGATCTCGCACTGCAGAGCCTCCACAGCACCCCACAACTTCCGCTCGGCCACGTTGAGTTCCAGCGTCGCTGCCGCGTGCTTGTCGATCTCGACGAGCGCGAGGTGGCTGAACCCCGCGTTGTGGAGGCCGACAGCCTGGCCTCCCGCGCCCGCGCAGATCTCAATCGAGGTCAGCGACTGGCCGCTGGAACTCATCGAACGCCTCCCGGTACTGACTGGTTACAGACACGCAAGTGTCGCATCCACAGCCACCGGTCATCCCGCGTGTTGCCCCTCTTTCTCTGTACATCAGCTCTCCAGTAGTACCTCCAAGTCCCGCTTGATCCCCTCACGCAACTCCCCGGGAAGCTGTCTGTACATCCCCCAGGCACGCTCCGTGTCAGTCTGCGCCCGGGCGTCAGCAGCCATCCACAGCAGCAGGTCCTTCTTGTGACGGAGCGGGAGTTCCTTGATCCGGTCCCACACCTGCTCGCTGGTCATCTGCGGTCCCGTGAGATGCCTCACCGTCTCATTGCACCGGGCGCACTCGGTGATCAAGTCTGCGGGACTCGACCCACTACCAGACTTATGGGGGTTCACATGCCCCAGAGTCAGCCTGGCCCTGGACCCCGGCTCGCCTGGATAGGCCTCCCCCGCCGCCACGCCGCAGCGGCGGCACATGTGGAGGTCACGCTCGTAGACGCTTCGCCGGGTCCGCGAGCTGATCTGCCGCAGCCCGGTCGCCCGTCGTTCCTTCTCCCAGATCGGAACCCCGATCTTCTCCAGGTACAGCTCATCCGCCTTCAGGCTGGGCTTGTCCCGGTAAGTCTTGATCACCCAGCCCGCGGGCCGGAGGTCCCGCATTCGGCGGTCCACCTGTTCCGAACCTGGGATCGCCAAACGCAAGGCCCGCTTCTTGAAGGTGTTCCCCTCGCCGACCTCATCCCGCAGCCACAGCGCCACCCGGACGCGGGTGCCGAGTCCCCCGTCACGCCAGTCCAGTCCGCCGTCCCGCATATCTCCTCCAGCTCGAACAAAGATCCACAGAGTCCTTCGATGGCGGCGGAACAGTAGCTTGCCGTCACATGCCGCGGCAAGTGACGGCAAGCTGGCGCAGCCACTCACCAGCTTCCCCCCTCAGGAGGGTCCGTGCCCGGGCAGCCCGTAACGCGTCCTGCCACCTTCACCTGTCTTGAACTCTGCGCGGGCGCGGGAGGCCAGGCTCTAGGCCTGGAGCAGGCCGGATTCAGCCACGCCGCTCTTGTTGAGCTGGAGGCGGATGCGTGCGAGACACTGCGCGCCAACAGACCTCAGTGGAACGTCATGCACTCCGATATCCGCACACTTGACGCCGTGTACACCGACCGCTGGAGTCGGTGCTCGTTGCTAGCGGCCGGAGTTCCATGCCCTCCGTTCTCACTGGCAGGAGCACAACTGGGCGCAAACGATGAGCGGGACCTCTTTCCCGCCGTCATTTCCCTGGTCTCAGCCATCAAGCCCAGGGCAGTCCTCATCGAGAACGTGAAAGGGCTGCTGCAGAAGAAGTTCTCCGGCTACCGGCACGGCATTCTCCTCGCTCTCTCCGAACTCGGGTATGCCGCCGAGTGGAAACTGCTGTATGCCAGCGAATACGGCGTCCCGCAGCTCAGGCCCCGCGCCGTTCTTGTGGCCTTGGAGGCGGACACGTTCAGGCATTTCGCATGGCCCGAAGCCCTGTCCGGCCCAGACAGCACCCCGCTCGTGGGAAACGTACTCCGTGAGTCCATGGCCTCCCACGGATGGGAACTGGCGGATCTATGGGCAGAGCGGGCTCAGCGGATCGCCCCGACCCTGTGTGGTGGCTCGAAGAAGCACGGCGGACCGGATCTCGGGCCCTCACGTGCCCGGAGGGCCTGGGCGGAACTGAGCGTCGACGGCTCAGGAGTAGCCGACAGGCCGCCAACGCCCGGCACGCCCCTGCCAGTGAAGCTCACAGTCGCGCAGATGGCACTCCTGCAGGGCTTTCCTCCGGACTGGAAGTTCAAAGGCCGCAAGACATCCGCGTACCGGCAAGTGGGAAACGCTTTCCCGCCACCGGTCGCCCGAGCGGTCGGCGACAGGATCGCAGCTGCTCTGGCTCACATCGACAGCGCCGACGGGGCCTGTGACAAACCCCAGACAGGCATGAGGGGAGCAAGAGCGTCCGGAACCAGCCGCCGACCGTCAGCCCTCACGATGCCGGGCGTAAGTACATGAAACGGGACGCTGAAACGCGCGGACTCCCACTGACCATTGCAGTCTCTGTCCTCAGGTGCGGCCAAACCCAGCCAGGCCCGGCTGACCGTCACCACGTTCAGGGCGTCGCCTTGCACACCCATCAGTACAGCTGCGAGGAGCCAGTCAGGGTCCCTGCGCATCACTTCGTACTCGTGACGTGTCAGGTAAACAATCAGTCTGGTCGGGTCAGTTGTCGCCTTCACCTCGATGTGGCCGACCGCTCCGTCCTTCGACTCCGCCTGTATGTCGTAGCCATACGCGTCGGAAAGCGCGGCCACATGAACAACGCGGGCTGAAGCGCTCAGTTCCAGCAGCCGGACAACGGCCCGTTCGCCGGCGGTCCCCGTTTCCCTGCGCGCGGCCTCGGCAGCGGGGGTCCAGCGAACTCGGGAGACCTGGACCGCCGCTGCCCGGTCACGCGTTTCATGCGCACCGACCCTGACCAGCGAGCGGCCGTCCGGCGTAATAATCCCCTGCCTGAGCAGCCAGGCAAGACCATCCGCGTACTGGACCGGGGTGAGGTCCGAGTAGTCCGGGTGGTGAGTGAACAGCGAACGTAAGCGCGGAATATCGGCCACATGGAGGTGTTCAAGCCAGCGCCGCGCGGCGCGGCGCGTGCCTTCACCGGGTGCCGTGGCCATCAATATGCCTGAGCAGCGCGCGAACATCAGCCATGTCCATTCCCGCTGCTAGGGCCGGTTCCTCCTCCAGATCCGCGAGTTGTTGCACAGACGGGTCATCCAGGATCTGCCCCATGAATTCGAGCTTCTCCTCGAGCCGGAGAGCAACAACCTCATCAATCGTGGCCTCAGCGGCGAGCACCGTGACACGCGTCTCCGTGCCGGGAGCAAGCCCCAATCGGTGGATGCGGTCGAGACTCTGCAGGAACCGGCCCGCCATGAAGTCACGGTCAACGTACACAGCGTCATGACAGACCTGGTGAAGGCTGATGCCTTCGCCAAGGGTGGCCGGGTTCGACAGCAGGACATGGCAGTCCGGGTCCTCGCGGAACCGCCGGATCTGTTCCTCTCGGTCCGGAGTACCTCCATGGACCACGGCAGGCTGATAGGCGGCGAAGAGTTTCTCCATGGTCGTCAGGCTGCGTACGAACGTCGACCAGACCAGGGTCTTCCGGCCCCTCGCGGCATTCTCGGCAACGATGCTCAGTGCCTCTTTGTACTTGGGCGAGAGTTCGTAGCTCGGCAGTTGCTGCATCAGGGAGTACAGCGAATCAGTCTCTGGAACTGCCAGCGGGGGGACCTGATAGGAGAGCGGCGCGTATCGGCTCTCCCCCTCCAGCAGCAGTGCCGGGCTGGTGGCTGCCATGAGCAGGCGCAGCATCGCCTTGCCGAGTGCGTCAAAGTCGGAGCGGCCGGCCTCGGCCCGAGCGGTGAAGTTTCCGATCAACGCGTCGTACACCTCGCGGTGCAGGGAAGGCAATTCGACGTACCGGATACGTGTCTCGAAGGGAGGCAGCCCGAGTTCATTCTTAGTGGTACGCGTGAACATCGGACGAAGCACGCTGCTGGCGTACGACAGATCCCCGCCGGCGACCGCTTGGGTGACCACGCGCCGCCCGTGTCCAGGCCAGACGAAGGAGAGCAGGTTCTCAAGATCGCGTGCCCCGTTGGGAGCCGGCGTCCCGGTAAGGATGAGGCGCCGCCGGGCAAGGGGCCCCAAAGCCATGCACGCGCTTCCGTAGATGCCCCGTGAACCCAGTTTCATCCGGTGTGCCTCATCAAGGATGACCACGGCCGGGGCCGCGCGAAGCCAGGAGGCAAGTGCCGTAAGGGAACGATCGAGGCGCTCGTAGTTGACGATGAGCACGTCCGTACCGGGATCTGGAACGCCGTCCATGACCCGAACGGTGAGAGGCTCCTTGAAGCACACCTCACTCTCGTAACGCCACGATTCATAGGCTGACTTGGGGCTCACCACCAGAAGCCTGTGTGCTTCGCCCCTTGCGCGCATCGCAGCGAACACCGCGAGGCCGACGCGCGTCTTGCCGGCTCCCGGCACGGAGAAGTTCGCGCCGTGCTGCATCGACAGCAGCTGGGCGATATCCCGTATCTGGAAGTCAGTGAGGTCGGCGCACCACTCCAGGCCGAGGTGTGCGTGTACTTCGTCCGACGCGACAAGGCTGATGGCTTCCGGATTGCTGAGCAGCTCCTCCGCTCGATCAGCGTCGTCGAGCACGCCACCGACGAGCGTAATCAGGTCTGGCTCCCACTCGACCGTGTCCGCGTGCGGCCAGACGGCCAGTGCGTCCAGGCCTGTCAGGAAGTCGTCGAGGTCGACCTCCACGGACAGCGAAGTACGCTGCCCGCCCGCTGGAAAGCGGGCGGCCACCTTGGCGAAGTCGCCTTCGAAACCTCGAGCTGCCCGGAGGACAGCCCGGGTCCGGGTGACATCGAAAGCAACGCGCAGAGACGGTTCCGCAATCGCGGTCACGCGCCCTCCTGCCGCACCGCGTCCAGCAGCCACGCGACTCCGTCGCCAGGGGCCTTGATGCTCCGCTGCGTCGCCACTGCGAGCTTCGCCAGCGACTGCCGCAGCGCGAGCACCGCCTCGTCGAACGCTTCCTCATCCAGGCTGTTGGACGCCTTAGCGAGGGTGAGGTCAGTGATGCACTGCTCGATGTCCTGGCAGGCATCAGTGATGCGATCGGGGGCGGCCTGCTTCCGCTTACGGACTCGGGCGTCCTTGCCCGCGGGCTCCAGGGCGTCTTCTACCGCCTTCTGCGCTGCGGAGAACGCTTTGGCCGCGACAGTTCCACGCTCGGTGAGTTTCCCGTCCTCGGCAGCCTCCACAGCCTTGGCCTTCAGCACCGTATCCGTCAGTGACTTGGCCTGGGCGACTCTAGGAGCTGCGGACTTGACCGTCCGGTTAAGCCCCGGGATAGCCACGGCAGCCGACGCTGACGGTTCCGACCTCAGCGCCTCGGGAAGCTTCTGGTCCAAGTACCGGGCCCTGAAGTCCGGTTCGATGAGACGAACGTCAGTCTTCGAGAAGCCCAAAACGATCGCAGCGAGCCTCGTCTCCTTGATCAACTCAGCGTTGTCTCTATTGACAGTCGCCTCTTTGACGTAGCGGCGGTGGAGTTCACGAAGCTTCTCCTGGTGCTGCTCGAAGTCCAGGAGCCGAAGCTGAGCGTCCCCATCCCTGGAGCGGTCAATGAGGTCACGCAGGCACGAGAGGATCCACAGATCCTGCTCACACGTTGATGTTCGGATACGGAATTCTCGCGCGATATCAGCCATGGTGCGCCCGAGGAGATGCTGCTCGTCAATGGCCAGCAGCCGGTTGATGTACGAGTAGTCACGACGCTGGTCGGGACGAAGCTGCAGTGAGAGTTCGACCGCACTGACGTCATCCCAGGTGCACGATTCCGGCAGGACTCCGACCCGGATATTCGCGACTCCCAGTTCTTTGAGCGCTGCCCTGCGGGTGTTGCCGTTGACGAGGATGCCATCCCGAGTAATGAGGCCGGGCTCGTTCTGCCGGTACTCACGCAGGCTCTCCGCGAGATTCTCGAACTCCGGATCCCGCTTCGACGGGTCAGCCGGCAGGGCCTGGAGCAGGTAGTGCAGGTAGCCCTGGCTCTCCGGACTCCACGGGTCCTCGTCGAGCAGCAAATCCCGCGCCGGATCATGGCTACGCTGAGCTCGGATGCGGTGAGTCCCCGGGTTGTAGTAGAGGGAGTCCACCGGCATGTCGATGACCTCGACGTGCATCGGCTTGGTACGCCACTCCACGGTCAGCGTCTCACGGATGCCGCCGCTGCCGGCGGCCTCCTTCAGACGCTGCTCGACCAGCGTCTGGTTTTCCTGCGCCAGCGGCGGCCGGCCGAATTCCTTGCTCACGAAAGCGTTCTCCTGCAGAAAGTTATTGGTCAGGTCTCACCGAGGAAGCCGGCACGGATTCCGGCCTCCTCGGGCATGTGCGGCGGTGTGAGCCTCAGTCGCCCGGCTCAAGCGCCTTCCGGATCCTCGCCCGCGACTCCTCAGGGAGCGTGCGGTAGTCGGCCCAGATCAGTTCCACCTTGCTGAAATCGCGCTTGTCCTGATCGATCCAGTCCGCGAGCATCCTGCGTTCCATGCCACTGAGGGTCTCGACGTCCGCGAGTACCGTCCCGAAGTCCACCGTCGTCCCGCGCCCCCCGACACGGCACCGGTTGCATTCGGCGACGAGTTCTACGGCCTCGCTGCCGTCCGCCTGCCGCACCACCCTGCGGGCGATGTCCAGTTGCGCGGACTCGTACGTGCCGGCGTAGATCTCGCCCGGGGCGATCCCGCACGACCGACAGAAGTGGCCATCCCTCGCCAGGACTTCACGGCGCCGAGTCTGGGTGATCGACGTCCCCGGGCGGGACCCCTTGCCCGGCTCCCACACCGGTGCTCCCCGCCTGACGAAGCGCTGCTCATGCTGGCCGAGGGAGGCGTCCTCGCGGTTAGTGTCGATCTGCCAGTCGTGGTCGCGCAGATCCCGCACGCGGCGATCGGCCTGGCTGACGCCCGGAAACGCCTCCTTGACGTCCTCCTTGGTGAAGACATTGCCCTCACCAACCACGGTCACGAGCCACAGCGCCGCGCGCTTCATCGTGCCGAGCTTGGTGTCGTTCCACGACGGAAGATCCATCACGTTCCCCTTATGCCAGATCCTCTGAAACCGCTTCAAAGCCAGACCGTGGACACCCCGAAGCCCACCCGAGCGATGCTCCACTGTCACGTCTGGCGGCATCCGAAATCCAGTCCCACAAGACCTTCGCGGGATGCGCGTAAGTCACATCCGGCACAGAACCTAGCTCTGCTGACACAGCGTCATCCACAGTTAGGAGGCGTGGACTTCACTCGACATCTGAGAGGACTGATGTGACCGGCAGAACACAGAGGTGGAAGGAAATCCCGAGTGAACGTTCCTCCGAGCTGAGGGAGTTCGTCATCGCGCTGCGCGAGTTGAAGGACTCCACAGACCTGACCCAGCAGCAGATCGCTGAAGCCGCTGGAATGGCACCAACCACGTACTCCGGCTATCTCAACGGCCAGAGGCTGCCCGAGGACGGGCATCTGACGAGGATCTACGACGTCATTTCGGAGGACGTACGACAGCGAGGGAAGGCTGAGCGTCACAGCCTCGACGAACTGCGTGCGCGCCGACTGCTCGCATCACGCTGCGCTGCCTGCACTCGGCGCGGCGACTCCAGGGCTCCGGCCAAGGAGCTTTCTCTTGAGGCGGCCCCTGCCACCGCGCCCACGAGGCGTCGGCCGGCTCCCCGAGTTGTTCGCGGCAGCGCGCGAAGGCGAGTCCATCTGTACGGCAGCCGCCGACGCATGATTTCTATGCCCCCGCCACGCACAGAGGTGCCGGTCCCCCGCGAGGAGGGGGACCGGCACCTCACGCCCCATGTGAGTGACGTACTCGCAGCGGAGCTCAGGACGCTCCACAGGCATCAAGCAGCAGGACGCATCCGGGACACACACGTGTTGCTGTGGGGCAAGGCACGCAGCATCACGCCTGTCGAGTTCCCTGAAACGGTTGCCGTCTACAGGGCAGCCGGACTTGAGGAAGAGGTGGAAACCCTCTTGCGGACCGCCGCCGCCGAACGTGACGTGCATGCCGTGCTCAACATCGTTGCGGCTCTGCACGACAGCCATCAATACGCGGACGCACAAGCCATACTGGCGGCTGCCCGCACCGATCTCTGACCTCTGCCGGCCGGCTGAGGCCGCTGTGGATAACCGCGCTACGCAGCTTCAGCTTCAGCCTCGGCCTCGGCCTCGAAGTGCATCTGCGCCCGGTCCAGCACCTCATCCGGATCTCCGCCCTGAGCCACAAGCCAGTGCAGCAGATCCGCGATGACGTCCGTGACCGACTCCTCTGGAACCGCGTGGGCCGGCACAGCCGTCGAGGCTGCTCCGACTACCCGGCGGTACTCGTCCAGGACCGAGGCGGCTCGCTGGATCCGCATGCAGTAGCGCGCGGGTTCCAGGGACAACTCGCACCACACAGCCTTGCCGCTGGCCGTGAGCAGGGTGCCCCATTCCACGCACATGGCCGACAGTAAATGCAGTCCTCGGCCGCACTCCAGGTCACAGTCAGCCGACGTGACCGCCGGCACAGCCTGGCTCGTGTCATGAAGTTCGACCCGAAGCCGGTCATCCACGGGCTCCAGCACAAGGGTCGCAGTCGCCCCCTCTCCCACGTGCTTGATGACGTTGGTAGCCAACTCGGTCACGGCTAGCTCAGCTTCCTCCGCAACAGCTGCTGCCCCCCACTGGCCCAGCGCGCCCCGGACAGCTTGACGCACTGTCCTCAACTGCGCCGGCTCAGCATCAAAGGACAGAACGTAGCGCAGGCGGTGTTCGGGTTGTTCGAGCAAGGTCATGGCGAAGCTCCCTCCCTGGCCACGCCAGCGCTGCGCCCACCGCAACCATGCGGCGACGCTGTGTAGCCGATCTGAATCCGAGTATGGCAGTGAGAAGTCTTGCCGTGTAACTTCTCACAGAACTCGGTCGGGTGAATCCGGTAGAACGCCAACTGCAGGTCGACCTAGCCTGATTGGCGCTCACCAGGTATGTGGTGCGGCACCACACCGGGGAGGAAGACACCATGTCCGCAAGGGCTACAACCCGTCGCCGCCAACTCGGCGCCACCATGCGCAAATTGCGTGCGCGTAAGGGCATGACGCTTGAGGAGGCAGGACAGCTCGTCGGAGTCTCGAAGGCGACAGTCAGCCGTTACGAGACTCAGGCCGGGCCAGTGAAGTGGCTTGTCATCGATGCGCTCTGCCGGGCGTACGGAGTAAGTGACCCTGAACGCCGAGCTGTTGTGAGCCTGGCCAAGGACGCGAAGCAGCAAGGCTGGTGGAACTCCTTCGCCGACTCCATCCCGGAGAGCATGAACCTACTGCTCACGCTCGAAGACGAAGCCGTTCGGGAGAATCACTTCTCCTGCGTTTACGTACCCGGGCTTTTGCAGACTCGGAGCTACACGACCGCCTTGCAGCACGCCAACGAGATGCGGCGCTCACCCGGGGAGATCGAGCGGCTCGTCGACATCCGCATGAAGCGGCAGGAGATCCTGGCACGCCCCAACGCGCCCCACCTATGGGCCATCCTCGACGAGTCGGTGATCCGTCGCGTGGTCGGGTCGCACGAGATCATGCGGGAGCAGCTTGGCCAGTTGCTGAGCGCCGGCGAGTCCTCCAACGTCACGCTTCAAGTCCTGCCATTCGCCCGCGGCGCCCATGCGGCTGCACTCGGGAGCTTCGTGATCCTCGGTGGAGTCGAGGCCTCCCTCGACGTCGTGTACGTCGACCTCCATGTCGGCTCTCTCTTCATGGAGAAGGAGGAGGAACTGGAGCGTTATCGACTTGCGTTCGAATACTTGCGCGCACAAGCCTTGGATATCGACGCCTCGTCGTCGATGATCAAGCGTGCGCGTGAGGAGTTGTGAGATGACCACTGGTTTCGGCGCCGTAGCTGTACCGGATGTCGCGTGGTTCAAGTCGTCGTACAGCGGGGGTAACGAGACCGAGTGTGTCGAGTGCGCGCACACGGACAGTGGCACCCTCGTGCGCGACTCCAAGCGCCCCGCTGGCCCGGTTGTCACCGTCCGTTCCGACACCTGGCGAGCCTTCGTAGGAGCGCTGGAGCAAGAGGACCTGGGACTCTGACTTCGTCACAAGGTGCCGGTAACCCTCATCGCCCACCTCGATAGCCTGCCCCCATGATTCGCGCAGTGGTTTTCGACGTCGGTGAATGCCTGGTGGACGAGACACGTGAGTATGGGACTTGGGCCGATTGGCTGGACGTGCCTAGGCACACCTTTCACGCGATGTTCGGGGCGGTGATCGCCCAGGGCCGTGACTATCGCGAGACATTCCAGGAGTTCCAGCCCGGCTTCGATCTCTATGAGGAGCGGGAGAAGCGGGTCGGCGCGGGGCAGCCGGAGACGTTCGGGGAGGGCGACCTGTACGAGGACGTCCGGCCTGCGCTCACCGAGCTCCGCGCCGATGGTCTGTGGCTTGGTATCGCCGGCAACCAAACCGTGCGGGCAGGGCGGATTCTGCACTCGCTGTTCTCCGATGACGTCGATCTGATCGGTACGTCGGACGACTGGGGTGCCAGTAAGCCCGACCCGGAGTTCTTCAAGCGCGTCGCGGCCGTGGTGCCCTTCGAGAGTGACGAGATCCTCTACGTCGGGGATCGGTGCGACAACGACATCCGGCCTGCCGTAGACGCGGGGATGCACACCGCGCTCGTACGCCGCGGGCCCTGGGCCACGATCCAGTGGAACAGCCCCGAGGCCCAGGAGCTGCCGACGTTTCGCGTCGACAGCCTCCTGGAACTGTCCGGCTTGATCCTCAACTTCAACGGCTCAGCGCGCTGAGTGTCGTCGACCATCCGTAGAGCCGGTCGTCGAGGTCACGAACGCAGGGCTCGCGTTGGTTGGGGATGAGCGCCCGCCTAACCTCTCGTACTCGGTCCATACCTGTCGCGTACCAGGTGAGGGCGAGCTGGTCGAGGGCGCGAGCCGCGTACTCGCACGCCTGCTGCGGGTTCCCCGAAGCGGCTTCGACCGCGGCCAAGTCGCCGAATACGACGGTGCGTTGCTTGTCCTCGCCCACTGGCATCTCGTCGAGAACGCGGAGCAGGGTCTCGCGCGCTTGGGGAAGGTGCCCAGCAATCAGCTGAGTGTTTCCCTTGAACGCTGCCAGGCGGGCCGGAGAGAACCAGCCCATCCACTCGGGCGACGCGTGCTCGTTCCCCGTGGTGATCACATCCTCGGCGTGACCGATCAGGTGGAGTGCGGTACGCGTGTTCCCGCAACGGGTCTCGCACTCGGCTTCGACGGCGTCGAGCCAGGCGAGGAACTCCGCGGAGGCAGGGACGCGCCGGGCGTACGTGCGTGCTGCGACCATCCGCTCCAGTGCCGTATCACGGTCGCCAACCCACCCGGGGATGAACGCCATGTGCGCGATGACCGCCGAGCCGAGCAGAGGGTCATCGGCCTCGCCCGCGGCCTGGAGCGCCAGGAGAAGGGTGTCGTTCGCGCTGCTCGGTTCGCGGCGATCGAAGAACTCGATCCGTCCCGCCAGGAGGTAGGACTCGGCCAGCGCTGTGGCGACAGTACGACGTGTGGAGCCGCTCGTCTCCGACAGCAGTGCGCATCCCAACGCAGCGTGCGCGATCACGGCAGGGTGCAGCTTGTCCGGCGAGACCGACCAGTACAGCCGCCGATGCGATCGAGTCACGGCCTCGAAGTCCACGCCAGCAGTGGCTGGTTGTGTTGTCGCGGCCGTCCGCCCCGGTACGACGGAGAGGCCGACAGCGGCTGCGTCACCGGTCACCGGAGTGCGACGCATACGGTCGGGTTGCGTCCCGTCAGAACCCCATGGAGGGGTGAAGCCAAGGGATTCCACGCTCTGTCCAAGCAAGTGGACGAGTACCCGCTGGCAGTCCGGTTGCGGCCACGGCGGGCTCTCCGACTCCCAGCGCCGCACCTGACGTACGCCGATCGACAAGCCGCGGAGGCCAAGCCGCTGGGCGGCCTTGGTCAGAGCATCGGCTAAATCCTGCTGTGAGTTGAAGCCGGCTGCCACACGCGCGGCCTTCAGGCGGACATTGCCGGTGGGACGGGGCATGAGCACCTCCTCAAGGAGACTGTGCTGATCGCCTCACAGTAAGTCCGATCTCGCGCAGCTCGTCACCCAATGGCGCCAAGTAAGCCCTATAGATGTCCTCTTGATGGCCTGCCAAAGTCCTCGAATCGAACGCACCGGGCGTCCAGGCTGTATCTCACCAGCCGACCGCATGTGAGGACAGGGGTACGCCGTGGGCGACACACAGCAGGCGACGGACAGAGAAATTGCCGAGTGGCTCACCATGGAGCACCCGGTGCCGCGGCAGGTCTGGACGGAATGGGCGACGCACGGTGTCGCCCTGCTGCCGCTCGGCAAGCGGTTCGCCGCGGTGCGGATGACTACGGATGCCGTCCACGCCATGGTCGACTCCGACCAATTGGCTGACGTGGCGTCAGCGGTACGGGACTTACTCTGCGGCCCCGTCGTCTATGACCGTCGAGCCGTAGGGGTCACGTACTACGCCCTGGTCCAGCGGGACACCGAACTCGTCTGGACCCACGACGATGTCGCACCTTGTCTTGGGCAGGGCGTCTACCTGGGCGTACCTCGCCTCGACCGCCGTGAGCCACCTGGCACGTACTGGGTAGTGCCACCGCGGTATCCCGGCGATCTTTGTACTTCACAGGCTGTGGCCGCCCTGGTCGAGGCCGGGCAGCGGCGGCTCGTCGAGTCATCAGGGCTGTGCTCACCCCGCCAGCAGAGCTGTGACGGCCCTCCGGTCATCACTTGAGGTGACCAGACCGGGGCACTGATGGCCTGGTGGGAACGGTTCGGTGCTCAACGGTGACGCCGACGGCGAGTGGGTGTTCTTCGAGAACAACCCTGCCGGAACGTGGGCATGGGTGGAAAACCGAACCGGCCTGCCGATCGCTGCGGCGCACGCCGACTACCTGCAAGGAGACGCCGAATGACTGGCCCGGACAGCCGAGTGTCGGCGGCGCTGCGGCGGAGGTTCGCCGGGGAACTCGGCGCACGGTTCGGCAGCGGATGGGGTGACGCGTTCGCGGCCGTCCCCCGGCACATCTTCGTCCCCCGCTTCTATGCCCAAGCCGACGAAGGTTCGTGGCGGGCCGTCAGCTGCGGTGACCCTGGCTACCTGGAGACCGTCTACTCGAACCAGGCGCTCACCACTCAGCTGGACGAACAGGGCATCCCCACCAGCTCATCGAGCGAACCGGCCCTCATGCTGGACATGCTCGACGCCCTCGACGCCCGGGAAGGCGACACCGTCTTTGAACTCGGGACGGGTACCGGATACAACGCCGCGTTGCTCTCGCACCGGCTCGGCGACGACAGCGTGACCAGTGTCGATGTCGACCCGGTCCTCGTCGAGGCTGCGGTGCACCGTCTCGAGGAGGCCGGCTACCGCCCGTTCGTCACCTCCGGAGACGGCGCCCGCGGCTGGCCGCAGCGTGCCCCGTACTCGCGCATCATCGCCACCGCCGCCCTGCGGGCCCTACCGGCGGCGTTCCTCGCCCAGGCCGCGACCGGCGCGGTGATCGTCGCCCCCATCGGTTACGGCGTACTGCGCGCCACCGTCACCGCCCCGGGCCACGCCACCGGACGGTTCCTGCCGACGCCCGCTCACTTCATGCCCCGGCGCACCCCCACCGTTGCCCCTGCGTTCGATGCCCTGCGTAGCGTGGAACCCACGGACACCAAGGTGGCCGCGGGCAACGTCCTCGACCGTCTGCGGTTCCCCCTGTCGATTGCCTTGGCCGGCCACAACTCGTGTTCCTGGCGGGATGATGACGGCGAACTCACCGCCGTTGGTCTGTGGACCCAGGAAGGCTCGACGGCGACCGCCCACGTATCCGGCGCGGTGCGCCAGATCGGGCCGCGGCGCTTGTGGGATGTCGTCGAAGATCTCGCCGCCGTCTTCGACGGCGTACCGCTTCGCGATGAGTTCCATGTGACCATCACCCCAGGTCGGCAGACCGTCTCGTACAGCGTGTCCGGCGGGCCTTCGTGGGAACTGCTCGGAGGTAGCACCCCTTGAGTGGCAGACCCGACTAGACGCAGCTGGCGGCAGAGCGAGAAATCGCCGAGTTGCTCACCAGGGGGCATCCGGTGCCGGAGCAGGTCTGGGCGGAATGGGCGACGCACGGTGTCGCTCTGCTTTCATCTCAGTCCGCGGAGCTGTGACGGCATGCGTTGGTTAGGGTCCTGCGCATGTCGAACGAGTATCCGTCGCAGCCGAATCCGTATGCGCAGCCTGGTAGTTCTGGTTCGTATGAGAGTCCGGGGCCGTATGGGGCTCCGGGTCCGTACGGGGCTTCAGGGCCGTACGCGCCCTCCGGTCCGTACGCTCCGTACGGCTATGTGCCTCCCGTGGCACCCCCGGTCATGCCAACCAGTGTGCGGGCCGCGCAGGTGACGGTCTTCGTGATGATGGGCTGTGTCTGCTGATGTCGGTCGTGGTGGGGGCCGGGAGTGGGTCGCGGGCTGCTGGGGCGAGCCTTGGGCAGAACCTGATGGGGTGCGTGCTGTTCGTTCTGGCGTTCCGGTATGGGACAGCCGGGAATGGGGTGCGGGTCGCCTCGATCGTGCTGGCGAGTGTGCAGATCGTGCTCGCGCTTGCAGGGACTGCGCGGGGAATCCAGGGTGGGATCTTCGCGCTGGCCGGAGCGGTCACTGTTGTTGCGCTGCTCAGTCAGGGGACGGCTGGGGCGTGGTTCAAGAGGGCGCGTGGCTCTGCGGTGCCGTATGGGGCGGGGCCTGGGACTCAGTGATGTCGGTTTGCGAGGCGCCCAGGGCCGTCCTGGTTGCCGAGTGTGGCGGTTCCGGGGCGAGCGGCCCGAAAGGGGGCGGCGGGGGACGTGGACGCTAGGTGGCCATGTGAGCATCACAGTTAGCCAGCCGAGCGACCGCGTGATGAGGCTGTGCAGGCGGGGACCATCTCCTTCCCCACCCGACACGCCGCAGCGTCAGCCAGCGGCGTCAGCGACCGCTGTCCAAGGTG
Source organism: Streptomyces sp. NPDC001530 (assembly GCF_042894545.1). NCBI lineage: Bacteria > Bacillati > Actinomycetota > Actinomycetes > Kitasatosporales > Streptomycetaceae > Streptomyces > Streptomyces sp. NPDC001530. The sequence goes on from NZ_JBIAVS010000007.1 coordinate 306,374, forward strand.
AGCTGGGCGTGGTGGAAGTCGAAGTGCTGCGTCGGGTAGCGGTAGATGTCCGCGAGCGTCATGAAGTCCTTGAAGAACGGGTCCCAGCGCACGGGGTAGTACATCCCGCGAGCGAGGTCAGCCTCGGGCTCCGCCGAGAGTTTGCGGCCGAGTGAGTCGATGAGGCGGTCGAAGGCTGCGCCCGTCCGGCGTGGCCCATAGACCTTCACGGCGCCGCACGGCCCGAGGTAGTTGATGAAGTGGAACGGCACCGTCGCCGCGTCCAGCAGCCGGGCGAACGTCTTCCCCATACCGGCGGGAAGCCGCCCGATCAGCCGCACCAGGAACAGCAGCCTCAGGGTGACCATGTAGCCGAAGAGCATGTGCCACAGCAACTGCTCGTTGTTCCACCTGGTGCCGTTCGTCGGGCGGGCCAGGTCGGCCGCGGAGGCCGCATCGAGGAGACGATGGAAGATCTGCCGGACGCGCTCGTAGTCGTCGTACACCGCCTGCCGGTCCATCGGATCCGTGTTCGCCATGGCCTGCTGCTCTCGTCGGCACTCGAGTTCCGCCGGGATTGTGATGATGCCCCTGCACGAGCCCGGTGACCAGCAGCGGCACACGCCGAACCAACGGCTTGAGCGACACCTGGAACACCGCCGCGACATCCTCGCGATCCCGGCACGACGCCAACGCGGCCACCGCCGCAGACGCAACGCTTCCTGTGCCTGCGGCGACAACTGCTGTGCGTCCCGTACCAGTTCAGGCAGGCAGGCAGGCAGGCAGGCACGGATCAACGACCCAGAACCACCACCGCTTCGGTTCAGCAGGCGCTGCGCTTCGACTTCCTCGCCGATACGCGCGGGCTCAGGCGGCGCGCCTACGCGTTGTCGCAGGCGACCGGCCGGGATCGCGTGCCGGTTCGTGTGTAGTTGGAGACCCCATTGACGATCATCGACGTGTCTCCAGTGAGCGCGTCGCACACGCCCACCGGCCGGGTAGGCGAATAGCAGATCAGGCTGTACTGGCCGAGGTACCGCTCCTTGGTGCAGACAGCGCTGCTGCCGAAGCTGCTGTTGAGTGAACCGCTGATGTCTACGGCCTTGGTGGTGTCCAGGGTCGCAATCAGCGCGATCTGCGCTCCACCACTGCGGTTGGTCACGAGGCAGCCTCGGTACTGCACATGGTCGGAGACGGAGTGGGTCTTCGAGGTTGAGCAGTACCAGTTTGACTCGCCGAGGTACCGTCCCGGCTGCCAGGTACCAGCGGCCGAAGCTGGACTTGAGGCGAAGATGACGCCGGCGGCGGCAGCGGCCAGCGTCGCCAGACCACGATTGACACGAAGCATTGGTTCCCCCGTTTGTAAGCCCGCGCACGCGCAAGGACGTGCGCAAAGATCAGTCGCGTTCGAACTGTATCTCGACAGTTGCCGCACCAACCGCTACCGCGTTCTGCGACAAGCAGCAGGGCTGCCCACGACTAAGACTTGTCCGGTCGATCTCTGGGGCGGCGGGCCACCTCGGAGGCCTGCACACCGGCTTCAGCTTCGAGAATCCGGACAACCCGGTGGGTCGGGACCTGGATCTGCTGCTGCCCGCCCTCACCGCGGCCAACCTGGCTGGACCCCTCGCGAAGCCCGGCAGAGAGGACCGCGAGGAGCAAATCGTGCAAGCGATCACAGGCTTCCTCTCCCTTCCCGAGCTCGAACTGCCATGATCGGCGGCAACAAGACCTGTCCTACCGATCGTGTGACTGCTCCGTGTCCGGGTCGTTCATGTGGACATGGGGCGGGGTCATCTGGCTGACGCCGAGTGGGAACGGCTGCGGCCGTTCCTGCCGGCAGCAACGGGCGTCGTGGCCGGTGGCGGGATCACCGACAGGTGATCGACGGGACTTTGTACCGGGTGCGGACCGGGGTGCAGTGGCGTGGTCTACCCGAGCGATTCGGGCCGTGGAAGACGGTCTACGAACGCCACCGGCAGTGGTCGGCCGACGGAACCTGGAATCGGCTGCTCCAGCAGGTCCAGGCCGCGGCCGACGCGGCTGGTGGGATCGACTGGGACGCCTCGGGGCCGCTCTGGTCATGTCCTGAGGGCGGCGGGTGCTGGCGCCGTGACCTCGGGCGTCGTACTTCTCAGGTCGTCGCCGACCGCCCTGGGCAGGACGTTCTCGCGGTGCTCAGGGGGTTCATCGTTCGGGCTCTCCTCGCGGTCCGGTGCTCAACTCGCTTCGGTCTCTCGGCGATGCCTCCGCCCCGCGGGGCCAGTACCAGAGGCGCGTACCCGCGGGGCAGGGGCGTCGGGCCGAGGTCAGCTGTGGAGCTGCTTGCGCTTGCTGCCGCCGGCGATCGGGATGCGGCGGGGCTTGGCCTGTTCGGCCACGTGGATGCGCAGGGTCAGTACTCCGGCGTCGTACGAAGCGTCGATGTGCTCCGTGTCGAGGGTGTCGCCGAGGAACAGCTGCCTTGTGAAGGTTCCGGTCGGGCGCTCCGCCACGATCATGTTCGCGCCCTCGGGGGCGGGGGAACGGCGCTCGGCGCGTACGTTCAGGACGTTGCGCTCGACGTCCAGGTCGATGGTCTCCGGGTCGATGCCGGGGAGGTCGAAGTGGACGATGAGGTCGTCACCGGCTCGGTACGCGTCCATCTGCATCGCCGCGGGGTGATCGGGGCCGAAGAACTGCTGCGCAAGGCGGTCGAATTCGCGGAACGGATCGGTGCGCATGAGCATCACAGGTCACTTCTTCCATACAGGTACTGGGTGCAATGCCCTACGGCTTCTTATATAACTCCCGCGAAGAAAATTGACAAGCCTCGACTCAAGCTTGGCGCTTGGGGCGTTCCGCGAGGGCGGGCGCTGGTCGGCCGGAAGATCCGCGTTAGCCTCGGTTCGTTCGACAGACGCAGCAGCGGGAGGCAGCAATGGCGAAGGTACCGGCCGCGGCGGTGGCCGCGAGTGGGCTCATCGGCGGGTACGGCGTGGCCCGTTGGACCAAGAAGCGGCAGCTCGGCGGGGTCGTGCTGGCCGCCGCAGGGGCCGCGGCCGCGCAGCAGTGGAAGCAGCAGGCCGGCGGGAAGGCCGCCGGGGCACTGACCGCGGCGTACGTCGCCGCCTTCGCCGGGTCCCACCCGCTGGCCAAGAAGATGGGCGCCTGGCCCGCCGTGTTCACGGTCGCCGGCGCCGTCGCGCTCGCCTCCTGGGCGGTCGCCGACCGCCAGGGCTGAGCCCACCGGGGGACGGGACCGGCCGGAGAGGGACTCGGTCAGCGGACCGACGTCGCCCCGCCCCCTCCCTCCACGCCCTGAAACGCCCGCCGATACGCGTACGGACTCGTCCCCACCACCCGCTTGAAGCGTTCCCGGAACGCCGTCGGCGAGCCGAACCCCGCCTGGGCCGCGATGCGTTCGACCGGATACGTGGTCGTCTCCAGGAGGTACTGGGCGCGCCGCACCCGCGCCCGGTGCAGCCACTGGAGGGGTGTCGTGCCGGTCTGTTCGCGGAAGCGGCGGTTGAGCGTACGGGTGCTCATGCCGGCGTGGGCGGCGATGTCCTCCAGGGTCAGGTCGTGGCCCGCGTTCTCCTCCAGCCAGTCGAGGAGGGGCTCCATGGTCGTACCGGCCGGTACCGGCGGCTGGTCATGGACGATGAACTGGGCCTGGCCGCCCTCCCGTTCGAGCGGCATGACGGACATCCGGGCGGCGTGCGCGGCTACGGCGGACCCGTGGTCCTTGCGGATCATGTGCAGGCACATGTCGAGGGCCGCGGCCGCGCCCGCCGAGGTGAGGAACTGGCCGTTGTCGACGTAGAGGACGTTCGGGTCGACGGTCACGGCGGGATACCTGGCCGCCAGGTCCTGGGCCGCGATCCAGTGGGTGGTCGCGCGCAGCCCGTCCAGCAGCCCGGTGGCGGCGAAGACGAATGCGCCGACGCAGATCGAGGCGATACGGGTGCCGTTCGCGGCCGCCGCGCGAAGCGCCTCCGCGACGCCCGGCGGCAGCGGGACGGTGGGGTCGGCGACGCCGGGCAGGATGATCGTGTCGGCGTCCGCCAGCGCCTCCAGGCCGTAGGGGGCGCGCAGCGCGAACGGGCCCGCGCTCACCTCGTGGTCCGCCGCGACCGAACAGACCCGGATCCGGTACGCCGCCCGCCCGTCCGGCAGCCGCGCCCAGCCGAAGGTGTCGATCGGGGCGGAGAGATCGAACGGGATGACCTGGTCGAGCGCCAGTACGGCCACGGTGTGCATGGCTAGAGGGTAGGCACACGACGGGTTGTGGTCAGCCGCTCACCCACTCGACAGTCCCCGGAGACTCCGGAGAACCCCCTTGCCGTGAGGCCATGACGGTCGTGGCGAGAATCCGTTACCCCCTGGCAAAAGTGCCACTTCTGCAAGATCCGCTCCGGCCCCTACCGTCACCCCGTGACCAAGTTCCTCCTCGCTGTTCACGTCCTCGCCGCGATCGTCGCCGTCGGGCCCGTCACGGTCGCCGCCAGCATGTTCCCGCCCAGCGCGCGCAGACTGCTGGCCGAGCCGGGGAACGCCCAAGCCGTGTCCACGGTGCGGCTGCTGCACCGTATCTGCCGTGTGTACGCCACCGTCGGCGTCGTCGTTCCCGTCTTCGGGTTCGCCACGGCGAGCAACATGGGCGTACTCGGAGACGCCTGGCTGATCGTCTCGATCGCGCTGACGACCCTCGCCGCGCTCGTGCTCATCGCGCTGGTCCTGCCCAGGCAGGCCGCCATCGCGGAGGGGGTCTGGGATGCCGGGGGCAGCGAGATCGCGGTGGCACAGAACGTGTCACGGAAGACGACCGTCCAGCTCGCCATGTTCACCGGGATCTTCAACCTCCTCTGGGCCACCGTCACCGTCCTGATGATCGTGCGACCGGGGTCCACCACGGGGGCTTAGGATCCCGCCCATGTACGGACAGCAAGAGCAAGCGGCGCCGCAGGCCTACCTCGCCTCGGTGGAGGGCCGGCTGACGGCCGACGGATGTGCCACGCGGTGGGAGGACTGGGCCGGGGTGCCTGTGCTCGTGGGGCGGCGGGCCGACTTCAAGATGCGCTGGATGGCCACCAAACTGCACCTGTTCACGGTGGCCGCGGCGGTCCCGGAGATAACCGTCCCCGCCATCTCGGCCTTCACCGACCAGGTGATGAAGTACGCCAAGGACACCAAGGGCGGCCTCCCCGTCGGTATGCAGAACGGGGTCGGCGCCTTCCCGCTGCTGGTCAGTGACCGTGTCGATCCGGCCGCCGTACGGTGGGCCGAGGAGCAGCAGCGCATCAAGTTCGCCTGCATGACCCGGCCCGTCGTGGTCGACAGCACCCGCCAGTACGTGGGGATGTACCGCGGCAAGCCGGCCCTCGGGCGCGTCTACGCCTCGTACTTCATCGAGAAGGGTTCGCGGTACTTCTACGGCCAGTGAGCCGGCCTTGCCTGAGTCCTGCCGGCCCTGCCTCAGTTCTGCCGACCTTGCCTCAGTTCTGTCGGCCCTGCCTCAGGTCTGCGGCCGGCCCTGCCTCAAGTCTGCGGACAGTGGGCCCGCGCCCGTCACCATCGGTGGGCCAGGCTCAGCTCCTCGTCCACCAGGTCCGCCCTGAACTGCCGTGCCACCGCGGCCGCGACGAGCACCCCGGCCGCCATCAGCAGCGTGAAGAACGCCCACGCCAGCGGCCACGCGTTGGCGAATCCGTCCGGCGGCCCGGGGTGCGTGCGCAGCGACACGTACAGCAAGGTCGCCGGCGGCACCGCCACCAGCAGCAGCGGCCAGGCCAGCGCGTCCCGGTGGCCGAAGTAGGCGGCCAGGGCCAGCAGGAGCACGCCGAGGAACACGACTCCCAGGCCGCTCACCGGCGTCGTCTCGACGATCGAATCCGCCGTCTCGGGGCGGTTGCGCAGGTCCCAGGGCAGGCAGACGAGGTACGCCGCGCAGGAGAGGGCGGCGCCGAGCACGCGCGTCAGCCAGCGTTCCGGCCAGGGGCGCGTTCGCAAGGGGCTCAACAGCTTCTCGGTCATGCGTACGAGGGTTCCGCGCCCGGCGAGGGCCCGACAGAGTACGCGTACTCAGATGCTCGTACTCAGATGCGTCCGAGCCGCCCGACAAACCTGCGGGCAATTGAGGTTACGCCTGTTACGCCCCCAGCGGCCTACGCCCCCACCGCCCGCGACACCACATAGATCAGCAGCCCCGCCAGCGAGCCCACCACCGTGCCGTTGATCCGGATGAACTGCAGGTCGCGGCCGATGTGGGCCTCGATCTTGCGGGTCGTGTGCTCGGCGTCCCAGCCCGCGACGGTGTCCGTGATGAGGGAGGTGATCTCCTTGCGGTACGTCGTCACGACGTACACCGCGGCGCCCTCGACCCAGCTGTCGACCTTGGCCTGGAGCTTGGGATCGGTGGCCATGCGGGCGCCCAGCGACAGCAGGGAGGCGCGCACCCGCAGCCGGAGCTCGCTGCGCTCGTCCTCGGCGGCGGACACGATCATGGACCGTACGGCCGTCCAGGCGGAGGCGATCAGTTCCTGCACCTCGCCGCGCCCGATGACCTCGACCTTCAGCCGCTCCACGCGGGCCCGGGTGTCCGTGTCGGACTGGAGGTCGGAGGCGAAGTCGGTGAGGAAGCGGTCCAGGGCGCCGCGGGCCGGGTGGGCGGGCGCGTCGCGCATCTCGGTGACGAAGCGGAGCAGCTCCTTGTAGACCCGCTCGCCGACCTTCCTGTCGACGAAGCGGGGGGTCCAGCCGGGTGCGCCGCCCTCGATCGCGTCCATGACCTGCTCGTCGTGCAGCACCAGCCAGTCGTGGGCGCGTACGCAGATCAGGTCGACGACCCGCTTGTGGCCGCCGTCCGCGACGATCTTCTCCAGCATCTTCCCTATGCCGGGCGCGATCTCCTGGGCGTCGGCGCGCCGTGTGATCGCCTCGCCGACGACCGCCTGCACGTCGGAGTCGCGCAGCACCGTGAGCGCGCCGCGCAGAGCGGCGGAGAGCTCCGCCGTCACCCGGTCGGCGTGGTCCGGTACGGCGAGCCAGGCGCCCAGCCGGCTGCCGATGCCGACGGCGCGCAGCCGCTGTCGTACGACCTCCTCGGAGAGGAAGTTCTCGCCGACGAACTCGCCGAGCGAGATGCCCAGCTGGTCCTTCTTGGTGGGGATGATCGCGGTGTGCGGGATGGGCAGGCCGAGCGGGTGGCGGAAGAGGGCCGTGACCGCGAACCAGTCGGCGAGCGCGCCGACCATGCCGGCCTCGGCGGCCGCGGCGACGTATCCGGTCCAGACGCCGGCTCCCGCGTTCTGCCCCCACTTGGCGAGGACGTACACGAGCGCGACGAAGAGCAGCAGGCCGGTCGCCGTGATCTTCATCCGGCGGACGCCCCGGCGCTTCTCCTCGTCGGCGGGGCTGAAGGTGGTCATCGCCCGGCCCGGCGGCCCGGGGGCGGTCACCACCGGGTTCACGGCGGCGTCCGGCCGGGCATGCTGCCCTTCGGCACCCATTTCTTCCCGTTTCGTACGTTCCATCCGCTCCACCCGTCCGGCGACCCCGTACACATTGTCCCTTCCTGACCTACTCCTGGAACGGAACAGGAGTTCCCGGCGTCTGTTCGGACGGGGAATCGACCAGGGGAACCCTTAAGGGGCGCTGTCGGCGCTCTGCCACCCCATGACGCATCATGGGGTCATCACATCGGAGCCTCGGGCTCCCATCGCCCGAGGAGACACGCACCGCATGACCAAGCGTCACGGTTATGCCCTGCTCGCCGCGATCATCGCCGTGATCGTGGTTCTTTCCGCCGCCATATACGTCGGTGTCTCGGCCGACGACGGCTCCGGGGACCGGAACAACCTCGCCAGTGGCCGCGCCCCGCACAACTCCGCCGCCCCCGCCTCCACCGGCGCCTGGGTCGGCGCCTGGTCGGCCTCCCCCGTCGGAGCCGAGCCCGGCACGGAGACGAACGGCATGGCGGGCCGCTCCGTGCGCAACGTCGTGCACGCGAGCGCCGGGGGCACGAGTGCCCGCGTCACGCTGTCCAACCTCTACGGACAGCAGCCGCTGAACATCACGCACGCCACCATCGCCGTCGCCGCGACCGTGAACAACGCCGCCGCCGCGACCGACACCATGCGCCGCCTCACCTTCGGCGGCAGCACCTCGGTGATCGTCCCGGCCGGGGAGCAGGTGCTGAGCGACGCCGTGCGCGTGCGGATCCCGCACGGCTCGGACGTCCTCGTGACGACGTACTCGCCCACGCCGTCCGGCCCGGTCACCTACCACCCGCACGCGCGGCAGATCTCGTACGTCGCCGACGGCGACCGCACGGAGGACGTGAGCGGCACCGCGTACACCGAGCAGAGCGAGTACTGGCGCTATCTGACCGCGCTCGACGTGCTGAGCGACGACTCGGTGGGCACCGTCGTCGTGCTCGGCGACTCCCTCACCGACGGCATCACCTCCACGGTCGGGGCCAACCACCGCTGGACCGACGTCCTTTCGGACCGGCTGCGCGACGCGGCCGGCTCGTCCGACGCGCCGCGCTACAGCGTCGTCAACCAGGGCATCAGCGGCAACCAGATCCTGGCCGCGGGGCTCGGCCGCCCGGCCGACAACCCAAGTGGCCTCTCCCGCTTCGGACGTGACGTCCTCGACCGTACGAACGTCAAGGCCGTCGTCATCGACCTCGGGGTCAACGACATTCTGCGCAACCCGAACCAGGTCGATCCCGCGACGATCACCGACGGGCTGCGGAAGCTGGTGCGGCAGGCGCATGCCCGCGGACTGCGGGTCGCTGGGGCCACCCTGATGCCGTTTCAGGGGCACCGGGGGTACACGGACGCGCGGGATGCCGTGCGGCAGGCGGTCAACGCGGAGATCCGGGCGGGGAAGGTGTACGACGCCGTTGTCGACTTCGACGCGGCGCTTCGTGATCCTTACAACCCGCGGCGGCTGCGGGGCGATTACGACTCGGGGGATCACTTGCACCCCAGTGACAAGGGGTACAAGAGGATGGCCGAGGTGTTCGACCTGGAGGATCTGAAGGGGTCGGCGCCGGCTGAGCTGTAACAGTCTTCCGGGTGCGGGTTCGTCGTGGCTGGTCGCGCCCACGCGGCGGAGCCGCATAATTCACAGCCCCGCGCCCCTGACGGGCGGCGCTCCAGCCGGCCGGGAGTCAGTAGTCGCCGTAGCGGCGCCTGTCGCGCTGCTCCCTGCGTTCCCGGTGGCGCTCCCTGCGCTCCTCGTGCCGTTCGCGGCGCTCCTCGTGGCGTTCGCGGATCAGGTCGCGGGCCTCGTCCAGGGCGTCGAACATGTCGCCCAGACCGTCGGTCTGTGAACCCTGAGAGCCCTGCAACTCCTTGCGGGCCGCCTTCCGTTCGAGCTTCTCCTGGCGGCGCTCCTCCTTCAGCCGCTGGCGCTCGGCGCGGGTCAGTTTGCGTTCGACGCCGACGCCGCCCCAGAAGGCGAAGCCCGTGACGATCACGCGGGGGGCGCCGGGCTCCCCGGGTTCGCCCTCCTCGCGGTGGTCGAAGCCGCCCATGATGCCGATCCCGCGGACGACGACCTCGACGCCGGGCGGTACGACGACGTTCACGCCGCCCATGATCGCGATGCAGTTGATCACCACCTCGCCGTCGGCGAAGTTCGCCTCGCGCAGGTCGATCTCGCCGCCGCCCATGAAGGCGAAGGAGTTGAAGCGCCGCGGCACGGTCCAGCGCCCCTTGCGCTCGAAGCCCGACAGGATCGCGACGCCCCACGAGGACGAACCCTCGCCGCCGACGATCCGCCCCGACCAACTTCCCCTCTGCGCGGGCTGCTTGACCATGTTCACCACGGGCGACGGCACACCCGCGGTCGGCAGATCGCGGGTGATCGGCGTCAACTCCCCGTAGGTGCGCGCCTTGTACGTCGCCTCCAGCCGCTCCTCGAACTCCTCCATGTCGAGGCGGCCCTCCGCGAGGGCATCCCTCAGCTGGTCGGCGACTCGTTCACGATCGGCGTCGGAGGCGCGCAGCTCCGGGAGTTCGTCGTCGGTCATGTACAGCAGCCTACGAGTTCCCCGCCCGAGGGGCTATGCGGCCCGCCAATCCGCCAAAGCCTCGCTACGAGACCGCTTCCTCCCCCGGCCAGGAGACCGCCCTCTGCCCCGGCTACGAGACCGCCTTCCCCTCATACATGCGGCTGATTACCGCCTCGATGTCCGGCTCCCGCACCGAGAGATCCACCAAGGGATACTGCGCCGCGATCCGTGCCACGAGCGGCGCCGCCGACTGGGCCGCGGGGAAGGCGAGCCACTGCCGCGGCCCCTCCACCTTCACCACCCGCGCCGACTCCACCTCGATCGGTGGAAGCTCCCGCTCCAGGTCCACGACCAGCGTCCGCTCGCTCTCCCCCACCTCGTGCAGCCCGGTCAGCGGGCCGTCGTACATCAGCCGCCCGTGGTCGATGACCATCACCCGTCGGCACAGCTGCTCGATGTCGGTGAGGTCGTGCGTGGTGAGCAGGACGGTCGTGCCACGCTCGGCGTTCAGGTCCCGCAGGAAATCCCGGACCCGCGCCTTGCTGATCACGTCGAGCCCGATCGTCGGCTCGTCGAGGTAGAGCACCTCCGGGTCGTGCAGCAGCGCGGCCGCGATGTCGCCGCGCATCCGCTGGCCCAGGGAGAGCTGGCGTACGGGCACGTCCAACAGGGTGCCGAGTTCGAGGAGTTCGACGCAGCGGTCGAGGTTCTCGCGGTAACGCCCGTCCGGGATCCGGTACATGCGGTGCATCAGCCGGTACGAGTCGATCAGCGGGAGGTCCCACCACAGGGTCGTACGCTGCCCGAACACGACCCCGATGCGCCGCGCGAGCCGCGTCCGCTCGCGGGACGGGTCGATGCCCGCGACCCGCAGCCGGCCGCCGCTCGGCGTGAGGATGCCGGTCAGCATCTTGATGGTGGTCGACTTGCCGGCACCGTTCGGGCCGATGTAGCCGACCATCTCGCCGCGCGGCACGGTGAACGAGAGGGAGTCGACGGCGCGCACCTGTCGCCGCTCACTGCGCAGGAAGCCGGTCTTCTTGCGCACGTCGAAGACCTTCTCGACCCCGTCGAGCTCGATGAAATCACTGTCCGCGTCGAAATCACTGTCCACGTCGGTCAACTCCCCGTACTCCGGTACGCACGCAGTCCCGCGCGCCAGGCGATCCCCGCCAGCGCGCAGCAGCCCGCCGCGACCAGCGGCGCTGCGAAGGCGACCCACGTCGGCAGGTCGAGCGGATAGGGCCGCCCCAGCACGTACAGCGCGGGCAGCCAGTTGACGAAGGCGAGCGGGAAGACGAAGGTCACCCCGCGCAGCAGGTCCTTGGCGAAGACGGTCGGCGGATACTGCAGGAGCGTACTGCCGCCGTACGTGAAGGAGTTCTGCACCTCGGAGGCGTCCTGCGCGACGAACTGGAAGGCCGCGCCCGCCACGAACACGGCCCCGAAGATCGCGCCGCCACTGAGCAGCATCAGCGGGATCATCAGCAGCCGGAGCGGTGTCCAGTCGATGTCGAGTACGGCGAGGGCGTACCCGAGGACCAGCAGTCCCTGGGTGACCCTGCCGAGGCGGCGCAGCGCGAAGCGGTCCGCGGCGACCTGCGCGAGGACGGGCACGGGGCGCACCAGGAGCGTGTCGAGCGTGCCGTCGCGCACCCGGCGCCCGAGCCGGTCCATCGAGCCGAGCACCAGGTCGGCGAGCCCGAAGGCGGTGCCGGCGACGCCGTACAGGAAGGCGACCTCGGGGAGGCTGTAGCCGCCGAGCCGGTCGACCTGGGAGAACATCAGCAGGATCGCGACGAAGTCGAGGGCGGTCCCCGCGAAGTTGCCGAACGTGGTCATCGCGAAGGAGGCGCGGTAGGCCATCGTGGAGCGCACCCACATCGCGGCGATCATGCGATAGGCGCGCACTCCGTCGCGTAACCGGGCGTACGCCCCCTGCTTCTCGGGCCACCTCGGATCAGCCACCCGCGCCGGTCCGTCCACCGCCCGCTCGCCCCTCGGCTTCTCACCCCTCGGCTTCTCGTCCACCCGGCTAACCACCCTGCACCACCACCCTCCGCGTAGCCACCGACTGGACCAGCCGCCCGGCCGCGAGCAGCCCGACCGCCCAGGCCGCCTGGAAGGCGTACGTGCCCAGCGGGTTCGCCGTGCCGAGCAGGACGTCCACGGGGGCCTGGATCAGCGACGACCAGGGCAGGGCGCGTACGAACTCTCCCAGCGCGCCCGGGAAGACGTTCAGCGGCAGCAGCATCCCCGAGCAGAAGATCCCCGCGATCCACGCCAGCTGCACCGCACCCGCCCCGTCGAGGAGCCAGAACGCGGACAGCGCCACCAGGAAGCGGATCGCGAAGCTGACGACCACCCCGAGGACCACCGCGACGAGGAAGGCAATCCAGGACAACGGGTCGGCGGGCAGCGCGAGGTCGAAGAAGAGCGCCCCGAAGGCGAGCGGGACCACCCCGCGTCCCAGCAGGTGGAACAGCGCCCGGCCCGCGTCCTGGGCGAGCCACCACAACTGCAGGTCGGCGGGCCGGTACAGGTCGATCGCCACGTCACCCGTACGGATTCGCTCGATCAGCTCGTCCTCGAAGCCGCCGCCCATCACCGCCACCACCATGAGCAGCGCCTGGCCGAGCCACACATAACTGAGCGCCTGCGCCTGGTCGTAGCCGCCGAGATGCGGCCTGTCGTCCCACAGCGCGATGAAGATGTACGCCAGGATCAGCCCGAAGACCGTGTTGGTGAACACCCCCGCCGCCGTGGCCGTCCGATAGGTCGCGTAGCGCCGGAACCCGCCGACCGCGACGGCCGCGTACAACCGTCCCGTGCCCACAACCCGCTCCTCTCCGCCGCGTTGAGCCAAAGCGCAGGAGCCTAGCCCGGGGTTGACGTGGCCCGCCAGGCATTTTCCGGCGCGACGCGTGCCGGGAACAGGGAACGGAACGCTTGGTGCGACAGTCTTCAAGAGGGGCGCACAAGGCGTACGAGGGCGTACGGGAACGTACGCACGCGAAACAGGAGTCCGGCGACAAATGAGCGACGAGCCGCAGCCGCAGCAGAACAGCCAGGGCTGGGCACCCAGGGACCCGGAACCGCGACCGGCACCGGCACCGGCACCGGCACCACAGGGAGCGCCAGGCAAGCCCGGGAAGAAGCAGCGGCCCCAGCGCACCGGCTGGCGTCGGCTCATCCCGACCTGGCGGATCGTGCTCGGCACCGTGCTCGGCGTGATACTGCTCCTGATCGGCCTCTTCGCCCTCGGCTACTACCTGGTGAAGATCCCGCCCGCGAACGCCGCCGCGACCAAGCAGAGCAACGTCTACCTCTACGCGGACGGCAGCCAGCTCGCCCGCGACGGCGACGTCAACCGGGAGAACGTGTCGCTCGCGCAGATCTCCAAGGACGCCCAGCACGCGACCCTCGCCGCCGAGGACCGCGACTTCTACTCCGAGTCGGCGGTCGACCCGAAGGCGATGGTCCGCGCCGGCTGGAACACGGTCACCGGCAAGGGCAAGCAGTCCGGCTCCACGATCACCCAGCAGTACGTGAAGAACTACTACTTGGGCCAGGAGCAGACCGCCACGCGGAAGGTCAAGGAGTTCTTCATCTCCATCAAGCTCGACCGGGAGAAGAGCAAGGACGACATCCTGGAGGGCTACCTCAACACCAGCTACTACGGCCGCAACGCGTACGGCATCCAGGCCGCCGCCCAGGCCTACTTCGGCGTCGACGCGAGCGATCTGACGGTCGGCCAGGGCGCCTACCTCGCGGCGCTCCTCAACGCGCCCAGCGAATACGACGTGATCGCGCACCCCGAGAACAAGTCCGCGGCCGTCGCCCGCTGGAACTACGTCCTCGACGGCATGGTCAAGAAGAAGTGGCTGAGCCCGTCGGACCGGAACAACGTCAAGTTCCCGATGCCGAAACAGGCCAAGGGCTCGGCGGGCATGTCGGGTCAGCGCGGCTACGTCGTGAAGGCCGTCAACGACTACCTGATCCAGAACAAGATCATCGACGAGGACACCCTCCAGACCGGCGGCTACCGCATCACCACCACCCTGCAGAAGCCCAGGCAGGACGCCTTCATCAAGGCCGTCGACGACCAGGTGATGGACAAGCTCGACAAGAAGAACCGCAAGGTCGACAACTACGTCCGCGCGGGCGGCGCCGCCATCGACCCCTCCACCGGCAAGGTCGTCGCGATGTACGGCGGCATCGACTACACCAAGCAGTACGTCAACAACGCGACCCGCCGCGACTACCAAGTCGGCTCCACCTTCAAGCCGTTCGTCTTCACCTCCGCCGTGCAGAACGACTCGACGACCCAGGACGGCCGCACCATCACCCCCAACACCCTCTACGACGGCACCAACAAGCGCCCCGTACAAGGCTGGAACGGCGGCTACTACGCGCCCGAGAACGAGGACGGCCTCTCCTACGGCGACATCACGGTGCGCCGCGCCACCGACAAGTCGGTGAACGCGGTGTACGCGCAGATGGCCGTGGACGTCGGCTCCGACAAGGTCAAGGACACGGCCGTCGATCTCGGCATCCCGTCCAACACACCGGACCTGACCGCCTCCCCCTCCATCGCGCTCGGCTCGGCCACCGCCAGCGTCCTCGACATGGCGGAGGCGTACGCCACGCTCGCCAACCACGGCAAGCACGGCACGTACACGATCATCGAGAAGATCACCAAGGACGGCGCGCCGGATGTGAGACTGCCGGCCCGGGACACGAAGCAGGCGGTGAGCCGGGAGGCCGCGGACACGACCACGTCCGTCCTGCGGAGCGTCGTCGAGAGCGGCACCGGCACGGCCGCGCTGGCCGCCGGCCGGCCCGCCGCGGGCAAGACCGGCACCGCCGAGGAGGACCAGGCCGCCTGGTTCGCGGGCTACACCCCCGACCTCGCCACCGTCGTCTCCGTCATGGGCCAGGACCCCGAGACGGGCGCCCACAAATCCCTGTACGGCGCCCTCGGCGAGACCCGCATCAACGGCGGCGGCTACCCGGCGCAGATCTGGGCCCAGTTCACGAAGGCCGCCCTCACGGGCACCGCCGCGTCGGACTTCGACCTCCAACTCCAGCCGGGCGCCGAGCAGCAGGAACTCCCGCCGATCGAACCCAGCACGCCCTCCACCCCCGGCGGGGACAACGGCGGCACCGAGACGGGCGACGAGGACACCGAGGGCCAGGACCAGGGGCAGACCCAGGGCCAGACGCAGGGCCAGGACCAGGGCCAGACCCAAGGACAGACGGAAGGCCAGGACCAGGGCCAGACCCAAGGACAGACGGAAGGCGAGACGAACGGCGGCGACACCACCGGCGACACGACGACAGGCGGCGACACCACCACCGAAGGCACCACGGGCGACACCACCACCACGGGTGGTGACACCACCACGGGCGGCACGACGGACGGCGGCACGACGGGGACGACTACGGGGACGGGGCTGCTCGGCCGGCCCTCGCAGAGACGCTCGTAGACCTCGGTGGCCTGACGCGTCGACGTCAGTGGTCCGAGGCGTGGACGTCAGTGGCCCGACCGGTAGACCTCAGTGCCCTGAGGTGACCTTCAGCCCCACCACGGCCACCAGCAGCAGACACACGAAGAAGATCCGGGCGGCGGTCGCCGGCTCACCGAGCACGACCATGCCGAGCACCGCCGCACCGGCCGCGCCGACGCCGACCCAGACGCCGTAGGCGGTACCGATCGGGAGCGACTTGGCGGCGTACGACAGCAGGACCATGCTCGCGACGATGCCCGCGCCCGTGAGGACGCTCGGGACCAGCCGCGTGAAACCGTCGGTGTACTTCATGCCGATCGACCAGCCGACTTCGAGCAGACCGGCGACGAGCAGCAGGATCCAGGCCATGAGAGGCACCTCCGTGATCAATCAACAGGGGTGCGTCGTCTTTGCCTGGGAGCTCTTTCGCTCTCCGCCCGGTACGGCGCGTCTCGTCGGTCCTTCAAAGGTAGCAAAGGAACGGCAAAAGGGGCTGGTGACGATGGTCACCAACCCCTTTGGGCTGCGATTTACAGGTACAGGCCGGTCGAGTCCTCGGACCCCTCGAACCGGTCCGCGGCCACCGCGTGCAGATCCCGCTCGCGCATCAGCACGTACGCGATCCCGCGCACCTCGACCTCGGCGCGGTCCTCGGGGTCGTACAGGACGCGGTCGCCCGGCTCCACCGTCCGGACGTTCTGCCCGACGGCGACGACCTCGGCCCAGGCGAGGCGCCGGCCGACGGCCGCCGTCGCGGGGATCAGGATGCCGCCGCCGGAACGCCGCTCGCCCTCGGCGGCGTCCTGCCGCACCAGCACGCGGTCGTGCAGCATCCGGATGGGCAACTTGTCGTGTTGGGTGCTGTGCTTTTCCCGATTGGCGCTCACGCCCCGAACCTACCTGCCTCAGCCGCTTTCGTACGTGGGTGGGTCAGCCCTTGCGTCGCCGCGAGCCCACGGCGAGCAGCCCGATGATCCCCACCACGACCAGGGCCACCGGCACGATGCGCTCGAGCCGCGGCGCGCCCTCCTCCGTGACGAGCTGGCCCTTCACATCGCTGACGACACGGTTGACGCCGACGTACGCCCGCCCCAGCGTGTGGTCGATGTTGGAGACGACCTTGGCCTTGGCGTCCCCGACGATGGTCTTCGGGTGCACCCGCACGCCGATCTCGTCGAGCGTCTCGGCGAGGGTTTCGCGGCGGCTCTTGATGTCCGCCTCGATCTGCGCCGGAGTCCTGGTATCCGACGTTCTCGACGTATCCGACACCGCGCTGCCTCCGTGGTCGTGTCCGGTTCTCTGCCTTCGACAGTCTGTCAGCTCGCACGGCGCCGCACCCCTCGGCACCCCCCATTACGCTCGTTCCGTATCCATTCCGCACCCCGGCCACGTGAGGTACCGATGAGCGAGCGACTCCAGCCCGGCGACACCGCCCCCGCCTTCACCCTGCCCGACGCCGACGGCAACGAGGTCTCCCTCGCCGACCACAAGGGCCGCAAGGTCATCGTCTACTTCTACCCGGCCGCCCTGACCCCCGGCTGCACCAAGCAGGCCTGCGACTTCACGGACAACCTCGACCTACTGGCGGGCGCCGGCTACGACGTCATCGGCGTCTCCCCCGACAAGCCCGAGAAGCTCGCCAAGTTCCGCGACAAGGAGTCCCTGAAGGTCACCCTGGTCGGCGACCCCGACAAGACCGTCCTGGAAGCCTACGGCGCCTTCGGCGAGAAGAAGCTGTACGGCAAGACAGTCGTCGGCGTCATCCGCTCCACGGTGATCGTGGACGAGGACGGCAAGGTCGAGCGGGCCCTGTACAACGTGAAGGCGACGGGTCACGTAGCGAAGATCATCAAGGACCTCGGCATCTAGACCCGACCCTTCGGATCAGAGGACCGCGATCCACACCTCGGGAGGCAGGCCCGGTCGCCCCGGCACCGGCCTGCGCTCCTGTGCCCAGGCGTCACCGACGATCTCGGCGACATCAACGGCGACTGGAGTGACGACCGTCGCCAGAACCTGCGACTGTCGTGCCCCAACTGCCATGCGATGACCAGTACCTGGTGCCGAGGCGGCAGACGGCGCGCTGGAGCAGCCTGACACAAACCCCGGCTCGCCCCCGGGCGCCTGGCCGGTACGATGGCAGGCGGCTAGCGGCGGTGGCGCAACGGCTGACGCAGCAGACTTAGGATCTGTGGCCCGTGAAACGGCTTGAGGGTTCGAATCCCTTCCGCCGCACTCGCAAACGGCCTGCGAATCGAAGGATCGATTCGCAGGCCGTTTCCGTGCGAGCCCTCAGCCCAACAGCTCCCGCACCACCGGTACCAGTGCCCGGAACGCCTTTCCCCGGTGGCTGATCGCGTTCTTCTCCTCGGGGGACAGTTCGGCACAGGTGCGCGTCTCCCCCTCCGGCTGGAGGATCGGGTCGTAGCCGAAGCCGTTGGTGCCGGTGGGGGTGTGGCGGAGGGTGCCGCGGAGTTGGCCCTCGACCACTCTCTCCGTGCCGTCGGGGAGGGCCAGGGCCGCCGCGCAGGCGAAGTGGGCGCCCCGGTGGGCGTCGTCGATGTCGGCGAGCTGGGCCAGCAGGAGTTCGAGGTTGGCCTTGTCGTCGCCGTGGCGGCCGGCCCAGCGGGCGGAGAAGATGCCGGGGGCGCCGTTCAGGACGTCGACGCAGAGGCCGGAGTCGTCCGCGACCGCGGGCAGGCCCGTGGCCTGGGCCAGGGCGTGGGCCTTCAGGAGGGCGTTCTCGGCGAAGGTGACGCCGGTTTCCTTGACGTCGGGGATGTCGGGGTAGGCGTCCGCGCCGACGAGGTCGTGGGTGAGTCCTGCGTCGGCGAGGATCGCCTTCAGCTCGGTGATCTTTCCGGCGTTGCGGGTGGCGAGGATCAGGCGGGTCATGGGCATCAGTATCCAAGAGCCAGCGGTGCGGTGCCCAAGAGCCGACCAGCGTCCAAGGGCCGCCCCGTAGCCAAGGGGCGACCCGTACCAGGGGCCGACCAGTTCCCAAGGTGCGACCAGTGTCCAAAGTGCGCCCCGTAGCCAAGGGGCGGTCAGTGCCCGGGAGCCGGAGCTTCTCCGTTACGGGGTGCAGACCTTTGTGAGTTCGCCCGCCGCGTCCGTGACCGGGCTGATGTCGGGGGTGTTGTCGCCGTTCTTGATGGCCGTGCGGACGTTCCCGACGGCCTTGTCGAGGTCGTCGACCGCCTTGTTGAGGTCGGCGTTGTCGGTCTTGTCGCCGATCTTGTCGAGGTTGTTCTCTATCGAGCTGAGGGACTCGTCGGTCTGCGTCGGGTCGTTCGCCGCGTTCTCGACGGCCTGTTGGAGGTCGGTGACGCTGTCGGCGATGGAGTCGGCGGTCTGGACGCAGTCCAGGGCCTTGTCGACCGCGTCGCAGCCGACGGCCGCCGGCAGGGCGACGAGTGCGGCGACGACGGCGAATGCGGCGGTGCGGCGGCGGTGGCGCGCGGCCATGGAACGGTCCCTCCCCGTGGGCATGATGTGGTCCGACCCCGTGCTGCGGTCGGCTCGACCGGTGATGCGGTCGGCTCGCCCCCGTGACGTGGTCGGCGGGGCGCACGGCTGGACCGTACGCCCGTACCTCTAAGAACGCGAAGGGTTAACGCGCGGTTGCCTCGATCGACGTTTCGAGTGCCGCGCGCTGGATGGCGGCGAGTTCGTCGCAGCCCGCGACGGCCAGGTCCAGGAGGGCGTTCAGTTCCTTGCGGTCGAAGGGCTCGGCCTCCGCCGTGCCCTGGACCTCGACGAAACGGCCGTCGCCGGTGCAGACGACGTTCATGTCGGTTTCGGCCTTCACGTCCTCCTCGTAGCAGAGGTCGAGGAGGGGGACTCCGTCGACGATGCCCACGGACACGGCGCTCACGGTGCCGGTCAGCGGCTGTCGGCCGGCCTTCACCAGCTTCTTGTTCTTCGCCCAGGTGACGGCGTCGGCGAGCGCCACGTACGCGCCGGTGATGGCCGCGGTGCGCGTGCCGCCGTCCGCCTGGAGGACGTCGCAGTCGAGGACGATGGTGTTCTCGCCGAGTGCCTTGTAGTCGATGACGGCGCGCAGGGAGCGGCCGATGAGGCGGCTGATCTCGTGCGTACGGCCGCCGATCTTGCCGCGTACGGATTCGCGGTCGCCGCGGGTGTTGGTGGCGCGGGGGAGCATGGAGTACTCGGCGGTGACCCAGCCCTCGCCGCTGCCCTTGCGCCAGCGCGGGACGCCCTCGGTGACAGAGGCGGTGCAGAAGACCTTGGTGTCGCCGAAGGAGACGAGGACGGAGCCCTCGGCGTGCTTGCTCCAGCCACGCTGGATGGTGATGGGGCGCAGCTGTTCGGGGGTGCGGCCGTCGATGCGAGACATGCTGATGAGCCTATCCGCATATGGGTGAGGGGCTGCCGCCGGTAACGGAAGCAGCCCCTCGGGGTGAGCCACAGAGCTGAGGAGCCGGCCCGGCAGACCTCAGAGCTGAAGAACTCCAGGTCTCACATCATGTCTTCGATCTCGCCCGCGATCGGGTCCGCGTCCGTGCCGATGACGACCTGGATGGCGGTGCCCATCTTGACGACTCCGTGGGCGCCGGCGGCCTTCAGGGCGGCCTCGTCGACGAGCGAGGGGTCGTTGACCTCGGTGCGCAGGCGGGTGATGCAGCCCTCGACCTCTTCGATGTTGTCGATGCCGCCGAGCCCGGCGACGATCTTCTCAGCCTTGGTGGCCATGTCCTACTCCCTGATCCGAACCGCTTTGTCGCAGTAACCCACAGTTGGCCCAACTTCGCGAGCGGTCATGTCGTCGTTGCCCCATGATGGCGATCACGACAGCGCAACCGTTCCTCGACTGGTCTACACCAGTCAGTGAACCGTAGCCAAACCGGCCGGTCCGGAGGACGCTCATGAGTGCCGACAGCACTGCCGCGCCCGCGAAGGCCCGCTGGAACCATCTGTTCCAGGGTCTGCAGAAGATGGGTCGCAGTCTCCAGCTCCCCATCGCGGTGCTGCCGGCCGCGGGCATCCTCAACCGCCTCGGACAGCCGGATGTGTTCGGCCCCGACGGGCTCGGCTGGGACAACGTCTCCAAGGTCATGAAGGGCGCCGGCGGTGCGCTGCTGGACGGCTCGCTCGGGCTGCCGCTGCTGTTCTGCGTGGGCGTCTCCATCGGCATGGCGAAGAAGGCGGACGGGTCCACCGCGCTCGCGGCGGTCGCGGGATTCCTCGTCTACTTCGGCGTGCTGCACCAGTTCCCGGAGAGCTGCGCACAGCAGGCGAAGGTCATCCAGAACATCGGCTGCCAGGCACCCGACTTCTCCGTGACGGGGTTCACGTACCAGAATCCGGGGGTCTTCGGCGGCATCATCATGGGGCTGCTGACCGCGTACTTCTGGCAGCGCTTCCACCGCACCAGGCTGGTGGACTGGCTCGGCTTCTTCAACGGGCGGCGGCTGGTGCCGATCATCATGGCGTTCGTGGCGATCGTGTTCGCCGCGCTGTGTCTGTGGATCTGGCCGCCGATCGGTGACGGGCTGGAGAACTTCAGCGACTGGCTGGTGAGTCTGGGCGCGTGGGGCGGGGGTGTGTTCGGTGTGGCCAACCGTGCGCTGCTGGTGATCGGTCTGCACCAATTCCTGAACGTGCCCATCTGGTTCCAGTTCGGCAGTTACACCAAGCCGGACGGGACGGTCGTGCACGGTGACATCAACATGTTCCTGGCGGGCGATCCGGACGCGGGCCAGTTCACCTCGGGGTTCTTCCCCATCATGATGTTCGCGCTGCCGGCCGCCGCGCTGGCGATCACGCACTGCGCGAAGCCGAACCGCCGCAAGGAGGTCGGCGGTCTGATGCTCTCCGTCGCGCTGACCTCGTTCGTCACGGGCATCACCGAACCGATCGAGTACTCCTTCCTGTTCGTCGCGCCGGTGCTCTATGTGATCCACGCGGTCCTCACCGGCGTTTCCATGGCCGTGACTTGGGGGCTGGGCGTGCACGACGGCTTCAGCTTCTCGGCCGGTCTGATCGACTACGTCATCAACTGGAACCTGGCGACCAAGCCCTGGGCGATCATTCCGATCGGGCTGTGCTTCGCCCTCGCGTACTACGTGATCTTCCGCTTCGCGATCACCACGTTCGATCTGAAGACTCCGGGGCGGGAGCCGGAGGAAGAGGTCGAGGACATCACGAAGGCATAGCCTCCACCTCTGCGCGAGGGCCCTTGGACCTACCGGTCCATGGGCCCTTCGTCATGCCTGGAACTACTTCCTCCCCTTATGACCCAGGCCACAAAATTCGCGGGTTCCTTATCCAGCCTTCACCGTGCTACAACAGGTCTACACCACTGAGTGGTGTAGACCACGCCGTCCCCACCCTTCCCTGTCCCCTGGGCGGCGCCTTGCCCACTGGAGGAAGTTGTGTCCACGGCCAGCGCCGCTCCCGCGGCCGACAAGAAGAAGGGCGCCGGCGCGATGGCTGTTCTGCAGCGCATCGGCCGCAGCCTGATGCTGCCGGTCGCGGTCCTGCCCGCCGCCGCGCTTCTGGTACGCCTCGGCAACACCGACATGCTCGGTCGCCCGTCCTTCCCCACGTTCCTCACCAAGATCGCCGGCTTCATGGCCGCCGGCGGCAACGCGATTCTCGACAACATGGCACTGCTGTTCGCCGTGGGCATCGCGATCGGCTTCGCGAAGAAGTCGGACGGTTCGACGGCGCTCGCGGCCGTGGTCGGCTACCTGGTCTTCAAGAACGTGCTCGCCACGTTCACCGACAAGAACCTGCCGAAGGTGGCGACGGCCGTCGACGGCAAGGTCGTCATGGTCGACGCCCCGGTGGACGCCAAGGTCCTGGGCGGTGTGGTGATGGGCCTCGTCGTCGCCCTCCTCTACCAGCGCTTCTACCGCACCAAGCTGCCCGACTGGGCAGGCTTCTTCGGCGGCCGCCGACTCGTCCCGATCCTCTCCGCCTTCGCGGGTCTGCTGATCGGCATCGTCTTCGGCTACATCTGGCCGGTCCTCGGCACGGGTCTGCACAACTTCGGTGAGACGCTGGTCAATTCGGGTGCCGTCGGCGCCGGCATCTTCGGTGTCGCCAACCGCGCCCTGATCCCGATCGGCATGCACCACCTGCTGAACTCGTTCCCGTGGTTCCAGGCGGGCGAGTACCACGGCAAGAGCGGTGACATCGCGCGCTTCCTGGCCCACGACCCGAGCGCCGGACAGTTCATGACCGGCTTCTTCCCGATCATGATGTTCGGCCTCCCGGCCGCGTGCCTGGCGATCGTGCACTGCGCCCGCCCCGAGCGCCGCAAGGTCGTCGGCGGCATGATGTTCTCGATCGCGCTGACCTCCTTCGTCACGGGTGTCACCGAGCCGATCGAGTTCACGTTCATGTTCATCGCGCCGGTCCTGTACGCCATCCACGCGCTGCTCACCGGTGTCTCCATGGCGCTGACCTGGGCGCTCGGCATGAAGGACGGCTTCGGCTTCTCGGCCGGCGCCGTCGACTTCGGCCTGAACCTCGGCATCGCGACCAACCCGTGGGGCCTGGTCCTGGTCGGCCTGTGCTTCGCGGCGGTCTACTACGTCGTCTTCCGCTTCGCGATCACCAAGTTCAACCTGCCGACGCCGGGCCGCGAGTCCGACGAGGAGCTGGCGGAGCTGCAGAAGGCCGAGGCCAAGTAGCCACCTGTACATAGGGCAGCCACCTGTACACCAGCGCGAGAAGGCCCCCGGAGTGATCTCCGGGGGCCTTGTCGTGCGTATGGGCTCGGCTTGTCAGATCTCGTACGACAGCCGAGGCATCGCCAGTTCCGCCGGACCCTCGTACGCCACGCGCGCGTCCGCCAGGTTGACCTGGGGGTCCGTCCACGGCGGGATGTGGGTGAGCAGCAGGCGGCGGGCGCCGGCGCGGGCGGCGGTCTCGCCTGCCTCGCGGCCGTTGAGGTGGAGGTCCGGGATGTTCTCCTTGCCGTGGGTGAACGCGGCCTCGCACAGGAACAGGTCCGTGTCGCGGGCGAGTTCGTCCAGGGCCTCGGTCACGCCCGTGTCCCCGGAGTACGTCAGCGACCTCCCCTCGTGCTCCACGCGGATGCCGTATGCCTCCACGGGGTGGCGCACCCGCTCCGTGTGCACGGTGAACGGGCCGATCTCGAACGTGCCCGGCTTGACCGTGTGGAAGTCGAAGACCTCGCTCATCGAGGAGGCGGAGGGCGTGTCGCCGTAGGCCATGGTCAGGCGCTGTTCGGTGCCCTCGGGGCCGTAGACCGGGATCGGGGCGCAGCGGCCGCCGTCGTGGCGGTAGTAGCGCGCGACGAAGTACGCGCACATGTCGATGCAGTGGTCGGCGTGCAGATGGCTGAGGAAGATCGCGTCGAGGTCGTAGAGACCGCAGTGGCGCTGCAGCTCGCCAAGGGCACCGTTGCCCATGTCGAGAAGCAGCCGGAAGCCGTCGGCCTCTACGAGGTAGCTCGAGCAGGCCGATTCCGCGGACGGGAACGACCCCGAGCAGCCGACGACGGTGAGCTTCATAAGAGCTGGAACCTCCGCGCTGGCAGGAAGTGCAGAGAGCAGATGCGGTGAGCAGATACTCGCTTCAGGCACTCGGAGCGGATACGGGAACAGGGGTCGTGCGGTCCGTCGAGCGTAAGGCGCAAAAGGGCCGGTCGCTCCTCCGCCAGGGGTCGTTGTGGGCGAACTCACCTGTGCTGTCACCGGATCGGATGGACCTGGCGTGGGCCGGGCGCGTCGAGTTGGGGCGGGCGGGGAGTGATGAGAAGCGGGTGCGGATGCGCGCCGGTACCTTCTTCGGTATGGACACGTCCTGGTGGCTCGCGTTGGCGGCGGTGGTGCTGCTCGCGTTGGTCGCGACGCTGGTGGACGGCTGGGGGCGCCGAGGGCGCCGGCCGGCCGGACGTGCGCGTCCGCCGGGGCGGGCGGGGGTGCGGCGAGGGGCGCCTCGGCCGCGGCCGGCGGAGATCTGGTGGGCGGACGTGCCGTACGAGGACGGGCCCGGGATCAAGGATCGGCCCTGTCTCGTGCTGACCGTGCGGGGGGATCACGCCACCGTCGCGAAGATCACCAGCAAGTACCACGATGAGCGGGCCGGGGTGATTCCGTTGCCGCCGGGGGCCGTGGGGGATGCCCACGGGCGGGCGAGCTTTCTGGAGACGGATGAGCTGCGGGAGGTTCCTGTGTGGGACTTCCGGCGGCGGGTGGGGGTGGTGGACCCGGTGCTGTGGGACCAGGTGCGGTATCTGGCGGGCTGAGGTGGGTGGGGGGTTGGTTTCTTCGCCCCCTCCGCCCCTACCCTCCCCCAAGCTCTCGGCTTCAGCTCTCGGCTTCGCTCGAGCAGGGGGACCCCCATCGTCCCTGGGGGCTCCCCCCAGCCCCCCCCGTATCGCGCTTCGCGCTCGTCCTCAAACGCCGGACGGGCTGCAGATATCCGGCCGGGCTGAAAGGTTGCCGGCCGGGGCGAAAGACCGCCCCGCCCCAGCCCTCGCACCCGCTACGCCCAGAGCTGTCCCTGCAACGTCTCGATCGCTTCCTCCGTCGTGGCGGCCGTGTAGACGCCCGTCGAGAGGTACTTCCAGCCGCCGTCGGCCACGACGAAGACGATGTCGGCGGACTCGCCGGCGGCGAGGGCCTTCTTGCCGACGCCGATCGCGGCGTGCAGCGCGGCCCCCGTGGAGACGCCCGCGAAGATGCCCTCCTGCTGGAGGAGTTCCCGGGTACGGGTCACCGCGTCCGCCGAACCGACCGAGAAGCGGCTCGTCAGTACGGACGCGTCGTACAGCTCGGGGACGAAGCCCTCGTCGAGGTTGCGCAGGCCGTACACCAGGTCGTCGTAGCGCGGCTCCGCCGCCACGATCTTCACGTCCGGCTTGTTCTCGCGCAGGAAACGGCCCACGCCCATCAGCGTGCCGGTGGTGCCGAGACCCGCCACGAAGTGGGTGATCGAGGGGAGGTCGGCGAGGATCTCGGGGCCCGTCGTCGCGTAGTGCGCACCGGCGTTGTCCGGGTTGCCGTACTGGTAGAGCATCACCCAGTCCGGGTGCTCGGCAGACAGCTCCTTCGCGACGCGTACGGCGGTGTTCGAGCCGCCCGCCGCGGGGCTGGAAATGATCTCCGCGCCCCACATGCCGAGCAGGTCACGGCGCTCCTGCGAGGTGTTCTCGGGCATCACGCACACCATGCGGTAGCCCTTGAGCTTCGCCGCCATGGCCAGCGAGATGCCGGTGTTGCCCGACGTGGGCTCGAGGATCGTGCAGCCGGGCGTCAGGCGGCCGTCCTTCTCCGCCTGTTCGATCATGTGCAGGGCCGGGCGGTCCTTGACCGAACCCGTCGGGTTGCGGTCCTCCAGCTTCGCCCAGATGCGGACGTCCGCGGACGGCGAGAGCCGCGGCAGGCGCACCAGAGGGGTGTTGCCCACCGCGGCGAGCGGGGAGTCGTAGCGCATAGGAGATCAGCGGCCGATCAGGCCATGCCACCGGCGACGGCCGGCAGGATCGTGACGTTGTCGCCGTCGGTCAGCTTGGTGTTGATGCCGTCGAGGAAGCGGACGTCCTCGTCGTTCAGGTAGACGTTGACGAAGCGGCGCAGCTCGCCGCCGTCCACGATGCGGTCCTGGATGCCCGCGTGCCGGGTCTCGAGGTCGGCGAAGAGTTCGGCGAGAGTCGCCCCGCCGCCCTCGACGGCCTTCTCGCCGTTCGTGTAGGGGCGGAGGATGGTGGGGATGCGGACCTCGATGGCCATGGCTCAGGGCTCCTGTCGGAAGGAAGTCAGGTCGGTGGCGCGCGGCAGCGCGGTGGAGCAGAAAACAGGGGTGACGCCGGTTGCGGTGCCGCGGCTCACGGCCGTACGGCGGCGGCAGGGATCAGCGCGTACAGATGGCGCTCTGCAGCCTGCACAGGTCGACGTGCAGCCGCGCCACGAGCAGCATGCCCGGCGTCTTGTCGCTCACGTCGTGGGAAACCATGGGCTCATCGTATCGATTCCCGGTCCGGGTCCCGGAATGTGATCTCAGATAGTGGATGAATTCTGACCGAATTGCGGGATCGGGTCGGGATTCGGGGCGGGATAGGAGCGGGATCGGGGCGGCGGGATCGCGTGGGATCAGTGCGCGATCAGTACGCCTCCACCACCTTGATCTCCTCCTCCTCCACCTCGCCCTCCACGATCCGGTACGAGCGGAACTGGAAGGGGCCGGCGCCGTCGGTGTCGGCGGTGGAGACCAGGACGTAGTGCGCGCCGGGCTCGTTCGCGTAGGAGATGTCCGTGCGGGACGGGTACGCCTCGGTCGCGGTGTGGGAGTGGTAGATGACCACCGGCTCCTCGTCGCGGTCGTCCATCTCGCGGTACAGCTTGAGCAGATCGCCGGAGTCGAACTCGTAGAACGTGGGCGAGCGGGCGGCGTTGAGCATCGGGATGAACCGCTCGGGGCGGCCGGTGCCCACCGGGCCCGCGACGACGCCGCACGCCTCGTCGGGGTGGTCCTGGCGCGCGTGCGCGACGATCTGGTCGAAGAGGGCCTGGGTGATGGTCAGCATGCTGGCCAGGATAAGCAGAAGGGCCGTCCCGTACCGAGGGGTGGTACGGGACGGCCCACATGGTGAGCTGTGCGGCTCGGGCGGCCCTTGCCGGGCGGCTCACTCTGCCTTTGTCGTGCGGCTCGCCCTGCCTTCGCCGTGCGGCTCGCCCTGCCTTCGCCGTGCGGCTCGCCCTGCCTTCGCCGTGCGGCTCGCCCTGCCTTCGCCGTGCGGCTCAGGCAGCTTTCACCGTGCGGCTCAGCCGACCTTCTCGAGCTCCGGCTCGCGGCGCTGGGTGACCTCCGGGTTGCGCGCCTTCAGGATCGCCCAGCCGACGGCCAGGACGGCGGCCCAGCCGGCCATCACGTACAGGCAGATGCGCGAGTCGGCGTCGTACGCGATCAGGCCGGTGACGAAGAGCAGGAACGCGACCGCGATCCAGCTGCACTTCGCGCCGCCCGGGGCCGGGAAGGAGGACGCGGGCAGGCGCCCGGCGTCGACCGCGCGGCGGTACAGGATGTGGCTGACCAGGATCATCAGCCAGGTCCAGATGCCGGCCGCGGTGGCCACCGAGGTGACGTAGCCGAAGGCCTTCTCCGGGACGATGTAGTTCAGGACCACGCCGATGCCCATGAAGAGCACCGAGATCGTGATGCCGATCGCGGGGGTCTTGGTCGAGGACAGCTTGTTGAAGACCTTCGGCGCCTCGCCGTTGTCGGCCAGGGTGCGCAGCATGCGGCCCGTGGAGTACATGCCGGAGTTGCAGGAGGACAGGGCCGCGGTCAGCACGACGAAGTTGACGATGCCGGCGCCCGCCGGGATGCCGATCTTCGCGAAGGCCTCGACGAAGGGGCTGACGCCCGGTGCGAACTCCGTCCACTTCACGACGCAGAGGATGACCGTGAGGGCACCGACGTAGAAGAGGGCGATGCGCCAGGGCAGGGTGTTGATCGCCTTGGGGAGCGTCTTCTCGGGGTCCTCGGACTCGCCCGCCGTGACGCCGACGAGCTCGACGGCGAGGTAGGCGAACATGACGCCCTGCAGGGTCATCAGGGACGAGCCGATGCCCTTGGGGAAGAAGCCGTCGAACTCCCAGAGGTTCGAGACGGCGGCCGTGTCACCGGCCGAGCTGAAGCCGAAGGTGAGGACGCCCAGGCCGATCACGATCATGCCGATCAGGGCGGTGACCTTGACCATCGAGAACCAGAACTCGATCTCGCCGAAGAGCTTCACCGAGATCAGGTTCGCCACGAACAGGACGACCAGGAAGACAAGGGCCGTCACCCATTGCGGGACCTGCGGGAACCAGTAGTGGACGTAGATCGCGGCGGCCGTGAGCTCGGCCATGCCGGTGACGACCCACATGAGCCAGTACGTCCAGCCGGTGAAGTAGCCGAAGAACGGGCCGAGGAACTCGCGGGAGTACTCCGCGAAGGAGCCCGAGACCGGGCGGTAGAGCAGGAGCTCGCCGAGCGCCCGCATGATGAAGAACACGATCGCGCCCGCGAGGGCGTACATCATGATCAGGCTGGGTCCGGCCTTGGCGATGTTCGCCCCGGCTCCCAGGAAGAGGCCGACGCCGATGGCGCCGCCGATCGCGATCATCTGGACCTGACGGCTGCCGAGCCCGCGCTCGTACCCCTCTTCGGGGGCGTCGCCGCCCACGGCCTCACTGCCGTCGTACTGCTTGTCGACCTGCGATGAGGTCATGTGTGGTGCGCCTTTCTCCATGCCGATCCGAGCCAGTCCCTTGGCTTCGGATCGGGTTCCGATCCCCCCGGATGGTGGAGCTTTATGCCTCGCCGGCGATCCGCCGGCTGGTGGCGCACCCGACCGGACATGGGTGGTGTCCCGTCGGGCGGTCGTGAAGATTTATCACGGCCGCAACATTGATCGGCTGTGGCTGGTGTAAGGCATGCCACAGGGAGAAGCGGACAAACAAACACTCAGGGCCGCATAGCAGGCCACAGCGGTGACGCGATCGTTATCCGGATTTGAGCGTCCGCTGAGCGAACACCAGGGGCGGTGCGAACTACGGCATCAGCGTCTCGACGAGCGACTCCTGGAGCCCGCCCAGCCACAGATACGCCATCACCATCGGCTTGCGCGGATCCTCGTCCGGGAGCCGGTAGAGGAGGTCGGTGTCCTCCTCGTCGACGACATCCAGCCGGGAGCCGATCGCCAGGCGCAGGTCGTTCAGGGCGCGCAGCCACCGCTCGGACTCCTCGGCGGACAACTTGAGGACGGCGCCGCCGTCGCCGCCGGGCGTCAGGGCGTCCAGGGAGCGGATCACCGCGAGGGCGTTCTCGCGCTTGCTCGCGCGCAGGTCGTTCTCGGTGAAGCGGCGGAACTCAGCGGAGTACGCGCGCTGCTCCTCGGCCTCCTCGGGCGAGGCGGCCTCGACACCCGGGCCGCTGTAGGCGTCGGGGAAGAGGCGCTGCAGCACCGGGTCGGCGGGCGGCTCGCTGGGGCCCTCGGCGAACAGCTCGGCCAGCGGGTCCTCGGGCGCGTTCTCCGCGGGGCCGGGACCGATGAGTTCCAGGAGCTGGACGGCGAGGGAGCGGATGATGGAGATCTCGACCTCGTCGAGCGCGACGGCCGCGCCGCCGCCGGGGAGCGGTTCGAAGTGTCCTGGCATGGAGTGAGTTCGCTACTTCCGGTACTGCTGGCGGGTTTCCAGGGTTCAGGCGGTCGGGCTACTTCCGGTCCTGCTGAAGGGTCGCCCACAGACCGTAGCCGTGCATGGCCTGTACGTCGCGCTCCATCTCCTCGCGCGTGCCGCTGGAGACGACCGCCCGGCCTTTGTGATGGACGTCGAGCATGAGCTTGGTGGCCTTGTCCTTGGTGTAGCCGAAGTACGTCTGGAAGACATACGTCACGTAGCTCATGAGGTTGACCGGATCGTTGTGGACGATCGTCACCCAGGGGACGTCCGGCTCGGGCACGGCGAAGACCTCCTCCGCCGACTCGGTCTTTTCGATCTCTAGGGGTGCGGGAGCCGTCACACCGCCCATGCTGCCACCAGAGGGGGGCACCCGCACAAACGGGGCCCACAAAAGGGACCCACAAATCGTCAGAGTGACGAGATGGGGGTACGATCCCGTCATGAACACAGCGGACCTTGGGCTGCCGGTGGATGTTCCCTCGACGGCACTCTTCACGGACCAGTACGAGCTGACGATGCTGCAGGCCGCGCTGGCCGCCGGGACCGCCGAGCGGCGCTCGGTCTTCGAGGTCTTCACCCGCAGACTGCCCGACGGACGGCGGTACGGGGTCGTGGCGGGCACCGGACGCGTCCTCGACGCCGTCGAGAACTTCCGCTTCGACGCGGGAGTCCTCAGCTTTCTGCGCGAGCGCGGGATCGTGGACGAGCCCACCCTGGAGTGGCTGGCCTCGTACCGCTTCAGCGGCGACGTGTGGGGCTATCCCGAGGGCGAGGTGTACTTCCCGGGCTCGCCGATCCTGCGGGTGGAGGGCTCCTTCGCGGAGTGCGTGCTCCTGGAGACGGTGATCCTCTCCATCCTCAACCACGACTCCGCGATCGCGGCCGCCGCGTCCCGGATGGCCTCCGCCGCCGGAGAGCGGCCGCTGGTCGAGATGGGCGCCCGGCGCACGCACGAGCTGGCCGCGGTGGCCGCATCGAGGGCCGCGTACGTCGGCGGCTTCACGACCACGTCCGACCTGGCCGCGGGCTTCCGGTACGGCATACCGACCGTGGGGACCTCAGCGCACGCCTTCACCCTGCTGCACGACCGCGAGCGTGACGCCTTCCAGGCCCAGGTGAACTCGCTCGGCCGGGGCACCACGCTGCTCGTGGACACCTACGACGTCGCCGAGGCCGTACGGATGGCCGTCGAGATCGCAGGGACGGACCTGGGCGCGGTGCGCATCGACTCCGGCGACCTGCTGCTCGTCGCACACCGGGTGCGGCAGCAGCTGAACGAGCTGGGCGCGACCAAGACGAAGATCATCGTGACCTCCGACCTGGACGAGTACGCGATCGCCTCGCTGGCGGCGGCGCCCGTGGACGCGTACGGCGTGGGTACCCAGCTGGTGACGGGATCCGGCCATCCCACCTGCTCCATGGTCTACAAGCTGGTCGCCCGCGCCGAGTCGGCGGACCCGAAGGCCCCGCTGCTGCCCGTGGCCAAGAAGTCCTCCGGGGGCAAGACGTCCATCGGCGGGCGCAAGTGGGCGGCACGGCGCCTCGACGAGGACGGGGTCGCCGAGGCCGAGGTGATCGGCACCGGGCCGGTCCCCGGTGAGCTGGCCGACCGCCAGCTCCTGGTCGAGCTGATCAAGGGCGGCCAGGTCGTCGCCCGCGAGCCGCTCGACGTCGTACGTGACCGGCATGCGGCGGCACGCGCCAACCTGCCGATGTCGGCGACGCAGCTCTCGCACGGAGAGCCGGTGATTCCGACGGAATACCTCTGATACGCCCGAGGGAGGGGCGCCCGCCTCGCGGGGCGGCCCCCCAATAGCCCCATGCGTGCGCACCCGCGTTACCACGCATGAACAAACGGTGAGCGGGAATGCAACGGCAGTGTGCCTGCGCGGCCCGCTGAAGCCAAAAGCACCCTCCCGCACCGCACTTGAAGTCTCTAGGCTCGGTACACCAGCTGTGCCCACGGGAACACCCTCACGAGCCCAAGCCGTCCTCCGGCCGGGGGTCCGGGGTTGTCCCCCGGGAAAACGCAGCAACGGCCGGGCCCGCACCCCTTCACCGACCTGCTGCCAAGCCGAAGGACACCGACCATGCGCCGCGCCTTGATCGTCGTAGACGTGCAGAACGACTTCTGTGAGGGTGGCAGCCTCGCGGTGGCCGGGGGTGCCGATGTGGCCGCCGCCATCACGGAGCTGATCGGGCAGGCGCCCGCCGGCTACCGCCATGTCGTCGCCACCCGCGACCTCCACATCGCCCCCGGCGGCCACTTCGCCGACAACCCCGACTACGTCCACTCCTGGCCCGCGCACTGCGTGGCCGGCACGGAGGGGGTGGGCTTCCACCCGAACTTCGCCCCGGCGGTCGCCTCCGGCGCGATCGACGCCGTCTTCGACAAGGGTGCCTACGCCGCGGCGTACAGCGGTTTCGAGGGCGTCGACGAGAACGGGGTCACGCTGGCCGGCTGGCTGCGGGCCCGCCGGATCGACGAGGTGGACGTCGTCGGTATCGCCACGGACCACTGTGTGCGCGCCACCGCCCTCGACGCGGCCCGCGAGGGCTTCCGCACCCACGTCCTGCTCGACCTCACGGCCGGGGTGGCCGAGGAGACGACGGAGCGGGCTCTGGAGGAGATGCGGGAGGCGGGCGTGGAGCTCACGGGCAAGCCCGTCGTCTAGCCCCCACGGCTACGCGGGGTTACGCCTCCGATCGCTTGCGGTTACGTCTGTGCCGCGGGACGTCTGAGCAGGGCTCTGATCGGGTGCCAGAGCTCCTGGGCCAGTTCCGGGCCCGCGACACCGATGTCAGGGGCCATCCGCCATATGAGGCCGTCGGGGTGGTGCAGGACCGCGGTGATCTCGTCCGGGGTGGGAGGCGCCGCGTTGCCGCGGAGGTAGACAGCGCGCATGCCCAGGTTGCGCAGCCGCGTCAGGGCCCGTGCGCGGTTCTGGGCGAGGACCAGGACCCGCACGCAGCCGCCGGCCGAGCCGGACGGGCCGGCCAGGTTCAGGGCCACGCCCTGTGGGCTGGGCAGATTCAGCGCCACCACCACGCTGCCGTTCGGCAGCTTGCAGAAACCTCCTGCGGCCATGCGGTCACACCCCCGTGCGAGTCAGTGTCAATAAGCGAGGCACAGGACGCACCTAAACACGATCGGCGGCAACCCGCCAGGGGGTTGCCGCCGATCGCCTTCTGACCTGCGGAAATGCCGACTACTTCACCGCGGGGCCGACCCGGAGCAAGATCGTGGAGCCATCCTTGGCCTCCTTGACGATCCGGATCTTGGTGTTGGTGTCAGTGATCTTGACACCGGCCGTCGGGGTGCTGTCGTCGTAGTAGGTGCTGGTGTGGTCGTTGAAGACCGGCACCCCCTTCGACGACGGGATCTTGGTCGCGACGTCCGCGTTGTGCAGCGTGATGCCGTCCGTGCGGTACAGGCTGAACGGCGAGTCGTACGCCTGGACGCGGTTGCGCATCAGCGTGCCGTCGGACCACTTCAGCGCGGCCGGGTGCGAGTCGACCGGCAGGACCAGGCCGACGCCCGGGTGGGCGCTGGTGTTGTTGTCCGCCTGGGAGGTGTCCCACTTCCAGATCAACAGGCCGTTCTGGTACGGGTAGTGCTCCACCCAGTCCGGACGGGTCGTCGAGAAGCCGAAGTTGTACGGGCCGACCTTGAGGGTCTTGTCGTACGACACGTACTGGCGGTTCTCCGCGAGGTAGTACTGCGCGTAGTCCTTGGTGAAGGACGCGCCGATGCGGGAGAAGCCGGTCGCCGTCCACGCCGCGTCGGCCGTCTCGGCGTTGTCGGAGAAGAGCGGTGAGCCGTCCGCGGTGACCGTGATCTCGTCGGCCGCGAAGCCCTTCTGCGCCACACCGCCGTCGGTCTGGTAGCGGAAGCGGACGTCGATCTTCTTGCCCGCGTAGGCGTCCAGGGAGTACGACAGCTTCTTGTAGCCGTCGACCGTGCCGGTCAGGGCGGGCTTGTCGCTGGCGTCGTGCGGGATGGGCTGGCCGTCCACCGTGCCGTCGAGAGCGGTCCAGTTGGCGCCGCCGTCGGTCGAGACCTCCGTGTAGAGGAAGTCGTAGTTGGCCTCGATGTCGTAGTAGCCGTCCAGGGTCAGCGCGGCCGAGGACTTGCCGGTGAGATCGACGGAACGGGTCAGCGTGTTCTTGAGGTTGTCACCGCTGCCGCTCCACCACTGGGTCGAGCCCTGCGCCGGGGTGACGACGGTGGTGGTGACCGCCTTGTCGGGCAGGTTGACCACGAGGGCCTGCTTGTTCCAGGTGTTGTACTCGGCGACACCCAGCTTGTGCGTGGACTGCTTGCCGGCCTTGGCCGTGTCGTAGTTGAGCCAGCCCAGCTGCAGCTTGTCCCAGGCGTTGAAGTCGCCCGGCAGATCGCCGATGGACTCCTTGCCGGTGCCGAGCCAGGAACCGGAGGACATCAGCGTCCAGAAGCCGGTGGAGTTGTCGCCGTTGCCGGTGGTGTCGTAGTGGTCCGGCAGACCGAGGTCGTGGCCGTACTCGTGGGCGAAGACGCCGAGTCCGCCGTTCTCGGGCTGGATGGTGTAGTCGCCGACCCAGATGCCGGTGTCGCCGATCTGGGCGCCGCCGAGCTTGTTGTCGGCCGGGCCCGTGGCGCCCGCGTCGGTGCCGAACGCGTACCAGCGGTGGGCCCAGATCGCGTCGGTGCCCTGGACGCCGCCGCCCGCGGACTCGTCCTCGCCGGCGTGCACGATCTGGAAGTGGTCGATGTAGCCGTCGGGCTCGTTGAAGTCGCCGTCGCCGTCGAAGTCGTAGCGGTCCCACTGGTCGAAGTTGGCCAGCTCCGCCTTGATGGCCGCGTCGGACTTGCCGGCCGCCTTCTGCTGGGCGACCCACGCGGTCACGCCGTCGCTGACGACGTTCCACACGCTCGGGCAGTTGGTGGAGCCGCAGGCGTTGTTGCCGTAACGGGCCTCGTTGTAGGGGACCTTGACCCAGTCGGCGACCTCGCCGTCGACCGAGTAGCGGCCCGAGGACTGCTTCTCGTAGAACTTCTTCATCGACTCGACGCGCTTGCCGGTGCCGAAGTAGAGGTCCTGGAAGTGCTTCTGGTTGTAGTCCGCCTGCCAGGCCGTGCTGTTGTCCTTGGTGCGGTCCGGCTTGGCTATCCGGTTGTGCAGCGGTCCGGCCGTGCCGCCGGCCGTGCTGTCGATCTTGTCGCCGAACTCGACCAGGATCGTGAAGATCTTGTCGGTCTTCTCGCGGCCCAGCTCGACGTACTTGCTGTGGCCCTTCTTGCTCTTGAGCTGCACAACCTGCGAGCCGTCGCGGTCCTTGACCTTGGCGTCGCCGGATATGACCTGGTTCAGGGCCTCTTGGCGCTGAGCCGTCTGGGTCTTGCTGAGCGGGCCGTCGAGGTCGTGGTCGACCGCGGTCTTGGCCGGCTGCGGGTCGTGGCGGTCGATGCGCGACGACGGTGCGTCATCGGCCTGTGCCACGGCGAACGTAGAGAACGTGGCGGTGGCCGCCGCGAGGGCCACGCCCACCGCGGCCGCTCTGAACGTCCATGGTCTGCTGGTCACTTGATGTCCTCCCCCGCGTCCGCTCGCGCGGATGGGGGGTCCCGGTCATGGAGGTCCGCGCGCGTATACGCGATTCAAGTGACGTCATTCGACCGGAGTTACCGAAGAAAAGACAGATCTTGACTTGAACCTGGCAAGTGCACTATACGGAGCCGGAGTTCGCTATCCGAACGGCCCGAACATCCCCCAACGGGCGCGCTCGTATGTCCACTTGATGGACGTGATGACTCCGTGCGCCCCCTGTGCACCGGCACCGTGGGTAAGGTCACGCTTACCAGTCGTTCCACTCGGGCATGCAGGCGAATAGAGTCGATTGGCGGAGCGTCGGAAATCGGCGGAAAGCCAAGCCGACACCGTTGTCTCACCCCCGATTCTTATCCGCACCCTCCCCCATCGCGAGAGGCACGGGGGGAGAACCCCCATCCGAGGACACGATTGCCATGCCTCGTCCGACCGCCGCACAGCTCGCCTACGGTTCCTGCACCGTGATCTTCTCCACCCTCGCCATGCTGCTGCTGTCTCAGACGAGTTCGGGCCTGGGGATCGCTGTGATCACCCTCTCGGCACTCGCCCTCGGACTGCTCGTCGCCATGACGGTCCCGCTGCCGAAGCCCGAGCCGTCCGCCACAGCTCCGGCTCCCGCAACCGCTCCCGCTCCGGTCGAGCGGGTGCCCGTGCAGCGCGAGACCGCGTCCGTGTCCGCCTCCGCCGCCGCGGCGCCCGAGCCGGTACGCGAGCATGCCGGTCCGTGACGTCTAGCACGCCTGGTACGCCTCGTATGTCTGGTGCGCCTGGAACGCGAACCGGCGGGCCCGTGAGACACGGACCCGCCGGTCGTCGGAGCGCTGCCGCCGCCCTGACGTACGTCAACTGGTGCTGACCACCACCGTCTTGGCCACCTTGTCGTGCAGGCCCTGCTTATAGGGCTTGTCGAAGAAGCTCCAACCGCCCGCGATCGCGGTCCAGATGCACGCGCAGCAGAAGGCGAACGGAAGCCACAGGACTAGCGAGCGGACCAGCATGGTCTGCACGGAGGGCGTGGAGCCGTTGTCGAGGTTCGCCACCCGCAGATTGAACAGCTTCTTGCCGAGGGTCTGTCCCGACTTGCTCATCATCACGGTGTCGTACGCGATGTAGAGAATGGCGGCGACGACTTCCTTCCCGAAGGAGTCGCTGAACTTGATCTTGTCCGTGTCCACTGTGTACTGGTGGAACCCGAACGCCCAGGACACCAGGTACACCACGATGCCCACGAGGATCATGTCGAGGATCCTCGCCAGCACCCGTTTGCCGCTGTCGGCGAGCGGGGGCATGCCGGCCAGCGGATCGCCGCCGTAGGGGCCGCCCGGGCCGTAGGGGCCGCCAGGACCGCCGCCTCCGTAAGGGGGCTGCTCACCGCCGCCGTAGGGCGGGGGCTGACCGCCGTACGGGGTGTCGTACGGAGAGCCGCCGCCCGGGGGCGGCGGGGTGCTGTCGTACGGGGAACCGCCGCCCTCGGCGGGCGGGGGCTGCTTCTTGAACGGGTCTTCGTCCGGCGGCTGGCCGGAGCCGGGGGGCGGCGGTTCGCTGCTCATGGCCCGAGTCGACCGCGAACCCTGCGGCTCCGCATCCGGCGAGCGGCCGTCCGGGGGACCGGGTTCGTTCCCGCGGCCCTGCTACGACGTCGCGGCTACGAACGTGTGGGCCGCCTTGTCGTGCCAGCACTGCCGCCACGGCTTGTCGAACAGGCACCACAGCACGCCGACGACACCGACGACGAGGAGACCCGGGACGCTGTAGACGAGCCAGCGGCGCAGGGCCGGGCCGAAGGTCGGCGGTTCGTGGCCCTCGATGTCGCGCACCTCGATACCGCACAGCTTCTTGCCCAGAGTGCGGCCCCACTTGGCGGTGGGCAGCGCGTCGTAGAGCACGCCGAACACGATCAGGACGGCGAGCACGATGCCGAGGTAGCCGCTGGTCGTGCCGTCGAGCAGCCAGACCGTGACCTTCTCGCCGGACAGCTTGGCCGCGTCGATCTTCTCGTTGATGTGGTCGACCGCCTTGGTGCCCAGCGGCACGGCGGCCACGGCAGTGACGCCGGCGAGCACGACGGTGTCCACGA
Source organism: Streptomyces sp. NPDC001530 (assembly GCF_042894545.1). NCBI lineage: Bacteria > Bacillati > Actinomycetota > Actinomycetes > Kitasatosporales > Streptomycetaceae > Streptomyces > Streptomyces sp. NPDC001530. The sequence goes on from NZ_JBIAVS010000007.1 coordinate 343,705, forward strand.
GCCGTGCGGCCAGCCGCTTGCCCAGGCCCGCGGGCCGCGCCGCCGACTGCCGCCGCGCGGCCGCCTGGAACACGTCGTCGACCGGCGGCTTCCACGGCGCGACCGGCTGCCCCTCGTCGGGTGTGCCACCCGCGAGCCGGTGCACCTGCTGGGCCCAGGACGGCTGTCCGCCACCGGGGCCGGTGGTCACGGGGGTGGGGCCACCGGGCTGCTGGGGGACGGAGGGGGTGGAGGGAGCGGACGGAGCGGAGGGGGTGGAGGGGGCGTTATGGGCGGCGGCTTGCGCGGCGGCCGCGGCCTGGGCGGCGGCTGCCGCTGCTTGGGCGGCCTGCCCGGCGCCGAAACCGCCACCGGCGTGTCCGGGAGTGCCGGCAGCACCAGGCGTGCCGGGAGCCTGGGAAGCGCCGGGAGCCTGGGAAGCGCCAGGCGTACCGGGCGTGCCGGAAGCCCCGCCGGTACCGGCGGTAGCGGCCGTGCCGGGTGCGCCCGCCCCCGGCCCCGTGCTCCCGCTCTGCGCCCCGGGCTGCCGCTCCGTGCGCGGGGAGAGCGCACGGAAGGCCATGGTGCCCTCGGAAGGGACGGGGTCCTGGGCGCCGGGCGTGGCGGAACCCGCGTTCCCCTTGCTGCCCGCGCCCCCCGTGCCCTCCGCCCCCGCGGGCCGCACCGGCCCCGTGGGACGGCGGAACACCACGGTGCCGCCGGACGCCGGGGGCTGCGCGCCGCTGTCCGGCTCCGCGGGCGGGATCGTCGCCGTACCGTCCGTGCGGGAGGACTTGCCGTCGGGCTGGACGACCGCGTCGGCGGGCTGGGCCGCGCGGGGCACGCGCGGGTCGGCGCCCTGCGGCGCGCCCCAGGACACGCGGCGGTCCTGTTCGCCGCCGAAGCCGGACTGCTGGGAGCGGTCGGCGCCCCACGCTTCGGCGGGCTCGGGCCGGCTGCCGTGCTGCGCCTCGGCCGGGGGCACCTGCGGCTGAGGGTCCTCGTCGAAGAAGTGGGGCCCTGTCTCCTCCGCCGGAGCAGGCGCGGGAGCGGGCACGCGGGCCGGGCGCACGCCGGGCGGCGGCGCGAGCGGTTCGCCGTCGGACGGCGCCGGACGGCTCGTACCGGGTACCCAGGCGGCACCGTTCCAGTACCGGACATATCCAGGAATGGAGGGATCCGGGTAATACCCTTCGCGGGGCCTGTCGTCTCCGGGGGCCGGGGTTGGGGCGCTCATGTCCGTCGTCCCGTATCTGCTCGGGGGTTTCTTGGGGGGTCCACATCTATCAGACGGGCGCACTCGTCACGGCCCCTCCCGCCGCACCCACCCCTTTCGGGCAAAGTTCCGCCACGTCTTGCGAGCGGGCTTCCGCGGTTGTCCGAGAAGGGGCCGACCCCGGTCGGAGACGGCGCCCGGCGCTAGTCCGAAGCCGGTTCCGAAGCCGGTTCCGACGCCGGTTCCGACGCCGGTTCCCAAGCCAGAGTTCCCAAGCCGGTTCCGAAGCCGGTCCGAAAAACTTCTCGGAACCCACGTAATGGTTCCGCCCCGACGCGCTCTCCACTCGTACGGGCCCGCCCCAGGACCCCGCACACGAGAGGAGACACACGAGATGCACACCGTGATGGAACGCGAGCTCGAGCTCAAACTCGTCCTGTCGCCGGAGCGCAGCATCCCCGTCCCGGCGCGGCTCAGCTACCGCGCCGATGACCCGTTCGCCATCCACATCACGTTCCACATCGGCTCCGACCATCCCGTCGAGTGGACGTTCGCCCGCGAGTTGCTCGTGGAGGGAGTGTTCCGGCCGTGCGGGCACGGCGATGTGCGGGTGTGGCCGACGAAGGTCGCGGGCCGCAGCGTCGTGCTGATGGCGCTGAGGTCGCCCGAGGGCGACGCGCTGCTCGAAGCACCCGCCGCGCAGGTGTCGGCCTGGCTGGAGCTCACCCTGCGGGCGATCCCCCCGGGCTCTGAGGCCGAGCAGCTCGGCATCGACGACGGCCTCGCCGAGCTGCTCGCTCCCACGCCGGCCGACGACCTCTGGCTGCGCGATCCGTGGCCCTCGGACGAGTCCAAGGACGGGGAGTGAGCCATCACAGACCGCGTACGAGCGTCAGAAGCACTTTCAGAAGAGCTTGCCCGGGTTCAGGATGCCCAGCGGGTCGAACGTCGTCTTGATCGCCCGTTGCATCTCGACGCCCACCGGGCCGATCTCGCGCGCCAGCCACTCCTTCTTCAGGACGCCCACGCCGTGCTCTCCGGTGATCGTGCCGCCGAGTTCCAGACCGAGGGCCATGATCTCGTCGAAGGACTCGCGGGCGCGCCGGGACTCGTCGGGGTCGGAGGCGTCGAAGCAGACGGTGGGGTGGGTGTTGCCGTCGCCGGCGTGTGCGCAGACGCCGATGGTCAGGGCGTACTTCTCGGCGATGCGCTCGATCCCTTCGAGCATGTCGCCGAGCCGGGAGCGCGGCACGCACACGTCGTCGATCATCGTCGTGCCCTTGACCGCTTCGAGCGCGGTCAGCGACAACCGCCGCGCCTGGAGCAGGAGTTCGGACTCGGCCGCGTCCTCCGCCGGTACGACCTGGGTGGCGCCCGCGGCCTCGCACAGCGCGCCGACCGCGGTGAGGTCGGCCGCCGGGTCGTGGGTGTCGAAGGCGGCGAGGAGCAGGGCCTCGGTGGTCTCCGGGAGGCCCATGTGGGCCAGGTCGTTGACGGCCTTCACCGTCGTACGGTCCATGAGTTCGAGGAGGGACGGCACATGACCGCCCTCCATGATCCGGCAGACGGCGTCGCAGGCGGCGCGCGCCGACCCGAACTCGGCGGCCAGCACCAGCTGTTGGGGCGGCTGCGGCCTCAGCGCCAGGATCGCCCGTACGACGATGCCGAGCGAGCCCTCGGAGCCCACGAACAGGCGGGTGAGGTCGTACCCGGCGACACCCTTCGCAGTGCGGCGGCCGGTGCTCATGAGGCGTCCGTCGGCGAGGACGACGTCCAGGCCGAGGACGTACTCGGCGGTCACCCCGTACTTGACGCAGCACAGGCCGCCGGAGGCCGTGCCGATGTTGCCGCCGATCGTGCACATCTCCCAGCTGGAGGGGTCCGGCGGGTAGTACAGGCCGTGTTCGTTGACCGCGCGGGAGAGCGTGGCGTTGATGACGCCGGGCTCGACGACGGCGATGCGGTCGACCGGGTTGATCTCCAGGATCCGGTCCATCTTCACCAGGGACAGCACGATGCAGCCGTCGGAGGCGTTGGCGGCGCCGGACAGGCCGGTGCGGGCGCCCTGCGGGACGACCGGGACGCGCAGTTCGGTCGCGGTGCGCATGATGTGCTGGACCTGCTCGACGGTGCGCGGCAGGACGACCACGGCGGGCGCGCCCGCCTCGCAGAAGCTCGCCATGTCGTTGGCATACGAGGCGGTGACGTCCGGGTCGACGAGGACTGCTTCGGCCGGCAGGCCGCTCAGCAGACAGTCCACGAGGTTGCCGGTCGCTGCCGTGTCTTCATCGTGCCGGGCTTCGATACGGCTCATGATCACAGGGTCGCACCCGGGGCCATCGGTGTGAACCCCGTCCGCCCGAGGCTTTGGATGCCGGGATGTGGTCGTAGTACTAGCGCACAGTGAGCGGCATGGAGATCGAAGAGCGACAGCCCGTTCTCTCCGGGCTGCAGCCTCAGGAGCCCCGCGGGCCGCGCTTCCCCCGCGTCGCCCGGCGCGTGCTGATCGGCGTGGTCGCGGGGAGTGTCGTACTCGGCGGTGTGCTGGTGCTGCTGCCCTCGGAGCGGCAGGCCGGGCCGCCGCGGCCCGCGGCGGGTCCGGTGAACCGGGCGGTGACGGCGGTCGGGGCCGGGGTGCCCGTCTCGCTGCCCGATCTGGCGGCGGTCATCCGGGATCGCGAGGCCCGTCTGCGGGCCCATCCGCGCGACGGGCGGTCGTGGGCGGTGCTCGGCAACGCGTACGTGGAGCAGGCGCGGCGGACCGGGTCGCCCGCGTACTTCCCGAAGGCCGAGAAGGCGCTGGATACGTCGCTGCAGGCCAAGCCGGACGGGAACGTGGAGGCGCTGGAGGGCCTGACCGCCCTCGCCAACGCGCGGGGCGACTTCGAGACGGGCCAGCGGTGGGGCGAGGAGGCCGTGGAGCTGTCGCCGAAGCGGTGGACGACGTATCCGCTGCTGATCGACGCGTACGCCGGGCTCGGGGACCACGAGGCCGCCCGCGACACCCTCGACAAACTGCTGAAGCTGCACAAGGGGCCGGCGGCGCTGGCGCGGGCCTCGCGCGTCTACTGGGACCAGGGCTGGCGTGAGGACGCGGCGGCCGCGATCGCCGAGGCGGCGGAGCGCGCGGAGACCCCAGCCGAGCAGGCGGCCTACCTCCAGCAGGCCGGTGCGCTGGCCTGGGAGCGCGGCGACGCGGAGCAGTCGCTGCGCTACTACCGGGCCGCGCTGGCCGCCGATCCCGACGAGCACGGGGCCCTCGCCGGGCAGGGGCGTGCGCTGGCGGCGCTCGGGCGGACGTCGGAGGCGCTGGACGCGTACCGGACGGCGCTCGCGAAGCGGCCCGCGCCGCGGTACGCGCTGGAGCTGGGCGAGCTGTACGAGAAGCTGGGGGACGGCGCGGCCGCACGCGCGCAGTACGACCTGCTGCGGGTGCGGGTGCGGCAGGAGACCGCCGGGGGCGTGGACGACGAGCTGGTCCTCGGGCTCTTCGAGGCGGACCACGGTGACCCGGTGCAGGCGGTGCGGCGGCTGCGCGCCGAGTGGGAGCGGCACCCCACGATTCCCGTCGCGGACGCGCTGGGCTGGGCGCTGCACCGGACCGGGGCGAACGAGGAGGCGCTCGAGTTCGCCACGAAGAGCATGGACAAGGAGCACGGGGGTGGTGTGCGCAGTGCGCTGTACGCCTATCACCGGGGCCAGATCGAACGCGACCTGGAGGAGTTCGGCGCGGCCCGCCGCCATCTCGCAGAGGCCCTGCGCATCAACCCGCACTTCTCGCCGCTCTTCGCGCCGCTGGCCCAGGAGGCCCTGAAGGCGCTGGGCGAGCCGCCGGCGGAGTGGCCGCCGCCGGAGGAGCCCGAGGAGTCCCCGGAGCCGGCCGCGCCGCTCCCTTCGCCGACGCCGCTCCCTTCGTCGACGTCGGTGCCTTCGCCCTCGCCGGTCCCTTCATCAACGCCGGTGCCGTCGTCCACGCCGACGCCGACACCGACGCCGACACCGGTCCCGAGGCGCTCGGGGTCGCGCTGAGCACGGGGGTGCACGGCCGGTTCGGCATCGCCGACATCCGCCGCCGTGGCTTGTCGCCGTCGCGGCGGAAGTGGGTGACCGGCGGATGGAGAGAAACGGATCCGAGTGGTCGAACCCGAAGGGGCCCAGGCCCGGCGGGCGCAGTCCCGAGGGGGCGCAGTCCCGAGGGGGCGCAGTCCCGAGGGGGCGCAGTCCCGAGGGGGCGCAGTCCCGAGGGGGCGCAGTCCCGAGGGGGCGCAGTCCCGGCGGGTTCAGACCGCTGCCGTGCCGATCAGTGCGTTGCGGGTGACCAGGGCCGCCAGTTCCTCCTCGCGGAGGGACTCGGTGGTGGCGGGGCGGCGGGGGAGGACCATGTAGCGGGTCTCGGCGCTGGAGTCCCAGACCGAGATGCCCGTGTCGGCAGGCAGGGTGAGGCCGAACTCGGCGAGGACGGCGCGGGGTTCGCGGACGACGCGGGAGCGGTAGGACTCGGACTTGTACCAGCTCGGGGACGGCCCGAGGAGGCGGAGCGGGTAGCAGGAGCACAGGGTGCAGACGATGACGTTGTGCCGTGACTCCGTGTTCTCGACGACCCTCAGACGCTGGTACGAGCCCTCCATGAAGCCGAGCTCCTGGACGGCCGCCGTACCGTCGGCGAGCAGGCGGGCCTTGAAGGACGCGTCGACCCACGCGCGCGCCACCACCCGCGCACCGTTCGCTGGGGACGACCGCGCCAGGAACGCGTCGATCGCCTCGTCCAGCGCCCCGCCCGAGAGCACCCCCTTCTCCTCGAGAAGGGTCTCCAGGCGCCGCACCCGCCGGGAGATCAGCGCGTCGGCGTGATGGTCACCGCTCATCGTGCCGGTCCTCTTCCAAGTAGCTTTCCCACAAGTCCAGTACGACGTGATGGTCGCCCTCGCCCCACAGGTCGCGCGCCTCGAAGCGGACGGCGTACACCTGCTCGACCGGGGCGTCCCCGCGCCCCTGCGCGCTGACGTCGGCGAGTTCCGCCCTGCCCTCCGGCTCGACGACCACGCCGCGCTTGCCGCGCGCGTACCGCGGCAGACGGGTGTGGTGCGGCGGGTCGTGGTGGAAGGTCCGGACCCGGGCGCCGGGAGCAAAGCGGTCAGGCATCGCGGTCACCCGGCCCCTCCAGCTCGCCCGCCTCGCGGAGCTCCTGCAGCTCGCCCGGCTCGATCACGCCCTTGCGCTCCAGGAGCGCGCAGATCGCGGTGAACCACCGCTCGTAGTACGAGGCCGCCAGGTACTCCTTGGCCGGCATCGACTCGATCGCGTCCCGGAACTCGTTGGTGTTGAACACCCCTTGCGCGCGCAGGGCGTTGAAGAGCCCGACGACCCGGGCCTCCCAGTCCGCGTGGAAGGGCGCGGTGTCGTCGGTGGTGTCGATGGCGCCGAACCCCTGCATACCGCCGACGTCGTTGATCCTGGCCATGCGGCCACACTACGACGTGGGACTACGACCCCGGAGGCGTGTGCGGCTTGTAGTACATCGAGAACCTGCTGGCCCCCTCGCCGCCCAAGGCGAGCCCCAGGTACAGCCGCAGGCCGCCCTTCCGCCGGATCGCTGTCCTGCGGGTGCCGCCCTGGCACCCGCAGGACATGAGCGCGTCAACCGGCGTTCAGTGGTTGCGCGTTCTACGGATTCACAGGTTGCCGCGCTTCTCCTGCTCCCGCTCGATCGCCTCGAACAGGGCCTTGAAGTTGCCCTTGCCGAAGCCCATCGAGCCGTGCCGCTCGATGATCTCGAAGAAGACGGTCGGACGGTCCTGGACCGGCTTGGTGAAGATCTGCAGCAGATAGCCGTCCTCGTCGCGGTCGGCGAGGATCTTCAGCTCGCGGAGCGTTTCGACGGGGACCCGGGTGTCGCCGACCCACTCCCCCAGCGTGTCGTAGTACGAGTCGGGCGTGTCGAGGAACTGGACTCCGGCCGCGCGCATGGTGCGTACGGTCTCGACGATGTCGTTGGTGTTCAGCGCGATGTGCTGGACGCCGGGGCCGCCGTAGAACTCCAGGTACTCGTCGATCTGGGACTTCTTCTTGGCGATCGCGGGCTCGTTGATCGGGAACTTGACCTTGAGGGTGCCGTCCGCGACGACCTTCGACATCAGTGCGCTGTACTCGGTGGCGATGTCGTCGCCCACGAACTCCTTCATGTTCGTGAAGCCCATGACCTTGTTGTAGAAGCCGACCCACTCGTTCATGCGGCCGAGCTCGACGTTGCCGACACAGTGGTCGATGGCCTGGAAGGTGCGGCGGGCGGGCGGCTCGACGATCGGCTTCGCGGCCACGAAGCCGGGGAGGTAGGGACCCTCGTAGCCCGAGCGGTCGACGAGGGTGTGGCGGGTCTCGCCGTACGTGGCGATCGCGGCGAGGACGACCGTGCCGTGCTCGTCCTTGATCTCGTACGGCTCGGCGAGCGAGCGGGCGCCGTGCTCGATCGCGTAGGCGTATGCGCGGCGCGCGTCCGGGACCTCGATGGCGAGGTCGACGACGCCGTCGCCGTGCGCGGCCACGTGCTCGGCGAGGAAGTGGCCCCAGGGGGTGGCGGCCTTGATGACGGAGGTGAAGACGAACCGGGCGGAGCCGTTCTCGAGGACGTACGACGCCGTCTCGCGGCTGCCGGTCTCCGGTCCGGAGTAGGCCACGAGCTGCATGCCGAAGGCGGTGGAGTAGTAGTGCGCGGCCTGCTTGGCGTTGCCGACGGCGAAGACGACCGCGTCCATTCCCTTGACCGGGAAGGGGTCTGCCTGCCGGGCGGTGTCGGGAGTGTGGTGGGTGGTCTGTGTCATGGCCGCAGGCTCTCTCCGTTCCACAAGGTGCGCAATAGTTTGCTTCCTTGCTGGGCAATATGCTCAGTAGTGGACCCGTACGTGCGGGCTCTCTGTACAGGATGACCATCACAGCGAACGAGCCAGAGAAAAGGGGGAGGCCGCCGTGGCGATCGATCATCTGGACGGGCGGCTCATCGTGCTGCTGGCACAGGAGCCGCGCATCGGTGTCCTGGAGATGTCCCGGCGGCTCGGGGTGGCGCGCGGCACGGTGCAGGCCCGTCTCGACCGGCTTCAATCGAATGGGGTCATTCGCGGGTTCGGCCCACAGGTGGACCCGGCCGCGCTCGGCTACCCGGTCACCGCGTTCGCCACGCTGCAGATCCGGCAGGGGCAGGGTGCCGACGTACGCGCGCACTTGGCGACCGTCCCCGAGGTGCTGGAACTGCACACGACCACCGGCAGCGGAGACATGCTGTGCCGGCTCGTGGCCCGCTCGAACGCCGATCTCCAACGTGTGATCGACCGGGTTGTCGGTTTTGATGGCATCGTCCGGGCCTCCACGGCGATCGTCATGGAGAACGCCGTTCCGCTGCGGATCATCCCCCTGGTGGAGCAGGCGTCGGAAGACTCCTGACCCGAAGGGGGCCGGACCGCGGGTGAGGCGAGAGGCCCGGTGCCGCGAGCTTCGTCCGGTGCCGTGAGCTTCGTCCGGTGCCGTGAGCTCCTGGGAGTACCTGAGCAGCCGCCATCCACCCGGCCGTCGCCTAACAGCTCGGAACCGAGTCCTTCCCCTTCTCCAGGGCCACCAGAGAATCCACCGCTCCCTTGAGCGTGGTCACCGGAATCAGCCGCAGCCCCTTGGGCAGTTCCGACTTCGCGTCGGAGCACTCCGCCTTCGGGACCAGGAAGATCGTCGCGCCGTCGCGGCGGGCGGCCTGGGTCTTGAGGGCCACGCCCCCCACCGCACCGACCCTGCCGTCGGCGTCGATCGTGCCCGTACCCGCGATGGTGCGGCCCCCCGTGAGGTCGCCGCCACTGCCGTCGCCGTCCAGCTTGTCGACGATGCCGAGCGAGAAGAGCAGCCCGGCGCTGGGCCCGCCGACGTCGGCGAGCTTGAGCGTGACCTTCACGTCGTCCTTCTCGTGGAGGTAGGACAGCGCCGCCTCGGTGGCCGTGTCCTGGGACTTCTTCATCTCCTCCGTGTTGTGCCGCTCGATCTCCTTGACGCTGTCGCCGCTCGGGTAGACCGAGTCGCGCGGCATCACGGCCCGGTCCGTGGCGAACCAGGCGTCGACCACATCGCTGAGGGAGACGTTCGCGTCGGGGCCCGTCGCCTCGATCGTCGTCATCCGCAGCTGGCCGCGCGTCTCACGGGTCGGCGACCCGCTGATCGTGATCACCGGGTCGCCCTTGTTCTCGCCGAGGACGTTCGCCGTCATCCCGGGCTGCGCCAGGGAGAACGGCAGCGGCGCGAACACCGCCGTGGCGAGCAGGGCCACGACGGGGACGGCGCAGACGGCGACGGCCTTGGGGCGTGTGAGGCGAGAGAGCACGGGATCAATCTAACGTCACCGCGAGGCCAGGCGGATGCCGAGGATCTTGGCCGGATCAGCGAGCGGCGTCCGGTGGGTGCGAGCGGCGTCTGGTGCGTGCAGCTGCACGGCGCCGGAATGCCCTCGTAGCGGAGCTATTAGAGCATTCCGGCAGCTAGAACATTCCGGCAACTAGAGCATTCCGGCAACGCGGCCGATGCGCGTGCCAGGCGTCGGGAGCCCGGCCAAGATCCTCAGCGCCCTCCTGGGCCCCCGTACAGGTCCCGCCGTGCGGTCGTGAAGCGGCGCAGCGCCTCCGGCAGCGGGTCGATGCCGATGCCCGCGGTGCGCGGCACCGGCAGGTGGCCGTCCTCCAGCACGAACGGCTCGGTGATGTCCTCGGCGAAGTAGCGGCCGGAGGCGGAGGTGTCGCCGGGGAGGGTGAAGCCGGGCAGGGCCGCGAGCGCGAGGTTGGGGGCACGGCCGATGCCCGTCTCCAGCATGCCGCCGCACCACACCGGCACCCCGTGCGCGTGCGCGACGTCGTGGATGCGGCGGGCCTCCAGATAGCCGCCGACCCGGGCGGGCTTCACGTTCACGACCCGGCAGGCGTCCATGGCGATCGCGGACGCGGTGTCGCGGGCGCTGTGCAGGGACTCGTCGAGACAGACGGGGGTGGCGATACGCTTCTGGAGCCGGGCGTGCGCGTGGAGGTTGTTCTCCTCCAGGGGTTCCTCGATGAGCAGCAGCCCGAATTCGTCGAGCCGGCGCAGGTGCTCGGCGTCCGCGAGCGTGTACGCCGTGTTGGCGTCCACCTGGAGCGGCAGCGCATCCCCGAAACGCTCACGCACGGCTCGTACGGGCTCCAGGTCCCAGCCCGGTTCGATCTTCAGCTTGATACGGACGTACCCCTCGGCGAGGTAGCGCTCGACGTCGTCGAGCAGTGCCGGGACGGACTCCTTGATGCCGACGGACACCCCGGCGGGTACGCGGTCGCGCACGGCCCCGAGGAACGTCGCGAGCGGCATGCCGAACGCGCGCAGCTCTGCGTCGAGCACAGCCGTCTCCAGGGCCGCCTTGGCGAGCTCGTGCCCCTTGATCTTCGCCGTCGCGGGGGCGAGCGCGGCCGTCGTGAGCTCCGGGAGGGCGGCCACGCGCGGCAGGAGGAAGTCGCGGAGCACGATCTCGGCGCCGGCCACGAACTCCGAGCAGTACAGCGGCTCGAGGTCGGCGGCGAACTCCGACCAGCCCTCGGCCACGTCCGTGACGACGTGCAGGAGGAAGGTGTCCTTCGTCGTCATGGTCCCGAAGGACGTACGGAACGGGGTGACGAGGGGCAGAGCGATGTGGACGACTTCGACGCGTTCGAGTTTCATGCGGTGCCTTCCTGCGAGGGGCGGGTGAGGGTGTACCAGCCGTCCCGGGACATCCCCGTGGCGACGTACCCCTCGGCGAAGGCCTCCGTGAAGACCTCCCGGACGGCATGCCGCCAGCGCAGGGCGAGCACGGGGTCGACGGCACGCAGCTTGACGATGTCGTCGGGGACCCGGCACCAGACATGACGGTCGGCGAGGTCGCGGCGGGCCAGCGGGTCGCCGTCGGGGGCGAGGTGGGTGGCGGGCGCGCCGTCGCGGTCCTCCTCCGGCGCACCGTCGGGGTCCGCCTCCGGCACCGCGGCGGACCGGGGCGCCGCCAGGTCCCACGTCACCGTCAGCCGGTCGCTCTCGTCGCCGTCGTTCACCCCGTCGGCCATGAGCCCGTAGAAGTCGACGAGGTACTCCGTGCCGACGGCGCCCAGCTTGACCAGGTTGAAGCGGGCGTTGCGGCCGACCAGCGGGTCGAAGGTCCAGCGCATGGTGCGGGCGCCGCGCTCCAGGGCCCAGGCGCGCTGGGCCTGCTTCACGGCGTACCCGACTCCGGGGTCGGCCGCGGCGACCAGGGAGTACGTGTCCTGCTGCCCGGGCGGCCCGAAGACGGCGACGGAGGCCCCGGCGAGCCGCTCCCCCGCGAGGGAGTACGCGGCGTGCACCGCGCCGCCCGCGTGGACGAGGCTGTGCAGCACCTCGGCCGGGTACGGCGGGGTGCTGCGCGGGGTCTGCCAGACGTCGCTGAAGAAGTCGGTCACGGCGGCGAGGCCGGTGACGTCGTGGACCGTACGGATGCTGACTTCTGTCATGAGATCGAGTCTCGGAGCTGATGGCGCCGCTGATGTTGTGCATCCGGACAACACCCGCGTACGTTCCTGATGAGATCGGCCAATCATCCTGGAAGGGGTCCGTGTGGACGCCTGCACCCTCGGCGACCTGCTGGACGTCATCGGCGGCCCCTCCGTACGCCTGCACACCGCGCCCGCCGGGCTCGCCGTGCCGGTCACGGAGGCTCTGCTGCACGACGCTCACGCCCCGCTTCCCCGGGCGCCCGGGGCGCTGCTGCTCGCGGTCGGGGTGCGCGCGTCCGCGGCGGGGCCGCTGGCGCGGGCCGCGGCCGAGGCAGGGATGAGCGGGCTCGTGGTCCGCGGCCCGGACGGCCCGCTCGCGGAGGCGGAGTCCGCGGGCGTCGCCCTGCTGTCCGTGGACGAGGACGCGGCCTGGCACCACGTGCACCTGCTGCTCGCCTCGGCGATCGGCGCGCGCCCCTCGGCCTCCGGGAACGGGCTCGGGGACCTGTTCGCGCTGGCCGACGCGGTGGCCGCGGCCGTCGGCGGCGCCACCGTGATCGAGGACCCGCGGCAGCGGATCCTCGCCTACTCGACCGTGCCGGGGCAGCCCGTCGACGAGGACCGCAGACAGGGCATCCTCGGCCTCCAGGTGCCGACGAGCCCGGAGAACTCGGAGCAGTACCGGGTGCTGTTCGCGGCCGACAGGCCGGTCCGGCTGCCCGCGCTCGACGGAAGCGGCCTGCTCCCCCGCCTCGCCATGGCCGTCCGCGCCGGCGGCGAGACCCTCGGCTCGCTGTGGGTCGTCGACGACGGCAACCTCGCGCCGGACGCCGAGGAGGCCCTCGCCCAGGGCGCGTCCACGGCGGCGCTGCTCCTGCTGCGGGCGAGGGCCGCGCAGGAACTGGCCCGCCACCAGAACGGCGACCTGCTGCGCCGTCTGCTCGACGGCACCGCCGACCCGGCCGGCGCGGCCCACCGCCTGGGCCTCGGCCTCGGCCCGGACGGACACCCGGCGCCCGTCCGCGTGGCCGCCTTCGTCCTCGACTCGGCCGTCTCGGCGGCGGACGTCGAGCAGACCGCGCTGCGGCTCCTGGACCTCGTACGCCTCCAGTGCGAGGCGCGCTACGGGCGGCACGCGTGTGTCCTCGTCGACGGGGTCGTGTACGCGCTGCTGCCCGCCCACGGCGAGCGCGGAGGGGAGCGGCACAAGCGGCTCGCCGAGGACATCGTCCGGCGGGCGGGGCAGGCGCTGCGGGTGCCGGTGCGGGCCGGGTTGGGGGACGTCGTCACCGGGCTCGCCGAGGTGACGGCATCCCGCGCCGACGCGGACCTCGTGCTGCGCGTCCTTGGACCGGAGCTGCCGGTGGCGTCCGTGACGGAGGTGCGGCCCCGGGTCACCCTCCTTCGCCTCACCGAAGTCCTGGGAGAGCGACGGGAGTTGAAGGCGGGGGCGTGGCGGACGGTCCTCGCCCACGACACCGAGCACGGCACCGACTACGCCCGCACCCTCGTCTCCTGGCTCGACGCCGGCTGCGACATGGCGGGCGCGGCCCGGCTGCTCGCCGTCCACCCCAACACCTGCCGCTACCGCCTCCGGCAGGCCCAGCAGCAGCTCGGCATCGACCTCGACGATCCCGACGAACGGCTGGTGCTGTGGCTGCAGTTGCGGACCCTGGCCGGACTCAGGGCGACGCCGACAGCCAGTTCCTGAGCCGCTCCTCGCACTCCCGGAGCTGCGCCACAGGCACGTACTCCCCCGCCGTGTGCGCCAACACCGGGTCTCCGGGGCCGTAGTTGAGCGCCGGAACGCCGAGCGCGGCGAACCGGGCGACGTCGGTCCAGCCGAGCTTCGGGCGCGGCACCGCGCCGAGTACGCCGACGAGCGAGGCGACCGCGCCCTGCCCCAGCCCGGGCAGGGCACCCGGCACGACCTCGGTGACCTCGACCTCGTACGCGTCCTCGGGGAAGAGATCCCGTACGTACGCCTCCGCCTCCTCGGCCGAACGGCTCGGTGCGAAACGGGAGTTGACGGTGATCACGCACTCGTCGGGGACGACGTTGCCCGCGACCCCGGACCGTACGGCGACGGCGTTCAGCCCCTCCCGGTACTCCAGGCCGTCGATCACCACCCGCTCGGGCGTGTGGTCGGCCAGCCGCTGGAGGACGGCCCCGGCGCGGTGCGCGGCGTTCACGCCCCGCCAGGCCCGCGCGGTGTGCGCGCGCTCGCCCCGGACGGTGATGTCGGCCATCAGGACGCCCTGGCAGCCGGCTTCGACGCCGGCGTCGGACGGCTCCATGAGGATCGCGAGGTCCGCCTTCAGCAGCTCCGGCCGTACGGCGGCGATCCTGCCGAGCCCGTTGCGGTCGCCCTCGACCTCCTCGCACTCGTAGAAGACGTACGTGAGGTCGCGGGCGGCCGACGCGGGGACGGTGGCCGCCAGGCGCAGGGCGACCGCGACACCGCCCTTCATGTCGCAGGCGCCGAGGCCGTGGAGCAGGTCGCCGTCGAGGCGGGAGGGGAGATTGCCCGCGGCGGGCACGGTGTCCAAGTGGCCCGCGATCACGACCCGTTCGGGGTGGCCGAGGTCCGTGCGGGCGATCACCGAGTTGCCGACGCGTTCGACGGTCAGGTGCGGGAGGGCGGCGAGGGCCGCCTCGACGGCGTCCGCGAGCCGGGCCTCCTCGCCGCTTTCGGAGGGGATGTCGACGAGGGTGCGGGTGAGGGTGACGACGTCGGTGGTGAGGTCGAGAGAGATCACGCCGTCTCCTCATGTGCCTCGCGGTGTGCCTCGCGGCCGAGCTTGGAGTTCTTGATCCCGTACAGCCAGTAGATCACCAGGCCGACAGCCATCCACGCGCCGAACGCGACCCAGGTGTCCGTCCCCAGACTGCAGAGCATGTACGCGCAGAAGCCGACGCCGAGGATCGGCGTGACCGGTGAGAAGGGCACCCGGAAGGAGCGGGGCGCGTCGGGACTGCGGCGGCGCAGCAGGACGACGGCCAGGTTGACCAGCATGAAGGCGAAGAGCGTGCCGATGCTGGTGGCGTCGGCGAGGGCGCCCAGCGGGACGAGCGCGGCGAGCACGGCGATGAAGGCGGAGACGATGACGGTGTTGGCGCGCGGCACCCCGGTGGTGGGGTGCACCTTGGAGAACAGCGGCGGCACGAGCCCGTCCCGGGACATCGCGAAGAGGATGCGGATCTGCCCGTACTGAACGGTGAGGACGACGCTGGTGGTGGCGACGACGGCACCGATGGAGAGGAGGATCGGCCACAGATCCCCGCCCCCGACGGACCGCACGAGCACTTCGCTGAGCGTGGCCTCGGTCCCCTCGAACTGCTGCCACGGCATGGCGCCGAGCGCGGCGACCGCGACGAGGACGTAGAGCGCGGTGACGAGGACGAGGGAGAGGATGATCGCGCGCGGAAGGTCACGCTGGGGATTCTTGGCTTCCTCCCCTGCCGTCGACGCGGCGTCGAAGCCGATGTAGGAGAAGAAGAGCGAGGCGGCGCCCGCGCTCATACCGGCCGTGCCGAGCGGGAAGAGCGGGGTGAAGTTCCCGGCGCGGAAGGCGGTGAAGGCGACCGCGCAGAACATGACCAGCGCGGCGATCTTCACCCCGACCATGAGGGTGTTGGCGACGGCGCTCTCACGGGCGCCCCGCAGCAGCACGACCATCGCGAGGACGACGATGGCGGCGGCGGGGATGTTGAGGACGCCGCCGTCGCCGGGCGGCGCGCTGAGGGTATCGGGGAGGGTGACCCCGACGGTCAGCTCCAGCAGCTCATTGACGTACTGCCCCCAGCCGACCGCGACGGCGGCCACGGACACCCCGTACTCCAGGATCAGACACCAGCCGCAGACCCAGGCGACGAGCTCGCCGAGGGTCGCGTAGGCGTAGCTGTAGGAGGAGCCCGAGCCCGGGATCATGCCGGCCAGCTCGGCGTACGACAGCGCGGAGAACAGCGCCGTCACCCCGGCGAGCACGAACGACACGACGATCGCGGGCCCGGCCTCGGGAACGGCCTCCCCGAGCACGACGAAGATCCCGGTCCCGAGTGTGGCTCCCACACTGAGCAACGTGAGCTGCCCGACCCCCATCGTCCGCTTCAACGGACTCCCGGCAGCCTCGGCCACCAGCGTCCCCACCCCTTGCCGCCGCGCCAACCGGCCCGCCCACCCGCCACCCTCTCGACCGGCCCCCGGCCGCGTACGCACCGTCTCCACGCCCTGCTCCCTCCACCGTTCCGCTTTCAGTGCCCTGATGATGCGGAGGCGGGGACGACGGACGGTGGGCCTATCGGCCAGAGATGACAGGGGCCCTTTGGCGGCTCGGCCAAAGCCAGGGGGTGACTGGAAACACGGGGTGCGCGGCTGCGGGCTTGCGCGCCGCGAGGGGCAACGGTCCTGGCTGTGGGCATGCGTGCCGCGAGGGGCGGCACGGGTGGGCGCTGGGGGTACCCCTCGAAGAGCTTGGGGAGGCACCCCGCATGCGCCGGTAAGCGCACCGCCCTCGACCCCAGCCCCACGCCGGGGAGCTACTCAGCCAAGGGGGCTCAACGCAACGCGTCCGCGACCTCGCGCGCCGCGTCCACGACACGCGGCCCGACCCGCTCGGGCACGGCGTCGGCAAGCATCACCACACCCACGCTCCCCTCAACCCCCGTCACTCCGATGAGCGGCGCCGCAGCCCCACTCGCCCCTGCCTCCAACTCCCCATGCGTGAGCGTGTACCCCGGCTCCCCCACCGGCGCCTGCCGAGCGGCAAGAATCGCCCGCCCCGCGGCCCCCCGGTCCAGGGGATGCCGGAACCCGGCGCGATAAGCGACGTGGTAATCCGTCCACGTGGGCTCGACGACGGCAACGGCCAGCGCCTCGGTCCCATCGACGAGCGTGAGATGAGCCGTTGCCCCAATGTCCTCCGCCAGCGCCCGCAACGCGGGCAGCGCGGCCTCCCGTACCAACGGATGCACCTGGCGGCCCAGCCGCAGCACCCCGAGCCCGACCCGGGCGCGGCCACCCAGATCACGGCGTACGAGTGCGTGCTGCTCCAACGTGGCGAGCAACCGGTACACAACGGTCCGGTTCACACCCAGTTTGTTCGAGAGCTCGGTGACGGTCAGCCCGTGATCCGTGTCGGCGAGCAGCTTGAGGACGCGCAGTCCCCGGTCGAGCGTCTGAGAGGTCTCCGCGGTCACGACGCCCACTCCTTAGTGGTGAGGTCGACGGCCCCCTCGCGGCGGTTGCGACACCGAGTCCCGTCGGCGACGCGCTTCAGAGGCCGCCGGTCGGCTGACGACCCGGGTTCTTCCCGGGCGGAGTCGCTTCACGGCTGCGCTCCGCGGCGGCGCTGCCACGGGGCGTGTGCGTAGCGGGACAGTAGCGAGCTGGTCCGCTCAGCGGAAGTCTCCGTCCAGAATCCGGGCATGGGCTGGTACGGACTGATTCCGTTTGCCCCGAAACGCGGGGCGCGCACCACTGGGCGTACACCCCCTTGTACACAGCGCACACGCTCCCCGGCACGCCTGCACGAAGGGATAGAGCCCCTTGCACGGCCACAGCGCCGGGGTCACCGCATCCGGATGTCACCTGTCACCGCATCGGAATGCCGCCGTATCCGAATGCCACCGCATCCGAATGCCACCGCATCCAGATGTCACCGCATCCGGGTCGCCCACTCCTGCACCTTGGCGATCCGCTGCCGCAACTGACCCGCCGTCGCCTCCGCGCTCGGCGGCCCCCCGCACACGCGCCGCAGCTCGGTGTGGATCACGCCGTGCGGCTTACCGCTCTGGTGGACGTACGCGCCGACCATGGTGTTGAGCTGCTTGCGCAGCTCCAGCATCTCCTTGTGCGAGACCACGGGGCGGCGCTCGGCGGGGAGTTCGAGGAGATCGGCCTCCTCGTCGGGCTTCTTGCGGCTGTGCGCGATCTGCCGGGCCTGCCGCTTCTGCAGCAGCAGCTGGACCTGGTCGGGTTCGAGGAGCCCCGGAATCCCGAGGTAGTCCTGCTCCTCTTCACTCCCCGGGTGGGCCTGCATCCCGAACTCGGCGCCGTCGTAGAGGACCCGGTCGAAGACGGCCTCGGACTCCAGCGCCTCGAAGGAGAACTGCTCCTGTTCGCCGGTGTCCTCGTCCTGCTCCCGGTTCGCCTCCTCCATCTCCTTCTCGGACTCGGCGTACGGGTCCTCCTCGCCCTCCTTCTTGGGCTTGTCGAGGACGTGGTCGCGCTCGACCTCCATCTCGTTGGCGAAGCCGAGGAGGTCGGGGACGGTCGGGAGGAAGACGGAGGCGGTCTCGCCGCGCCGCCGGGACCGTACGAAACGACCGACGGCCTGCGCGAAGAAGAGGGGCGTGGAGATGGTGGTGGCATACACCCCGACCGCGAGCCGGGGCACGTCGACGCCCTCGGACACCATCCGCACCGCGACCATCCACCGGTCGTCGTTGTGACTGAACTCGTCGATACGGTTCGAGGCGCCGGTGTCGTCGGACAGGACGACGGTCGCCTTCGTGCCCGTGATCTCCCGGATGAGCTTGGCGTAGGCGCGGGCGGAGTCCTGGTCGGAGGCGATGACGAGGGCACCGGCGTCCGGGATGCCCTTGCGCACCTCGGTCAGCCGCTGGTCGGCGGCGCGCAGCACGCTCGGCATCCACTCGCCGCGCGGGTCGAGGGCAGTGCGCCAGGCCTGGCTGATGGCGTCCTTGGTCATCGGCTCGCCGAGCCGGGCGGCGATCTCGTCCCCCGCCTTCGTACGCCACCGCATGTTGCCGCTGTAGGAGAGGAAAATGACGGGCCGCACGACCCCGTCGCCGAGAGCGGACCCGTACCCATACGTGTAATCGGCGGCCGAGCGCCGAATCCCGTCGTTCCCCTCCTCGTACGTGACGAAGGGGATGGGATTGGTGTCGGACCGGAAGGGCGTACCGGTGAGCGCGAGCCGCCGCGTGGCGGGCTCGAAGGCTTCGAGGCAGGCCTCACCCCAGGACTTCGAGTCACCGGCGTGATGGATCTCATCGAGAATGACGAGGGTCTTGCGCTGCTCGACGCGATTGCGATGCAGCATGGGCCGCACACCGACACCCGCGTACGTCACGGCGACGCCCTGGTACTCCTTGCTGAGCGGCCCCGCGCTGTACTCGGGATCCAGCTTGATCCCTATCCGCGCGGCCGCCTCCGCCCACTGCTTCTTCAGATGCTCGGTCGGCGCGACCACCGTCACCTGTTGCACGACATGGTGGTGCAGCAGCCAGGACGCGAGCGTCAGCGCGAACGTCGTCTTGCCGGCGCCGGGCGTGGCAACGGCCAGGAAGTCGCGCGGCTGCTCCTGGATGTACCTCTCCATCGCCCCCTGCTGCCATGCACGCAGCTTGTTGGCGGTACCCCAGGGGGCGCGGCCGGGAAAGGCGGGTGAGAGGTGATGCGAGTGCGAGGAGTTGGTGGCGGTGGTAGTCACGGTCTCCGTGGGGTGGTTGAGCGGCTCGGCTACGTATGACAACCGGGCCACCTTACCGGCGACACGGATACGTCAACGCCCGGACAACACCGCCTCACCCACGGATGCGACCCAGCTCACAGAACCCGCAACCGCCGCGCGATCCCCCGGACATCACCCTCCACACCGGAGGCGACATCGATGACCAGGTCGTACGCGCTCTCCTGGTCCGCGGCCGCGAGGTCGACGCCGTTCACGGCCAGGAAGGTCGCGGCGGCCAGCCAGGCCGTGCGCTTGTTCCCGTCGACGAGGGGTTGGTTGGTGGCGATGGCGTGCAGCAGGGCCGCGGCCTGCTCGTAGAGGTCGGCGTAGGCGGCGACGCCGAGCATGCGCGCGCGGGGGCGGTGCACGGCCGAGGCCAGCAGACCGGGATCCCGCGCCTCGGGGGCGCGGCCTCCGAAGGCGACCTCGGCGATGTCCGTCACCTCGCGACGGTCAGGTGTCGGGTCATTCGCCAAGCCTCCTCAGCAGTTCGGCGTGTTCCTTCGCGAGACTCTCGGCGAGGGAGCGGACGTGGGCGGCCTGCGCCCCCAGATATGCGCGTACGGCCTCCCGCGCCCCCTCCTCCGGGCGGCGGTCCTGCGCGTCGGCGGGATCGTCGAGGGCCTGCGCGAGGGCAGGGCCGTCGAGAGCCTGCGCGAGGGCAGGGTCGTCGAGGGCCCGCGCGAGGGCGGGATCGTCGAGGGCCCGCGCGAGGGCGGGGTCGAGGCGGGGCTCCATGCGGAGACCGTGGGGCACGGCACCAGCCCGATTCGACGGGTTTACGTTCACCGCTCCCGCAGTCGCGTCGTCACCCACGCGCCCAGCAGGGCCACCCCCGCCATCGGCAGGAACACGGCGGCGAAGGCGGCGGGGTGTGCGCCGGAGGCTGATGTGGTGGCGTGCGTGACCGTGCCGCCGCCGAGGGCTGCGAAGGCCGCACCGCCCGTGGCGAGCAGGAGCACGTTGGACAGGCCGTCGGAGATCTGCAGGGCGGCGGAGTTGGCGCCGGCCTCCTCGGGTGCCGAGAGGTGGAGCAGCAGCACGCTGGTCGAGGCGATCACCAGCCCCATGCCGAAGCAGCCGAACCCCCAGGCGACGGCGACGATCCACACGGGCACGGCGTGGATCAGCACACTGGGCGCGGTGGCGATGGCGGCCGCGACCAGCACCATGCCCAGGAACATCAACCGCTCCCGATACGGCTCCACCCGCGGCCGCGCCTGCACATACGACCCCAGCGCCCAGGTCCCGCCGCCCGCCGCGAGCGAGAACCCGGCGAGCGTCGGCGACAGCCCCCGCTGGGTGACCAGCATGAGCGGCACGAAGGACTCGGCGGCGATGAAAGAACCGGCCGCGACCCCGCGCAACAGCACCACGGACGGCAGCCCGCGCGCCGCCCGGTACGTGCCGCGCGGCAGCAGCCCAAGGACGGCCGGGACGAGCAGCGCGGCGCCGGCGACGGCGGGGAGGAGCGAGAGCCAGTGCAGATCCTGGGCGGCGTACTGCAGCAGCCCCGCGCCCAGCGCGATCCCCAACGCCAGCCGGATGCGCCGCCGGTCGAGGGGCGCGCGCCCGACGGCCCGGCCCTGCCCCGACGTCAGCCGCCGTATCTGCGGCAGCGCGAGCGCCAGCGGGAAGACGACCAGCGCCGGTATCCCGACGAACACCCAGCGCCAGCCGAGGTGTTCGGTGACCGCGCCCGCCGCGAGCGGCCCGACCACGGACGGGACCACCCACCCCGCCGCGAACGCCGCCATGATCGACGGCCGCATCGACTCCGGGTAGGCCCGCCCGACCACCACGTACAACGCGACGATCACCAGCCCGCCACCGAGCCCCTGCACGGCCCGCCCGAGGATGAACATCCACATGGACCCCGCCGTCCCGGACAGCAGCAACCCCGCCGCGAACGCCCCGATCCCCGCGGTCAGCGACGCCAGCGGCCCGCCCCGGTCAGACAACTGCCCGGCCAGCACCATCCCGAACAGGCTCGTCGTGAAGTACCCCGAGAACGCGAACGCGTACAACGACACCCCGTCGAGCTCCCGCGCCGCCACGGGCATCGCCGTCCCCACGGCGGTCGCCTCGAAGGCGATCACCAGCACGACGGAGACGATTCCGACGCTGAGCGCCCGATACGACCGACTCAGCACCCCGCCCTCGACCTCTGCCGGTGCCACCGCACCATCACGCGCTTCCAGGGCTGCCATGACCGCCAGCGTAAGGGGCACAACGGACACTGGCCCCTGTCCGCAGACGGTGATCGCCTGGGCCTTTGGTCGTACGACCACCTCGGCCACCACCTGCCCGCCACCCATTCATGAACGGCGTATGGCAGTCCCATTGCAGCGCCCGCGCTTCCCTTGAGCCCCGCCCGCGCCCCCGCCTACGGTCAACCCATCAGGTTCGGAACGAGTGAGCCGTGCCGCACCTGATGATTGGCCGTGTGCCCGAGTGGTTTAGGGACTCGCCTGCAAAGCGAGTTACGTGGGTTCGATTCCCGCCACGGCCTCAACTGCCTTGACCAGGCAAAACGAAAGGGCGGCACTCCGGAAGGAGCGCCGCCCTTTCGTTCGTCCATCTCAGTTCTCGTCTCAGTTCCCGTCTCAGTTGGCCGGCGCAGTACTCCGGTCACGCAACGGTTGCCTCGGCGAATCTCATCGGAGCGTTAGCCGCCCTGCCGGCTGTTCGCCTGGTTGTTCTGTTGATTGCCCGGCCGGATGTTCTGCTGGTTCCCCGCCTTCCCCGCCCCGGTCGCACGGCGGCTCTTCCGGAACCACACTGGTCAGTGTCGTGCCTGTCGGGCGCGAGTACCTACGACGGAAGGAGGGGCCGATGCCCCCGGACGCACCTCCCGGCCCCCTGCGGCTCCTCGTCTTCGGCGCGGCGCTGCGGGCCGAATCGGCCAACACTCGCCTTGCCTCCCTCGTGGCGCGGCTGGTCTCCGACACCGGTGCCACTGTCGACCTCGCCGCCATGCGCGATTTCGACATGCCGTTGTACGACGGCGACATGGAAACCGCCGAAGGAGTGCCGGACGGCGCCCTCGCGCTGCGCGACCGGCTCGAGCAGAGCGATGCCTTCGTTATCTCCTCGCCCGAGTACAACGGCTCCATTCCCGGAGTGCTGAAGAACGCGATCGACTGGGTCTCGCGTGTCCAGCCGCAGCCGTTCAAGACCAAGCACGCCATGCTCGTGTCCGCCTCGCCGTCCATGGTCGGCGGCAACCGCGGGCTGTGGGCACTCAGGGTTCCGCTGGAGCACCTGGGCACCCGCGTCTATCCGGACATGTTCAGCCTGGGCAACGCCTATCAGGCCTTCGCCGAGGACGGAACCCTGGCCGACCCGGGGCTGCAGCAACGTCTCACCGAGACCGTGTCGGCTTTCCTCAGCCTCGTCGAAGCCGATGTGCGTTACGTCTGCCTGGAGCGCCGGTGGTACGAGTTCCTGGGGGACCGCACCGAGGCAGCCATCACCCAACGGGCCGAGGAGTGAGGGCCTGAGGCAGCTCATGCGCGGGAGCTGTTCCAGCGAGGTGCGGGCGCGGCTGCACCGCCTCATCCTTGACGAGCTCGGCGGTCAGGGGGAACTGGACTGGTCGCGGTGCGCGATCGACTCCGTCAGTGTCCGTGCGGTCAAAGGGGGCGACTGACGGGCGTTGCTCACGCGCCGAGCGCTGTTTACGCGTAGAGCGCTCCGCCTGCCTGGTCCTCGAATATCTCGGGCCAGTAGCGCCAGCCGTCGTCGCCGGGCAGGGCCGGGATCGGGTCGCAGGCGAGCGGGTCGACCGCGGCCAGGGTCTGGGTCATGGTGGCGGCCAACTGCTCGTAGGCGTCCGAGAGGTCGTGGGCCGCGTCGATCGTCTTCTCGCGGTGCAGCAGCCAGAGGGTGAAGGCGAGGGTGGAGATGTCGGCGTTGAGGGGGCGCAGGGTGAGGTCGGGCTCGCTCCAGGCGAGGACCGCGCCCGTGGTGCCGTCCACGACGAGGCTCGTGTCCTCCAGCAGATAGCCGAGGCGTATCAGCCGGTCCGCGGCGGCGGGGAGTTCGTCGGCGGAGAAGTCGCCGGGGCGCTCGTCCGCGTAGTACTCGCTGAGTGCCGGCAACGGCACCTCCGTGTCCAGCTGGAAGAGGAGGCCGTCCTCGGGCAGGCCCGTCTCCCGCAGGAACCGGCGGGTGGGTTCGTGCGCCAGCGCGGACGGGAAGTCCACGTCCTCGAAGCGCATGATCTCGCCCGCGCCGAACTCCTCGTCCAGCAGCCGCTTCGGCAGGTCCAGGACGAGTCCGTCACCGGGGCCCGCGATCCGGGCGAGCGGGCGGATCAGCGCGGCCATCCGCCAGTACGGCGGCACGTCGTCGCCCACGTCCGACGCGAAGACGGCGGCCAGGCCGTTCGACGCCTCCGTGACCGCCTTCGGGCCGAACTGGCCTCGGGACGCTGTCAGTTCCTCGGTGGCCGTCGCGAAGCGCAGCAGCGCCTCCAGGGACGGGGCCAGGGGTGACAGGTCCATCAGGGCGGGGTTCCGGTGGGCGTACGTCGTGGAGATCTCTCCCGTCGTGCCGTCCAGCACGATTGACTCCAGGTCCCTGTCGAGGTTCCGCAGCGCGCCTATGACGAGCTGGTCCCGCAGTTCCTCGGCGAGCTTCTCCGCGTCGCCGGCCAGGTCCGCGAGCCGGCGCAGTCCGTGCTCCCGCAGCGTGCCGAACCCCAGCAGCGTGCCGTCGGACGGCAGTCCGGGACCTGTCAGTCGGCGTCGCGTCCCCTCGTGTGTGACGTACAAATCCAGCTCGTCGTCGGTCAGTGTGATCGCGCCGCCGACACCGATGTCAGTCGTGCTCATGGCTCCCCCGCGCATATGAACTCTCGTGCTTCCCCCAGGCAGGAACACCCCGGTCCCGCGGCAGTTCCCCATCGACCAGAACCATACGCCGCGCCACTGACAACGCCCGAAACACGCGGCAACAGCCCACCCACCGGCCAGAAACACCCAGACGCGGACGGTGTACAGGGCCGTGTTTTCGCCCCTCCGCCCCTGCCCGTCCCGTACCTGGGGCTCCGCCCCAGACCCCGCCAGGGGGCTGCGCCCCTGGACCCCCATCGGCCTAGACGGCCTCGTCCTCAAACGCCGGACGGGCTAAGACTTTCCAGCGCCGACCCGGGGGAAAGTTTCAGCCTGTCCGGCGTTTGAGGACGAGCGCGAAGCGCGATACTGGGGTCTGGGGGCGGAGCCCCCAGGGACGATGGGGGTCCCCCCTGCTCGAGCGAAGCCGAGAGCTTGGGGGAGGGTAGGGGCGGAGGGGGCGAAAAACTCCCGGCGGCCGACCTCAGGCGAGGTACACGCCGCCTGCCACAACCACCACAGCCGCCAGTACGAACACCAGCACCCACAGCATCAACTTCCCGATGCTGGGCGGGGGTTCATAGCGTGGCGGCGGCTCGGGCTCGGGAGCGTTCACAACGGGGTCACCACCGCTGCCTGGGGGCGGATCGGGAGGCGGTTGACCGGGCGTCCCGTCGCCGCGCGGACGGCGGACGCCACCGCCGCCGGAGACGTCACGACCGGCACCGCACTGACCGCCTTCGCACCGAAGGGGGCGACCACGTCGCGCTCCTCGACCAGCTTGACGATACGGATGTCGGGTACGTCCAGGGCGGTGGGGAGGGCGTACCCGGTCAAGTCCGGGTGGCGGACCAGGCCGCGGGCCGTGCGCAGGTTTTCCGTCAGCGCGGCACCCACGCCCTGCGTGACACCCGCCTCGATCCGGGCGGTGAGCTGCGCCGGGTTGAGGACGCGGCCCACGTCCTGGGCGAGGGCGAGTTCCACGACACGGACCGAGCCGAGCTCGATGTCGACGTCCACCACCGCACGGATCGCGCAGAAGGCCAGGCCCACGAAGGCGTCGCCCTGCCCGGCCGCGTCGAGCGGCTCGGTCGGATGCGGGCGGCACTGCGCGGTGGCCCACAGCTCCTTGCCGTCCATCGCCTCGGTGACGGTCGTGGACAGCACACCGTCGTACGACGTGATCTTGCCGTCCGTGATCTGGAGCAGCTCCGTGGACATGCCGAACTTGTGCGCCAGGGGCTGCAGCAGTTGCGTGCGGACCATCTTCGCGGCGCGTTCGACGGCTCCGCCCGACACCCAGGTGTGCCGGCCGCGGCAACTCGCGCCCGCGGGCGGCTGGTCGGTGTCGACCGGTGCCACGTGCACCTCGTCGATGCCGAGCGTCTCCTGGACGATCTGCCGGGCCAGCGTGGTGAAGCCCTGGCCGGTCTCCACGGCCGCGCAGAGCACCGTGGCGACACCGTCGTGGACCTTCACCGTGGCGGTGGAGACCTCGTCCGCGCCCTCGGCGCCGAGCATGTGGACCATACCGAGGCCGTAGCCGACTCCGCGGCGGACGGCGCCCGGTTCGCCCGCGCCCTCGGGGCCGCCGGGCAGCAGCCACTCGTCCTCGGGCGTGTCCTTGGGGAGCGCGGGGAGCGGGAAGTCCCGTACGGCTTGCAACAATTCAGCGACCGGGGCCGGGCACGTCACCGTCTGGCCCGTGGGCAGCACATCCCCCGTGGCCATCGCGTTGCGCAGGCGCAGCTCCGCGGGGTCGATGCCGAGCTTCTTCGCCAGCTTGTCCATCTGCGCCTCGTAGGCGGCGCACACCTGCATGGCGCCCTCGCCGCGTACGTGGCCGGAGGGCGGGTTGTTGGTGCGTACGACCCAGCCTTCGATGAAGGCGTTCGGGACGACGTACGGGCCGCAGGCGAAGGAGACGGCGGCGGCCAGCGACTCGGCGGAGGTGTCCGCGTAGGCCCCCGCGTCGAGCAGGATCTGCGCCTCGACCTTGACCAGCTTGCCCTCGGCGTCGGCGTGGTGGCGGTAGCGCAGGAGGGTGGGGTGCCTGTGGCCGTGGCCGAGGAAGGACTCCTCGCGCGTAGCGGTGAGTTTCACCGGGCAGCCGGTCTTCAACGCCAGCAGGCCGAGCGGGAGTTGGAAGCCCTGGTCCTCGCGGTCGGCGGTGGCGCCGGGGACTCCGGTGACGACGACCTTCACGCGCTCGGGTTCCAGGCCGTAGCAGGCGGCGGCCGTGTCGCGGTCGGTGTGCGGGTCGGTGGAGGCGACGTAGAGCTCGACTCCGCCGTCGGGGCGGGGTACGGCGAGGCCCGCCTCCGCGCCGATGGGGGCCGGGTCCTGGCGGCCGATGCGGTACTGGCCCTCGACGACGATCTCGCCGGCCGCGGCCGGGTCGCCGTGGCGCAGCGGGATGTGCCGGATCAGGTTGCCGTCGGGGTGCAGGGGTTCGGCCTCGAAGGCCTGCTCCGGGTCGGTCACCGCATCGAGTACTTCGTACTCGACGATGACGGCGGCGGCGGCCATGCGGGCGGTGTCCGGGTGGTCGGCGGCGACGGCCGCGATGGGCTCCCCGTGGTGGCGTACGACCTCGGAGGCGAACACCGGGCGGTCGGCCCGGCCGCGGCCGTGCAGCGCGCTGCCGGGCACGTCCTCGTGGGTGATGACGGCTCGCACGCCGGGCATCTCGCGCGCGTGGCTGGTGTCGATGGACACGATGCGCGCGTGCGGGTGTGGCGACCTGAGTACTGCGGCCCACAGCAGGCCCTCGGCCCACAGGTCGGCGGCGTACGGGAAGGTGCCCTCGGTCTTGGCACGGGCGTCCGTGGCGGGCAGCGAGACGCCCAGCCCGTGCGGCAGGGGCTCGGGGCCGGTCTCGGGTGCCGCCGGTGTCGCGGTCGCGGCTTCGTTGCTCACGCCTGGCCTCCGTCCTGGCCGTACGGCTGCTCATGTGGCGCTCGGGGATCGTACGGAGAACCGTCCTCGTACGCCGATGGGTGGACGCCGCCCGCGCCCGGGCCCGCCTGGTGCGGGATGCGCGCCTCGTCCGCGTCCGGCGCGGCCTCGGCGGCGGCGGAGTGCGCCTCGCGTTCGGCGACCACCTCGCGCACGGCGTCCAGGACCCCGCGGTAGCCGGAGCAGCGGCACAGGTTGCCGCACAACGCCTGGCGGGTCTCCAGCTCGGTGGGCGCGGGGTTGCCCTCGAGGAGGTCGTGCACGGTCATCGCCATGCCCGGTACGCAGAAACCGCACTGCACGGCGCCGCACTTGGCGAGCGCCCGCTGTACGTCGGAGGGCTGCCCGTCGGCGGCCAGGCCCTCGACGGTGCGCACCTCGCTGCCGGCGGCGGTGACGGCGGGCACCAGGCAGGACGCCACGAGCCGTCCGTCGACCTGCACGTTGCAGGCGCCGCACTCGCCCTGTGAGCAGCCGTCCTTGGCGCCCGCGAGGCCGAGCCGCTCGCGCAGTACGTAGAGCAGCGATTCGCCGATCCAGGCGTCGGTCACGGGGCGGTCGGCGCCGTTGACGCGCAGGACGTACGAGGCGAGGGGGTGTTCGTCGTGCTGGGCCGGGGCGGGGGCGTCCGCGTCCCGCACCCCTTCGGCGGCGGCACTGTCGGAGGCCGCGGCGGCGCTCTCGGCGGCGGCCTCGGGGGCTTCCGGCTCCTCGGGTGCCGGGTCCGGCTCGGGCGCCTGCGCGGTCGCGGCGGCCGTCGGCTCGGGCCCGGCGACCGGCTCAGGAGCCTCGTGAACGGGCTCGGCGGCCGTCTGGGCGGCCTGCGCGGGCGATTCCGCATGTGGGTGCGCCGACGGCTCCGCGGGGGCCTCAGCGGGCGTTTTCTCCGGCTCGGCGGACCACGCCTGCCCGATGGTCTCCGTCGCCCAGGGCGCGGCGGCGCCGCCGGGGAGCGTGGCGGGCGGTGTCCCGCCCCACTGCTCGACGAGCGCCGATGTAGTGAACTCGCCCGATTCGTCCGGAAGATCACCACCTGCGACGGGAATCGACCACTGCCCGGTCACGTCGTGCCCGGGCGCGGCGCCCTCCTGTGCGGCCTCGCTGAAGTCCCACTGCCCGGTGGCTCCCGGGTGGTACGAGAAGCTGTCGGGGGCGGCTTCCTGAGGCGCGGCGTTCGGGTCCGGCCACTGGACGGCCTCGGCGGGCACGGCCCAGGTACCGGTGGCCGCCGGGTCCGTCGCGGCGGGCGACGTGGGCGCGACGCTGATCTGCGGGGGCACGTAACCGTGCCCGGGTGCCGCGAGCGGGCTGTCCCGGTCGGCGAGGAGGGCGTCGATGCCCCCTTCGGGGAGCTTGACGAAGGCGGTGGCGCCGTCGTCGTAGTCGCCCTGAGGCAGCGGGTCCCACCGGCCGCCGCTCTGCGGAGCGCCCTCTCCGTGCTGGTCGTCGGTCACGACAGTGCCCTCCCCAGTGCTCGTCGGGCCAGCGCGGCGACGGTGCGCCGCAGGTGCAGTACGGCGGGCGGAAGCGGTGTCACGGAGCCGTCCTCGGCGGGGACGGGGTCGGGAATGCAGGCCGCGGCGACGTACTCCCCGAAGGCGCCCAGCGCCTCGGGCACGAGCGTCCGCTCCCCGTCCCAGTCGATCAGCTGGGCGACCCACGCCTCGGCGTCCAGGGGCCGCAGCGGCATCGGTGCTATGGCCCCGACGGCGCACCGCACTCCGCGCCGTGCGGGGTCCAGGACGAGCGCCACGGAGGCGATCGCGCGTCCGGGTCCGGTGCGACCGGTCGCCTTCAGGAAGACCTGCGGCGCGTGCAGCAGCGGCACGCGCACGTAGCCGATGAGTTCGCCGCCGCGGAGCATCTCCATGCCCGCGAGCAGGTGCGAGACGGGGATCTCGCGGCGGGCTCCGCCCGGGCCCGCGATGATCAACGTGGCTTCCAGGGCGGCCAGTACGGGCAGCGCGTCTCCCGTAGGGGCGGCCGACGCGATGTTGCCGCCCAGGGTGCCCGCGTTGCGGATCTGTGGCGGTCCCGCCGCGCGCGCGGCGGCTGCCAGTGCCGGGATGAGGGCCGCGAAGTCGGGGCGCCCCATGCGGGCGTGGGTGAGGCCCGCGCCGAGCAGCGCGTGGCCGTCCTGGTACTGCCAGCCGCGGATCTCGCTGATCCGGCCGAGGCCGACGAGCGCGGCGGGCCGCAGCTGTCCGGAGTTGACCGCGGCCATGAGATCGGTGCCGCCGGCCACCGGAACGGCGGCGGGCATGGCGGCCAGGGCCGCCACTGCCTCGTCCAAAGAGGCGGGCAGCGTCACGGCCTGCGCCGCCTGCGGTGCGTGCGTGGTCAAAACCGGCTGCCCCTTCCCGCTGCCCCACCTGGTCCCACCTGTGCTGCCGTACGGTACGTGCTGACAGGGCGGACGTGGCAACTCTGGCACATCTTCCCCGACCCTCGACGCGGGGGTCCGCTAGGAGGCATTCGCCCCCTCACCAGGGAGATGGTCCGTTTTCGCACGGCATCGCCGGTGAGTGCGAATTGCCACTCTTCAGTGCCCCTTGGGTGCCTTTTTCCTTGTGGGGGCACGGTGTCAGGGTGAACCCTCCGGGACACGCCGGTCGGGAGTCGCCTCACACGTTTGGGGGCGCCCCCTCGATCGGGCGTCCGAGGCTGCCCGTCATCCCTTCGGGGGCAGGTCGCCTCTGCCACGGCAGCGGTCCCATGGGCGGGCGATAGGCCACTCCCAGGGCGTCGAGCCGCTCGTAGTGGGCGGTCATCCGGCGCTCGAAGTCGGCGAAGTCCCGTTCGGCGGGGGCGGGCAGGGCGCTCCAGGCGACCTCGGCGAAGGCCGCGAGCCGCGGGTAAGTCTGGTAGTCCACGCGCGCGTGGTCCTCCATCACCTCGGTCCACACGTTGGCCTGAGTGCCCAGCACATGCCGTGCCTCCGCCTCGGTGAGCTGCGGCGGCACCGGTTCGAAGCGGTAGACGTCCTCCAGGGTGCGGACGTAGCCGATGGGCATCGGCTCGTCCTCGCCGGCGTCCTGACGGTGGTCCAAGTACACCTGCTGCTCAGGGCACATGACGACGTCGTGGCCCGCGCGGGCGGCCGTGATGCCGCCCTGATAGCCGCGCCACGAGGACACGGCCGCGCCTTCAGCCAGCCCGCCCTCCAGGATCTCGTCCCAGCCGATCAGCCGACGCCCGCGCGCGGAGAGCCAGTTGTCGAAATGCCGGATGAACCAGGACTGCAGCGCGTCCTCGTCCGCGAGCCCGAGTTCCTTGATGCGCGCCTGCGCGGTGGGCGACTGCTTCCACTGGTCCTTGGCGCACTCGTCGCCGCCGATGTGGACGAACCCCGAGAACGGGGCGGCGTCCGCCGGGAACAGGTCGAGGAGTTCCTCGAACACCCCCTCGTAGAAGCGCAGGGTGTTGTCAGTGGGGGCGAGTACGTTTTGGGAGACGCCCCAGTTGTCCCAGACGGTCAAGGAGGTCGTGTCGATGACGTCGGTGTTGCCCAGTTCCGGATACGCGGCGATGGCGGCCTGCGAGTGCCCCGGGATGTCGATTTCGGGGACGACGCTGATATGCCGCTCGGCGGCGTACGCGACGATCTCGCGGATGTCGTCCTGCGTGTAGAAGCCCCCGTGCGGCTTCTCCTCCCACAGCGGCGAGGCGCGATGGCCGAATTTCGTACGCGCCCGCCAGGATCCGACCTCCGTCAGCCTCGGGTAGCGCTCGATCTGGATGCGCCAGCCCTGGTCGTCGGTGAGGTGGAAGTGGAAGACGTTGAGTTTGTGGGCGGCCAGGAGGTCGAGATGGCGGAGGACTCCGTCCTTGGGCATGAAGTGGCGGGAGACGTCGAGCATGAGGCCGCGCCAGCGGAATCGGGGCGCGTCCTCGACGGTCACCATCGGGAGATCCCAGTCCCGGCCCGGCCGCACCGGAGCCCTTCGGTATGCGTCGGGGCCGAGCAGTTGCCGGAAGGTCTGGGCACCCCAGAAGACCCCTGCGGCACTGCCTCCCTCGATGCGGCGCGCGTACCCGTCGATGACGAGGCGATACCCCTCGGGGGCGAGGCCCGGGTCGATGGCGAGGACGATGCGGTTGTCGGTGTCATGGCCGTCCGCCAGCGGAAACCCGGTGGCCGCGCCCAGCGTGGAGCGCAGCCAGCGCGCCACGCCCTCGGTGCCGGGCCGCGCCTCGATCGTCGTCTCCGCGTCCAGGCTCTCGTATTCGGGGCTGGGTGGGGACCAGTTGAGTTTCCGGGGCGCCGGAATCAGCTGCACATCCGTCATGCCATCAGTCCTTTACCGCTCCGCCGAGGCCGGAGACCAGTCGTCGCTGTACGAGTACGAAGAAGATCAGCACCGGAATCGTCATCACCGTGGAGGCCGCCATCACGCCGCCCCAGTCCGGCTCGTCCGGCTTGTAGAAGACGAGGAGAGCCATCGGCAGAGTGGACTGCGAGGTGTCGCTGATGAAGGACTTGGCGAACAGGAAGTCGTTCCAGGCCGAGATGAAGGAAAAGACACTCGTGGCCACAAGGCCCGGGAAGACCAGGGGAATAGAATCTGCCATTTTTTGACGTCCTCCCCGCTCGTGCGCGAGGGGGAGAGGCGGCCACGGCGCCGCCGAGGGACGCGGTCTCCAAAACGTCACGCTGTACGGAGCGGATACCCGCGTACACCCGCCGCCATCCCGAACTGGCAGGCATACCAACCCCCTTCGATGGGTCAGAGGGCGAAGTCGCTGTAGTGGCCGTACGCCCACGAGTCACGCCGTGGAGCCGGTGATCGCGGGTACGTACATGCGCCGAGCATGGTGAGCTTCAATCCCGGCCTCGGCGCGGCCCGTACACGCGCGTGCAGCACGGCGGGCACGACCGACGGCCGGCGTTGCGCGCAGGCCTCCACAGACTCGGCGTCGCACAACGCGGTCTCGTGTGAACCACGCCGTACCGCGCAGCTCGCCGATCCGTGCGGCCCTCCCCCGTCCGCCCATAACGTCGATGTCGGTGTCCAGCTCCCAGCTATCCGTCCCCACCCCGGGCACGACAAGACCGCGGCACCCCGCACCGGAGCACCGCGGCCACGCTCAGCCCACGCAGCGCACCGCGCCGCAGGACCTCGCGGCGTTACTTCTTGTCGCCGCCCTTGCCACCCTTGTCCTTGTCGCCACCGGCGCCCATGGACTCGTAGATCTCCTTGCACATGGGGCACACGGGGTACTTCTTCGGGTCGCGACCCGGGACCCACACCTTGCCGCAGAGGGCCACGACGGGCGTGCCGTCGAGGGCGCTCGCCATGATCTTGTCCTTCTGGACGTAATGGGCGAAGCGCTCGTGGTCCCCGTCGCCGTGCGACACCTGCGGCGTCGGCTCTACGAGGGTCCCCGTCCCCGTGCCTCGCTGGGGCTGGGTCTCAGGCTCAAGAGTGCTCATGAGTGCAAGGGTACTGAAGCCCGCGCGCATCAGTTGAGCGACGGGTCGTCCGGGTACGTCGCCACCATCGCCAGTTCGTTGCGCTGGCGGCGCAGGACCTCGCGCCAGAGCCGTTCGGGGGACGGGGAGGAGACATCTCCGGGTTCGGACTCGACGACGTACCAGGCGCCCTCGACCAGTTCGTCCTCCAGCTGGCCCGGGCCCCAGCCCGCGTACCCGGCGAAGATTCTCAGCGAGCCGAGGGCCGAGGCGAGGAGTTCGGGCGGGGCCTCCAGGTCGACGAGGCCGATCGCGCCGTGCACGCGCCGCCAGCCGAGGGGCGCGCGTTCGCCGGACGTGCCGCCGGGGATGACCGCGACGCCCAGCGCCGAGTCCAAGGACACCGGGCCGCCCTGGAAGACGACGCCGGGCTCGCCGGCCAGGTCCGCCCAGGCTTCCAGGATGTCGCCGACGTCCACCGGGGTGGGACGGTTGAGGACGACACCGAGCGAGCCCTCCTCGTCGTGGTCGAGGAGCAGCACGACGGCGCGGTCGAAGTTCGGGTCCGCCAGGGCGGGCGTGGCCACGAGCAGCCGCCCTGTGAGCGAGGACACCTCGGTCATGCCAGACATGATCCCGCATCTTCCCTTCGTGTGGGGAGGCAATGCCCGTACGGGAGTGAATGCAGCTCAGGGCGTACAGATGCGACCCCCGCGCACGCCCGTACCGGTGACCCCGTGTGCCCGATTCGGAACGGTTCGTGTTGTGGCAAAGCTATGACCTAGCTGGGTGGTCCTTGGGCTTACTGAAGGGGGGTAGGCGGCCATTACCCTTGCTGTTCGGCTTCCGCGCAACCGGCCTGCCGACGACTCAGCCCTGCCCAACTCATCGGAACGCGAGATACATGACCGTCAACGACGATGTCCTGCTTGTCCACGGCGGAACCCCGCTTGAGGGCGAGATCCGTGTCCGTGGTGCGAAGAACCTCGTGCCCAAGGCCATGGTGGCCGCCCTGCTGGGCAGCGCGCCGAGCCGGCTGCGCAATGTCCCCGACATCCGCGACGTGCGGGTCGTACGCGGTCTGCTGCAGCTGCACGGTGTGACGGTCCGTCCGGGTGAGGAGCCGGGCGAGCTGGTGCTCGATCCCTCGCACGTCGAGAGCGCGAACGTCGCCGACATCGATGCCCACGCGGGTTCGTCGCGCATCCCGATCCTGTTCTGCGGCCCGCTGTTGCACCGTCTGGGGCACGCGTTCATCCCGGGGCTCGGCGGCTGTGACATCGGCGGTCGTCCCATCGACTTCCACTTCGAGGTGCTGCGGCAGTTCGGCGCGAAGATCGAGAAGCGGGCGGACGGCCAGTACCTGGAGGCCCCGCAGCGGCTGCGCGGCACCAAGATCCGGCTGCCGTACCCGTCCGTCGGCGCCACCGAGCAGGTGCTGCTGACGGCCGTGCTCGCGGAGGGCGTCACGGAGCTCGCCAACGCCGCCGTGGAGCCCGAGATCGAGGACCTCATCTGCGTGCTGCAGAAGATGGGCGCGATCATCGCCATGGACACCGACCGGACGATCCGCATCACGGGTGTGGACAGCCTCGGCGGTTACACCCACGCGGCCCTCCCGGACCGCCTGGAGGCCGCCTCCTGGGCGTCCGCGGCGCTGGCGACCGAGGGCAACATCTACGTCCGCGGCGCCCAGCAGCGGTCGATGATGACGTTCCTGAACACCTACCGCAAGGTGGGCGGCGCCTTCGAGATCGACGACGAGGGCATCCGCTTCTGGCACCCGGGCGGCCAGCTCAAGTCGATCGCCCTGGAGACGGACGTCCACCCCGGCTTCCAGACCGACTGGCAGCAGCCGCTCGTCGTCGCGCTCACACAGGCGACCGGCCTGTCGATCATCCACGAGACGGTGTACGAGTCCCGCCTCGGCTTCACCTCCGCGCTCAACCAGATGGGCGCACACATCCAGCTCTACCGCGAGTGCCTCGGCGGCTCGAACTGCCGCTTCGGCCAGCGCAACTTCCTGCACTCCGCCGTCGTTTCGGGCCCCACCAAGCTCCAGGGCGCCGACCTGGTCATCCCCGACCTCCGCGGCGGCTTCTCCTACCTCATCGCCGCGCTGGCGGCCCAGGGCACCTCCCGGGTCCACGGCATCGACCTCATCAACCGCGGCTACGAGAACTTCATGGAGAAG
>NZ_JBIAVS010000007.1:378366-423555 GCF_042894545.1 Streptomyces sp. NPDC001530
GAAGCTGGTCGAGCTGGGCGCGAAGGTGGAGCTGCCGGGCAAGGCGCTCGGCTGACAGCAATCGCTCCACTCCCGGCCCGGGGCAGCGCCGCTCCCGGCCGGGGGTCCGGGGGGTTGCCCCCCGGATAGACACAGCATGGAGAAGCTGGTCGAGCTGGGCGCGAAGGTGGAGCTGCCGGGCAAGGCGCTCGGCTGACAGCAATCGCTCCACTCCCGGCC
This sequence comes from Streptomyces sp. NPDC001530, assembly GCF_042894545.1. Classification (NCBI taxonomy): domain Bacteria; kingdom Bacillati; phylum Actinomycetota; class Actinomycetes; order Kitasatosporales; family Streptomycetaceae; genus Streptomyces; species Streptomyces sp. NPDC001530. Next base: position 378,586 of record NZ_JBIAVS010000007.1, read on the forward strand.
CGGGGCAGCGCCGCTCCCGGTCGGGGGTCCGGGGGCCCGCGGCGGAGCCGCTGATGTCACAGCCTCCGGATAGACACAGCATGGAGCAGCTCGTGGAGCTCGGCGCGAAGGTGGAGCTGCCGGGCAAGGCGCTCGGATAGCGACAGCAGTCGTCCGTACGCCAATGGGGCGGCCCCCGGTGAGGGGGCCGCCCCATTGGCGTTACTGGCGCCTCGTACGCGTCCCGTGGCGTACAGGAACGTACAAGAGGGCTTACTTGCCCTTGGCGGCTTCCTTGAGCTTGGAGCCCGCGGAGACCTTCACGCTGTAGCCGGCCGGGATCTGGATCGGGTCGCCGGTCTGCGGGTTGCGCGCGGTGCGAGCGGCACGGTGGGTGCGCTCGAAGGTCAGGAAGCCGGGGATGGTGACCTTCTCGTCGCCCTTGGCGACGATCTCGCCGACGGTCTCGGCGAAAGCGGCCAGAACGGCGTCGGCGTCCTTGCGGGTCACCTCGGCGCGGTCGGCCAGCGCGGCCACCAGCTCACTGCGGTTCATGTTGTTACTCCCGTGTTCTTCTTGCCGTTGAGGCGTGCCACGCGGCGGAGCCGCATATTGGGCACAGCGGAGTCGATGCTGCCAGGGTCCTCGGTCGGTCCCCGGACCCGGGTCCGTAGCCAGACCCTCGCGCCCGAAGACGCATCCTGCCCCCACCTGCGGCGGGAAAGCCAATCCGGCACCCCTGGGAGTCACACGAACACCCTTGGGAGTCACACGAAAAGGCCTGCAAGGCCTGAGCCTGGCCGCCACCCTAAAGGCGGCCACAGGCCCCGCGTCCCACGACGCGCCGGTTCTCAGGCGGTCGTGGCACCCGTCACAGCCGCGAAAACAGCCCTACTCACGCGGTCGTGCCCTCGGTCTCGACCCGACCTACATGGTCGCGTTGTCCGCCTCCGTCACCCCTGCCGCCCGCGCGGCGTTGCGCACCGCTCCGGCGACCGCGCCCGCGACCTTGTCGTTGAAGACGCTCGGGATGATGTAGTTCGGGTTGAGCTCGTCCTCGGTCACCACGTCCGCGAGGGCGGTCGCGGCGGCCAGCATCATCTCCGTGTTGACCGTACGCGACTGGGCGTCCAGGAGGCCACGGAAGACGCCCGGGAAGACCAGGACGTTGTTGATCTGGTTGGGGAAGTCGGAGCGGCCGGTGGCCACAACAGCCGCCGTCTGACGGGCGATTGCCGGGTCGACCTCGGGGTCGGGGTTCGCGAGCGCGAACACAATGGCGTCCTCGGCCATGGCGGCCACGTCGTCGCCGTCGAGCACGTTCGGGGCGGAGACGCCGATGAACACGTCGGCGCCGCGCACGGCCTCCTTCAATGTGCCCGTGAGGCCCTCGGGGTTGGTGTTGTCGGCGATCCAGCGCAGCGCCGAGTCCGGGGCGGCGTCCACCAGGTCCGTACGGTCCGCGTGCACGACGCCGTGGATGTCGGCGACGACGGCGTTCTTGACGCCCGCGGCGATGAGCAGCTTGAGGATGGCCGTACCGGCCGCGCCCGCACCGGACATGACGACGCGAATATCGCCAATCGCCTTGCCTGCCACGCGAAGTGCGTTGGTCAGGGCGGCGAGGACGACGATCGCGGTGCCGTGCTGGTCGTCGTGGAAGACGGGGATGTCGAGGGCCTCGCGCAGGCGCGCCTCGATCTCGAAGCAGCGCGGCGCGGAGATGTCCTCGAGGTTGATGCCCGCGAAGCCGGGGGCGATCGCCTTCACGATCTCGACGATCGCGTCGGTGTCCTGGGTGTCCAGGCACAGCGGCCAGGCGTCGATGCCGGCGAAGCGCTTGAAGAGGGCCGCCTTGCCCTCCATGACGGGCAGGGCGGCCTTGGGGCCGATGTTCCCGAGACCCAGCACGGCCGAGCCGTCCGTCACGACCGCAACGGAGTTGCGCTTGATGGTGAGGCGGCGGGCGTCCTCGGGGTTCTCGGCGATCGCCATGCACACACGGGCCACGCCCGGGGTGTAGATCATGGACAGGTCGTCACGGTTGCGGATGGGGTGCTTGGACTGCATCTCGATCTTGCCGCCGAGGTGCATGAGGAACGTACGGTCGGAGACCTTGCCGAGGGTCACACCCTCGATGCCGCGCAGCTGCTCGACGATCTCGTCGGCGTGAGCGGTGGAGGTCGCCGCGATGGTGACGTCGATCCGGAGCTTCTCGTGGCCGGAAGCGGTCACGTCGAGGCCGGTCACCGAGCCTCCGTGGGACTCGACGGCCCCGGTGAGCTGGGAGACCGCGGTTCCGCTCGCGGGCACCTCCAGCCGGACCGTCATCGAGTAGGAGACGCTGGGCGCCGTTGCCATGGCCGACTTCCTCTGCTTTCACCGTGTACTGCGTGTACTGCGAGTACTGCGCGCGTACTGCTGGGTCGCGGGTATGCCGTCCGATCGTCGCACCTACCGCTGAGTACGCGGTAGCCGCCCCGGATTGCGAACGTTTTGTTCGCGAGCGGACGGGCACTTTCGGAAAAGTACTTCCACCATACGAGAAGTCAAGGGTGCAGCAAAGAGGCCCACGTCACTGGGTGACGTGGGCCTCTCCTGCGTTCTTACGTTCAGTGACACCGACCCGCCATGCTCGCCTCGCGGCAAGTGGTCGCTCGTAGCGACGAAGGTTGGGCCCGGGGGCTTGGATCGGGCCGGTGTCACGTCAACGGTAACAAACGATCCCCGTAAGGCAATTCCCGCCCAGAGAGTTCTTCTGGGAGAGGCGAGACGGGTGGGTGGGCCCCGGGCCGCGTCCCGCATCAGTCCCGGAGCAGGTCTGGCACCCCGTTCACATCAGGCTCGTCACGATCGGCCGAGACCACGGTCAGCTGTTGAGTGGCCCGAGTGAGAGCGACGTACAGCACGCGCAGCCCGGCCGGCGACTCGTCGGCGATCTCCGCGGGCGAGACGACCACCGTCGCGTCGTACTCCAGTCCCTTCGCCTCCAGGCTGCCCAGCGCCACCACACGGTCGCCGAGCCCCGCGAGCCACCGGGCGGCCTCGTCCCGCCGGTTCATGGCGACGACGACACCCACGGTGCCCTCCACCCGGTCGAGGAGGCGGGCCGCCTCGGCGCGCACGGCCTGCGCGAGCGCGTCCCGTACGACGGCGCCGTGTCCGTTGTTCGTTGTCGCAAAACGCGGCTGGACGCCCGTGGACCGTACGGCGGACGGGGACTCGGAGCCCGGCATGGCCAAGGCGAGGACCTTGGCGGCCAGATCGGCGATCTCGGCGGGGTTGCGGTAGTTGACGGTGAGGGTGAAGCGACGCCGGGGACGGGTCCCGAGGGCCTCGTCGCGGGCCTCGGCTGCCTCGTCGGGGTCGGACCACGAGGACTGCGCCGGGTCGCCGACGACCGTCCAGGTGGCGTGCCGGCCCCGGCGCCCGACCATGCGCCACTGCATGGGCGTGAGGTCCTGCGCCTCGTCGACGATGACGTGCGCGTACTCGGTCCGCTCCTGCGCGAGCCGCTCGGCGCGCTCGCGCTGCGACTCCTCGCGTACGGGCATGAGCTCTTCCAGGCCCGTGAGCTGGTCGAGCGGATCGAGGTCGCGCCGCTTCCTGGGCCGGGCGGGGGTGCCGAGGATGGCGTTCAGCTCGTCGAGCATCGCCACGTCGTGCACGGAGAGCCCGTCCCGCTTGAGCGAGCGTGCCACCCTGCGCACCTCGCCAGGGTTGAGGATCCGCCGCGCCCAGCGCCCGAGCCGGCGCTCGTCGGCCATGGCGGCCAGCACGCCCCGCGGCGTCAGCTCCGGCCACCACGCGTCCAGGAACGCGATGAAGCTGTCCTCGGACGTGATGTCCTCGTCGAACGACGACCGCAGCTCGGCGGCCAGCTCCGGGTCCGTGTGCCGCGTCCCGGCGCCCGACTGCGCCCACAGCGCGTCCAGCAGCAGCTTGCGGGCGCGCGGGCGCAGCAGATTGACCGGCGCGGTCCCGCTGAGCGCGTTGCGCTTGATCCGCTCCAGCTCGGCGGCCTCCAGCTCCAGCCGCCGCCCGAAGGCGACGACACGAAGGCGGGTGGGGAGACCGGCGGGGGGCTGCGGCTCGACGGCGTCCTGGCCGGTGGCCCCGGCCCGCTCGACCTCCCCGGCTTCCTCGCCGAAGGCGAGCTGCTCGGCACGGCCCCGGTCACCGCCGCGCGCACCGGCGATCGCCGCGTCCACGCGACCCGCCCGCGAGCCTTCGGCAGCGGCGGCCCGGGCGGAATTCGTCCCGTCACCGCCCCGCGCGGAGCGCGAGGACGTGGCCCCGCGCCCGGCACCCGCGAGACGCTCCGCGTCCGCGGAGGACCGCTGAGTGGCGCCCCGCGAACCTTCGGCTGCGCCGCCGCCCGGCACCGCCGCTGCCGCCCTGCCACCCCGCGCCGGGCGCGACGGCGGCTCCCCGGTGACACCCTGCCGCGCGCCTTCGGCCGCGGCCTCGACGCCGCCCGGCACACCTGCCGCCGCCCCGCTGCCAGGCGCCGGGCGCGAGGACGTACGGGACTCGCCCCCGGGCCCCTCCAGCACCCCCCGCGCCGCCTTCCGCAGCACCTTCAGCATCCGGTACGAGCCCTTGGCGCGGGCCACCGCCGGGGAGTCGTACAAGGTGGCCTCCGCACCGTCGACGAGGGAGCCGATCGCGCGGATGGCGACCTGGCCCTCCTCGCCGAGGGAGGGCAGGACGCCCTCGGTGTAGGCCACCAGCAAAGGTGTGGGCGAGACGATCAGGATGCCGCCCGCGTAGCGACGGCGGTCCTGGTAGAGGAGGTACGCGGCCCGGTGCAGGGCCACCGCCGTCTTGCCCGTGCCCGGGCCGCCCTCCACGTACGTCACCGACGCGGCGGGGGCGCGGATCACCAGGTCCTGCTCGGCCTGGATCGACGCCACGATGTCGCGCATGGTGTGGCTGCGGGCCTGCCCGAGCGCGGCCATGAGCGCGCCGTCGCCGATCACCGGGAGTTCGCGGCCGTCGAGGGTGGCCTTCAGCTCCGGACGCATGAGGTCGTCCTCGACGCCGAGGACCTTGCGCCCCTTGGAACGGATGACCCGGCGGCGTACGACACGTCCCGGGTCGACCGGCGTCGAGCGGTAGAACGGAGCCGCGGCGGGCGCCCGCCAGTCGATGACCAGCGGCGCGTAGTCGGCGTCGAGGACACCGATCCGGCCGATGTGGAGCGTCTCCGCGATCTCCGCGTACTGACCGTTCTCGTCCTCGCGGACGGCACCCTCGGCCGGTTCCACCGCCGTGTAGGCGCCGTCCGGGCCCTTCTTGCCGTCCTTCCCCAGGAGCAGGTCGATACGGCCGAAGAGGAAGTCCTCGAACTCGTTGTTGAGACGGTTCAGGTGAATCCCCGCGCGGAACACCTGGGCGTCCCGCTCCGCGAGCGCCCCCGGCGTACCGACCTGACCGCGCTTGGCGGCGTCGTTCATCAGGAACTCCGCCTCGTCGATCTTCTCCTCGAGGCGCCGGTACACCCGGTCCAGATGTTCCTGTTCGACGCTGATCTCCCGGTCCCGTACGGAGTCGTCCTTGGCGGAGTCGTGCGGTACGGAGTGGACCGAGCCGAGCGCGGTTTCCTGCTGAGCCTGAGCGGCCACCGGGCCCCCTTCTGACGTGCTGGGCAGCCGTCAACCGTACGCGAAAGGGGGCCCGCCAGGCTACGTGCGCGCTAGGGGTTCGCTCACGCATCCACCTCCACGAGCCGCTTCCCGTCGAAGGTCATGACCTCGAAGTGGTCGATCTGGTTGGGCGAGAAGGCCGCGCCGCCGTGCACGTAGAGCGGCTCCTTGGCGTCCTCCGTCTTCGCGTTCGGGATGCCGTAACCCCACTTCGGGACCGCCCAGGAGGTCACCGTCTCGCGCTCGCCGTTCTTGCCGACGGCGATCAGGGAGCACTTGAGCGGGCCCGTGACGTTCTTGAGCTGGAGGACCGCGTGGGTACCCCAGTCCTTCTTCTCGACGGCGACCACGGCGTTGACGCCGGTGCTCTTGTCCGTGGCCGAGACCTTGTCGGTCATGACCTCGAAGGCGGCCTTGGCGGGACTGGTGGCGTGTGCCTGGGGCATCTGGGTGCCACCGTCGTCGCCGCCGTTGACCGCCATCACCGTCAGCGGACCGCCGATGATCAGCGCGGCCGCGGCCGCCACCAGGTACATCCCGCGCCGGCGCTTCTGGGCGCGCCGCTCCGAGACCTCGTCGACCAGCCGTTCCGCGAGCCGTGGGCTCGGGCGGGCGGCCAGGGACTCCCCGATGGCCGGAGTGCCCTGGGAGGCCGGCAGATCCGCGAGCGCGGCGAGCATCGGTTCCATCCCGGCGAGCTCGTCGAGCTGCTGGGCGCACCACTCGCAGGTGGCGAGGTGTGCCTCGAAGGCGGTCGCCTCCGCGTCGTCGAGGATGCCGAGGGCGTAGGCGCCGACGGTCTCGTGAATGTCGCCGGGGCCTTGCTGTCCCCGTGGACCCTGCATGGCTCCTGGACCACCCGTTCCGTAACCCCCGTATGTGTTCATGCCGTCACCCCCCGCTCCTCCAGCGCCAGCTTCATCGACCGCAGGGCGTAGAACACCCGTGAGCGCACGGTGCCGCTGGGTATGCCGAGGGTCTCGGCCGCCTCATTGACCGTACGCCCTTTAAAGTATGTTTCGACCAGAACTTCCCTGTGAGCAGGGGTCAGGTCGTCCAGCGCGTCCGACAGTGTCATCAGCCACAACGCCTTGTCGATCTCGTCCTCCGCGGGGATGACCTCCAGCGGCGACGGGTCGACCTCCTGCGGCCGGGCCTGCCGGCTGCGGTGGCCGTCGATGACGATGCGCCGGGCGACCGTCACCAGCCAGGGGCGTACCGAACCGGTCGCACGATTGAGCTGACCGGCGTTCTTCCAGGCACGGATGAGTGTTTCCTGCACGACGTCCTCGGCGCGCTGCCGGTCTCCGGCGACAAGCCGCAGTACGTACGCGAGCAACGGCCCCGCATGTTCCCGGTACAGGGCACGCATCAGCTCCTCGTCGGGTTCGGTCGACGAGGACTGCTGAGACATGCGATGTCGGGCCCTTGGCCTTCGTTCATCAGCCACGGCGGAATCCTTGCGCACGCCTACCTCCGGTGTCCGGGGGTTCCCCCAGTCGGTCGCTCATCACCGGGTACGTGCGCAGGCGGGCGCGTGTTCAAAGAGGTAGCAGTTATTTCTTGTGGGAGTGGTGAAGGCCGGTTGAAGAGGGGCTTTCGATCACGAGAGGTGATCGAAAGATCACGTACGGGTGGGATCACGCCCGGGCGAGTGCCGCCCGGCGCCGGTGCCGGGCCACCCGCTCCCGGTTGCCGCACACCTCACTGGAACACCATCGTCGGCGTCGCCCCCGGGAGGTGTCGAGATAGACGATCGGGCAGTTGTCCCCCTCGCACTGCCGCAGGCTCGCCCGCGCCACCGGGTCGGTGAGCAGTTCGAGGGCGTCCCGGGCGACGACGGAGAGCAGTTCGGCACAGCCGGGCGGGGTGCGCAGTCTGCGGTGCAGCGAACCGTCGTCCGCGCGGACGGCCCAGGGGGCGGGCGGGGTGCCCAGCGCGGCCGCGTTGACGCGGGCGAGCGCCGCGTCGGCGGGCCGTGCGTCGAACTCGCCGCGCACCAACTGGGCGATGTGTCCGCGCAGTTCACGGAAGCCGAGCAGCCACGCCGCGTCGACCGACGCCAGCGGCGTCCCCGCGGGGACGAGTCCGGATGCGGCGATCCAGGCGCTCAGCCGGGCGGCCGAGTCGAGCCGTTCCTCGGGGTGGGTGGTCGCCGTCAGATCCAGGCAGATCCGCCCGGAGTCGAACCGCAGCTCGTACGAGGCCGTGGCCATGCCCGATGCCATGTGCCTGTCACCGCCTTGGGGTTACCGCCATGAGGGGTCGGTGAGATGCCGATGAAAGGTGCTCGTGGGGTGGTCGGAGGGTGCTCGTGGGGGTGCTCGTGGGGGTGCTCGCGGGTTGCGTACTCCCTACAGTGCATGCCCGCGCGCCCCGCCGGAAGACTCAGTACCGCTCCCGTGCTGGACGCGCGCTTATGCGGCCGCGCGCCTGGGCCATGTCACCCGTGCCGCGGCGCCGGTTGACTGAAGGACATGACGGACAACAGCACGGGGCGGCGTACGACCGCCGGAGGTGTACTGGGAGCGGCCACGGTCGCGATGGGCCTGATCGCCGGGGTCTTCTACATATTCGCCTGCGCCATCATGCCGTCGCTGGCCCGCAGCGACGACCGCGTCTACATCGAGGTCATGCAGAACATCAACGACGTGATCCAGAACCCGGTGTTCTTCCTCAGCTTCCTGGGCGCGCTGGCGCTGACGGCGATCTCCGCCTGGCAGTTGCGCGGGTCACCGTACAAATGGTGGGTGTTCGCGGCCCTCGCCGCGTACGCGCTCACCTTCCTGTTCACCGTCGTCGCGAACATCCCGCTCAACAACGACCTCGCGGACGCCGGCGACCCGGCGAAGATCGCCGACCCGGCCGCCGTACGCGAGAAGTTCGAGGACACGTGGGTGGCATGGAACGTCGTACGGGCGCTGCTGTCGACGCTCGCGCTGGCGTGCCTCGCGCGTGCGCTGTTCCTGTACGGGAGGTACGGAAGGTCCTGAAGGTTCGGAAGGTCTGGGAGGCCTTACGCGTCCGCGTACTTGGAGTCCGCGGCCGGGTCGAGGGCGAGCCGGTAACCGCGCTTGACCACCGTCTGGATGAGCTTGGGCGCGCCCAGTGCCGTACGCAGCCGGGCCATCGCCGTCTCGACGGCGTGCTCGTCCCGGCCGGCGCCCGGCAGCGCGCGCAGCAGCTCGGCCCGGGCCACCACCCAGCCGGGCCGCCGCGACAGGGCCCGCAACAGCGACATCCCGGCGGGCGGCACGGGCCGCAGCGCCCCGTCCACCATCACGGCGTGCCCGCGGATCTCCACCCGGTGCCCGGCGATGGGCAACGCCCGCGCCCGCCCCGGCAGTTCCTGACACAGCAGCTGTACGAGGGGGCCGAGCCGGAAGCGTTCGGGCTGAACGGTGTCGATGCCCCGGGCCTGCAGCGGCAGCGCGGTGACCGGGCCCACGCAGGCGGGCAGCACGTCGTGGTGCAGGGCGGCGAGGAGTTCCGGGAGCAGCCCCCGGTCCTCCGCCCTGGACAGCAGGGAGGCGGCGGCGGGCGCGCTGGTGAAGGTGAGCGCGTCCAGGCCGCGGGTGACGGCCGCGTCGAGGAGCCGGTCGACGGGCCCGATGTCCTCCGGCGGCATCCACCGGTACACGGGGACGCCGACGACCTCCGCTCCCGCGGCGCGCAGCGACTCCACGAATCCGGGCAGCGGCTCGCCGTGCAGCTGGATGGCGATACGGCGCCCGTCGACGCCTTCGTCGAGGAGCCGGTCGAGCACCTCGGCCATCGACTCGGAGGACGGCGACCACTCCTCTGTCAGCCCCGCGGCCCTTATCGAGCCCTTGACCTTGGGCCCGCGGGCGAGCAGTTCGACGCCGCGCAGCCGGGCGAGCAGGTCCTCGCCGAGCCCCCAGCCGTCGGCGGCCTCGACCCAGCCCCGGAAGCCGATGGCGGTGGTGGCCACCACGACGTCCGGCGCGTGGTCGATCAGCTCCTTGGTGGCGGTGAGCAGTTCGCTATCGTCGGCGAGCGGCACGATGCGCAGGGCCGGGGCGTGTACGACGCAGGCGCCACGCCGCTGGAGCAGCGCGGCGAGCTCGTCGGCCCGGCGCGCGGCTGTCACACCCACGGTGAATCCGGCGAGGGGGCCGTTGTCCGGTCGCTGCTGTTGGTCGTACATGTGCTCTCGTCTCGCGCTCGTCGAGTCGTGGTGCACTGAGGGCCGCTGATCTCTTGTCTCTCGCGGCCGTGCACTTGCGGCTGAGCCGAGCCTGTCAACGCCCCGTGACAGACTCGGTTCAGCTGTATGTCGCTGGTGTTACGTCACACTTCGGCGTAGCTGAGCTGCGCCTTCGTGTCGTTCGCGGCCGTGGCCGGGGCCGCGGCGGCCGCCGGGCGGCGAAGGTATACGGCCCAGGTGACCGTGAAGCAGACCGCGTAGAAGGCGAGGAAGGCCACGAAGGCGCCGGTGCCGGAGCCCACGCTCAGGAACGACTGCCGGAAGGCCAGGTTGATCCCGAGCCCGCCGAGCGCGCCCACGGCTCCGATGAGCCCCATGGAGGCGCCGGAGAGCCGTCGCCCGTAGGAAGCAGCTTCCTCTCCGCTGAGCCCCATGGCTACGGCCTTCGCCTGGAAGATGCCGGGGATCATCTTGTACGTCGACCCGTTGCCGAGCCCGGTCAGCACGAACAGCACGATGAACGCGGTGGTGAACAGGGGCAGCGACTTCTGCATGGAGGCGATCACGATGACGCCGGTCGCCGCGGCCATGGCGACGAAGTTCCACAGCGTGATCTTCGCGCCGCCGTAGCGGTCGGCGAGCCAGCCGCCCACGGGCCGGATCAGCGAGCCGAGCAGCGGGCCGATGAAGGTGACGTACGCGGACTGCAGCGGCGTACGCCCGAATTGCGTCTGCAGGACGAGCCCGAACGCGAAGCTGTATCCGATGAACGACCCGAACGTCCCGATGTAGAGGAAGGACATGATCCAGGTGTGGGCATCCTTGACCGCCTCCTTGGCGGCGCCGGTGTCGTTCTTCACGGACGAGATGTTGTCCATGTAGAGCGCGCCGAGGACAGTGGCGATCACGATGAGCGGGATGTAGATGCCCAGCAGGACCCGCGGCCCTCCGCTGGCACCGATGACCGCGAGGCCGATGAGCTGCACGACCGGGACGCCGATGTTGCCGCCGCCCGCGTTGAGCCCGAGCGCCCACCCCTTCTTCCTGAGCGGGAAGAACGAGTTGATGTTGGTCATGGACGAGGCGAAGTTGCCGCCGCCGACGCCGGCGAGCATCGCGCAGACCAGGAAGGTCCCGAACGACGTACCCGGCTCCATCACGATGAACGCGGCGATGGTGGGGATCAGCAGCATGCTCGCGGCGATGATCGTCCAGTTCCGGCCACCGAAGCGGGCCACCGCGAAGGTGTACGGCACCCGGACGACGGCGCCGACCAGCGTCGCCATCGACACGATGAAGAACTTGTCGGCCGGGGTGAGCCCGTACTCGGGGCCCATGAAGAGCACCATGACGGACCACAGGGTCCAGATCGAAAACCCGATGTGCTCGGACAGCACGGAGAAGAACAGGTTGCGGCGGGCGACCTTCTCCCCGGTCTGCTGCCAGAAGGCCTCGTCCTCGGGATCCCACTGCTCGATCCAGCGGCCTCCCCTGCTCCGTGCGGGGGCTGTACTAGGGGCTGTCATGACGCCTCCACTGTTCTCCGGTGCGGTGCTCGTGTCTGTCCTGGGCTTGCCTGGGGATGACACCCGAAGGTAGGGAGGGCGCGTTTCCGGCCTGTGGCTGTGGGTGACTGGAAGGGAACGTTGCTCTCACCTGACCGCGAGCCCGACGGTGAGGACGGGCCCGCGGGATGATCGTCAGGCGGGCGCGTCGTGGTACGAGGTGATCGCCCAGGTCCGGTCGTGAGGGCCGCGGACAAGAACCCAGGTCGCACGGCGGATCCGGTCGGCGGGGAGCTCGTTCTCCCCGGCCAGGAGGATCCCGGCCTCACTGACGACGACCGCGGTGCCGGGGCTGAGGAAACGGATCCGGCGGGGTTCGTCGAGGGGCTTGGACCCCTTCAGCGGCCCGTTGGACCCCTTCAGCGGCCCGGCGCACGCGGCCGCCATGTACGCGCGGATCTCTTCCCTCCCGTCATGGAAGACGCCGGGCATCACGACCGTCACGTCGGTGCGTCGACGGCCTCCGTGAACAGCGCCCTCCAGCGGGGCCGCGAACGGGCAGCCGGCCGTCGCGGCTTACGTCCGCGCCGCGGGCGACGACGGGTACCGGCTGCACAGGTCGCAGGTGTTCACAGCCGACCGGGAGGGGGTCAGCCACACGGTGGTGTCCCAGACGCCCACGGTGCTCGAGGCGTTCGGGCTCGCGGAGGAGTGGCGGCCTTGAGGGCTACTGCTGGGGAGGCTGCCAGGTTCCGTAGGGGTTGGGCTGTTGGAGCTGGGGCTGGGGCTGGGGCTGTTGGGCTGCGGTGCCGGGTTGGGCGTAGGGCCCGGGGGCTTGCTGGGCGTAGGGACCGGGAGTCTGCTGACCGGGGTACGGCCCGCTGGGGGCCGGCTGTCCGTACGGACCGGCGGCCTGCTGCCCGTAGGGGCCAGGAGCCTGCGGAGTGTACGGACCGGGAGCCTGCGGAGCGTACTGGGCATAGGGCCCCGGCGCCTGCCCCGGCGCGTACCCGTGCCCCTGCCCCTGCCCCTGTGCCGTCTGCACCTGCGCCGCGTAAGCCGTCGGCGGCAGATACCGCACCCGCCCGCCCTCTTCCGTCACGGGAGCGAACCCGGCGGCCTGCAACCGCGCCGCGAACTTGGCGTTGCGCTTGCGCGTGACGACGAAGCCGATGCCGAAGACGGCCATGAGCACGGCCCAGAGAACGCCCGCCACGGTGTAGGCGACAGAATCCCCACCGGTCCGCACGGCCAGCACCACGCACCCGACCGTGACGCCGACCACCCCGTACAGCATCCGCTTCTCGGCGTTCTTGCCGGTGAGGTCGAAGTTGATCCGAGCCTTGAGCAGCTCCAGCGCGTCAGGGATGACAGGCGGCAGCGACTCCCCGTCCCCGGCCTGCGGATACTGCGCCCAGTTCTGCGCGGCCCGCGCCTGCGCCTGCGGGCTGGGGTCGGGCACGATCAGCATCGTGAGCGCGTTGTTGCGCCCGCTGCCCTGCCGTACATCCGCGTACTCGTACCCGAACTGCTGGGCGATGAAGGCGAGTCGGGCCAGTTTCTTCACCGAGGCCATCGGACTCGTGAGCTGAACCGCCTCCCCCGCGGCCATCAACTGGAACATCTGCCGAATCTGCCGCTTACTCATACCGCCCCCAACTTCCCCGCCGGTCCCACTCGTTCACTTCCGCAACCGGCCCAGCCTTTCACGCGCGCGTGCCTCCGCAGAACGGCGGGGCAATCTGGTTTACCGGGCCTTGACCTGGCCTTGACGGGAACAGCGAGACCAAGCCAATTGCGCGTAGAGAGTGAGATATTGGACAAGGTCTCACCCATCCCCGCATTTCACAGAAAACGCACAGGTCTCAGCCGTATCCCCACACCTGGCGGGCGGCTCCCACGACCCCGGGACAACGGCACAGTCCGGAACCTGTAACTCCTGGAACCCGTGTAACTCCTGGAACCCCTGGAATCCCCGAAATCCCTGGAACCCCGATCAGGAGCCCCCATGAGCGACGACCAACCCAACATCCTCGCCATCCTGCTGATCGGCCTCGTCGGCCTGGCCGTGGCGGGCGGGCTCGCTGTGTTCGGCTTCACCACACTGGCCCGGCACGGCGTCAGGCGCTCGGGGAAGGACGCCCTGCTCCGCGGCTTCGCGGGCCTCGCCGCCGCGGCAGCCGCCGCCCTGTACGTCTGGGGCGCCCTCCACCTCGTCAAGGACGAGACGATGACGGTCGACGCATGCCGCGCCGCGGTGGGCCGCGCGCACGCGGCCGACATCACCGGCGCCGACGTCTCCTACCTACCCCTGCACCTGAACTGCCATGTCAGGGGCGCCGGTACGTACGCCGCCGCCGTACCCGCATACGTCAACCCCGCGGCCCTGGGGCTGGCCCTGACCGCCGTGGCGCTCGGAGTGGGCGCGGCGTTCGCGTCGGAGCTCCGCGCCAGAGACAACTTCAGGAAAAAGAAGACAAGTTGAACGAGCCCCAGCACACCCCTCGAACCCCCTCCTCACGTATCCCGCCGTACGGTCCTCACCCGCACGGCGGTGATCACGGGCGCGGCGATCGCCGCGTCCCTCCCCGCCTCGCAGTTCCTGGCGAGCCCGGCGTACGCGGCCGGAAAGGACCCGGTCCCCGGCACGAACCCGCTCTCCGCGACGGTGCGGGAGGCCGTCCGCAAGGCGGAGGCACGCTCCAGACGCGTGATGACGGGCAAGCCGTCCCGCAACGGCTGGGAGATGGAACGCGTCACCGATGACGGCGGCCGCATCTTCACCCGCCCCGTCCCCGGCACCCCCCTCGCGGGCATCGCGGTACGCATGGGCGACGTCGAGACCGTCCTCGTCCACGTCGTACGCCGCTTCCACTACGAGGTCGAAGAACTCCGCAAGGGAGACGCCATCGGATGGCGCTCCCCCGGCACGGTCCGCAAGGGCCTCCCAGAGTCCAACCAGGCCTCCGGCACGGCGGTACAGATCCGCCCCGGCGCCTACCCCGCCGACACCCGCGGCGGCTTCTTCCCTCAACAGCGCCTACTGATCCAGGACATCCTCACCGAACTCAACGGCGTCATCCGCTGGGGCGGCAACGACCCCAACCCGGACGAGTCCCTCTTCTACACCGCCCCCCAACGACCGCCGCCTCACCACCACGGCACACCGCGTCCGCCGCTGGAACAACACACCGGGCCTGGGCGCGGGTGCATTGGCCGACGTGACGGGTTCACACCGGACGAGCTGAATAATCGGGCTCATTGCAAGGCCCCACCGTCACCTTCGCCCCAGCGGCCTGGTGGTCCACCGACTCGAAGGCCGTTCACCACGTCGAACGCGACGGTTGGGGCCGCCACCCCGTGAGCGAGTTCAGGGACCGTCAGAAGTGACGTACGCACGTGTCTGGCCAAGCAGACCGTGGGAGCCCGGAATGCGATACCGAAGTCCTCCGGGGTGGTGTCCATTGCCCCCGGCCGGAAACCGTCGACGGATGCCTCGACGGAACGAGCTCCCTCGGACACCGGTCTGACAACACCCGGACTTCTCAGGGATCTTCGTCGACGGGCTCGGGCTCACGGGTGTATGCGAGGTCGAGTACGTAGCGTTCGGTGACGGGGCAGTTGCTCCAGGCCTCGATGAGCCGACCTTCGGGGGCGTCGTCGGTGAGTTGGTCAAGCACGGTGCCGTAGTAGTCGGCAACTGCCCGGCGGTTGGCCCACCAGGCCTGGCCTTCGTACACGCCCGGCCGGGGCAGGGTCATCTCTCCGGCGGGGCCGAGGCCCAGCTGATTGACGACGAGGAAGCCCGTTTCGGATTCGATGCTGATGGCGACGTGGCCTTCGGCATCAGCGGGTGGAGCCGGTGGTACGTCCCAGATTACGTCCCAGATGCGGATGGTGACGTCGACGTCGATGTCCGGCTGGAGGCTGTCCAAGCCCGTGGCCCCCGCGTGATCGTTCTGCCTGAAGACCAGACATGATCACGCAAGGCCACGGGCACTTCCCTTCCAGGGCCAGGCTCTCCCCGGCTGAACACGGGCCGTGACACCAGTCCCATCGCGGGAGCCATCCGCACCGCTCAACCGCGGAGACCCCTCAATCTCCACGGCTTCAGGGCGTTCTCGAAGCGGAACACCTCGGCAAACTCCTGGCAACCTGGCGCTACGCCTCGGTGCCCGGTGCCGCCACGTACAGTTCCGGTACACGGATGCCCGCGCGACGGGCGCGTTCGACGGCGTGCGGGCTGGCCCCGTGGGCGTGGCCGGGGATACCCCTGTTGTAGCTCGGCCGCTGGCAGATCACGTAGAGGCGGCGGGGGCCCGGGATGGCGATGACGGCGGCGAAGCGGGGGTCGCCGGCGAACCAGATCTCTTGAACCTGAGCCGCCTTCTCAGGTTTGACGCCAGGGCCAAGACGCCGGGCCCAGAAGGTTGCTCGGAGATGGGAGCGCATGACCATGGCGACCTTGTCGGCAGACTGTTCGGGGTCGGGGAACTTCAGCCACACGTCGCCGGGCCCGGCGTCCGGAACCTTGCCAATGCCGCTCTCCGGCCTCTCGTAGACCTGCCAGGGGTATTCCCGCAACAGACGCAGCGCGCGGAGGGCCCAGGTGATGTACGCAGGCTGGAGGAAGGTCCGGTAGAACGAGTAGAGCATCGGGACGAAGAAGAACCACAGTGTCCATGTCGGCGAGGTCACGTACCACGCCAGCAGGCCAACCCACGCCACCGGCCAGAGAATCTGTCCGAGGATCGCGCACGTGACGAGTTGCGTCCAGGCACGGCGCGTGGCCGGGTCGGCCCAGGCTGTGGAGTACTGCGTGGGAGCCATGTCATTTCTCATCAGGCACATCCGGGAACGGGTTGTCGAAGCTGACCGACTCGGCGATGTCCCGGAGCAGAGCACGGTAGTGCCGCGCACGCCCGACCGCCGTGGTGGCCAGTGTGAGGATCGCGATCCGTGCACCGTCGGGGCAGGGAACGTACGCGGTGAACTGAAGCAGATCCCGCTGGCCAAGTCCCGCCTCCGGCGGCGTAGTCAGACGCTCCTGCACAAGTGAGGCCGGGCCGCAGGGAAGGTCCAGAGCCTCGATGTGCTCAGCGTTCGTCTCGCTGCCCGCTGCTGCACGAGCCGCGATGACACTCCGCGGAGCCCAGCTGGTCGCCCGCCACGCGAGTGTGAACAGTGAGAGCAGCAGACTGCCATCACCTTCGTCGTCCATGTGCAGGCCGAGGGAGCAGTGGATAGCTCCGGACTCCAGGAACGCCTGGGCCATCCGCTGGACCGGAGCGAAATCGGTCAGGAATCGCTCCCGAGACTCGGGATCGGGGAGCGCCTCCCACAGCGGACGCACCACATGCCCCGGATTCGCCTCCTCCGGGCCGCTCGCCGCCTCCGCCAGTTCCACGAGCGGAAATGCGACGAAGCCCGCGGGCAGCGCGAACCAGATATCGGCATCCTGACTCCGCGCTGACTCGTCGATCAGATAGGGAACGCTCACGATGCCGCCCTCGCCCCGAACATGAGGAAGTGAATCGCTCCGACCGCCGCTGGGAGATCTACCCCAAGGGTTCTGGGGCCATCCAGACCACTGGTGATCGCCTTGGCCGCGTCGTTATCCAGGCTCTCCGCAAGGGTGCCGGCCACGCCGTACAACGCGGTCCCGGCGCCCAGGAGAGTCGCCGGAGCGTCGATCCTCTCCACGATCGGAGCGAGCCGACCACCGAACACCTTCGGATGAGCCAAGATGCTCACGGCGCCTCCGGCTGCGGTGGCCTCTGTCTTGATCGAGGTTCCAACTGCCGCGATCTTCTGCGGCAGCGTCAGGACCTCACCGCTCGCACGCATGAGCTGTGGTGCCTTGAAGGCTCCCTTGAGCGCCACCCCCAGCGCCGGCACCATACCCAGAAGGTCCCCTGCCACCCCGAGGGCGTTGCTCCAGAAGTCCAGGTCCAGCTCACCCTTGGAGAAGCCGTCCGCCAGGGACGCCCGAACCTCGGGATCGCTGATCCGCAGACCGAAAGCCGTCGCGCTCAGCAGTCCCGCTGCCAGGAACAGCGCCCATGGTGCAATAGCCGTAAGCCCCAGCAATGCGATCACACCCAACACCGCTGCGCACGCGCTGAGGATGTCGGGCAGGTTGTCGCCCAGCCAGTCGGTGAACTTGTCCCACGCGCCGGGTTCATGCGGCGCCAGCTTCGTCGTCGCGTCGCGGATCTTGTTTGCCCGGTACTGAGCCTTCTGCTCGTGCTCCTCGGCCAGCTTCTTCGCCTTGCCGATAATCTTGTCGAGTTCGGCCTGGGCCTCGTCCACGGCCGTGTTCGCGTGGGTCAACGCCTTCTGGGCGTCGTCCTGGCGGGCGCCCTTCTTGTCCAGGTCAGGGTCGTTCTCCGCCTTGCTCGCTCGGCCCTTCGCCGTGTCCAGCGCGGCCTTTGCGTCCTTCGCGTCGCCTTCGAGCTTCTTGGCACGGTGCTGGAAATCGTCGAGTTCCCCTTCCCAGCGGTCGAGCTGCCGGGCCGCCTTGCGGATGGAGTGCGCGGCGTTCTTCAGGTTCAGGGGGAGGGGGCCGCCGTCCAGCTGCTCCCGGAAGGCAATGGCTGCATCACCTTTCCAGTAGCTGCCGTCCAGGAGCTTGGTGACGAGGTCGTAAGCCTCTTCCAGGGTCTTGGCGCAGTTCGCGAGCTTCTTGTGCAGGTCGCGAACCGTATCGGTGCTGCCGGGCACGGGGTTGAAGCCCAAGTGCGGATAGTCGGGATTCGGGATGGATGGGGACGACTTCAGCCCCTGGGGAAGATCACCGTTCCGGCGGGCCGCGGAATCGGGAAAAGGGGATGGTTCGACGCCTGAAGTGACGGTCACTTCTTACCTCCACCCTTACCGTCCTTGGCATTCCTCAGTGCTTCCTCCAGCGCCTTGTCCACCTCGTTGTAGCTGTCCTTACTTTGCCCGATGATCTTCGCAAGCTCCTCGGTCTGCTCACCGATCTGTTCGGTGCCGTACTTCCAGTCCTCCTGGAAGTCCTCGCACGCGGCGTCCAGATCGTCCGTGCCGAGCCCGGTGACAGTCGCGTCGGCCAGCGCCTTGCGCAGCCCCCTCAGCGAGTCGCTCGACTTGTTGAGCAACTTCATGAAGTGTGCGAGCTCATCGCCGTCGACGACCAGTCGATCCGCCATGCATCGGTCTCCTCTCCCTGCCTCTGGCACGAGTAAGTGACTCTATCCATTCCGCATTTGCCGTTGCGACGGTGCCCGCCCCTTCTCAGGAGCGGGCACCTGACGGCGGAGCCCCGCAAGCGGTCAGCGGTTGACGGCCTGGATCTCCTGCACGACGACGTCCTGCTCGGCCCCGAACGTGCCGTCCGGCAGGCCTTGTGCCTCGGTCACGCCCGTACCCGTCCAGTGGATCTTCCACGTGATGGTGGCCTTGAGCTTGTACGAGCCGTCGCCCGAGGAGCGCAGGTAGCGCACGCCGCAGGGTGGGATCTCGTCCGACTTGCCCTTGGCGTAGGCCTCGCCGATACGGCCGTTGTTGAACTCGCAGACACCGGAGGCGGGGTACGTCGTGGCGTCGTCCGTGCCGGGCTCGATCTTCAGCGACACCGGCTCCGCGGTGGTTGTCGCCGAGACGCCCAGCAGTGGGACCGAGGCGGTCACCGACACCGGCTTGAACTTCGCCGTGTCCAGCCATGCCCACGTCGGGAGGTTCACCTTCGTGGTGCCCTCGGGGGCGAGGTCCACCTTGGTCGAGGGGACGCGTATCTCGGCGTACGCGAGCTGCGCCAGCATCTTGGGGGTGATCGCCTCGGGGATGTCTGCGGGCGGGGCCTCGCCCTTGTCCACCCAGAAGATGGGCTTGTCGCAGTCGAGGGCGCCCGGGTCGCCCTCGCGGCCCTTGGTGACGTACGAGTCCCACCAATAGCCCTTGCCGGCCTTGGCCTTGTTGAAGTCCTTGTACTCGCCGCCGTTCACGTACTTATTGCGCTGCTCCAAATCCCACTGGGACCCCGTCGACTCGGCATTCCAGATCGGCTCCAGGTACTTCTGCAGCTCGTCCGGGGTGTATTTGGGAGCGTAGTAACACGCGGGCGGGGTCCACGTCGTCGCTGACGTCACCGGGCCCGCCGACTCGCCCGTACCGTTCTTGGAGCGGTCGAAGACGACAGCACCAGCAGTCGCAGCAACTCCGCCCTTGCCGTCCGATTTTCCTGACGCGCTGGTATCAGAGCCATTGGTGCTGCCGCCATGTCCGTAACCCGCGAACGCTTGAGTCGAGCTCAGCAGCAGGGCTGTGGAAGCGATGAGGGCAACTACTCCAGGGTTTCTGTATTTCAGGACTGGCATGCGCTGCTCCCCCGCTGCGACGTCAGCTTTTCCGTGATCCAGATGCCTTGCTTGTTGACCCGCAGTCGGCTGTTGTAGAGGACGTAGTTGTCCTTCGACTTCGGAGTAATCTCGATCTTGCCGGTCTTCAGGCTCTTGTTGTAGGCCTTGTTCTGGTCTTCGCAGTAGACAAAGCCGGCCGTTCCATCGGCGTTGATCTTCACGTTGGCGCTGTAGTAACGCTTTGCTCCGGTGATGCGGTCCTTGTAGTCCACGAACTCCTGGATGAACTTCTGGCTCCCGGCCGCCGCCGTGCCTTCGGAGTAGAAGCGGTACGCCTTGTGAAGCGGGTCCTGTTCAGCGATGGCCATGTCCACGGCCTTGATGAACTGCTCGCTGTCACTCAGGACCGCGTCCTTGTCCTTGTCACCTGTCTTCGGCCACTCGAAGGTGTACGTGAGATCCGCCGGCAGCTCGATCTTCGGCCGCGCCGCGGAGTCCGTCGCGCTCGCGCTAGGCGACCCCGAAGTCTCACCCCCCGTATCCGCCCCGGCGATCTTGTCGTTCCCCTTCGATCCGTCATCGCCCCCACCGCACGCGGTCAGAAGCAGTGCTGCCGTCGCACCGGCGGCGGCTGTGGCGAGCAGGCGGGGACGGCGGTTCACGGGAGGCTCCTGTGCGGCGTGGGGTTCGGGAGGGCCCGGACACGCTATCGGTGACGTGTGTGACGACACCAGAGCGAATTACGTCAACCGTGATGACAAATCCGGCATACAGCTACAGAAGCCCGCCAAATCAGCGATCAGAACCTTCGATTGAGTGACGTGAACTGCCGGAAAGCGCAACCACGTTGGCCGCTGCAAAGGCGTCAGCCGCGGTGGGCGCCCGTGGCCCGGGCGGACCGGCCTCGGCCCTTCCCCCGCACCCCGTTCGGCCACAGCCGCGGACTCCGCTTTGCCGCGATGTCCTCGATCCAGCCGAAGGCGGCGATCGTCAGGCCGATCAGGGGCCAGACGAGGACGAACATCCACAGCATGTACGTCGTGTCGAGGGCCGCGACCGCGCGGTCGCTCTGCATGAAGGAGAGGTTGTACGCCTGGTCGATGATCGGGACCGTGGCCATGATGAGCATGTTGTGCCAGAGGTAGATCGTGACGGCGCGGTTGTTGGACAGGGTCACCAGCTTGTCCCACTTGGCCAGGCGGCCCGGGAGCTCCTGCCAGGACGGGCTGTACTGGAGCAGGATCACCACGAAACCGAACGACCATGTCGCCTGGGCGAGTGGGATGTCGTTCAGGTCCCAGCCGTCGGGGCCCAGGTGGCCCGACGCCCACCACAGGCCGAAGGCCATGAGCAGGGTCGAGGATGAAATGGCTATGTAGCGGGGGACCTTCGCCAACATCCCCTCGTGGTGGGCGAAGCCCAGGACCCAGCAGCCGCCGAAGACCGCGAAGTCCGAGACGGCGTTGCCCGTTTCGCCAGGGATCGTGACCAAGCCCGTGCCGACGACTGCCGTGAGGGCCAGGGGGGCCAGCAGTGTTGCCCACGGGACTCTGCGGAACGCCCACAGCAGCAGCGGGGACGCCACCACGAACCACAGGTACGCGCGGAGGTACCAGAGCGGGCCCGTCGCCTGCACCGCCCATGTGTCTTCCAGCAGGCCCGACTTGGAGCCGATGTGCCAGGGGAACGGCGGCGCGCCGATCGGGATGATGTAGTTGATCAGCTCGACCACGCCCCATGTGCCGCCGTGGTCCGGGTCCTTCACCGGGTTCCAGCCGCCCGCGAACATCAGCGCCAGGGCCACCGCACTGAACGCCCACAGGGGCGGCAGCAGACGGCGGACACGGCCACGTATCACGCCCCAGGCCGGGCGGCTCAGCGAGCGCGCCATCAGCGAGCCGGCCAGGGCGAACATCACGCCCATGGAGGGGAAGAGGACCGTCAGCCAGGCCCAGCCGAAGAGGTGGTAGACGACCACTCGGACCAGGGCTATCGAGCGGAGCAGGTCCAAGTAGCGGTCCCGGCCCGGACGGCGCGGGGCCGACGACGGCTGTGCGACCGACGACGGCTGCGGAGCCGACGGCGACTGCGGAGCCGTCGCGCTCGGCACCCCCAGCGGCGGTGTCGGCGTCGTACCCGCCGTGTACTCGTGCGTCGTCATCCCACCGGCCTCCGATCGTTCCCGCTGCGTGCCGCCCGCTGCCGCGGGATCGATCCCGGTGCCTCCACCACACCCGTGCGCCGCAGCTTCTGCCAGCGCAGGCGGCCTCCGGTGAGGGCGGTGATCCAGGACTGGAGGAGGACCACGTACATCAACTGCCTGTAGAGGATTTGCTGGAGGGGGAGGGATATCAGGTGGGTCATGCGTTCTCGGTCCAGGCGGAACGCGTATGCCGCGCACGCCGCCTGGATCGCGAGGACGCCGAGCCAGGCCACGATCGTCTTCTGCGTCGGGCCGAAGACGATTCCGTACAGGAGGAATACGTCGATCAACGGAGCCAGCAGCGGTGCCAGGACCATGAAGAGGGAGACCAGGGGGAGGCCCACCCGGCCGAAGCGGCCCGACGGGCCGCGCTCGACCAGTGCCCGGCGGTGCTTCCAGATCGCCTGCATCGTGCCGTACGACCAGCGGTAGCGCTGGGACCAGAGTTGCTGGACGGACTCCGGGGCCTCGGTCCAGGCGCGCGCCTTCTCCGCGTACACCACGCGCCAGCCGTCGCGGTGCAGGGCCATGGTGATGTCCGTGTCCTCGGCGAGCGTGTCGTCGCTCATGCCGCCGACGCGTTCGAGAGCGGACCTCCTGAAAGCCCCTACCGCTCCCGGGATCGTCGGCATGCAGCGCAGGATGTCGTACATCCGGCGGTCGAGGTTGAAGCCCATCACGTACTCGATGTGCTGCCAGGCCCCGATGAGGGAGTCGCGGTTGCCGACCTTCGCGTTGCCCGCGACCGCGCCGACGCTGGGATCGGCGAAGGGTTGGACCAGCTCGCGGACCGTCGCCGGTTCGAAGACCGTGTCGCCGTCCATCATGACGATGATGTCGTAACGGGCGTTCGCCAGGCCCCTGTTGAGGGCCGCGGGCTTGCCCGCGTTGAGCTGGCGCACGACGCGTACGTTCGGCAGGCGCAGCCCTTCGACGATACGGGCCGTGCCGTCGCTCGAACCGTCGTCGATGACGATGACCTCGATGGGGTGTTCACTCGCCATCAGGGAACGGACGGTGTTCTCGATGCACTTCGCTTCGTTGTACGCGGGGACCAGCACCGACACCGGTTCGGTGATCGGGGCCGGGCCCCAGCGGAAGTCCTTCCGCCGCACCCGGCGGGCGTGCGCGGCGGAGAGCAGGAGCATCAGGCCGAATCGGGTGAAGACCAGGACGCCGATGATGGCAATGCCGACGACGAGGGCGTCGGTGACCTTCTCGGAGGCCTGGACCAGGTAGACCCAGGCCTTGCCCTTCCACAGCTCGAGCCCGGTGACCTCGGTGTGCGCGCTGGGGGCGCGCAGCGCCTCGGTGAGGTTCTGGAACTCGTAACCCTGGTGCTGCAGATCGGGCAGGAACCTGTCGAGCGCCTGCACCGTCTGCTGACGGTCGCCGCCGGAGTCGTGCATCAGGACAATCGCGCCCTTGCCGCCGTGCGGGGTGGCGCGGCGGATGATCTCTTCGACGCCGGGCTTCTGCCAGTCCTCACTGTCGGTGTTGTTGACGACGGTGATGTAGCCGCGCGTGCCGATGTACTGCGTGACCGGCCACGACTTGTTGTCCATGGCGTCGGCGAAGGACGAGTACGGGGGGCGGAAGAGGGAGGTACGGATGCCGGCCGCACCCGCCAGTGCCAGCTGGTTCTGGGACAGCTCCCAGTCGATGCGCTTCTTGGACTGGTAGGAGAGGTCCGGGTGGTTGAAGGTGTGCAGGCCCACCTCGTGGCCTTCCTCCACCATGCGCTGCACCAGCTCCGGGTAGCGCGAGGCCATGGTGCCGGTGACGAAGAAGACGGCGTGCGCGCGGTGCGCCTTGAGGACGTCGAGGACCTTGGGGGTCCAGGTCGGGTCCGGTCCGTCGTCGAAGGTGAGGACGAGACGGTGGTCCGGCACGCTCAGGCTGGTCGTACGGCCGCTGCGGGTGTCGATGACCGGGCCGCCCTTGAGGATCTTCTCCGGCACCTTGTCGGTGGCCGCCTCGGGCTGGACGCGGTGGTCGGCGAGGATCTCGCTGTGCGCGTAACCGCGCAGCATCAGCATCGCCATCAGGGCGAGCAGGATGAGCAAGGGCAGCACGAAGCGCATGGGCAGGCGTCGGCGCCGGGCGTCGGGCCCGGGGCGCCGCGTACCGGATTGCGGGTGCTGCGTAGGGGGTTGCGGGTGCCGCGAACTGGGTGCGGGACCGTGACGGCTGGTGCGGAATGCCATCAGAGGACGTTCTCCGGGTACGAGGAGCCGGCGCCGGTGGTGCTCGGCTCGGGCTCCAGGGGGCTCTGCTCGACGGGGCTCTGCTCCACGGCGCCGTCCGCGACGGTTCCCGACCCCGACCCGTCGGTGATCGGGCTCTCCGAGGGGTCGGTCGTGGCCGTACCGCTGTCCGTGGGTGTGGGGGTCGGAGGGTCGACCACCGGGTCGGTCGTCTCGGGGTCTGGGTCCTTGGTGGTGCTCATGCCCGGGTTCGGCTTGGTCGTGGTGGACTTCGAGGGCTCGGGGACCGTGGACGTGCCCGGGTCGGCGGCGCTGCCCGAGGCTTCGGGCGTCGGGCTCACACCCGGCGACGGCGTCGTACCGTCACTGGCCGTCGCGCTCGCGCCCGGCGAGGCGCTGCTCTTACCGGACGGGCTCACCGACTCGGCAGGCACCGGCGAGGTGTCGACCTGGCCGGCCGGCTGCTCGTCCTGCTGACCCGGCACCGGGAGCCAGGGCGCGTTGGAGTTGCCCGACAGGAGCGTGGCGACGATGACGACGGCGTAGACCGCGCAGGCGATGGCGACGAGGATGCCGAGGCGACGGAATCTGCGGCTGCGGCGGCCCGACTCGTCGACGAAGACCGGGCCGTCCGAGCCTTCCTGCGCACCCGGGGCGTCCTTGCCCTGCTGAACCAGCCAGTCCTCCAGCTGTCGTCCGGCACCGTCGAGCTGGACCGTCACCTCGTGCGGATCGTGGGTGTGGCCGGGGTCGTCGGGGTGCTCCCAGGAGGGATGCTCATGCGAGGGCTGCTCGCTGGTGGGCTGCCGGCCGGCCTGCTCGCCGGTGGGCTGATCACTGGTGGGCTGATCACCAGAGAGCCGGTAACCGAGGTGGCCGCGGCGCCGGCGCTCCGTACCGCTCGAGGCGAAGGCCGTGCCGAAAAAGGGGTCCGTGTCGGAAGCGAGGTCTGTGCCGGAAGCGAGGTCCTTGCCGGAAGCGAGGTCCGCAACGGAACCCGCATCCGTACCCGAACCCACGTCCGCTCCGGAAACCCGGCCCGAGAGCAGCTCGGTCTCCGGCTCCGCGTCACGGCCACGCTCACGCCCACGGCTCTGCCCGGCCGCCGGCCAGGACGCGGTTGAGCCCCCGGCTTCCGGCCAGACAACCGATGCGTCGGCTTCTTGCCAAGGTGACGGATCGGCTTCGGGCCCCTCGGCCTGATCGACATCACGTCGAGCCGGTTGGGCGTCTTTCCGCCAGTTTTCCACGCGCACGCACATCCCCCCACGGGACAGTTCTCGGGTGCGCGACGACGCCGGGCACTACTCATTTGTCGTCCGGACCGGGCCCCCACCCGATCCGAGCGCCCCCCTTACCACACTGCGCCCGGACGATGAATGTAGCGCACGCGGAGGACACGTGCGCTTCCGTCTCACCCGTGACCCATCATGATGAGTACATCGGTGGCCGGAATCCATCCCTCCTCGGGGCGCCGGAGCCACCCTTCCTCACTCGCGAGTTCGACGGCCGCTCGTCGAAGGGCGTCGATCCCCGGGTGCACCAGCCCCCTCCGCCACACCAGCGACAGGGGTGACAAGGGAACAGGGTCAACGAGGGGTCTCCGTACGGTTTCGGGCATGGCCGGAAAATCCACCACGGCGAGAACGGGGTTCCGTTTCTTGGCCATGATCCGCTGGAATTCCTCGGCACCGACGGCCACCGGAGCGGGTGGTGCGAGGGCGATGCCGCGCCCCTCGAAGAGACGACGCGCCAGGTCGGTCCACTCCAGCGTCCTGGGGTTTCCCGCACCCGCGTACACGGTCTCCCCCGCGAGCGCGTCCAGCGGCACCGCGTCCAGGGCGGCGAGGTGATGGTCCTCGGGCAGGACGACGGCCATCGGCTCGTACCGTACGGGCTGCTGCTCCAGCCGGGCCCGCACCACCGGGTCGAGCCCCGCGAACCGCCCGAAGGACGCGTCCAGCCGACCGGCGAGCAGCTCCTGCGCCGCGCCCGTCAGCCCGCTCTCGAAGCGGGCCATCAGTTCGCTGTCGGGGGCGAGTTCGCGGGCCCGGTCGAGGACGCGGCCGGAGACGAGCCCCGGGGAGTTGACGTCGACGAGCAGCGGCCGCTGTTCCCGCCGGCCTCGCGCGAACGCGGCCAGCAGCGCGTCCTGCGCGTCGAGCACGCGCCGAGCGTACGGAAGCAGCCGCTCGCCCTCCGCCGTCAGCGCCACCTGCCGGGTCGTCCGCACGAACAGCTCCACCCCGAGCTCGCGCTCAAGGCGCCGAATGTCACGGCTCAACGCCTGCTGGGCGACGTACAGCCGGGCGGCGGCCCGGGTGAAGTGCAGCTCCTCGGCTACGGCGAGGAAGGCGCGCAGGAGACGGGGGTCGAGGTGAGTCGCCCCTGCGCTTGCACCATCTCCCGGCTGTGGGCGTAGGAAGTCCGCGGGCATCCGGCGAACTTACAACGCGGGTGCGTCAATCGCCACGGAGTAGGTGTTGGACCGCTCACGCGACCCCGGGCGACGGTTGATCCATGCCGCAACAGACCACCGAGCCCACGCCCACGCCCACGCCCGCACCCGCACCCATGTCCGCGCCCGCGCCCACGCCGCAGCTCTCCGAACCGGCTCCCGCGTCCCTACCCCTACCCCAACAAACCTCCGAGCGGATACCCGCGCCGCTCTTCACCGTCACCGGGGACAGCCTGGTGGCAACGGACTTCCACCCGCGCCGACAGCCGCCCCGGCGCCGCCGGACACCCCCCTCCCCGTATCACCGCTCCCCGTACCACCGTCTCTTCGCCACCCCCGGCGCCCGCGCCTTCACCCTCGGGAATCTGATCGCCCGCCTGCCCATGGGCATGTTCAGCGTGAGCGCGGTCATCATGATCGCGGGCTCGCGGGGCTCGTACGCGCTCGCCGGTGCCGTCACGGCGACCGGTCTGGCGGCGACGGCGGTCGTCGGTCCGTTGACCGCGCGGCTGGTCGACCGGCACGGTCAGGCCCGTGTGGCCGTGCCCGCCACGGCGTTCGCCCTGCTGGGCGGCCTCGCGCTGGTGCTGTGTGTGCACTACGGGGCGCCCGACTGGAGCCTCTTCGTCGCATACGCCGCGACGGCCACGACGCCCAACACCGGGGGCATGTCACGCGCCCGCTGGGCCCACCTCTTCAAGGGCGACCCGGCCGCGCTGCACACCGCGAACTCCTTCGAACAGGCCGCGGACGAACTCTGCTTCATGCTGGGGCCGGTGTTCGCGGCCTTCCTGTGCGGGGCCTTCTTCCCGGAGGCGGGCACGCTGGTCGGGGGCGCCCTGATGATGACCGGCGTACTGGTCTTCGCCGCCCAGCGCTCGACGGAGCCGCCGCCCCGGAGACGTACGCAAGCCACCAAGTCGCCCGTCCGGGCCGCCGGAATGCCCGCCCTCCTCCTCGCCTTCCTCGCCACCGGCGCGGTCTTCGGTTCGATGGAGGTCGTCACGATCGCGTTCGCGGACGCGCAGGGCCACAAGTCGGCCGCGGGCGTGGTCCTCGCCCTGCAGGCGGCGGGCTCGTGCGGAGCGGGCCTGCTGTACGGGGCCCTGAAGCCGGCCGGTCCCGTCGAACGGCGCTACCCGCTGTGCGTCGCCGCCATGACGGCGCTGATGACCGTGCCGTTCCTCGCGGCCTCCCTGTCGGGCTCCCTCCTGGTCCTCGCGGGCGCCCTGCTCGTCGCCGGGACGGCCACCGCTCCGACCATGGTCACCGGCATGACCCTGGTCCAACGCCGCACGCCCGACGGCCGGTTGAACGAGGGCATGACCCTCGCCGTGACCGGCCTCCTCGGGGGGATCGCCTGCGGGTCGGCGGCCGGTGGGTGGGTGGTGCAGCATGTGTCGGCGACGGCGGGGTACGGGGTTCCGGTCGCGGCGGCTTCGCTCGCGCTCGTGATCGCGACGGGGGGTGCCGTACGCGATGCGGTACGCCACCCGGCGCGACGCTGAGCGCGGGTGGCCATGCGTGGACGCCCTTTTCGCCCCCTCCGCCCCTACCCGTCCCGTACCTGGGGGGCTCCGCCCCCCAGACCCCCGGTATCGCGCTTCGCGCTCGTCCTCAAACGCCGGACGGGCTAAAACGTGTCCGACCCACCGAACCCCCGCCCCAATTCCCGCGCACCCCATTGACGCGTCCGCAGCCCCCACATACCTTCCCCCGTCGAAGCGCTTCGACGTCACGCATCGAAACGATTCGATGAATGCTGCGTGACGACTCCGAAACCCATCCAACTCCCCTGGAGGCAGTGGATGTTGACGACACGACGGCGTGTGGTGGCGACGGCGGTGGCCCTGGTGGGGTCACTGTTGCTGGCCTCCTGCGGTGACTCGGACAGCGGCGGATCAGACGGCAAGACGTTGAAGCTGTGGCACTACGAAGGACCCGACAGCGCGATGGGCGTGGCCTGGAAGGAGGCCATCAAGGAGTTCGAGGCGAAGCATCCGGGCGTCAAGGTGAAGTTCGAGGAGAAGGGCTTCGAACAGATCCAGAAGACCGCCCCGATGGTCCTCAACTCGAACGACGCGCCCGACATCATGGAGTACAACAAGGGCAACGCGACGGCGGGCGCACTCTCCAAGCAGGGCCTGCTCACCGATCTGACCGCCGAGGCCACCCAGCGCGGCTGGGACAAGAAGATCACCGGCGGCGTGCGGACCATCAGCCAGTACGACACCAACGGGGTCATGGGCTCCGGGAAGTGGTATGGCGTACCCAACTACGCCGAGTACACGATGGTGTTCTACAACAAGGACCTCTTCAAGAAGTACGGCATCGCCGAGCCCACCACCCCCGACGAACTCACCGCCGCCATGGACAAGTTCGTCGCGAAGGGCATCACCCCGCTCGCGAACGCCGGCGCCGAGTACATGGCCCAGCAGTACCTCTACCAGCTGGCGCTGTCGAAGGCCGACCGGTCGTGGGTCGACTCGTACGAGTTGTACAAGGGCAAGACCGACTTCCACGACGCCGCCTGGACCTATGGCGCCGAGACCTTCGCCGACTGGGTGAAGAAGGGCTACATCAGCAAGAAGTCCACCGGCACCAAGGCCGAGGACGCGGGCGTCTCCTTCATCCAGGGCAAGAGCCCCATCCTGTTCAGCGGCAGCTGGTGGTACGGCCGCTTCCAGACGGAGAACAAGTTCGCCTGGGGCACCTTCCTCTGGCCGGGCAGCAACCTCACGCTCGGCTCCGGCGGAAACCTCTGGGTGGTCCCCAAGAACGCCAAGAACAAGGATCTCGCCTACGACTTCATCGACATCACCATGTCGAAGAAGATCCAGAACCTGCTGGGCAACAACGGCGGCGTTCCGGTGGCCGCCGACCCGGCCGCCATCACCGATCCGCAGTCCAAGTCCCTCATCGCCAACTTCAACACCTTGTCCGGCAAGGACGGTTTGGCCTTCTATCCCGACTGGCCCGTCGCCGGCTTCTACGACGTCCTGGTCTCCGAGACGCAGAAGCTGATCACGGGGAGCGAGAAACCGGACGCCTATCTGAGCGCGTTGCAGAAGGCGTACGACAAGGGCGTACCGAAGACATGACGGTCACCGTCGAGCGGGGCGGCCGGGTGGTCCACAAGCAGCACGCCCTGAGGCCCCCGCGCCGCCCCCGCACCTCCTACGCCCTCTTTCTGCTCCCCGGCATCCTCGCCTTCCTCGCCGTCATCGTCGTCCCGTTCCTGATGAACACCGGCGTCAGCTTCACCGACTGGCAGGGCGTCGGCAGCCCGAAGTGGTCCGGGCTCGCCAACTACCGCGAGCTGATGGACGATTCCGAGTTCTGGGCGTCCTTCCGGCACAGCGTGTTCATGGTCGTCGCCATGGCCGCCGTACCGACCGTCGTCGGACTCGTCCTCGCCGCCGCCCTGTTCGACTTCGTCGGCAAGCACTTCGGCAGCAGGATCGCGGCCGTACTCCGTGCCTGCTTCTACCTTCCGCAGGTCCTGCCCATCGCCGTCGCCGGCATCGTGTGGAGCTGGATCCTCGCGCCCGACAACGGCTCCCTGAACGAGCTGCTGAAGGCCGTCGGTCTCGGCTCCTGGCAGCGGGACTGGCTCGGCGACCCCGATATCGCCCTCTACAGCGTCATGGGCGTGATGGTGTGGGTGCAGATCGGCTTCCCGCTGGTCGTCTTCATGGCGGGACTGCAACGCGTCGACCCGCAGTTGTACGAGGCCGCCGAGCTGGACGGCGCGGGCTGGTGGCGCCGCTTCTGGCACATCACGCTGCCGCAGATCAGGCCCGAGATCTACGTCGTCCTTCTGTGGTGCACGATCGCCGCGCTCAAGGTGTTCGGGGCGGTGTACGTGCTGACGAAGGGCGGACCGGGCGGCGCCACGGACGTGCCCTCCTACTTCTCCTTCACGACCTTCTTCGAGAAGACCCAGGTCGGCTACGGCGCCGCGATCTCCACCGTGCTGACCGTGATCATCCTCGTCCTGGCCCTGATCGGCCTCAAACTCCAGACCCGGGCCGAGGACGCCGAGGAAGGGATCCGCGCATGACCGCCCTACGTCGTTATCCGGTGCTCGTCGCCCTCGTCATCGCGGCCCTGTTCATGGTGCTGCCGTTCCTCATCGTCGCGGTCAACGCCATCAAGTCGCCGGCCGAGTACTCGGAGAACGGGCCGCTCAGCCTGCCCGAGGGCTTTTACTTCGACGGCATCAAGGACTTCTGGGAACGTGTCGACTTCGGCCAGAAGCTCGTCAACTCGGTACTGATATCGGGCTTCGTGGCGATCGGCGCCGCCGTCCTCTCCGTCCTCAACGCGTACGCGATCGGCATCGGCCGCATCAAGGGCCGCACCTGGGTGCTCGCCTTCTTCGTCCTCGCCAACATGCTGCCGCAGGAGGCGCTGGTCTACCCGATCTACTACCTGAGCAAGCAGGTCGGTCTCTACGACACCCGGCTCAGCGTGATCATCGTGTTCACGGTCGTCCAGGCGGCCTTCGGCACGTACCTCCTCTCCTCCGTCCTCGGCCAGTTCCCGCGCGAGATCATCGAGGCCGCCCGGATCGACGGGGCGAACAAGTGGCAGGTGCTGTGGCGGATCGTGGTCCCGGTCAGCCGGCCCACCATCGGCGTGCTCCTCGTCTTCTTCTTCATCTGGACCTGGAACGAATTCCTGCTGCCCCTGGTCATGCTGATCTCCAACGACAACCAGACCGTGTCGGTGGCCCTCGGCGTCCTCCAGGGCCAGCGTCTGATGGACGCCACGATGACGAACGCGGCCGCCCTGCTCGGCGTGCTGCCCGCCATCGTCTTCTTCCTCGTCTTCCAGCGGACCCTCACCCGCGGCATCGCCGTGGGTGCCGTGAAGTAAGGACCCCCCACATGAAGTTCACCGACGGCTACTGGCTCCTGCGCGAGGGCGTCACCGCGGCCCACCCGGTCGAGGTCCTCGACGTGACCTCCGGGCCCGGCGGCCTGGAGATCCACGCGCCGACGCAGCCCATCCGCCACCGCGGCGACCTGCTGAAGGGACCGGTCGTGACGATCAGCGCGCACGCGCCGATGCCCGACGTCATCGGCGTCACGTTCACGCACTTCCAGGGCGAGGAACCGCGACGCCCTCAATTCGACGTGGGCAAAGAGGAGTTCACCCCTCAGGTGGAGTACGACGACGAGCACGCGACCCTGACCGCGGGCGCGCTGTCCGTCCGGGTCGCCCGCACCAGCCCCTGGCACATCGACTTCCTCGCCCATGGCCGCACCCTCACTAGTAGCGGGCCCAAGGGCATGGGCATCATGCGGGACGCCACCGGCGCCCACTATCTGCGTGAGCAGCTGAACCTCGGCGTCGGCACCCAGGTCTTCGGTCTCGGCGAACGCTTCGGGCCGCTCGTCAAGAACGGCCAGGTCGTGGACATGTGGAACGCCGACGGCGGCACCGCGACGGAACAGGCGTACAAGAACGTCCCCTTCTATCTGACGGACGCGGGCTACGGCGTCTTCGTCGACCACCCGGGCCGGGTGTCGTTCGAGGTCGGCTCGGAGGCGGTCTCCCGGGTCCAGTTCAGCGCCGAGACACAGCAGTTGACGTACTACGTCATCCACGGTCCGACCCCGAAGGACATCCTGCGCAAGTACACGGCGCTCACCGGGCGTCCGGCCCTGCCGCCCGCCTGGTCGTTCGGGCTGTGGCTGTCGACGTCCTTCACCACCTCCTACGACGAGGCCACCGTCACGTCCTTCATCGACGGCATGCGGGAGCGCGAACTCCCGCTCTCCGTCTTCCACTTCGACTGTTTCTGGATGCGCGAGTTCAACTGGTGCGACTTCCAGTGGGATCCGCGGGTCTTTCCCGATCCGGAGGGGATGCTGGCGCGGCTGAAGGACAAGGGGCTGCGGATCTGCGTATGGATCAACCCCTACATCGCGCAGCGGTCGCCGCTGTTCGCGGAGGGGCGGGCCCTCGGGCATCTGCTCAAGCGGCCGGACGGCAGCGTCTGGCAGTGGGACCTGTGGCAGCCGGGCATGGCGCTGGTCGACTTCACCAGCCCGGACGCCCGTGACTGGTACGCGTCCAAGCTGGAGGCGCTGCTCGCGCAGGGCGTCGACTGCTTCAAGACCGACTTCGGCGAACGGGTCCCCGTCGATGTCGCCTACGCGGACGGCGCCGACCCCGAACGGATGCACAACTACTACACCTACCTCTACAACCAGACCGTCTTCGATGTGCTCCGCAAACACCGCGGCGAACACGAGGCCGTCGTCTTCGCCCGCTCCGCGACCACCGGGAGCCAGAAGTTCCCGGTGCACTGGGGCGGCGACTGCGAGGCGACGTACGCGTCGATGGCCGAGTCGCTGCGCGGCGGGCTGAGCCTTGGGATGTCGGGGTTCGGGTTCTGGAGCCATGACATCGGCGGGTTCGAGGGGACGCCGACGCCCGCGCTGTTCAAGCGGTGGATCGCCTTCGGGCTGCTGTCCTCGCACAGCAGGCTGCACGGATCGTCCTCGTACCGCGTGCCCTGGCTGTTCGACGAGGAGGCCGTGGACGTCCTGCGGCTGTTCACCCGGCTGAAGCTCAGCCTCATGCCCTATCTGTACGAGGCCGCCCGCACCGCCCACGCGGAGGGCGTGCCGATGATGCGGGCGATGGTGCTGGAGTTCCCGGACGATCCGGGGTGCGCGCATCTGGAGCGGCAGTACATGCTCGGCTCCGATCTGCTGGTCGCGCCCGTCTTCAGCGACGAGGGGGACGTCTCGTACTACGTGCCCGAGGGCACCTGGACCCACTTCCTGAGCGGGCGGACGGTGACCGGTCCGCGCTGGGTGCGCGAGGGGCACGGGTTCCTGAACGTGCCCCTGCTGGTACGGCCGGGTGCTGTGATCCCGGTCGGTGCGGTGGACGACCGGCCCGACTACGACCACGCCGACGGGGTCACCCTGCGCGCGTACGGCCTGGAGCGGGGCGCGCAGGTCACGGTGCCGATAGGCGACGTCACCTTCACCGTCGTACGCGAAGGGGACACACTGCGGGCCTCGTCGAGTGATCCTTCGGCGCCGTGGGGGCTCGCCGCGGGTGGGCGGGAGACACGGGCGAAGGCCGGGACGGGCTTCTTGTCGTTGGAGCTGAACTGAGCATGGTCAAGATCACCGATGTGGCGCGGCACGCCGGGGTGTCCCCCAGCACCGTCTCGTACGCCCTCAGCGGTAAGCGCCCGATTTCCGAGGAGACCCGGCAGCGCATCGAGGCGAGCATCCGCGAGCTGGGCTACCGCCCGCACGCGGGTGCGCGGGCGCTGGCCAGCAGCCGGTCGAACGTGCTGGCGCTGGTGGTGCCGCTGCGGGCGGGCATCCATGTGCCCGTCGTGATGCAGTTCGCGGTGTCGGTGGTGACGGCGGCGCGACGGCACGACCACGACGTGCTGCTGCTCACCCAGGAGGAGGGCGAGGACGGGCTGCGGCGGGTCGCGGACACCGCGCTCGTGGACGCGCTGATCGTGATGGACGTCCAGCTCCACGACGCCCGGCTGCCATTGCTGCGCGCCCTGGACCGGCCGTCCGTGCTCATCGGGTTCCCCGCGCAGCCGGACGGGCTCACCTGCATCGACCTGGACTTCAAGGCGGCGGGCGAACTGTGCGTCGAGCGCCTTGCGGGGCTCGGGCACCGGGTCGTCGCGCTCGTCGGGTCACCGCCCGAGGTGTATGTGCGGGGGACGGCGTTCGCCCAGCGTGTGGTGGAGGGGTTCACGGCCGCCGCCGACCGGAACGGCCTCGCGTCCTCCGTCCACCCTTGCGAGGCCTCGCCCGCCGCCGCCCGCCGGGTCGCCGAGCAACTGCTGCGCGAACAACCCGCGCTGACCGGAGTCGTCGTGCACAACGAACCGATCCTGGAGCCGCTGATCGACGCCTTCGAGCAGCTCGGTCTACGGGTCCCCGGCGATCTGTCCGTCACCGCCATCTGCCCGGACGAGCTCGCCGAGGGCGTCCGCGTCCCCGTCTCGTCCATCGCCCTGCCGTCCGCCGAGGTGGGCGCACAGGCGGTGGAGCTGCTGATGAAGAAGCTGGGCGGCACGGACGTGCCCGAGGCGACGCTGCTCACTCCCCGGCTGACGGAACGGGCGAGCACGGCCCGCCGTGCAGCCCCCTGAAGTGCCATGGACCGCCCAAGTGCAAGGCCCTAGTCGAAGGAGCCGTGTCATGAAAGGCAAGAGAAGACAGAGAACAACGGTCGTCATCGCGATGACCCTGATCGCCGGCCTCGGCGCCACCGTGCCGGCCGCGGCCGACGACCCCGCGTACGCGTTCCGCGATCCCCGGCTCTCCGTCGATCAGCGCGTCGACGACCTGCTCGCAAGACTCACCCTCGACGAGAAGATCTCCCTCCTCCACCAGCACGAACCCGCCATCCCCCGCCTCGGCATCCAGGCGTTCCGCACCGGCACCGAGGCGCTGCACGGCGTCGCCTGGCTCGGCAAGACGACCGTGTTCCCGCAGGCGGTCGGGCTCGCCTCGACCTGGGACCCGGCGCTGATCGAGCAGGTCGGCTCGGCGGTCGGCGACGAGGCGCGCGGCTTCCAGCAGGACCGCCCGGACGGCTGGGGCCTCAACCTCTGGGCGCCGGTGGTGAACCTGCTGCGCGACCCGCGCTGGGGACGCAACGAGGAGGGCTACTCCGAGGACCCGTACCTCACCGGTTCGATCTCGACGGCGTACGGCGACGGCCTGACCGGCGGCGACCCCGACCACCTCAAGACGGCCCCCACCCTCAAGCACTACCTCGCCAACAACAACGAGGTGCACCGCGCGACGACGTCCTCCGACCTGCGCCCGCGCGTGCTGCACGAGTACGACGAGGCGGCCTTCAAGCCGGCGATCCAGGCGGACGCGGCGACGGGCGTCATGTCCTCCTACAACCTGGTCAACGGCCGCCCCAACACGGTCAGTCCGGACCTGAACGACGTCGTACGGACCTGGACCTCGCGCGATCTGCTGAACGTCACCGACGCCTTCGCCCCCGGCAACCTGCTCCCCGCCACCCAGAACTACTACCCCACGCTCGCCGAGGGCGACGCGGCCGCGCTGAAGGCCGGCATCGACAGCTTCACGGACAACAGCGCGGACTCCGGGCCGACGGTCACCGCCGTCAACTCGGCTATCCAGCAGGGCCTGTTGAAGGAGTCGGACATCGACACGGCCGTCTCCCACATCCTCGCCGTCCGCGTCCGGCTCGGCGAATTCGACCCGAACGGCGGCACGTTCGGTTCCATCGACAAGTCGGTGATCAACAGCCCGGCCCACCAGAAGCTGGCCCGCGAGGCGGCGACGGAGGCGGCGGTGCTCCTGAAGAACCAGAACGCGCTGCCGTTGAAGAAGTCCGCGAAGGACGTCGCGGTCGTCGGCCCCCTCGCCGACACCCTCTACACCGACTGGTACTCGGGCACCCTGCCGTACGCGGTCACGCCCGCCAAAGGCATCGCGTCGAAGCTCGGCACGGAGGTGACCAGCAGCGAGGGCACGGACCGTATCGCGCTGAAGGACACGGCGACGGGGAAGTACGTCACGGCGGGCACGGCGGCCGAGGGAGCGGCCCTGAAGGAGAGCGCGGAGTCGGGCACGGCCTCCCAGTTCGACGTATTCGACTGGGGCTCCGGCATCGTGACCCTGCGCTCGGCCGCCAACGGCAAGTACGTCGGCTACAACTGGTCGAACTTCGTCAATGATCAAGTGCAGCCGAACGGTTGGTTCGTCCAGCAGCAGTTCAAGCTGGAGCGGCAGGACGACGGCACCTACCTGCTCCGGTACGCCGGGTACGAGACCGGCGAGTCCTGGTGGTCGAACCCCGTCTACCTCGGCCCGACCGGCGACGACGGCACCCTCGGCCTGGTCTCCAAGGAGCGGGCCGCGCACTACGCGAAGGACGTCGTCCGCAGCGGGCTCGACGAGGCCGTGGCCGCGGTGAAGGGCAAGGACACGGCGGTGGTCGTGGTCGGCTCGATGCCGTCGATCAACGGCCGCGAGGACCACGACCGTGCCGACATGGGCCTGGCGCCCTCGCAGGAAGCCCTGGTCAAGGCGGTGCACGCGGCCAACCCGGAGACCGTCGTGATCGTCGAGAACAGCTACCCGACCACCCTCGGTGCCCTTCAGAAGGAGGTACCGGCCGTCCTGTGGACCACCCACGCGGGCCAGGAGACCGGCAACGCCCTCGCCGACCTCCTCTACGGCGACGCGAACCCGGCGGGCCGCCTCACCCAGACCTGGTACCAGTCGGAGTCGGATCTCCCGTCGATTCTCGACTACGACATCATCAAGTCCGACCGCACCTACCAGTACTTCAAGGGGCAGCCCCTCTACCCCTTCGGCTACGGCCTCTCGTACACCTCCTTCCGCTACGGCGCGCTCAAGCACGTCGACGGCGGTTACGAGGTGGCGGTGACGAACACCGGACGCCGGGCCGGCGACGAAGTCGTCCAGCTCTACACGCACCAGCGGACCTCGCGCGACAAACAGCCGCTGAAGCAGTTGAAGGCCTACGCGAGGGTGTCACTGAAGCCGGGCGAGACGAAGACGGTGACGCTGAAACTCCGCACGAAGGACCTCGCGCACTGGGACGTCACGCGCTCCAAGTGGGTCGTGGAGAGCGGCACGTACGACGTCCTGGTCGGCGCCTCGTCGTCCGACATCCGCGCCCGTACGTCGCTGCAGGCGCGGGGCGAGACGATCCCGGCCCGGAACCTCGCCAAGGTGACGCGCGCGGAGAACTTCGACGACTACGCGGACGTACGGCTGGTCGACGAGTCGAAGGTACGCGGGACGGCGGTGGGTTCCACCGGGGACGGCGCGTGGCTGAAGTTCACGGATGCCCAACTCGGCTCCGGGGCCCGGACGTTCACGGCCCAGGCGGCAGGAGCGGCAGGCACGATCGAGGTCCGCCTCGGGTCGCCCACCGGGGCGCTGGTCGGTACGGCGCACATGGACGGCACGGCGTCGGCGTATGACTACGAGACGGTGAGCACCGACCTGACCTCGGCGGCGAAGGGCCGCCAGGACGTGTATCTGGTGCTGAGCGACGGCCTGCGCCTGTCGACCTTCTCGCTTCGCTGAAGGTCACTGAAGGTTGCAGAAGGTCGCTGAACGTTGAAAGTCGCTGAAAGTCGCCAAAGGAAAAGCCCCGCTGCCAAAGGCAGCGGGGCCCGACCCACATGGGATGAGTGGAGATGGCGGGAATCGAACCCGCGTCCAACGGTGCAAAATCAGGGCTTCTCCGTGTGCAGTTCGCTGCGATTTTCTCGGCCCCGGTGATCACGCGAACAAGTCGCCGACGGGCCCAGCCACTGTTTGATTTCCTCCTACACCCCGTGACCGGGTCTAGGAGTTTAGTTCCCTAGCTGATGCCAGGATCCGGGTCGGGAACAGCCCCGGGCTGACACTTCGCAAGTCGCTACTTAGGCAGCGAGGGCGAAGGAATCGCGCTTGGTGTTGGCGATTATTTTTTGCGACATATGGTTTACGAGATCATTGCCGCTTCCTCGACACGCTTCCCCTGCTTCAACAGCCGCTGTCGAAACCGATCATCCCCATGTTGATTTTTCAAGCTCGCACCTTGTGAGGTGCACGCACCCGCTCTGAGGTGCAGATGCCATCGTACGTGACCAACGCACGCCGATGCCAGCCTATTCCCGCCGGCCGCCCGCCGGGGGGCCGCCTACTCGCCCCGCTGCTTCCGCTTCGCCGCCGCGATCGCGCGGTCCGACTCCCGCCGGTCCTGCTTCTCGCGCAGGGTCTGCCGCTTGTCGTACTCCTTCTTACCGCGCGCGAGCGCGATCTCGGCCTTCGCCCGGCCGTCCTTGAAGTACAGGGCCAGGGGCACGATCGTGTGACCCGTCTCCTGGGACTTCGACTCCAGCTTGTCGATCTCCTCGCGGTGCAGGAGCAGCTTGCGCTTGCGGCGCACGGAGTGGTTGGTCCAGGTGCCCTGGCTGTACTCGGGGATGTGGGCGTTGTGCAGCCACGCCTCGTTCCCGTCGATCTGGACGAAGCCGTCGGTCAGCGAGGCGCGTCCCTGGCGCAGCGACTTCACCTCGGTGCCGGTCAGGACGAGCCCGGCCTCGTAGGTGTCGATGATCGCGTAGTCGTGCCGCGCCTTCTTGTTCTGGGCGACGATCTTGCGTTTGCCGTCCTTGGCCTTGGCGGAGGCCGCCCCGCCCTGCTTCGGCTGGGACTCTTTCGGTACGTACATTCCCTTGCTCATAGTGCTGGCCATTTTCGCACTACAGGGGGGTCGGGGGGAAAGAAGATTAAGAGGACCTCGAACGGTCGGTCACCGAGGACCTCGAACGGCCGGTCACGAAGACCACAAGCGGTCGGTCACGAAGACGACGAGCGGTCGGTCACGAAGACCACGAGCGGTCGGCTAGGACGCTTCCCCGAGGCCGCTGAGCACCGTCTCGGCCCGCTCCAGGGACTTCTTGTCCGCCTCCAGGTCGGGCGTGATGCCCCGCCCGTCGACGCCGCGCCCGGAGGGGGTGCGGTAGTGCCCGACGGTCAGCTCGGCGACGGAGCCGTCGGGCAGCCGGCTCGGCATCTGTACCGAGCCCTTGCCGAAGGTCCTGGAGCCGACGACGACCGCGCGGCCGCGGTCCTGGAGGGCTCCGGTGAGGAGCTCGGCCGCGCTCATCGTGCCGCCGTCGACAAGCGCGACCAGGGGTCTTGCCGTGTCGCCGCCGGGGTCGGCGTGCAGGGCGCGCTGCTTTCCGTGCTCGTCGTACGTGGCGACGAGGCCGCCGTCGAGAAAGGCGGAGGCGGCGGTGACGGCCTCGGTGACCAGGCCTCCGGAGTTGCCGCGCAGGTCGAGGACGATGCCGGCCCGCCGGGGCGCCTGAGCGACGGCGGTGCGTACGAGATCGCCCGAGCCCTTGGTGAAGGCGGCGACCTTGATCACCGTGACGCCGCCGGGGAGCTTGTGGACGGTCACTGAGTCGGTGGACAGCCTGGCGCGGCGCAGAGTCCGGCTCCACGCGCGCGTGCCGCGCTCCAGGCCGAGGGAGACCTCCGTACCGGCGGCCGCGTCGTCCGCGTCGCCGCGCAGTAACGAGACGACCTCGGTGACCGGCCGGCCGTCGACCTTCTCGCCGTCGACGCTGCGCAGCCGGTCTCCCTTGCGGATCCCCGCGTCTGCCGCGGGCGATCCGGTCTGCACGCGGGTCACTTCGATCCGTCCGTCGCGCTCGCGCCGGGCCCAGAGCCCGACGCCGGTGTACTGGCCGTCCAGGGCCTCCTCGAACTCCTCGTACTCTCCCTGGGAGTAGACCGCGCCCCAGCGGTCGCCGCTGCGGCTGACGGCGCGCTCGGCGGCCTCCATGGGCGACTTGCCGTCGGCCATCGCCTCGGCGGCGGCCTCGGTGACGTCCTCGTGGTGGGCCGCAGTCGTCGAACGGGGCGTAGGAGAAGGGGACTTCCGGCCGGGGTCGGAGAAGGATCCGGTCGCCGCACCGGCGACGAGGACGCTCGCGAACAGCAAGGTCAGGGCGGCCCCGCGGCGGATGCGGCGGGGCTCACAGAACGGGTCACGACCTGACATGCCGGTGAGTCTAGGACAAGGCGAAGGGCCGTACCGCCGGTTGGCAGTACGGCCCCCTTGGCATGCGTCACACCTTCAGGTACTTGCGCAACGCGAAGAACGCGGCCAGCGCGGGCATCAGCAGACTCGTCGCGAGGATGAGCGGCAGCTTCGTCAACACGGCGTCCCAGCCGATGAAGTTGATCAGATTCAGCTTCTCGGACAGTGCCAGACCGTGGTCGATGATGAAGTAGCGGGCGACCAGCAGGAAGCCGCACGCGACACCGCCACCGATCAGCCCGGCGACGGCGGCCTCCATGATGAACGGCGCCTGGATGTAGAAGCCGGAGGCGCCCACGAGCCGCATGATGCCCGTTTCACGACGACGGCTGAACGCCGAGACACGCACCGTGTTGACGATCAGCATCAGGGCGACGACGAGCATCATCGCCATCACCGCGCGCGCGGCCCAGTTCATGCCGTTGAGCAGCCCGAAGAGGTTGTCCAGGATGCCCTTCTGGTCCTGCACGGACTGCACGCCGTCCCGCCCGTCGAAGGCGGTCGCGATGACCTGG
The DNA here is from genome assembly GCF_042894545.1 of Streptomyces sp. NPDC001530. NCBI lineage: Bacteria > Bacillati > Actinomycetota > Actinomycetes > Kitasatosporales > Streptomycetaceae > Streptomyces > Streptomyces sp. NPDC001530. The sequence continues at coordinate 419,216 of NZ_JBIAVS010000007.1, forward strand.
TACTTCTCCGGGTCCTTCAGCTTGATCCGGTACGACTCCTGCATCTGGTCCGGTGTGAGGGAGCTGGCCAGCGGGGAGTCGCCGAACTGCTCCTTGTAGTGCTTGTACGCCTGGTCCGCGGACTCGTAGGAGACCTTCTCGACGACCGAGGACATCTTGTCCAGGTCGGCGAGGATCTGCTTCTTCTGGTCGGCGGTCACCGCGCCCTTGGCGCAGTTGGGGTCGGACTCGGCATCGCTCTTGTTGCAGAGGAAGATCGAGACGTTGACCTTGTCGTACCAGTAGCCCTTCATCGTGTTGACCTGGTCGCTCATCAGGAGCGAACCGCCGAACAGGGCGAGCGAGAGGGCGACCGAGACGATGACCGCGAAGGTCATGGTCAGATTGCGGCGGAGACCGACACCGATCTCCGACAGAACGAACTGCGCGCGCATGGCGTCTTCTTCAGACCTTTCCGTGGACGATGATCAGTGCTGGTAGCCGTAGACGCCGCGCGCCTGGTCGCGGACGAGACGGCCCTTCTCCAGCTCGATGACGCGCTTGCGCATCTGGTCCACGATGTTCTGGTCGTGGGTCGCCATCACCACGGTCGTGCCCGTCCGGTTGATGCGGTCGAGCAGCTTCATGATGCCGACGGAGGTCTGCGGGTCGAGGTTTCCGGTCGGCTCGTCGGCGATGAGCAGCTTGGGCCGGTTCACGAAGGCTCGCGCGATGGCCACACGCTGCTGCTCACCACCGGACAGCTCGCCGGGCATCCGGTCCTCCTTGCCGCCGAGCCCGACGAGGTCGAGCACCTGGGGCACGGACTTGCGGATCTCGCCGCGCGACTTGCCGATGACCTCCTGCGCGAAGGCCACGTTCTCGGCGACCGTCTTGTTCGGCAGCAGGCGGAAGTCCTGGAACACGGTCCCCAACTGGCGCCGCATCTGCGGCACCTTCCAGTTGGAGATGCGCGCGAGGTCCTTGCCCAGGACGTGCACCTGACCGTGACTGCACCGCTCCTCGCGGAGGATCAGCCGCAGGAAGGTGGACTTTCCGGAGCCGGAGGACCCCACGAGGAACACGAACTCACCACGCTCGACCTCCAGGGAGACATCCCTGAGAGCGGGGCGGGTCTGCTTGGGGTAGACCTTGGAGACATTGTCGAATCGGATCACGGATGCACCACGGGTCGCCGGGGGTAGGTGTGCGTGACCATACGCGACCCGGGCATGCGAGCGCAGGCGCTGGTAGGGGTTGCGCCGGGGTTGTGCCCGTTTGTGCAGGCCCAGGGGGGGGTGCCCCGTCAGGGCGCGGGGCTGTGACATTGTGCGGCTCCGCCGCGTGGGCGCGAGCAACCACAGCGGGCCGCGCAGCGGCGCAAACGACCCCAGCCACCCCTGCGAGAGCGCCCGTTTTCGAGACTGACCCCCAAACCGCGGGGCAGGATAAGGCGAGCCGCGCCGAAATCCACGGAACCTGGCACAGTGGAAGGGGAACGGTTGCGTTCCCCGCAGCGTTGAGTAGAGCGTTGTGTACGCGGAGAAGGCGCAAGGAGGGCGAGCGCATGACGTACGACCGATTGGTGTGCGCGAACTGCGCGGCGCCCGTGAGCGAGGGCCGCTGCCCCGTCTGCCGCGCGAACCGGGAGCGACTCCAGCAGGAGAGCCCCTTCGCCGGCCTGAACCCCATGGCACTGATCGCACTGCTGGCCGTGCTGATCGCGGCACTGGCGCTGGTGGCTCACCAGACGGGGTGAGACGGCGGGGGCGGTGCGCCCGCCCTGTGAGGTTGATGACATGAGAAGGGCCCGGAGCGAGCTGCTCCGGGCCCTTCTCACCTACGTGTCCGTCAGGCGGCGGCACCGCCGCGGCCGCCCGCGAGGCGCGGCAGCAGGCGGAAGCCGATACCGCCGGCGATCATCGTGGCCGCGCCGACCAGCAGGAACGCGGTCTGACCGGCACCCGTCTCGGCCAGCTCGCCGTCGTTCTTGCCCTGGGCCGAGGTGTCGGACGAGGTGTCCGAGCCGGTGTCGGTGAGGGCCGAGGAGCCCTCCTCCTGGGTGGAGGAGCCACCGTCGGGGTCGGTGTTGCTGTTGCCGCCACCGTTCCCGTTGCCGTTGCCGTTCCCGTTGCCGTTCCCGTTGCCCGGGTCGGTCGGCTCGGTGGTCGGGTCGGTGGGCTCATCGGTGGGCTCGGTCGGCTCCTCCGTGGGCTCCGTGGGCTCCTCCGTGGGTTCGGTGGGCTCCTCGGTGGGCTCGGTCGGCTCCTCCGTGGGCTCAGTCGGCTCCTCGGTGGGCGTGGGCTCCTCGGTCGGGATACCCGTCTCGGTCGGGGTCGGAGTCGGGTCGTCCAGACCGACATTCACGCCGACACCGGTCTCGTCCGCGCTCGCGCCCACGTTCAGGCCGCCCACGTTCACGCCGAGGTCCAGAGCCGAAGCAGCACCCGCTGCGGTCAGCGAAGCACCGGCGGCAATCACCGCACCGGCGGCAATCCGCGCCACGCGGATCCGCGTCTTCTTGGTCATCTGCCTGCTACCCCCAGTAGCTGATCGTCAATGGAGCAGCGCCCGGGGCCACGGCGTCACAGGTGACTTCTCTCAAGCCCCCCGGTTCACATGCGCCCCAGAGATACGCATGCCACGCGTTACCCTTCCCAGTTTTCAAAGCATCGTCAAGGTCGTTGCGTGCGCGATGTCCGGATCAACGTCATTTGCCTGCCGTGAGGACATGTGACTGTGACGTAAAACCCAGACAACCCACACACAAAAGGCAACTGCCGTCCGGTGGACGGCAGTTGCCTTGTCGACAAAGGGGCCTCAATGGGGCGTGAACACCCCCGCCTGTTGCCCGCTTACTTCTCCTGCTGCTTGCGCCAGCGAATTCCGGCCTCGAGGAAGCCGTCGATCTCGCCGCCGAACACGGCCTCGGGGTTGCCGACTTCGAACTCGGTGCGCAGGTCCTTGACCATCTGATACGGGTGGAGGACGTACGAACGCATCTGGTTTCCCCAGGAGTTGCCGCCGTCGCCCTTGAGGGCGTCCATCTTGGCCTGCTCCTCCTGCCGGCGCCGCTCGAGGAGCTTGGCCTGCAGAACGTTCATGGCGGAGGCCTTGTTCTGGATCTGCGACCGCTCGTTCTGACAGGAGACGACGATGCCGGTGGGAAGGTGGGTGAGGCGGACGGCGGAGTCGGTGGTGTTGACGCCCTGGCCGCCGGGACCGGACGACCGGTAGACATCCACCCGGAGCTCGGACTCGTCGATCTCGATGTGGTCGGTCTGCTCGACGACGGGCAGGATCTCGACACCGGCGAAGGAGGTCTGCCGACGGCCCTGGTTGTCGAAGGGCGAGATGCGCACGAGCCGGTGGGTGCCCTGCTCCACGGAGAGCGTGCCGTAGGCGTACGGGACGTGGACGGCGAAGGTGGTCGACTTGATGCCGGCCTCTTCCGCGTACGAGGTCTCGTAGAGCTCCGTCTTGTAGCCGTGCCGCTCCGCCCAGCGCAGGTACATGCGCTGCAGCTTCTCGGCGAAGTCGGAGGCGTCGACGCCGCCGGCCTCGGCACGGATGGTGACGACGGCTTCCCGGGAGTCGTACTCGCCCGAGAGCAGCGTCCGGACCTCCATCTCGTCCAGCGCCTTCTTGACGGCGGCGAGCTCGGTCTCCGCCTCGGCGCGGGTGTCCGGGTCGTCCTCCTCCTCGGCCATCTCGAAGAGCACGCTCAGATCGTCGATACGCCCGCGGAGCGCCTCGGCCTTCCTGACCTCCGCCTGGAGGTGGCTCAGCTTGCTGGTGATCTTCTGCGCCTCGTCCGGGTCATCCCACAGGGACGGCGCGGCCGCCTGCTCCTCGAGCACGGCGATGTCTGCCCTCAGCTTGGCGAGGTCCAGGACGGCCTCGATCGACTCCATGGTCGAGGAGAGGGACTTGAGCTCTTCGGATACATCGACGACTGCCACGCCTCCAGCGTAACGGCTACGACAAGCGAGCCTCGCCCCTCGCCCTACGGGGCCGGTACGCCAGGGCCCACCGTGGCTGGCGACGGGTTTCTTCGCCCCCGCCGCCCCTACCCTTCCCGTCCCTGGAGGGCCCCGCCCCCCCAGACCCCCCGTATCGCGCTGACGCGCTCATCCTCAAACGCCGGACGGGCTGAAACATTCCAGCCCCGTCCGGCGAAGGATCCAGCCCCTCCAGCGTTTGAGGAGCGGGGTCCAGGGGCGGAGCCCTTGGCGGGGGCCCTGGGGGCGGAGCCCCCGGTGGGGACGGGGCGGAGCCCCCGGGCAGGGGCGCGGGGCGCAGCCCCGGACAGGGTCACAGCGCCACAACCCCGAAACAGAGGCACAGCGCCACAGCCCCCG